>JANSXS010000049.1 GCA_024742835.1 Paracoccaceae bacterium | reverse complement strand
TCCGCCGCCCGCAGCGCCGCCCTTCATCCCGAAATTCGGGCCAAGCGACGCCTCGCGGATGCAGATCATCGCCTTCTTGCCGATCCGGTTGAGCCCGTCGCCCAGACCCACCGTCGTCGTCGTCTTGCCCTCGCCCGCAGGGGTCGGGTTGATCGCGGTGACAAGGATCAGCTTGCCATCGGGGCGCGATTTCAACTCGTTGATGAAAGGCTGGCTCACCTTCGCCTTGTCATGCCCGTAGGGCAGAAGATGCTCGTTGGGAATCCCCAACGTCTCGCCAATCGCCTGGATCGGCTTCTTCGACGCCTCGCGCGCAATCTCGATATCTGACTTGTAGCTCATGACTGGTCCTCCCGCCGTGATATTTCTTAATTTCCGAGTGTCGCGCCAGCGGCCAGCCCGGCTTTCGCCGCCCATTCGCCTGCCGCCGCCTTGCCTTCGCCCTCGGGGCGCACACGCTTCACGAGGATCCGCCCGCCAACGCATTGCACCGCGAAACCGTCATCCGTGACCTCACGCACCCGGCCCGAGATGCCGTCGCCCGGCACCATTTCGCAGTCGAAGATGCCAAGTGTCTTGCCCTCGTATTCCGTCCACGCGCCCGGCGCGGGGTTGGTGCCGCGAATGAGGTCGTAAACCTGCTGAACAGGGCGGTGCCATTCGATCCGTGCGTGTTTGGTCGTGCAGCGCCGCTCATACGTGGCCTGCGATTCATCCGGCACGATGCGCGGCGGATTGCCAGAGCGGAAGTGATCCACGACATCCAGCACGCTGTCGATGGCGGCCGGGTAGATCTTTTTGAAATACAGGTCGATCACCGTGTCGTCGGGGCCGATTTCGCATTCCCACTGCATCAGGCTGTCGCCCTCGTCCAGACCGTCGCTTGGGTAGAACCAGGAGAAACCCGACTTGTCAGACCCCATGATGATCGGCCAGTTGACCGCGCTTGGTCCGCGATGCAGAGGCAAAAGCGACGGGTGAAAGCAGATCGAGCCGTGTGTGGGCGTGTCGCGCGCCGCCTCGGGCACGAAGACGTTGACAAAGGCCATGACCATCAGGTCCGCAGTGTAGTCGCTGAGCGTGTCGAGCGCCGCCTGATCGTTGAAATGCGCGGGCTGTTCTACGGGCAGGCCCTTTTCCAGCGCGAATTCCTTGATCGGGTCGACCGGCTTGCCATCCTTGTCAGGCTCACAATAGACGGCCACCACCTCATCCGTGCCGGCGTCCAAGATCTTGGCAAGCGCGTCTTTTCCAAAGGCCTGCTGGCCCATTACGATAATACGCATTTTCTCCTCCCAATGGCGGCCCGGTCTTTGGCCGGACCACCACCTGTCCCTTGTTTTAAGTGCCGCTCTGACGAGCGGAATTTATTCTGCGGCGGCGCGCTTGGGTTCCCCGACAGCGCCGGAGCCCACGATCGCGTCCAGTTCCTCCCCCTGGTAACCCAGCACCTCTTGCAGGATTTCCAGCGTGTGCTCACCCAGAAGTGGCGAGCGTGTCACGTCCACCGGGCTGTCGCTGAGCTTGATCGGGCAGCCAACCGTGGAATAGGTGCCACGCTCGGGATGGTCCACATCGACGATGGTGCCGGTCGCGCGCAGCCCTTCGTCCTCGATCAGTTCCTTGGTGGACAGGATCGGCCCGACGGGGATGTTCAGCGGGTTGCAGATGTCCATGACCTCGAACTTGGTCTTGGTCATCGTCCATTCCTCGATCGCGCCGAAGATCTCGTTCATCTTGTCCAGACGCTCTGGCGGAGTCGCGTAGCCATCGGCGTCTTTCCACTCTGGCTTGCCGATCACATCGCAAACATTGCCCCAGACGGCGGCCTGCGTGATGAAATAGGTGTAAGCGTTCGGATCGGTTTCCCAGCCCTTGCACTTGAGGATGCGGCCCGGCTGACCACCGCCCGAGTCGTTGCCCGCGCGCGGTGTCGCATCGCCAAAGGGCACACCCTCGCCATATTGGCTGTATTCCTTGAGCGGCCCCGCCTGAAGGCGCTGCTGGTCGCGCAGTTTGACACGGCACAGGTTCAGCACCCCGTCCTGCATCGGCGCAAGCACTTTCTGGCCACGGCCCGACCTTTCACGCTGATAAAGCGCGGTAACGATACCAAGTGCCAGATGCAGGCCCGTGCCGCTGTCGCCGATCTGCGCGCCCGTCACAACCGGCGGACCATCGCGGAAACCCGTGGTCGAGGCCGAGCCGCCAGCGCATTGCGCGACGTTCTCATAGACCTTGCAATCCTCGTATTTGCCGGGCCCGAACCCCTTGACCGAGGCCATGATGATGCGCGGGTTGATCTCCTGGATACGTTCCCAGGAAAAGCCCATGCGATCCAGCGCGCCGGGAGCGAAGTTTTCCACCAGAACGTCGCATTCCTCGACAAGGCGGGTCAGGACCTTCTTGCCATGCTCGGTCTTGGGGTTCAGCTCCATCGAGCGTTTGTTATGGTTGAGCATCGTGAAGTAAAGCGAGTCCGCACCCGGCACATCCACGAGCTGTTGGCGCGTCGCGTCCCCGACACCGGGGCGCTCGACCTTGAGCACATCCGCGCCGAACCATCCCAGCAACTGCGTGCAGGTTGGGCCCGACTGGACGTGGGTGAAGTCGAGGATCTTGACGCCTTCCAGAGCTTTCATTGGAGTTCTCCGCCTTATATGTTCTTGGCCTGCGGGTAGCGCGCCTGCGCCACCACGGAGGAGGGGTTGAGGTTACCGATATTGCCGCTTTCCTTGCCCGCTGCCGGGTCAATGGCGGCATTGATCAGGGTCGGCTTGCCAGAGGACAGCGCCTCTTCCACGGCCTGACGCAGCTCGTCGGGGTTTTTCGCCCAGACACCGACACCGCCGAAGGCTTGCATCATCACATCATAGCGACTGTCCTCGACGAAGACGGTGGTCGCCGGATCATCGCCGCCGCCCCAGTTTTCGCCATCGCCGCGATAAATGCCGTTATTGTTGAAGATCACGATGCAGACCGGCAGATTGTAGCGGCAGATCGTTTCCACCTCCATCCCGCAGAAGCCGAACGCGCTGTCACCCTCGACCGCAAGCACCTGCTTGCCGGTCTCGATGGCGGCGGCCACGGCAGCCCCCATGCCGATACCCATGACACCCCACGTGCCCACGTCGATCCGGTGACGCGGCTTGTGGATGTTGACGATGGAACGGCACATATCCAGCGTGTTCGCACCTTCATTTACAAGGATGGTTTCAGGGCGCGTGTTGATCGCCTCTTTCAGCACGCCAAGGGCGGCGAAATAATCCATCGGATCGTTGTTGTTCTGAAGCTTGTTGGCCATCTTCTCCATGTTGCCGACGGCCTTGGTGTGCACCTGGTCGAGCCACTCTTTCGGCGGCGCGATACCTTCGCTTTCCATTGCGTCGATGAGCGCCTGCGCACAGGAGCCGACATCGCCCACGAGCGGGGCCGCGATTTCGACGTTGCTGTCCATTTCCTCGGGGTCGATGTCAATCTGGATGAATTTCTTCGATCCCGGCTCGCCCCATTGCTTGCCCTTGCCATGGCTCAGCAACCAGTTGATCCGCGCGCCCAGCATGATCACCACGTCAGAGTCCTTGAGCACCAAGGACCGTGCGGCGGCCGCGCATTGCGGATGCGTGTCTGGCAGAACGCCCTTGGCCATCGACATCGGCAAGAAGGGATAGCCGGATTTCTCGACCAGTTCCTTGATCACATCGTCGGACTGATCATAGGCGGCGCCCTTGCCGATCACGATCAGCGGGCGCTTGGCCTCTTTCATGACGCCGATGGCGCGGGCCACCGCATCGGGCGACGGGGTGGCGCGGGGCGCGGGGTCAATCACCTTCACGAGGCTCTTTTCGCCCTCGACGGCATCCATCACCTGTCCAAGCACCGCGCCCGGAACATCAAGGTAAACGCCACCCGGACGGCCCGAAACGGCGCTGCGCACGGCGCGCGCAACGGCGATACCGATATCCTCTGCATGATTCAGGCGGTAGGCAGCCTTGCAGAAGGGGCGTGCGATGGCAAGCTGGTCCATCTCCTCATAGTCACCCTGCGCCAGATCGACGATCTCCCGCTCGGAGCTGCCGGAAATCAGGATCATCGGCCAGCAATTCGTCGTGGCGTTGGCCAGCGCGGTGATGCCGTTCAGAAAGCCCGGCGCGGACACGGTCATACAAACGCCCGGCTTTTTCGTCAGGAACCCGGCCACAGAGGCGGCGTAGCCCGCGTGCTGCTCATGCCGGAAAGAGATCACCCGCATCCCTTGCGCCTGTGCGTAACGGCCCAGATCGGTAATCGGGATGCCCGGCACGTTATAGATCGTCTCGATGCCGTTCACCTTCAAAGCGTCGATCAGGAGGTGAAACCCGTCTGTCAGGCTTTCGATATCCGTCGCATTGTCGGCATTTACAGTGGTGTTCGCGCCTTCCGGTGCCATCGCTCTCTCCCTTGTCATTCCCGCCATTCTTGTCCCTTGGCAGGATATTCCCGAATTCCGTGCCCGGTCAGGCGCTGCGCTCTTGTGCAAGCCTGCGCCAACCGCGCCTTACGTGATCGTGCAGACGCAACGTGTGTTCCCGCACCAGTCGCGCCGCCTCTTCCGCATCCCGCGCCTCAAGCGCCTCGATGATCTCCATGTGGTCCACCACCGAGCGGGACACGCGGTCCCCCTCGCCCATGGCGCGGCGGCGCACGGCGTGCATGTGCACGAAAAGCCCGTCCGCCATCGTCTTGAGCAGCGCGCAGTGAGAAATCTCAAGAATGCGCTGATGAAACTTTATGTTGCTTTCCGAATACTCGGAAAGATGCGCCCCTGCGCGGGTCACGCTGTATTTTGCAGCCAGCTTGCGCAGCGATCCGATCTCGGTCTCGGTCGCATTTTCGACCGCCAGACGCGCAGCCATGCTCTCAAGCGCCGCCCAGGCGACGATCATCTCCAAGATCTCGTCCAGCGTCCGGCGCTGCACGAAAATACCCTTGCGCGGCACCACGGCAACCAGCCCGTCACGCTCCAGCCGCACCAGAACCTCGCGCAGCGGGGTCCGCGACACGCCAAGCTGCTCGGCCAGTGACCGCTCGTCAAGGCGCAGATCCACCTCGTCGTTGTAGATGTCCATCTCAAGGATCGCATCGCGCATCATCTCGTAGATGTGCTCTTTCAAGGTGAAATTCGTTGCGATCGGCTTAAGTTTCATATCCACGTCAGACCCCGCCCTGCCCCGCAAGCCTGAAAGGAGCGTCGCCTCCCCGGCACCGGCTGTCGATATGGTCCACGCGATACAAATAATGTCCCTCCCAACCCCGGTCGCCAAGCGATGTGACGCCGGATCCAGCTTCTGGTATACCATGGACCAAGTACCACAGCTTTGCAAGACATGTTTCAGGCCCCACCGGCAAAAACGCCGACCTTCGGATTGGTTTGCCATATAAGGCATGTTGCGGTCAGTATCGGGCGCGGACAACCCACCCCTGCCGAAATCGCCTTTATTTTATACCGAATCAATACGGTCCCGAACGCAGCGATCAAAATCGCGCATCATCACTGCAAGCCATGACGCGCGGCACCGGCGACAACGCCGCGCCCGCTCTCAAGCGCCGCAAGACTTTGCTTTATAGGATATTGCACCCTATTCGCACTCGTGGTACTTGGTATACCACGCAAGCGCCTTGCGCCCTTTTGAAACCACTCCGGGGTCCTTAAATGCTTATCCGCGCCAATGATTCGGCCCTCGTCATCATCGACATGCAGGAGCGTCTGGTGCCCGCCATGCAGGCCCCCGCGCGGACAATTTCCAACACGCGCAAACTGGTTGCCGGGGCCAATGCCATGGATGTACCGATCCTGATGACCGAACAATACCCGCAGGGCCTTGGGCATACCGTGCCCGACCTCGCGGACGCCAAGGGCGCGATCACCCTGCCGAAAGTACATTTTTCTTGCATGGAAGATGCGGATTTCGCCCGAACCTTCCGCCAGCTCGATCGCAAGCAGGCTGTGCTGGCCGGCATGGAGGCGCATATCTGCGTTACCCAGACCGCCGCAAGCCTCATGGAAGAGGGCATCGAGGTATTCGTCGTCTCTGACGCGACCGCCTCGCGCACGCTGGAAAGCGAACAGGCCTGCATCGCACGGCTCAGCGCCTGCGGCGCGGGGATCGTGACCACGGAAATGGTGATTTTCGAATGGCTGGGCCGCGCCGGAACCGACGCGTTCAAGTCGATGCTACCACTGATAAAATAACACTACCGGGAGGACAGTAACCAGATGAACATCCACGAATATCAGGCGAAGGCGTTGCTTCGGTCTTACGGGGCGCCGGTTTCGGACGGGCGTGTCGTTTTGCGGGCCGAGGAGGCGAAATCGGCCGCCGGAGAGCTTGACGGCCCGGTCTGGGTCGTCAAGGCG
>JANSXS010000075.1 GCA_024742835.1 Paracoccaceae bacterium | reverse complement strand
TGGTTCGAGTTGTCGGGGTTGGACACGGCGCCGACGGTGGCCATGCATTCCTGACGCACAAGGCGCAGTTCGCCCGAACTCAGGCGGATCTGGGCATAACCACCATCGCGACCGACGAACTGGGCATAGGTGCCCGCCGCACGGGCGATCTGGCCGCCCTTACCGGGCTTAAGCTCGATATTGTGGACGATCGTGCCGATGGGCATCCCCGAGAACGGCATCGCGTTGCCCGGCTTTATGTCGGCCTTGGCCGAGGCCAGCACCTTGTCACCGATGGCAAGGCGCTGCGGCGCGAGAATATAGGCCTGCTCGCCATCTTCGTAGCGAATGAGCGCGATGAAGGCGGTCCGGTTGGGATCGTACTCGATACGCTCGACGGTGGCCGAAACGTCATATTTGCTGCGTTTGAAATCGACGATCCGGTAAAGGCGTTTTGCTCCGCCCCCGCGACGGCGCGATGTGATACGTCCGGTGTTGTTCCGGCCGCCCGATTTCGTCAGACCCTCGGTGAGGGATTTGACGGGGCGTCCTTTGTACAGCTCCGAACGGTCGATCAGCACCAGCCCGCGCTGGCCCGGCGTCGTCGGCTTATACGACTTGAGTGCCATGCTTTCTGTCTTCCGTTTAGCAAACGCGTACCCTTTGTGGGGTCCGCTATGTGTAGGGTGGGCAATCTGCCCACCGGGTATAGGCCCCCGAAGGTGCCCGGCTGAAATGCCCAAAGGGCAAAAACACGCAGCCCCGGACGAATCCGGGGCCTTTCCGATAGGGTCTGGTAATAAAGCGCCGCGCCGGGGTCAAGGACATAAGCCGTGAATTTCCGGCACGATCCAGATCAAGGTGACTGTATCAGACATATGACAAATATATGTCAGAGCCATATGCAACACCGCCACCGGCGGGGCACCAACCGAAACGGAGGACAACCATGACGAATTCCGACAAACCCGACAATCCATTTGCTGACGCCGCCACGCAGAGTACCGCCACCCTTTCCGAGATAATGATGGCGGGCAGCCCGGGGATCGCGCGGATCTGGTCGGGGCTGGCCTGCGAAGGCACCCGGTTTCTGTGCGAGCGGCTTCAGGAAGATCTCAAGACCCAGGCCGCGCTTCTGAGCTGCAAAACGCCAGCCGAGCTGTCCAAACTGCAAACAGACTATGTGCAAACGGCCATGGCACATTATAGCTCAACGGCCCAATGCATCATCAGGGTCATGGCCAAGGCCACCGAAGAGGCCACGGCGCTGAGCCGGACGGACAGGTCGCGCGACTATGACGACGTGCCCGTCTGACCCTCGAACCGCTGCGCGCCAAAAGCGAACCCCGGCCGCCATGGGCAACCGGGGTCATTCACGTTGCAAGGTGGGCAGATTGCCCACCCTACCGGTCAAAGACCGGTGGTCACGTCGATCGTGTTACCCTCTTCAAGCGTCACATAGGCCTTCTTGGTGTCCTTGCGGCGCCCCATCATACCACGAAAGCGCTTGGCCTTACCCTTGGTAATCGTGGTGTTCACAGCCTTGACCTTGACACCGAAAAGCGCCTCGACCGCCTCCTTGATTTGGGGCTTGGCCGCGTCAATCGCCACCTCGAAAACAACAGCGTTATGTTCAGACGCCATGGTTGCTTTTTCGGTGATGACCGGCTTGCGGATCACGTCGTAATGTTCTGGTTTCGCGCTCATTTCAACCGAGCCTCCAGTGCTTCGACACCCGCCTTCGTGAGCACGAGCGTGTCACGCTTGAGGATGTCGTATACGTTTGCGCCCATGGATGGCAGCACGTCCAGACCCTCGATATTCGCGGCGGCGCGGGCGAACGCTTCGTTCACCGCGGCCCCGTCGATCACGAGCGCGCGCTTCCAGCCAAGATCCTTGACATGGCGCGCGAGTTCCTTGGTCTTGGCGACACCGTCCGCGGACTCGATCACCACAAGCTCACCTGCCTTTGCCTTGGCCGACAAAGCGTGCTTGAGACCCAGCTGACGGACCTTCTTGGGCAGGTCATGGGCATGGCTGCGTGGGGTCGGGCCCTTGTAGATACCACCCTTGCGGAAGATCGGCGCGTTGCGGTCGCCGTGGCGTGCGCCACCGGTGCCCTTCTGGCGGTAGATCTTCTTGGTCGAGTACGACGTCTCGGACCGGGTCTTGACCTTGTGCGTGCCCTGCTGCGCCTTGTTGCGCTGCCAGCGGACGACGCGGTGCAGGATGTCGGCACGCGGATCGAGATCAAAGATCTCGCCCGAGAGTTCGACCGATCCGGCGGCGGCGCCGTCGAGTTTGATCACGTCGAGTTTCATTCCTCACCGTCCTTCTTTTCAGGGGTGTCGCCATCAGCCTTTTCAGCGTCGATCTCGGCCTCGGCCTCCTTGAGGGCGGCCTCTTGCTGCGCGGCTTCCTCGGCGAGGCGTGCCTCTTCAGCGATGCGGGCTTCTTCCTCGGCAGCCGCGGCGGCTTCCTCGGCGGCTTTCGCGGCTTCGTCTGCCGCGGATTTCAGCGCAGCGGGCAGGATCGCATTTTCCGGAAACGGCTTTTTGACCGCATCCTTGATCGTGACCCAGCCGCCCTTGGAGCCGGGAACGGCACCTTTGACCATGATCAAGCCACGGTCGGCATCCGTCTTGACGACCTGAAGGTTTTGCGTCGTCACGCGCGCGGCACCCATATGACCGGCCATCTTCTTGCCCTTGAACACCTTGCCGGGTTCTTGGCACTGACCGGTGGAGCCATGCGAACGGTGGCTGATCGAGACACCGTGCGTCGCCCGCAGACCACCGAAATTGTGCCGCTTCATGGCACCTGCAAAGCCCTTACCGATGGACGTGCCGCAGACATCCACGAACTGACCTTCAAAGTAATGGTCTGCCGTGATCTCTTCGCCCACATCAATCAGGTTCTCAGGCGCGACACGGAATTCCGCGACCTTGCGTTTCGGTTCCACCTTGGCAGCGGCGAAATGGCCGCGCATGGCCTGCGTCGTCCGTTTGGCCTTGGCCGTGCCCGCGCCAAGCTGGACAGCCGAATAGCCATGCAGCTCTGCCGTGCGCTGCGCGACGACCTGAAGCTTGTCGAGTTGAAGAACGGTCACAGGGATCTGCTTGCCGTCTTCCATGAAAAGCCGGGTCATGCCGACTTTTTTTGCGATAACACCAGAGCGCAACATGTCTGCCACCCTCCTTAAACCGAGATTTGCACGTCCACGCCAGCGGCGAGGTCGAGCTTCATGAGCGCGTCAACCGTCTGCGGCGTGGGGTCGACGATGTCGAGAAGACGCTTGTGCGTGCGGATCTCGAACTGGTCGCGCGATTTCTTGTTCACGTGGGGGCCGCGCAGAACGGTATATTTCTCGATCTTGTTCGGCAACGGGATGGGTCCGCGGACCTCGGCCCCGGTCCGCTTGGCGGTATTGACGATTTCCTGCGTGCTGGCGTCGAGCACGCGGTAATCGAACGCCTTGAGGCGGATGCGGATATTTTGGCTTTGCATGGCCATTGATCTTATCCCTAACAGGGTTTCAACGGAGAGGAAGAGGAGCGGAATTGCCCTCCTTCATCGCGCAATTTGTACGTTGGTAGGGTGGGCAATTTGCCCACCCTACGGATGTTGTTTGAGCTTATTCGATGATCTTCGACACCACGCCGGCACCGACGGTGCGGCCGCCTTCGCGGATGGCGAAGCGCAGGCCGTCTTCCATCGCGATCGGCGCAATC
>JANSXS010000054.1 GCA_024742835.1 Paracoccaceae bacterium | reverse complement strand
TTGCCATGGGACTTTGGAAAGAAGGGGGCAAGACGCGCCATCTGCGCGTCCGTGAGCCAAAAAAGATCAGACATATTCACCACTCGGTTTTCGAGCCGTGAATCATGCCGCTACACGAAAATCAATGGGTCCTGACCCTAGGTTTGAGCAAGTGTTTGTCGTAACAATTATTATCACAGTTGCGCTCGGCTACACAGTCAAAACGATGCGCTGAGCACATAAATTATTTTGCTGCGCGGCAAAAGTCAACGGCGTAGCAGTTCCACACTTTTTCATTTTAGTACAGATACTTACGTAAAACTGGCCAAGCCGAGTCTCAAATTGCCGCCAAGGACTTGAATACACACACAAGTCTGTGGATTTTAGCTCGTAACGGTGAACTGTGGACAGGTCAGAGCCATGCTCAAACTAAGTGAAAACTTGCTAAGTAACGGCATCCAGACAAGCGCAGGCAATCCAACGGATCTATCCGAAGCAGTGCTGCTTTGAATGCCCCTCGGATCACGAAATTCTCACATAAGCATCCGCAACGCGGCGCTTGGCTTCATTTTATGATCTCCACCCGCAAAACACTGCACCAAATCACAATCAAGAACGAAAAAGAATGGAGATCAAGTGTTGTCCAGTGATCCACAAAAATTACGGCAGCGCCAGTCCGATAGGGATATTGAGCAGCGCAGCCCGTCTGATGCACAAAAAGGGGACCTTGCCAGCGTGATCGACATCACTGGCTTGCGGCGAGGAGCGTTTGGGTTGGCCATGGAGACGGCTGCGAAAGGGGACCGCATTCTTTATCATGTTGGCGCACATTGCGCGGGTGCCCATCGGGTAGACGCGCGGGCCGCTTTCGATGGCGGGAGCGTGCTGTTGACGATGCGCAAGCGTGACCGTTTCGTCTTTGAGTATATTGCTATCCCTGTTGCGACCACACCGTCATGATGCCGCTGCAAACATTATCTTTTGACGCTCATGGAAATTTGGGGTGGCGGCGGACGCAAGGATATGGATTTGCGCGCAACCTCAGCCTCGTACAGATTACAGGGGATGAATTGCCACGACTGGCGCAGGACATGCCTGTGGCTTTTCGTAAGCTCGGCAGCCAATGGCAGGCTGTTGCGGTTCTGGGGCCGGTGCCAGGCGTCAATCTGTACGTGCAGGCGGATGGCGGCTGGCGCGGGCGTGTCATACCTAAGGTGCTACGCAGCTACCCATTCCAGTTAAGCCAAAATCACCAGAATCTAACTGTTTGGCTAAGCTATTGCGCAGAAACGGTGGGCTTGGCAGGAGTAGAGCCCCTGTTCGTCAATAAGCAGTTGGCGCCGGCGCTGGCGGCAAAGCTGTCGCTTCTGAAAATTCAACAAAAGGCAATTAACCGCTTGGGACTTGTTTTGCGGTTTTTTGCGGACAGGCATTTGTTGCAGCATTGGCAGGTTCCAGTTGCGGTAGAGGCAGCGCATTTGGCACGGCATGCCGACCTTTTCTCTTTGGACCGCGACGGTTTGAAAACCTTGGGCGAGGAGGATTGGTTTGCGTTGCATCGTATCATGCCGGTCCCTGCTATTTTAGAGTTGTTGCATGCGCATTTACCAAGCCTTGACCATGCGCAGGATTTTAAGCTGAATGCCTGTGAAATGCGCAGCGATTTAGCGCATCGGCTCGAAGACCAGATTGATGAGACTGGCTTTGTTGCACAAATTTGGTTATGGTCAGGACTCATAGCCAATAGATGACGAGAGCGGCAAGGGCGATGGCTGAGAGGAAGACCTTTGGGCATCGGTCGTAGCGGGTTGCGACACGCCGCCAATCCTTGAGCCTGCCGAACATGATCTCGATCCTGTTTCGGCGTTTGTAGCGGCGCTTGTCGTACTTGATCAGCCTCTTCCGCTGTTTTCGGCCAGGAATGCAAGCGCGTATCCCTTTGTCTTTCAACGCTTCTCTGAACCAATCAGCGTCATAGCCGCGATCTCCGAGCAGCCAATCGACATTTAGCAAGTTGCTCAGCAAAGCCCGTGCGCCAATGTAGTCGCTGACCTGTCCGGCAGTGACAAACAGGTCGAGCGGGCGCCCTTGGCTGTCGCAGATGGCGTGCAGCTTGGTGTTCATGCCGCCTTTGGTCCGGCCGATCAGACGTCCACGCCCCCCTTTTTGACGCCCATGCTGGTCGCTGTCCGGTGGGCCTTCAGGTAGGTGGCGTCGATCATCACGGTCTTCTGTTCGCCGTGCTCGGCAGCCAACCCGGCCATCATCCGCGCGAAGATGCCCTTGTCGCTCCAACGTTTCCAGCGGTTGTACAGCGTCTTGTGCGGGGCATAGACAGCAGGGGCATCACGCCATCGTAACCCATTGCGATTGAATAAGATAATCCCACTGAGAACGCGTCGATCATCTACGCGCGGCTTGCCATGGGACTTGGGAAAGAAGGGCTCAAGACGCGCCATCTGGGCGTCGGTCAGCCAGAAAAGATCAGACATGTGCACCGCTCGTTTTTGAACCGTGAATCACGCCGTCAGATGAAAATCAATGGGTCCTGACCCTAGGAATTTAGCCTCTACCCCCAGATAAAAATGAGTTATATTATAACACCCCATCCAAGGGATTATCTGGAGGCGTAGTCATGTTCAAAAAAGGCAACCAGATCGGTAAGCAAACGCGACTTGGGCCAGACTGGCCGGGCCAGCGCTGCGGAGCCCGAACCCGGGCCGGCAAGCCATGCAAAAAACCAGCTCTCCGCGGCAAAGGCCGCTGCCAGCTCCATGGCGGCAAAAGCACCGGACCAAGGACCGAGGCCGGACGCGCAAGGATCGCGGCGGCGCAGCTCAAGCACGGGCGGCTGACGAAAGAGCGGCGCGCTGAGGCCAAGCGGCGGGCCGAGGTTGGGCGGGAGATCCGAGCTGAGCTCAAGGACATCGCAGCGCGGGCCGTGGCCTATGGATGGCTGGATCCGGACTGGAAGGACCAGTTTAAGGACTGATCAGCCTTCCTCTATCTCGACCTCTTCGGCCAGATCGCCTAGGAACTCGCGCAGGGCGTCTTGGGGCATCTGGTTGGGGGAGGTGCGCACGTAAAGTTGGGCAAAGTACCGTGCGCCTCGGACCTTGGCTCTGACGGGGCGGAAGTCGTCCAGTGGGTATTGGCTGGCCAGCAATGTTACGGCCAGGGTATTATTTTCCAGCGCCCAATCTATAAGGCTGGCGAGGCAGCCAATCTCGTGGTTGTCGTGTCTTTGGCTTTTAAGCCAGTCGGCGGCTTGGTCGGAATCCTCAAAGGCTGACTTTCCAAAGAGAACTTCATATTGGGATTTCAGCCTTTGAGAGGCAAGAACCCGGCCAAACAATTGCACCCAGTCCCCCAGCCCCTTCGTACCGCCTTTGATCCAAAGCCCCATGTCAAGAAAAACTCCAATCCAACTGGTCGCGGCTTTCAGCTCTTCTCTGTGAACCACACCTTCCACCCAACGGCTGGTCGGAGTGTTTGTGAACACATACTCGACTAGCGGGCGGTCCGATGTCCGACGTGTGTTACGCCCCCGCCCAAGGGCTTGCTCCAGCCCATCATCCGTCACGCTTGCGCGCACCTGCTCGACGATCGGGTCTGGATGCTCAGCAGCGTGCACAAGCCAACCTGCGCCGGGAATGCTGCGTGAATAAATGGGTTTCTCTGGCTGGGGGTACCATTTCGACCCTTCAGGAAGCGTTTCAATGTGTTGCCCCGTGAGCACGGCTGCTTTCTCCTCAGCTTCTGAGTAGTGCGGCGCGGGCCGCCCAACGACGACCAAGGCACCCACATCTTCAAACTCATTGACCCCCCGCAGATTACCAAAGTGCCCCCAAAGGAGCTGTGGAAACTGCTCTTCGTGGATACGCTCGCGCAAAAATTTCGGCACGATCACCCCGGCCGACCCGTGCATTCGGTGCGCCAGCTGCCCAAGCAATGCGATCCGGGCCGGCCACTTGTCACTTTTCAGCGTTCCATCAGTTAGGTCGCGGTCGATAAGCTGTATGCGTTTCACGCCAGCGCCATCGCCCGCGGTGCGTTTGAAAGCCAACTGAACCGCCCCGGGTTTACCGGAGAGTTTCTGGTTCAATAGTTAGGCTGCTTTTTCGTCAGCGTTCAAGCTTGCGTAGAATGCCTCCTCTGCTTCTTGTGGCGTGATGTAACCGATGGCGCTGTGAAGGCGGGTTTTGTT
>JANSXS010000068.1 GCA_024742835.1 Paracoccaceae bacterium | reverse complement strand
GTGTCGAACCTGTCCAGCGTCGGTTTATATGCCTGCGCCAGACCGCCAACCGAACCTATAGCCATGGGTCACCCTCCATCCTGGCCAGCCAGATGCAAGTTCCACGCCAAGCAGTATCACGGGTGATCCGCCAGATCACGGCGTTTCGCTTTTGACCTGAAACAGAGGCGAAAGGTAGAACGCTTTAGTCACCAAACTTGTCGCGCATGCTGTCCATTGTGCCCTGCATACGCTCGCCCTTGCCGCAATCCGCGGTCATGGTCATGTTTTGCGAGGCGCGCTGGCGGAAACCGTTGAACTGCACTTCTCTGTAACGAGCACTCAATTGCAGTTCCACATAGTCACCTTCCAACACTGAAATGCGGGCTAAGCCGTTGGAAAATGCCGCTGTGCGGTTGGTTTTTACATGGCGCACAACAAAATCGATATCTTTGATGGGGCAGCGATTGTTGAGTTGTACCTCAGCAGTGATCTGCTGTGGTTCACCCAACCGTGTCGCGTGACGGATTTCGGGCCAGAACAAATACACCAGGTAAGCCAGTGTAAATGCACCAACTGTTGCGATGATTTGTGCGAAGATTTTCATAGTGGCCCCGATAAGGAAAAGGGTTGAATTACTTCAGCATTAACGCTTGCCTGGACCAAGTCAGAGGCCATGTTTTTCTAAAGTTGCTATCATTTCACCAAGCCATGGCTCATAGCGGCGCCATCGGTCAGAGCTTCCCTTGTACATACCTCGCTTTACTTGCCGTTGACTAGCGGTCGTAATGGCTCTGTCTGAATTGTGAAATTCAAGACAAGCACGTTCAAATTCAAGACCACAATAATTAAGAAGGCACTTAGTTTTCTCCTCTTGATTTTCAGTTAGCTGTTCATAATCCAGGTTATAAATTCTAGGTCCAAACTGGTTTTCAGTGTGCAACATAAAATCGTGGTAGAGTTTGTAAAACTCAGCAACATCCTGTTGGTCACAACTGTATACCAACCCCTTTGCTGGAAAATGAGTTGAAAAATTCGAAAAGCACACGGCCCGTGCATCACGTCGGCAATGAATTATTCGTGCCTCAGGAAATGCGTGAGCAATAATCGGAATGAACCGAAAGTTCAGAGGCATTTTGTCAGTTATGATACTTGTTGACGAACGGTGTGGAGCAAGAAAGGCAAGGTACATTGTGCGAATAAACTGTATTGCTTCCGGTGAAGTGGGTGCTCCAAATTCGCGCCTTGCCATTTCAACTGACCTGGACATGTATTCAAGTTCCCCCAGGGGTGTGACACGCGAATGAGCTCCAATTATTTGTTCTGTAAGCGTTGTCCCGGAGCGAGGCATGCCAAGAATGAAGATCGGCTGCGGCTCTGTTTCCGCATCAAACCTCATTTCCGGCGGCACTCCTTTTGGAACTTCAGAGTAGTAACGGGCAAACTGAAGCTTTTCCACAGAGATGTTGAAGCCTTCGCTTTTCCGCTGGACGCGGTTTGCAGTTATCCAGCAATCAACTGCTCCCTCGTAGTTACCAAGGTCGTTGAGAGCCTTAGCAAGTGAAAAGCCAATCAAGGTCTGGTCACGGGGGGCAAGCCCTTCACTCAGGTAAAGTGATTTCATTGTTTCGATGAAAGGAAGATCATTTGGCCCAATTTTTCTTGAGCGGGACTTGTTCCAGTATGCTGAGCCCAAGTGCGGGTTCAGTTCAAGTGCCCAGTCAAAATGCTGAATGGCTTCACTCTCTTTGCTGCGCAAAGATAGAATATTACCGAATTCCATATGGTAAGAAGCGGTCTCAGGAAAAATTTCAACTGCTGCGCGCGCAGCAACTTCGGCCTCATCCGATCTGCCATCTATTCCACTGAGAGTCATTCCAAGATGTATTAGGCAATCGGCCTTGATCTTGTCTTTTAATTCGTTGAAACTAAGCGCGCTGTTCAAGCGATTCTCGGCGTCATGCAAATATCTGAGCTTGTAAAAAGCGATGCCGGACAGCAGATAAGCTTCCGGATCTTCTGGGTTATCATTGATGTAATGCTCTGAAAACTTTAGCGCTTCAGAAAACTCGTCTAGAGCAAAATATGCTTTTGCCACAAGCTTATGAGCCATTTTATGTTCATTATTTAACTGATAAGCTTGCGTCGCATGCTTAATGGCTTCGATAGGCTCATTTTTGGCTATACACACAACAGCATGGTTTAACTGTGCACGATCATTTTCGGGAAATTTTTCAACAAGAACGGATGAGAGCGCGTATGCGTGATGTGCGAGACCTTCGTTCAGAAGGCGGCGCAGTTCGATAAAAGATTTCTCAAGTCCAATCTGCGTCTGGTCCATTTTGGCCTCCTACGTTTGCATCTGTGCAGAGCGACAGGGCAACTTTAAACAGCCGAACGGCTCAGCTTCCCCTTTATCGCTCGCCCGAAAGAATGAAGGCCTAGGCGTTCATAGCCCAGGCCTTCAATTTTCATGCCAAATTTATTTTTTAGCCTTGAAGCAGGCTCAGGACGTTCTGCTTGGAAGCATTGGCCTGTGCCAGCATGGCAGTGGATGCCTGCTGAAGGATTTGGCTTTTGGCAAGCGACGTGCTTTCCGCCGCGAAATCAGCGTCTTCAATGCGTCCCTTTCCAGCTTCCAAGTTGATTACTGCATTTGTTAGATTGCTGACCGTGTTGTCCAAACGGTTAGAAACAGCACCCAAATTAGCTCTCTGCGTATTGAGTGTTTCGATTGCCGAGTCGATGTTATTAACGGCGCTTCGTGCGTTTGTTGCATTGGTTAGGCTAAGCGAACCACCGTTGGTAAGCGTTACCGTTCCTGCGCTCTCATTAACAGCGACGTTCAACCCAGTGATATCAGCTGCTACAATTGCATCACCCATTTGCTTAGCCACACCAGCAGCCGTATCCGCATACGAGTCGGTCGCGTCAACTGTAATAGAGATATCCACCCCTTCAACAGTGAAACTGTATGTGCTTCCGGCTGCAATGGCGGTGCTACTGCCAGAGTTGAACGTTACAACGCCTGCGGTGCTAACGCTCATGGAACTAACGGTAGATGTACCACCAGAAAGAGACGACGCCACGTTGGTGATCGTTGCAACTGTACCCGAACCTGCAACACCCAGTGCTTCCGCAGTCATAGCCTTGACATCCACAGAAATTTGTTCTTGGTCCTTACTGCCGGCACCGATCTGGAAATTAAAAGTTGCTTCTTGGGTGGTTGCAGTGGCGGGAGTAGCTGTTGATGCGTCACCGTTCAACAAAGCTTGACCGGCCCAAGAGCTGGTCGTCGCAATGCGTGTGATTTCCGTCGTGAGCTGCGTCATCTCCGCCGATAGGTTGGAACGATCGGTACTATCATTTGTATCGTTTGCAGCCTGCACTGCCAGTTCCCGCATACGCTGGAGGATGTTTTCTACCTCTTTGTGCGCACCTTCCGCAGTGTCAATCAGACCTTGGGCATCCATAGCATTTCGGATCGCCTGGTTAGTGCCGCGGATTTCCGACGAAAGGCGCGACGCAATTGCCACGCCAGCTGCGTCGTCATTTGCAGAGTTGATGCGCTTGCCTGTCGACAGGCGCTCCATCGATGTTTCCATGTCCTTGTTGACGCTGGACGCAGAGGCTGCGGCCATCAAGGCGCCCGTGTTTGTCGCAATTGCAAGTGCCATTACACTCTCCTGTTTCAAGTCTATACTGCGCGGCACACCGTGCTGACGCTTTGAACCGCTCGGCGTTTGTGGTGTTGCCTTCGGTCTGAGTAAGGAAACGACAGGCCGAGTCGGAGGTTTAGGAACAGGGTGAAAAACTTAACTGTTCCGCCGATCGCAAAGGATCGCTGGGGGCGGTCCGGACGCTATAAGCAATTGCGCCTAGTTGCGAATGGTTTACCCTAGGGGCAACAACAAGGCCGGAGCAGACCATGACAGCGCGCGAACGTCCCTTTCCACGACCCCACCTGACGCGGGCCATCGCCGCAGCGGCGCTTGGGACCCTTGGCACCGGCGCCATGGCAGAGGCGCATCTTGCCGAGGCGGACCCGTTTCAACGCGCGGTGCGGGCCGTGCAGGCCAAGGATTTTGCGACGGCCACATCCGTGTTCGAGACGCTTGCGCAAGAGGACGATTACGACGCGCAGTTCAATCTTGCGCTGTTGTTGCGCGCGGGACAGGGGCTGCCGCAGAATTTCGTTCAAGCGCTGGAATGGTCCCTGCTGGCGCAGTTGGGCGGCGTTGAGCGCGCCATCAAGTTCAGCGCCGACCTGTCCGGTCTGGTGACCGCCGATGCGCAGGATGTGGTATTCGAGCGGATCGACGAGAGACTGCGCACCCGGCTGGAGCGCGGGGACCGCAGCGCGATCATGCAATACATTGAGTTCAACAGCACCATCCTGCCCGAGCCGGACATGCAGACAGCCTATGTCTGGTCCCTTATCGCGGCCGCGCTTGGTGTGGATAATGCCGCCACCAGACGCGACGAGATCATGTCAGAACTGGAAACCGACGTGATCCTGACATCCCAGGACGAGGCGCGCGTATTGTTCGAGGATCAGGACATGACGACGCTGTTCGCGGATCAGGCATCCGGGGGGCTGTAACATAAGGAAGCGACACGGGCCTCGTCTTCGGTCAGGCCATGCTTGCGCGCGGCAGAAGGCAGGTCCAGTCCATCATTCAGCGCCCTGCGAAAATCATTCAGAGCTGCAGCGCCAGTGGCCTTGGCCATAGCGGGCGCGGTTCGGTTGTCTGGTGTGGCTTCGCCAGGTGCGGGATCGGAGGCGTTGTAAGGATCCACGGGATCATCCCCGGATGGGGCGTTTTCGACGGGGGCATCGGGTGCCTCAGGCTTCACAAGCGCCTCATCGTAAAGCGTTGTAAAATCAGATACGGGCGCGGCATTGGTGATGACCGGTTCGGTCGTGGCGGCGCGTTGTTTTCTGGCAGACCGCGACCGACGCAGGCGCCACACTATTGCCAGCAGCACAAGACACGCCCCCACAACAAGCAGGCCCAAGTTTAATTGATCCTGATCCAGCGTCACCAGCATTCCGGTTTCCTTTGTCGGGTCCGGTCACATTTTTAACAGTGGTGTCAGTAATTTGACGATGCGCCGGATGTCGAGCCCACAACGGATGCAGGCGACCTTAATTGAGCACTTTTGGCGGCAAAGAACAATTCACGCAAAAGATCGTCATTCAGTCCAGACGGGTCAGCCAAGGGCTGCTTCGCCTGATCATTCAGCGTCTCGACGCATTTCAGCACCTCTGCTGCAATACCGGCATAAGCCGCCACATCCTGGCGGCTATGGGAAAGCTGTTCCAAAAGCACGCCAAGACGGGTCATCTCGTCCGCTGCGCCCGGCTCGACAATCACGTCAGAGATTCGAACGATTGCGCCAAGCTCTCGGCGACCTTGGTGTAATCGAGGGGGTAGTCGTTCGCGCTGATCGCTTCGCGGATCTTGGTCACGGCCTCGATATCCACCGGCGGGGGCATATCTCGCATCGATGCAAGCACTTCGGCAGCGGCCGAATTCACCTCGACCGCAGGACGCGAAGGCGCCGACACCGGATTGACTGGCGCCGTGACACCCAGAGCGGCAGCACCGCCGGATGCGGTCGGCGACAGGTTTACCGTAGGGGTAGGATTAGCTTCAGCGACTCTTATAGATGTCACTGTTCCAGTAAGGTTTTGTGGGGAATCGACCATGTAACTTTCTCCTAGCTGAATAAGGTAACGACGCCTTACTGAAGACTTTTAGAAACTATTTCCACTTTCCTGTCGCCCACCACCTTGCCCATCAGCTCCACTCCGCTGGCGGCATTTGACACACGGATAGTATCGCCGAACTGGCCCGCTTCCAAGGCGACGCCGGTCGACACCACCTGAATACCCCCGCGCAGAATGACAAGAGACAAGGTATCCTCTGCTTCAACCGCCCATTCACGCAGCAAATGCCTGGGCATGAGAGGCAGGCGCGTGGTGATGGACTGCGTCAAAACCCGTCCGATCACGTCATCGGGATCGGCAAATATACTACCCGACGACAAGGGATCTATCGGGCGCAGTTCCACATCGCCGGATTGAATGCGGTCACCACGCCGCAAGGGCCTGTTCAGGAAGACGGCCTGTGCGGCAGGCACATCATTCCCCTGGACACCGGCAAGGCCCTCGCCCTTGACCTGGGCGCGTACGACGATTGCCCACTCCACCGGCGAAGGGCACACGACCGAAACGCTCCGCCAGCCGCCAAAGGCTGGTTGCACCTCCAGTGGCTGATCACACACATAGAACTGTTTTTCAGGCAAAACGTTGGGCGCTGCGAGCTCTCCTGCCTGGGTCAGGCGCTCGACAATTGCCTGCCGGACATCCTCGCCATTGATCACGCGCGGTTCCGAGACCGCCATCAGCGGTAAGACGACAAGTCCGCAGATGATGGCCAGTAGATGATGCATCTTAGAAGAAATATATGTCGTCCGGCTCGGACGGCGCTGCTGCCCCATGCGGCAGGGTGATTGTCTGGCCCGCAAGCAAGCGGTTCATGTCGCCCCCCCGAAATGCCCGAGGATTAAGCGCCACGGTTGCCCGCGCAAGACCCGACAAATCCGCATCACTCCCAAAATGGGTGCGCAGGATGGAATACAGGGTTTCGCCGCGCTGAACCTGATAGCGGTTTCCGTGGTCGACCCCGTCCAGGCGCTCTGAATTATACTGCAAAACGACATCAGAATCCTGAGCGTGGGCCGACGCCGCCACGGCGATCAAAAGCGCGGCCGTCCAGCATGATTTCACACCGACCATTTTCACACCGACCATCTTGTTACCTTCCGTCATTGAAACGCACCAGCGTTCCCGTCAGGCGTGACGGGGCGCGGGCCGGGTTCATGGGCGCGACGATTGCACTGCTTGCGGCAAGCTCGACAACGCGCAGGACTGTCCATGCGCTTTGACCACCATCGACAAAGGCAAGGCTTTGCCGGGTCAGACCGTCCCGGATGCCCAGATCCACACGATAGCGGCCTGTCCCGGCGGCTGCCAGATTTGCCATCAAGGGAGCGCAGGCGGATTGCTCCAGCCATGTTGCCAGACTGTCGCCAAAGGTGCGGGACAGGTCGTTGGCAGTACTGTCCCAATCCTTGCTGGCCACCACGTTCAGCGCCCGCCAAGGCGTATCGGGCGTCAGGGTCACTGTCTTTTGGAGTTTCAGATTGCGGGTCCGGGCCGGGGCCGCAGGATCGACGATACGCGCCTCAAGCGTCACCACGACGCGCTCTGCCCGCGCCGACGCGGATTGCGCCGACCATGAAAGATGCAGGCCACGGGCATTGCGTGGCAGAGTTCCGCTAACTTGCCGTACTGCCTGCCCGGTCAGGAGAGACTGATAATCGAACCCGTCGGCAATCCTTGATTGGACTTCTGGTTTGGCTTCCAGTGATATCGTACTGTCCGAAAGCCGGACATTGGCTGCACCGCGCAGGACATCAATAGTCCTGTCATGGGCCATCTTCAGGGCGTCGCCCATCCAATGCGGCAATTGTTGTGTCGTGCTCAGCTTCGGCACACCGACAGTCAACGCAAGGTCGGGTCTTGCGGCACAGCCCAGCTCTGGCCGCTCGCCCACATAGGCGTCGATTGTCACCTCGTATTGGGACTGTCCCCTGAATTCATCCACGACGGCAAAATCCACGATCCGGGTGGACGCGCGCAACAGGATGCTGTCAGCGGTCAGTACCCCCATATCGACAGCCGAAAACGCATCAATATCCGCGCCACCCTTCATCGCGGCCAGGTAAAGTGCATCTTCGAGTGCGCGACGGCGTGAGCCGGGAATATCGTTGGCCTCCAACACGGCCCGCCCTGTGACCCGCACCATCTCCGCGATTGCCGCGGCCGGTGCTGTGGTGAAAGCGACCAGACACGCCATCATCACCCAGAGCACGGCCCGGCAACGGGCCGGAGATCTGTGGGGACGCCTCATCACGGCAATCAGCGCAGCGCTTGCATGATGCGCGAAATCATGTCGCGGTCCAGTTCCAAAACCACCTCATACGTGTCTTTACCCACCGGGTTGATCCGTACCGTGCGGGCACCCCGGATTGTTCCATCGACTGCCGCGCGTGATGTATCGTTCTGCACCAAAGCGTTGATCACCGTCGTCCGGGAATTCAGCTTTAGGCCGTGGACCTGCTCTGTGAGGTCGCGCATCGCATCTATCCGCGCGGCCCGGATCGCCATCAGCCGACGTTGATTGACGTTCTTCGCAGGCTGTGCCGAAACCGTCGCGTATCCAACCCCGGAGATGCTTGGAACGATTTGCTGGGCTGTGACGACGTCAGCCCGGTCAAGCGATTGTTCGATCGCTGCGGCATCGCGGACAGCAGCGGACTGGCCCGCAGACGACGATGTCGCGCCTTGCAGCATCACGCATCCTGAAAGGCTTGCAAACGCGGTAATGGCAGCAACTACCTTGATGGCAGGCATACGGGTAGGGCTTCGCACTGATCTGTCCTCCGAGCGGTCTATCATTTGGCGAGGTCCATGCACATGCCATGCCAGTTCCACCACGCGCCGCACCGCAGGCCTGTCAAATGCTGATGGCATGATTTTTGCTTCTTTTTTTCGAAGCAACGAGCCTTGTCTGGGCCCGTGTCAAAAGCAGGGCAAGGAACCCCTTGGATGAGTCTGTCAGAACCGACACTAAGCCGCGGTAATATCGGGCGGACCTTGACCAGCACGGCGCTGCCACTCGGTATCCTGATGCTGGTGGCGATGATGGTGCTGCCGCTGCCGGTGTTCCTGCTGGATGTCTTCTTTACGCTCAATATCCTGATGGCACTGCTGATCCTGATGGTGGCGCTGCATACCTACCGGCCTTTGGATTTCTCATCGTTTCCCAGCCTTCTGCTTGTTGCCACGGTGTTTCGTCTTGCACTCAACGTTGCGTCGACACGGATCGTGTTGAGCGAGGGACATACCGGCACGGCCGCTGCGGGGCAGGTCATCGAAGCGTTTGGTGCCTTCGTGATCGCGGGCAATTTTGTCGTCGGCATCTTCGTGTTCTTGATTCTCGTGATCATTAATCTTGTCGTCATCACCAAGGGTGCCGGGCGGGTCTCGGAAGTATCGGCACGATTCACGCTTGACGCCATGCCCGGCAAGCAGATGGCAATCGACGCGGATTTGAATGCCGGCGTTTTGACAGCCGAAGAGGCGACCAAACGGCGCGAGGACGTGGCCCGCGAAGCGGATTTTCACGGCGCAATGGACGGTGCGTCGAAATTCGTGAAGGGCGATGCGATTGCCGGCATCCTGATACTTGCCATCAACCTGATCGGCGGCCTGGCAATCGGCACCATGCAGCATGATTTGGCAATCGGAGAGGCTGCACAGCTTTACGTGCTGCTCTCTATCGGGGATGGGCTTGTGGCCCAAATCCCGTCCTTGCTATTGTCGATCGCCACGGCGATCATCGTAACGCGGGTGTCGTCGTCTCAGGACATGGCCGAGCACATCAAAAGCGAAGTCAGCATGTCGCGCGCGTGGTTTCCCGTGGCCGGCGTGCTTGGCCTGATCGGTCTTGTGCCAGGGATGCCGACATTCCTGTTCGTAGGAGTTGCGGCCTTTGCCGGGCTTGCAGGGTATGTTTTCCGAAAGCGGGAACTTCTGGGCGATCCCGATATCGAAGAAGCCGCGCCAGCCGACAGCGGAGACACCAATTCGGACAGCCTGAAGGTGACGGATGTTGCCGACCTGTCCGCAGTGACGCTACAGCTGAGCTATCCGCTTTTGTCGATGGTCGACAGCGAGGATGGCGGCCCTCTTGCGCGGCGCATCAAGACTGTGCGCTCCGAAGTATCCCAGGCCTTGGGATTTGTCCTGCCAGGTATTCGCGTACGTGACGATCTCGCCCTTGCGGCCAATGAATACCGGATCAAGATCGGTCAGACTGTTGTGGCCGAAAACAAGGTCTACCCGGATCACAAACTGGCCCTGCCAAGCGGCACCTCCCGCATCAAGCTACAGGGGATAGATGTCAAGGAACCCTCTTTCGGCATTGATGCGACATGGATCCTGCCTGAACGCGAGGTCGAAGCCGAGGCCAACGATTATGTCATCATCGAGCCCGAGACAGTTCTGGCCACGCATCTAAACCAGATCCTGCACAAACATGCCTCCGAGTTGATTGGTCAGGATGACGTTCAGGAACTGCTCGACAATCTGTCCAGCGTGGTGCCGCAACTCGTGCAATCCGTCGTGCCAAAACTGATGCCGCTGCATAATCTGACAGCCGTGCTGCGCCACATCCTGCGCGAACGGATACCCATAAGCGACCTGCGGCTCATTTTGGAACTTCTGTCTGAAATGGCCAGTCGCAACCTGGGAATCGCCGAAACAGCCGAAGCTCTTCGACCGCATCTGGTGGGGCTGCTGATCCAGCAGACCACGCCGCTCAATCAGCCATTGCCAGTCGTGACATTGGACAGCGATTTCGAGCACCTGCTTATCAATTCCGCCAAACAATCCGAAGGCGAGCAATTGATGCTGGATGGCACACTCGCGGACCGGCTTGTGCAATCGCTGGTCAGGCTTAACGAGGAGCAGGCGGAAACCGGCAAAAAGGCTTTCCTTGTCGTCTCTCCACAAATCCGGCGAAAGTTCTCGACGTTCCTGCGACAGTATATTGCCGATTTCCCGGTTCTGTCCTTCACCGAGCTGCCTGATGGCCGCAAAGTGGACGTGATCGCCACCGTTTCAGGCGAAGAAACCGTAACGCCTACACAATGAGCCGATCCTTGATCTAAGCACCGCCGCGCCTCCTCGAAAGGGACCATTCCGTGACTGAATACGTCTTCAAAGCCGCAGATTCAGAAAGCGCCATGGACAAGGCCGTCCGGGAACTGGGCGATGACGCAATGATCCTGTCGATCCGGCGCGTGGGCAACCTGACCGAAGTCCGGGCCATTAAACAGACCGTCGCCGAGGTCGCCGCACGTACGCCCGAACCGAAACCACGCCGACGCTTTGAAGAACCTTTCGCAAAAGGCCTATCGGCAGAGCCGCTGGATCTTGAAGAGGCGCTCCGAACCGTTCGGAACCGTCGCGATCATGACGACGACATCGACGACATGCGCCAACAGCCCGACCACAACGCCGAGGTTCGGCGGCCGTATCAGGAGGCAGACCGCCCCCCGCGGACATCGGCGCCTGCCATGGATCTGCCCGACATCGCCGAACTGGAGCAGATGCTGAATACCCGGGCGTCAGCAGAGGAAACGACCAATGCCCACCTCATGCGCCGGGAGACGGGCGAGCCGCCTTCGCCGCGTTGGTCTGCCGAGCAGATGTTCCAGAGATCCGACCGGCCTGACAACGATATGCCAGCCCTCTCGGAGGACGCTATAAGGGAAGATGACCGGTTCGGGGCTCGCCCGGATACAGAGCTGCGCCCAATCCTCGAGCCTTGGGCACCGGCCGAACCAGAGCCGTCCTATCGGATCACCGAAAGCGCACGCGCATGGGAAAATACCCCGTATCAACCGTTGGGCACAACACGGCCTGATCCATTATCGGCGCAGGCTTCGGGCTACACGCCCGGCATAAGTGGACCCGAACAATTCAGAGCGCCCCCCACGGCCATCCCCCCGACGGGTGGCACGTCAGAACGCATCGCGCGTCATGGATTTCCCGAGGATATCGCGCGTAGCTGTGCTATTGCGCCTGAACTGCATTCTCCCAAGGCGCAACTGGATCACGCCTGCAAGCTGCTGGCAAAACGATTGGCGTGGCCTGAAGAAGCGTCGCCATTACACGAGGGCGGCGCGCTGTTCATCTTTGGTCCTCCGGGCGCCGGAAAGACCACGGTTGCCGCCCAGATCGCCTTTGAGCGCATCCAGACCTACGGCGTTCGCCCTTTACTGATAAAGCTGTCCCGCGAGAGTTTTGTCGATGACGGACGGTTGGAGCATCACGGATTGCTACTCAATACTGTTTACACAGAAGCGCCTTGGCACCAAAATCGGGTCTGTAGTACCAGCGATATCCTCGATTGTGATCTCTCGGACCCGGAACAGGTACAAGAAGCCTATGACCTGATCTGTTTGAACAATCAGGGGACGGACATCACCCCGGTAATGATCGTTCCGGGAACTTGGTCGGTTTTGGCAGTCAAGCACTACTGCGAAGCATTCAAAAACCTGTCCCCTGCCACCATCCTAACGCATATGAATATCGGCGGCATCGGGATTGGCGGGCTATCGGCCCTTGCAGGTGCGAATGCTCGTTTGGTGGCGGCCAGTGAAACCCAACTGATCACCGACGGCCTTGCGCCAGTTGATCAACCATCAATCGAACAGTTTCTGCTGGATACGTTCACGTATGCCGATACAGAACTTGGTTCCGGACTTTGACCAAGGTGGCCTAAACAGATCCGCCTTGCTGTCGTTACTGTACAGGAACACAATCATAAACAGGTGCATTCATGTCCATGTTAAGTCCTGCGAGCGAGTACAAACGCCAGCAAAGCACACCGGATTTCGACGTCGAGAGCAAACAGGCGTTGGTCAAAGCGACATTGGAGTGTTTGAAGCGCAGCATGACGGTCGTCGAAATGACACAGGACCACACAACCGAAGCGTACCGACATCATTCGTCACGCGCCCTGACGGCGATCTACGTGCTACAAAGCAGCCTGGATTTCGAGCGTGGCGGCGATATCGCGACAAACCTTTTTCAACTCTATGAATATTCCCGTCAGCAACTGCTGAAACATATGCGCCGTGACGAGACCGCGAACGTCCCACAGGCGCGCAGGGCCATGAGCGAGATACTTGACGCATGGCAACAAATCGCGTGATCCACGCCAAGGACATTCTTGCTGAATTTGAGCATTCCCAGGCAAGAATAGAGCGGTGTCTGGAGGCCGGAGAGTTCGATCAAGCCCTTGCGATCAGCGATCACCTGGGCAGCGCGATACAGCATACTGAACTGCCTTCTGCCAGCATAACCGCAGAGGACCGGCTTCGTCTTGGCGATCTGGTCCGGCGCAATACGAACAGCGCCAGACGGGTTTACCGATTGATGGAAAATGCAAGGTCGGCGCGGCGCAAAAGCCAGGCGGCCCTCCAAGTTTACAAAAAGTACTGATCGTTTTCCACATCACCGGAGATCCGCAAATGACCCTGACCGCCCATGACATCATCGAAGGTAAGCGCTCGCGCCTGCGCGACCTGATTGATGTGGATGTGGATTTGCCGCAGGCAACCTTGACCAAACACAGTAGTGTGCGGGATGCCATGCGGATCATCTCGAACGAAAACCGGGGGGGCGTTATCGTTCTGGATGATGCCCGTGCCGTTATTGGCATCGTATCCGAGCGCGATATCGTCAGAAATATTTCTTCGACCGGGGCCGATGTTCTGGACTGGACTGTCGATCGCATCATGACAAGTTCTGTGTACACGGCAGACGAAGACACAAGCTGCCAGGCCACCTTGATGGAAATGATCGACAAAAGATTCCGCAACATGCCTGTTTGCAGTGCAGACGGAAAGCTTGTCGCCTGCGTCGAGACCCTTCAAGTCGCACATGCGAAGCTGGCTGAACTTACAGAGTCAAACCGCAAACTAATGGATCTTCTCGCACTGCTGAATAACACTGAAATTACCGTTGGACCGAATGTAGAATCCACCGCGATAAAGGCTATGTTCACGACGGGCGAGGTGGAGTGTATCGTTGTGCGCGCGGATGGAAAGAACTTTGGTTTCATCACGCACGATGAATTCTTGAGGGCGTCGCATCGTGTGTCCGGTGCGAACACTCGCTGAAACTTTGGTATCAGAGTTATTTCACGCTTTGGGAAAGGCAACGCAGATATGTCATATGCGCCCGATTGGGTTCTTCACGCCGTCTGCAGCACTGTCGCCACACGTTTTGTAGAGGGCAATCTTCCGATTGAAGCATTTGCCAACCGGATGTCAAAATCATTGTTGAAATCCTACGCGGATTGCAAACCTGAAAAACTGTACGGTATTTCCGAAGCCATGCTGTTCTTTCTCGCTGAACTAGAAGAAGAGGACACGCTACCCTATTGCAGCGGTTTTCTTTACAACTCGATCTGTTTCGAGAAATCAGGCAGGCCACGAAAGATGCGCGGCGTCTTCTTCGACCCACTCGCACCAGCCCGCGAACTGACCAAAAGTCAGACTGTCGTTACGTCGTTCAAGGCATTCGTGTTCCGCATGCGCAATGATCCGTCTCTGGGCCAACCAAGAGGGTGGCGGCTTGACGAGATCGCCGAGATCAAGACCCTGACCAATATTTTAAACGCGCCCGCGACGTTCGCCGACGCGCTTTAACCCCGCATACTGGGTGCCAACATCTCATAGCTGCGGCGCCGTTGAGACGAGGACGGAATACGGTCAAGTTTGCGGTATTTCGCCACCGTCCGCCGGGCGATCTGAAAGCCTTGATTGTTCAGTTCACTGGTGATTTTTTCATCGCTGAACGGACGGCTGCGCGGCTCGGCACCGACCATATTGCGAATTTTGTTACGGATCGCCCAAGCCGACGCGCCCTCGTCGGACCCATCACTCTCAATCGCGGCACTGAAGAACGCCTTCAGCGGAAAGCACCCATGAGGCGTTTGCATCGTCAAGGATGATGTCACGCGGCTGATCGTGCTTTCATGCACTCCTACGGCGTCGGCGATCATCTTCAGCTTGAGGGGGCGCATCTTCTGCATACCCTCATTCAGAAACGGCTCTTGGTAGCGCACGATTTCTGCGGCAACCTTGATGCTGGTCTCGTTACGTTGCAGGATCGCTCGGGTCAGCCATCTGGCGGTACCTAGAGATCCCCGTACGAATTCACGGTCAGCGTCCTTGCCGATCAGCTTGCGAACCTTGCGGCCCATTTCCTCGTTAACCTTGATGACAGGCAGGGTCGAATTATTCAGCTCTACAGCCCATTCGCCCTCGGCCTCCTTGAAAGCGCACAGGTCCGGCTCTCTAAGGGGGGCGGCATGGCCACCCCCAAGTTCAAGCCCCGGCTTGGGATTGAGACGGCGCAACTGGCGCAGATATCCAGCCAGCTGTTCCTTGCTGCAATCAAGTTTTCTGCGCAGTTCGGGCAACGCCCCCTGCTGCACCAGTCCCAGATGATCAATCAGCATATGCATCCTGGCGCGGTCTTCTCCAACGGCCGGCAGTTGCAGCCTTAGGCACTCTCTCAGATTTCGAGCGAACAGCCCCGCAGGCTCGGCCTGTTGCAGTTTGCGCAAGACCTGATCGACCAAAGAAAGATCAGCGCCCAGATTGGCCGCCAGATCCTCCAGCGGCACCAGCAACCAGCCCGTGGGCTCAAGATGCGAGGCAAGCGCGTACCCGATTGCACGTTCAGCCTGGTCGCTCAGCAAGTCATCGACTTGCGCGAATACCTGCGCCCCGAACGTGTCACCAGACCTATCCACAAGCATGGCGATGGGGTCATAACCGGACTGATCCGCCGCACTGCCCGATGAAATCGGCACCGTTGGAATGCCGCGAGGCACCTCTGGCAGTTTGACTTCGAGGAAAGGGTTCTCTTCGGCCGCTTTTTCTACGTAGCTTGTCAGGTCCACATTGTTCAGCAACAGCAGTTTGATTGCCTGCTGAAGTTGCGGCGTGAAAACCAATGACTGCCGTTGCGCCAGTTGCGCCTGCATCGAGACCTGAAACATGTCGTCGAGAATCCTGTTACCGTTCGGAGGACAAGATACCGACGCAGCGTCAAGTCGCGGGCCATCTTAAGTTTTTCAGCCTGTTCCTTAGAGTGGTTCGCCCCAAACCCGCACGTTTCTTGCTTTATGCCAAAACAACATGATGATGGGTTAAGATGACCGAGCGAAGCGATGACGACCAGGCGCAAGCCGCTGCACCGTGCCACAAGTGTATCGTAATCCGCTTCTTTCTGATGGCAGTCGTCGCCATTGCGCTGATTTATGTGCTCAGCCCCGACACATTCGGGCTGGTCGAAGGGGCAAGCACCATGACACTCGCTGTTTGCTTTGTCGGTGGCTTGGGCCTGTTGGCGGTTGGCAAAGCGGCCATGGACCTTATCGGGTCTGATCGACGTGACGATTAGGGCCGGGTATCACCGGTCACGAACCAGCCTGAAAGCGAAAGTCTGGCGTGGCAAGGCTCGGCCGTAACTGAACCCCGAGTTGAAATTTACGATCCATCGGCTGCCAGCCAGCATCCAATTGGCATCGGCTGTCCAGTAACCGCCCCGATATGTATCAGGAAATACCCGCTTATCGATCAGCGGCGACGTATCCCCTGACACCAAAAGGCGCTCCATCTCTGCGCGAGTCGGGATGCGCCAGCCCTCGCCAGAACTGGCCGCCGCCCGCGCGATGATCGCCTCTCCTGCTGCAAAGGGCGCGAGCAACGGCTCCCCGTCGCAGCGATCGGCAGCCCAAACCTGACCTATGCTGCATCGCATCCACTCCAGCTTACCCATCACGTCCAGCACCACAGGACCCCGTTCCACGAGAGTGATGCCTTCCTGTGCACGCGCGCCGGGCGCGACGGCAGCCAGAACGACGGCGATCAGCCCAGACCAGCAAAACCGCCCTGCCAAGTTTGTAAATTTCTTCAAGAACACCTCCCTGCGCGAACCACTTGGCACCACACTTGCAGATTTCATGCCGAACCCGGTCGAACGCAGGAGCATCGTCATGGATATTGCATCTCTAGTGGGCCTTTTGGGCACTTTCGCAATGATTGGTGGGGCGATGGTCGTCGGTGGCGGCCTTGCGCCATTCTTCGATGTGCCCTCAATGCTGATCGTTGTTGGCGGCACGTTCTTTGCCGCCATGTATACGACCCCGCTTCCTACGTTCCTGGGAAGTTTCGGTGCCATGTCAAAGGCTTTTCTTCCGCCAGTCAAGAAACAGAATGTCATGATCGAACGGATGGTCGAGCTGGCAAGCATCGCCCGCAAGGACGGCATGATGGCTCTTGAAGGTCAGGAGGTTCCCGACAAGTTTTTTGAAAAAGGTATGCAGCTTCTGGTCGATGGCGCCGACGAAACCAAGCTGGTTCAGCAATTGAACCAGGAAATCAAGGCTATGAAACTTCGTCATGAGAATAACCAGAACGTGGTCAAGGCGTGGATCGACCTTGCACCAGCCATGGGCATGATCGGCACGCTGATTGGTCTCGTTCTGATGCTTGGCAACATGGATGACCCCAAGGCGATCGGCCCTGCCATGGCCGTTGCCTTGTTGACCACCATGTACGGTGCGATCGTGGCCAACGTGCTTTTCATGCCGATGCTTACCAAGCTCGAAGGTTACACTGTCTACGAGGTCACCTATCGCGAGATGATCGTTTTGGGATTGAAGAACATCGCACGAGGGGAATCTCCGCGGAACATTCAGGATCAGATGATCTCGAATTTGCCGCCCAAGATGCAAGCCAAGATGGAAGCCGCCTGATCTAGTCCAATTCTGAAGGTGTAAACCATGGCCGAAGCCATAGAAGCAGAAGAAGAAGAGCAGGAAGACGAGGAATGTCCGAAGTGCCCCCCCGTGGGCGCTCCAGCCTGGATGGCCACATTCGCTGACCTCGCGACACTTCTCATGGCGTTCTTTGTTCTCATCCTTTCCTTCGCGGAAATGAACGTGCCCAAATTCAAACAGATTTCCGGCTCGCTGCGGGACTCTTTCGGCGTGCAACAGATTGTGCCCGTGGTCGAACAACCAAAGGGCACGACAGTCCTGGACATGAATTTCAGCCCGTCACCGTCACCGTCGGTCACCGATGAGATGACACAGGAAACCACAGAGATCCGCGAACCTGAGCTGAAAATTCCATCCGACGATCGCGACAAGGATGGCGAGGACAAGATGCTTGAAGGCGAGCGGGATCGTGAGGGTCAAGGCGGCGAAGATGCAAGGAACATCGCCGAGAACGAGAATATGTCCGATGCCGAGAAACTGGCCGCTGCACTCGAGCAGATCGGCCAGGATGTCGACATTGCAGCAGAGGTTGTCGACGGCAAGGTCGCCATAGACATGAACGCAGAGGATTCGTCCCCGCAAGAGTTGATAGAGAAATTCCAACGCGTCGGTCAGGCGGTTGAAATTGCCGGCCTGGCGACGGGCAAGGCCGAACAGGAAGTTCTTTTCGGCGGCCTGGACCAGACGCTGAGCGACCTCATCAACATGGTGTCGGAAATTGAACGCCAGAACGAAGCCACCGGCGGCGCGACCATGGCAGAAGAAATGAACCGCATCGCCGCAGCCGACGAGAAGGCCCGTGAAGCAGAGGCCGAGCTCAAGGCCAGCCTGCGTAACGAGATTGAACAGGGGCTTGTCACTGTGGAACGCAGGGATGGCAAGGTGTTTGTCAGCCTTGGCACTGGCGGCGCGTTCCCGTCCGGGTCTGCCGTGCTGACAGAACAGGCGCAGTCCATTGTTTCGGAACTGGCAAATGCCACCAATGATCCTTCAAGTAAGGTCGTCGTCGCCGGACACACAGACAACGTGCCGATCGCCTTTGGGGCGCTCTACCGTGACAACTGGGATCTGGCCGCGGCGCGCGCCGCGAGCGTTGTGCAGGAAATCGAAGCCCTCAACGAAGTCCCCGAACGTGTAATGTCGGCGGTCAGCTTTGGTGAAACGCGTCCAATCGCTGATAACCAGACAGCCGAAGGGCGGGAAAGAAACCGCCGCATCGAGGTCGAAATCGAATTCGCGCAATAACGCGACCACGGCTCTTTTAGAGAGTGTTGCCTTTAACATGAGGCACCAATCGAACGCGAAACGCGTCCAACGGTGGAGTGTTGTGTGCGAAGAAAAGCTGTGATGCAGGTTTTTCGCGAAACGCTTCAGAGGGCAAAAGACTGTCCGTTTGAAGCGTGGCATAGTTTTGACGGCGAGCCGGCGGCGTGAAACGCAAGTTTTCTATCTGGGTCTACGCTATGGCTATAGGTGTGATGTCGCCTTAGACGACGCTGACTTCTTCGGGATCAGACTGTGCCGATTCCGGAAGTGGAAACTTGAATTTGAATGCGCTGTGAAAGGCCATGGCCGATTTTTGCGCCTCTGCCTCGGCAGGCGCAGCTAGGATCATGCGCTTTTGCTTGCCTTCGCTGCGCATCGCAAACTCGAACAGCTGGTGCTGTCTGCGGCTGATGTAAATACACAGGATCAGGTAGACCACAATTCCGAACACCGTGTTCAATATGAAAGCAGTCAGAACCACACAGACCAGACTGACCAGCGCCGCCCATAATCTGCGCGCGACAAGCCAGAAAGGAGGGAAGGCCATGGCCAGAAAGGACATGCGCATCTCGAAAATATCGGCATCATCAAGAGTATCGGCAAAGATGGCGAAATTCGACATGCCGCGTATCTCCCAGACCGGACGCGCAAGCCCGTCGCTTGGCAAACCCTGCGCCTCTTGAGCAGGCAGAACCTCGGTCTGACAATCAATCGGTGCATCCACGAAAAGGCTGAAAAGCCTTTGGTCGCGATATACCGTAAGTAACACCGGGCGTTTGCCACGATCCAGCACGCGCACGATTGCCTCGGTGACGGACCCAATCCTGTTCCAGGGCGTACCGTTCACCGCAAGTATGATGTCATCGTCGGCCAGCAGGTACTGCCTGCTCACCCGCTTGCCACTGGTCTTCTTTAGCCTGACCGGACCCGGCGCGGGCACCTCTTTGGTGTCTTCGGGGGCCGCGTCAGCAGCTGCGGTGGCCATTACGGAAACTTGATCACATCGGCTGTCGGGCTCGGCTGTTTACGTTGTCTGGGGGCCTGTGACACCGATTTGGTGATCTGGTTCAACCGCATGTTCAAGCCGTTCAAACGGCTTTCGATGCTTGCCTCCAACTCCGAGATCGCAGAGGGATCAAGACCGCCCGCCGGTGCTGTCGCCATTGCCTCGGACAAATCCGAAATCACCTCGCGATATTCTCCGGTTTGCTCCGCAAGCGCATCCCGCAGATTTGTAGAGACATTCATCGCCAGCTCACCGTTGAGAGTGCCGATCCTGTCGCCCAAGGCTGCGGTCTGCGCCTCGGTCCGCTCGGTAGCCATATCGACGGTTTCAATCTGAGCAAGGCCCTCGGACATTTGGGTGAGCTGCACCTGGATGTCCTCGACCTGCGCCAAGGCAACGGTCAACCCGTCAAGCTCTGTTCGCATCTCGACCATAAGCGCATTGGCGTCGTCGATCTTTTGACTCAGGTCGACTACGGTTTGGATCCCGCTTCCAAGGTCATCAACATTCTCGGCAAGGATGGTTAGCAATTCGGTGTTGGTCGCTGTCAGCCGCTCAAGCCCGGACGACGAACGCTGCCAGACGAAACCCATGATGATCACTGCCAGCACCGCGACGCCAACACCTGACGCCAGCGCGATTCCGGATGCCTTGGCCAGCCGCGCTGTGGACTCGGCGGTTTCGCTGAATTGCGACGAAATACGCTCGAATTCAGCTGTCACGTCCATCGACGCGTCAGCCGCATCAAGTGCGATCTGGATGCTTTCATCAAGATCAGGTGTCTTCGGCTTTTTGAGCGGTCGTGTTGCCATGTCTGCGGATCCTGTGATCATGCTTTCCTTGGGCTCGTCGCCCGCGGAGAATAATATGCACATTCCATGCCAGTCTCCCTCAGCACGACGCGCGCAGGCAAATCCTGGGATTTGAAGCCGAAAAAACCACAACGCCACGGCCGAGACGGTTGATAGGTCACCCCGAGGTGTCGGCAATCGCCACATACGATGCGCGGTTTTTTCTTATCTTCGGTCATCTTCGCCTGCTCTGGATATAGTGCCACAAATTGTGGATATGAAACCGCGCGGCCCCAGCCAGACACAACGCACTGAAAAGCCCCATCATGAGCGCTTGAAGCCGCTGGCCTTCCGACAAAAGAACGTTGGTTTCTCCGGCGAAGAACACTCCCACGCCCAGAAACGTGGCGGTGCTTATCATCTCGCCCCTGCTGCGATGGCGGCGGCGCGGTGGCGGCTTGTGTTTCATGACAGTGCCTTTCCGTTTTCGTCGAACAGCATATCTTCGGGTAGGTCCACCTCTGGGGCCTCGACATCTTCTTCCTTGTTCAGCCGGTAGATGAAGGCCAGCACAGCCGCGACGGCGGCGTAGAGAGGGGGCGGAATTTCCTCGCCGATCTCGCCCGCAAAAAACAGTGCCCGCGCCAAAAGCTCGTTGCGGAAAATCGTCACCCCGGCAGTATTGCCGATCTCCATGATTTCCTGCGCCTGCAATCCCCGACCCATGGCAAGGATCATGGGCGCGCCGGGCGAGCCGACCTCGTATTTCAACGCAACCGCAAAATGGGTCGGGTTGGTGATGATCGCACTCGCCGTCGGCACGCTTTCCATCGCGGCCTTTCTTTGCTTGGCGCGTGACCCGGCCGTCATCTGCAAGCGGCGGATCTTGGCTTTGACCTCGGGAGAACCTTCGGTTTGTTTGCTCTCATCCCTTACTTCCTGAAGGGTCATGCGCAATTGCTGGGTGTGTTGATACTGCTGCCAGATCACATCGATGATACCCATGCCTGCCAGAACCAGCAGAAACGCGATAAGCAGCAACAAAAACACATCGTTGATACGCGCCACGCCCCCGAAAAGATGGGTATGCTGGGATGTCAAAAGCGTGTCGCTTTGCCATGCGAACACCAAAACAGCGGCACTGATAAGCAACACGACCTTGCCGATCGCCTTGAGCATCTCGACCAGCGCCTTGACTGACACCATGCGCTTGAGACCCTTGAAAAGGTCGATCCGATTGGCCTTGAAGGCCAGCGCCGAATTGGACCAGTTGATCGAACCGGACATTGTCATTTGCGTCAGGATCACGACGATCAGCAATGGAAACGCAAAGATGACCGACTTCCAGAAAATAAAAACGAACCCGGAAGAGAGATTGCGAAATATCTCATCACGCAACCCGTTTTCGCCAGAGAACCGGAACAACGACGCCCATTCCATGAGAATATTCGGCAAGAAGGGCAACAAAAGCAGGTAAAGCAGAAAACCGACGAACAGCGTCGAGAAGACAAACAATTCCTTGGAACTTGCAATTTGCCCGTCTTCCTTGGCCTTTTCCAGCCGCTTCGGGGTGGGTTCTTCGGTCTTTTCCTGACCGTCGCTTGCCGGTTCCGCCATCAGCCAGCGTCCATCAAGCTGTCTTCGAGAAACATGAACATGAAATCAATCATGTCACGAATGGCCAGGCTGAATGGCGTGGTCGAGAAATAGAGCGCGAAAAAACATGCAAGGATCGTCAGCGGAAACCCGAACGAGAACAGGTTCAGCTGCGGTGCCGAGCGAGTCACGACCCCCACGGTGAAATTGGCCAGCAACAGCAAAGAGACCACGGGAAGCATCAATGTGGACGCAATTGCAAACATGTGCCCTCCGGCATCCAGACCAGCCCCGACAAGCTGATCAAAGGCAAAAGCCTGGCCGAGGGGCAGGATCTCGTAGCTCATGCGGATCAGCGCGATGCAGTAAAGATGACCGTTCAGCGACAAAAACACTGCTATCGCGAACAGGTTCAAAATCTGGCTGACAACCGGCGTCTGACCACCCGAATTCGGATCTACCTGCGCTGCGAAACCCAAACCCGCAGAGGCTGCGATCTTTTCACCGGCCAACGCAACCGAGGCAAAAAGAATGGTGAGGATCAGCCCCATCGACAAACCGATCGTCACTTCGACCAGAACGACCCTGATCAGGGCAAGAAAGGGCAGGCTGTTGGGGTCTGGCACCTCGATCAACCCGAACAAGGCCGTCGATACGGTGACGCTGATAATGATCCGGGCCTGAAGCGGAATGGCCGCCGCGCCAAAGAACGGCGCGGAAAGGAAAAAGGCGCTCAGGCGCAGCGTATGCAGGAAAAACACAAGTCCAAGGTCAAAGACTTGCTGAAGCTCTACGCCACCGATCCCCAGAAGATCGTCAAGGTTCGGTGCTTGCGCAATCATTGCAGCATACGGATCTGATCAAAGATCGTGGCGAAATAATCCACCATTTCCCGCATCATGTATGTCGACAGCAACGCCATCGCAATCAACACGATCACCAGTTTGGGGACGAAGCTCAGCGTCATTTCATTGATTGATGTCGCGGCTTGCAGGATGCCGATCACCAGACCCACAGCAAGCGCCACCCCAAGAATGGGTCCCGCCGACATGATGATTTGCCAGAATGCGCCGCGCAGGCTTTCTATGTTGGAGTCGAATTCCATGCGGCTAGTTTACATAGGTGGATGCGAGCGACGCGACGGTCATCGCCCACCCGTCCACTAGAACAAACAACAACAGCTTGAACGGCAAAGCCACGAGCATCGGGCTTAGCATCATCATGCCAAGCGACATCAGGATCGACGCGATCACAAGGTCAATCACCAGAAACGGTAGAAACAGCAGGAACCCAATTTGAAACGCGGTCTTAAGCTCTGATATGATGAAGGACGGCAAAAGCACCGAATAGGGCACGTCGTCATTGGATTGATAGGGCGCATCCCCGGCCATCTCGGCGAACATCGCGAGATCGGATTCACGAGTATTGAGAATGAGAAATTCCCGCAGGATAGACGCGGCACTTTCTATCGCCACAACCGGCGATGTCTGCCCGTCCAGATAGGGTGAAAGGCTTTGTGTGTAGATCTCGTTAAACGTCGGCGCCATGATGTAGAATGTCAGAAAAAGCGCGATTGAAATCAGAACCTGATTGGGCGGCGTTTGCTGGGTGCCCAATGCCTGCCGCAAGATCGAAAGTACGATGATGATCCGGGTGAAAGACGTCACCCCCAACACGAGCGAGGGCAGGATCGTCAACACCGTCATCAAGGCAAGGATTTGCAATGACAGTGAATACGTCGTTTCGCCGTCTTCGCCGGTTGTGACGTTCAGCGCCGGGAATCCATCAACAGACGCTTGTGCCCAAAGCTGCGACGGCAAGAACACCATAACCGCAAGGCTTGCCAAAAACAGGCCGATGCACGGCTTCAGGACCGTCACGGACAAAGGGATTTTCCACAGATCACGCATCCGGCACACGCTTTTCCGCCGGAGCACCTTCAAGCCTGAGCAGGGCTGTATGGCGCCCTGCTCCATGCAGTACGGCCACGCGGTTCCCCTCGATATCAAGCAGGGACAGCTTAAGGGTTTTCTCGACCCGGTACACCTCCAGAAGCTGTATCCGTTGGTCATGCGTCCCAAGGGTCTTCTTGATGCTGTTCGCCTTGGTGACGATGATCTGACGCACGACAAGAAGAGTTCCCAGAAACACCAAAACAATCAAGATGCTTTCCAGATCCGAGGAGAGAAAGGACATGTTCATCAACCCATGACACTGTGTCCAAAGCGGGACATCAGAGCTTGTCCACGCGCTTTTCCGGGTCCACGATGTCCGAGAACCGCACGCCAAACCGCTCGCCAACCATCACGACCTCGCCCTTGGCGATCATCGTTCCGTTCACAAGGATATCCAACGGCTCGCCCGCCAGCCGATCCAGTTCCACGACCGACCCTTCGTTCAGGCGCAACAGATCGCTGATCGAAATTTCTGTGCGGCCCACTTCGACGGACATCTCGACTTCGATATTTTCCAGTGCGCGCAGTTTTTCGCTCTCGCGCGAACGGGTTGGTGCTTCGATTTCATCTTCAGACATGGAAATCTCTCTCTCGTGTTGTCGGGACTAGTCCATTTTCTTGGTGATCGTGACAGCGCTCATACCGCCGACTTCGCCGATATCCGCCATGAACATCTCGTGGCCCTGCACCAGAACGGTCAGGCCCTCGCGCAGATGAACCGGGAACACGTCCCCTGCTTCCATTTCAAGAAGCTGCCGAAGCGAGACCTTGGGTTTGCTTAACCGAATGTTCATCGGCAGGTGGACCTGCAATACGGCCAGCTCAAGGCGCTCGCGCCATGTCAGGTCATCGTCTATCACCTCGGACTGCATACGCGACCGGAGCTGCGCGGCAATCGGCTTGAGCGTCTGAAGCGGGTAGAGAACATCGATCGTGGCCGGCTCGATCTTGGGCAACTGCACCTCGAACGAGCAGATGATCACCGTATCGCTGCCATCCACGAACGAGGCGAATTGCAGGTTCTCTTCGCGCGACTGGTCCGAAAAGGTGAGCGGCATCAGATCCTGCCATGCCGTCAAAAGCATGGCATCCAGACCCTCGGTGATAATCTCGATCACACGCTCTTCCGTCGCGGTGAAGTCATTGCGCTCTTGGTATTTCAACCCAAGATCGCCCCCGTAATAGGCGTTGGTCAAGGTCGAGATGAACTCTGGCTGAATGACCATCATCTTGCTGCCACGCAACTCGTCGATGCGCGATGTCGTCAAACTCATCAACGTTTTGGCACCGCTGCAATACTCGTCGAACGTCTGGACCTTTGGCATCAGCGATGCGATGCGCGGCTGTACGCGCAACATCGGCTGGAAAACTGATCGCGCAAGGCGTGCAAACCGTTCGTTTATGACCCGTAGCGCGTAGTAATCGCCCAAAAGCGACAGATCGTCAGAGCCAAAGGTGAACTCCCGAACATCCTCTTCGGCAATGGCCCTTTTCGTGGATGATGCAGCGCCGTCTTTATCAAGACTGCTGATCAAGGCATCCACCTCATCCTGAGTGAGTTTTTTTGACGACATAAAAACCGCTCAGACTATTGCATCACAAAGGATGTCAGCAACACGCTCTCGACGCCGCCGAAGCCCTCAAGAAGTTCCAGTTCCTCGTTGATCACCTTGGTCAGTTCCGCGGACATCGCTTTGCGCGCATCAAGCCCGATGACGTCCTCTTCGCCATAACTGCTCAATGTTGCAAGAATGGCAGCCTTGATGGCCGGCAAGTTCGATTCGACATTTCTAAGGATCTCATCGTCATACCGGGTCGATATTCCTACCCCGATCTGAAGAAAACGACGGGAATCCCGCAGGTTGGTCGTCATCGTTCCGGGTATCTCATAGTAAAGGGTCTGGAAAACCTCGTCCTTCGGGCTTTCCTTGGTCACCTTCTCGGGTTTCGGGCGGCTTTCGCCCTCGCCACCTTCCGCGTCTTCCTCTTCTTCCGGCGAGGCGGCGGCTTGACCATTACGTTCGATAATGTCTGCTGCCAGTTGCTCGGGCGAACTCGGCTGTGATCCGAAAAGGACATAGCCAGCGCCAAGCCCGATCCCAAGGACCACGAGCCCCCCTACCACGAAGATCAGAATCTTCATAATACCAGATTTCTTCTTAGGCTCGTCTTCATCATCAGCCATCGGGGTGTCCTCGGTTCGTGTGCTTAAAGGATAATGTTCAGCAAGGAATGCTGTGCAGTGTCATTGGAGACTGTGTCGGCGTCGGTTTCATCCGCGTCGGCCTCTCCGGCCAAGGCCGGTTCACCATCATCGCCGTCATCACCAAAAGCGGTCCCGCCGCCTTTGCCGCTATTGGCGGAAAACTCTCCGAGCGCCAGACCAGCCCCCTCGAAGGCGCTTGAAATCTGGCTTTCAACTCCGCGCAGCATGGCCGCGGTGGATGCCACTTCGGTGACGATCCGCAAATCCAGACCGCGGCGGCCTTCGCTCATCTTCAGGGTGATCTGCCCCAGATGCTGGGGGAGTATCTTCAAGGTCAGAACGCCACCGGACTGAACCATGCCCGCCGCTCTTTGAACAAGCGTCTGCGTCCAGCCCTGACGCCGGACATCCAGCATGGCTGGCAGGCCGCTGCTTTGGGCCATTGGCACCGGCGATGCCGCACCGGAGGAACCGGTCGGCGTCGGTGTGCCCGACTGCGCAGATGGCGGCCCGGCCATATCACTGGCAGCCTGCGCAGCTGCCTTATGGTCCGGAGCGAGGGCAGGTTTCTGATTGATCTCGGCCAGCGCCGGCACGTCGCCGCGCGCGATCCGCGTCACGTTTGCACGGGCTGTATCGGTTGTTCGCACACCAAGGATCTCCGACCCCGGCAAAATTTGCGTCACAAGGCCCGCGCGTTGATCGCCCTGCGGCCCATCCGCTTGCTCACCACCACGCATACGTCCGGATTTTGAACTTGCCGCAACCATCGGCGGCACCGCCGAGACGACGTTGGATCGGGCAATGTCCAGATACATCAGATCGCGATCGGCTGTCGGTACAACAGGAGCGATCTGAGCCGCGCCCTGATCCGCAGGCCCCGCTGGCAGGCCCGCCAAAGACGCCAATGTGCCCACTGGCTTCGACCCGGCCTCCGGTAATGCCGGCTGGAAGGTGGTTCCGTCAGGCAACGCATCCCCCCCCGGAGCAGCCACCCCGGCCCCCGGTGCGGAACCTGCAATACGGGCAACCGACCCGTCAGAAACGCTCGTCACCGAAAGGCTATCAGGCTTGACTGTCAAATTTTCGACTGTCTTGGCGGTGGTTGCGTCAATTTTTTGACCATCCACCGAGCCCGCAAGGTCCGGCATTGCAACCGGGACCAATGTTTTTCCCAGCGAGACCTTGGCATGAGCAGATGCCGTACCCACCTGACCCAGCACTTTCAAAGGGTGCCCCTCTGGCAGGCTCATGGTCATAGTCGCGGTCACCACCGGACTTGCCAATGTCCGGACGGCGAGCGCATCCCCTGACGACACCAACGGCGCGGCTTGCGCTTTAGCTTGCTGCGGCACAGGCGCGGCTTGTCCATTGACTTGGGGATAGGCCACAACCTCGCCTGATAAACGCGCCCGCCCGCCTGCAAACATGATCGCCAGATGCCCATCCACTTGCATCAGCGCCATTTCGAAACCCGCAGCCGCCAACAGGTCGCCCCCGGCGTCAGGCGACAGTGCTGTTTCGAGCGACGCATCGTCGGCCATCGCGTCCGGCAATGCAAAGGCCGCCTTGCTCGAATCGCCGTTCAGAAGTTGCGCAAGAAAGGCCGCGACCTGTTCAAGGTCGACGGGCATGTCCGTGGCAGCCGGAGCCCCGATCAGGCGCAACACGGCAAGATGCCCATCCGCTACGTCCAGAATCGGCATATCTGCGACCTGAGGGATATCCGATGGATCGCCTGCCTCGGGCGCAACCAAAGCGGCCTTGGCCCGTTGCATCATCTTGGCAAACAGCGCGACATCATCCATCGCAGGATCACCGCTTGCAGGCTCTTCGACGCCGGTCGCCCGCACCAAGGGCAGCCCTACGGGCGTAACGCCAGCATGGTCAGAACCGCGCAGACCTGCCATGTCGATCGCCGCAAAGATATCTGCGAAAACGACGCCCCCAACCGTGCCGGCATCTGCCTTCACGCCGCCCGAAAACGGGACTGCCACAACGCTTTGATCCTTGATAAGCGGCGTCGCCGTCATCATAATTCCAATTCAGTCAGGGACTAGGGACAGCACTGCAAGACAGATGCCAAGCAACCCGCCGTGACGGAAAATTCCCGGTGTGCCGCGCAATGCAAATCATGGCTTCTGAACAATGCGATACGTCGTCTGAGAAGCTTCGATCAGGGATTCCCGTGCTTGCTGTGCTTCTTTCAAAACCTGCCGGGCCTTGTCGGACACCAGCTGTTTCTTGTGGCTCATGCGGGCGATCGCATCAGTGACATTCGTCATTTCAACCAAGAGGAAATCCAGCTTGTTCGATAGCGCTTCGGTTTCCTCGATCAGGCGAAGCTCGTAATATCGGTTGGTGTGCAGCTTGTGGGCCTGTTGCACCGTCTGGTCGCGGGCGTACTCGCGCAGTTTCTCCATGCGCTCCAGCAAGGCCCGGATCTGATCTATTTCCACTTGCAGCGCCTGTTGCCGCTGCACGAAATGCGGCAAGCGCGCCTGTTCCTTCAGGGCCATGTTCCGCAGCAGTTTAGCCTTGCGCTCCCCCATCAGCTCCGCCCCACGATAGAGGTAAGCAATCGGGCGCTTTCGTTGATATCCGCGCGGGCGTCCGGATCCTGACGGACATACTCCACCAGCCGCGGCCACAAAGACACCGCTTCGTCCAGGTCGCTATCCTGCCCCGCGATATACCCGCCCATCAACATCAGGTCCCTGTTATCGTTATAAAGCGACACCAGCCGCTTGAATTTGCGGGCGGCGGCTTGTTGCTGTGGCGGCACGATATCGTTCATCACCCGGCTGATGGACGCAGGAATGTCGATCGCGGGATAGATACCCATTTGCGCGATCGACCGGCTAAGCACCACATGCCCATCCAGAATGGCCCGCGCGGTGTCGACCACCGGGTCGTTGCCATCGTCCCCATCTGCCAGAACCGTGTATATTCCGGTGATCGACCCCGAATGCGCGCCTGCCCCCATGCCGGCGCGCTCGATCAAGGTCGGGATCATCGAAATGACCGACGCCGGGTACCCTTTCGAAGTCGGCGCTTCCCCCAAGGCAAGGCCGATTTCGCGCTGCGCATGGGCAACCCGTGTCAGCGAGTCCATGATCAGCAAAACGTTCTTTCCCTGATCGCGGAAATGCTCGGCGAGCGCGGTTGCGCGGCGTGCGGCCCTGATCCGCAAAAGCGGGGACCGGTCCGCCGGCACCGCCACGATGCTGATCCGGTGTCTTGCCTCGGGGTTCATGACCGAGCGGACCATCTCGCCCACCTCGCGCGCCCGTTCGCCGATCAGGCCGATCACCACCACATCCGCCGATGTATGGCGTGCCATCATCCCCAGCAAAACCGATTTGCCGACACCCGAGCCCGCGATGATACCGATCCTCTGGCCGCAGCCAATGCTCAGCAACCCGTTGACGGCGCGCACGCCCACATCCAACGCTCCGGGAATAAGCTTTCGCGCCAGTGGGTTCAGCATCTTGCCGTTCAGCGGAATGCGGTCTTCTCCGAGTGGCGTCGGCAGATCGTCAAGCGGCTGCCCAAGCGCATCGACAACCCGCCCCAGAAACGCCTCCCCAACATCGACCGACGTGCCCTGATCCAGCAGATCGACCCGCGCTCCCGCCCGTACCGGCGCGCCGGATTCGTACAGAACCAGCTTGTTGCGGCCCTCGTTATAGCCGATGACTTCGCCCAGAACATGATCGCTTTGGTCTGTCTGGACGGTGCAGACCGATCCCACCGAAACCGGAAATCCATCACATTCCAGCAGCAACCCATCATATCTTGACACGCGTCCGCTCAGCCTTGACTGGCCTTCGGGAACCTCGTGGAGCGGCCGGGTTATCTGATCTGTAAGGTTCAGCATGGTCAGACCGTCTCTGTCTCGGGTTTGGCAGCGGGTTTTTCCGGCTCGCTCATCAGGTCGCTCATCTCGGCACCGCCGATGCGCAATCGCGCATCGCCACGCCGCAAGGATGGGTCGGCGATAATATGAAGTTGCGGGGAATGCTGCCGCTCCAGAAAGCTGCTCTGCACAAGCGACACATCATCCGGCGCCAGAAACAGTTCGCGCTGTCCAGACAGATGAGACAGGTTCTGCACCAGCGTCTCGATCCGCTCTGCCAGGATATCCGGCATATCGGTCAGCAAAAGGCCGACCCGCTGGGAAGCAAGATCGAGAACGGCGCGCTTCAGGCTTTTTGACAGCGTTGCGATATCCAGTACATCCGTGGCGTCCAAGCGTTCGATCAGGTCACGCAAGCGATTGAATTGTTGCGTCAGCTCGGCCTCGCGTTCGCTCTCGGTCATTGCCTTGCCTGCCGAAAGCCCCTCGGCATAGGCATCGTCGCGGATCTTTTGCAACATCTGCTCGTCCACCGCTGGCGCGGGCGGCTCGACCGGGACCGGGGCAGTCGGCACCGTCCGGGGGGGATCGGCCAGATCAGAGGCGGGATCATCACCCTGACTGGCTGCATGTGCTTCGTCGCCGACAGCCTCGGGATGGTCTGTGGCCTCGTCTGTGCCCGTTCCCTGGACGGCATCGGGCTCGCTGTCTTCTGGCGCGTCTTCCGGCTCCGGATCGGGCTCGACCGGGGTAACCGGAAGTTCAACTGCAAGATCGCTCCAGGTCAGGTGACGGAAAGATCCACTGGCCTTTCGTGGCATGTCGCCATCCTTGGCAAATCCACGGCCCTGCAATCCTTTCATCACGTCCGACACATTGGCCCGGACGTAGCCGTCCTTGTCGGTCGAGGCTTGAAGATCGGACGGGGCGTGAAACATCACACCATTTCCTCGCCGCCGCGGCCTGCAAGGACGATGGTTCCTTCATCCGCCATCTTGCGGGCCACTTCGATGATCTTGATCTGCGCCCTTTGCACCTCGGTCAGGCGGACAGGGCCAAGAACCTCCATTTCGTCCTTGATATTGGCCGCCGCACGCGAGGACATACATCCAAAAAGCTTGTTTTGAAGTTCGTCATCAGCACCTTTCAAGGCCATGATAAGATCCTCGGAATCAAGCGACCGCAGAAGGGTCTGCAAGGACCGGTCGTCGGACATGCCCAGATTGTCGAAGGTGAACATGTTCTCCTGAATTGCCTGCATCAGATCCTTGTCACGGCGCTTGATGGAGCCCATGATCCGGCGCTCGGTATTGGATTTGGTGAAGTTCATGATCTTCGCCGCCGCCTTGACGCCGCCGACCTTGGACGACCGCAGGCTCGTATTGGCCTTGAACTTTTTCTGCATGACCTTTTCCAGCTCGCGCAGGGCTTCGGGGTCTACGGTTTCCAATGTTGCGATGCGCTGCACGATCTCCGGCTGCAAATCCTCGCCCAGCAGGTTCAGGACATCCGACGCAAGACTGTAATCGAGATAGGACACCACAAGGGCAATGATCTGTGGATGCTCGTCTTGCAAAAGTTCGGTGATCGACCGCGCGTCCATCCAGTCCAGAATTTCGATCGGGCGTTCGCTGCTGGCTGGTGTGATACGACTGAGAACGGATTGCGCCTTGTCCTCGCCCAAGGCGCGGTTAAGCACGTTGCGGATGTAGTTTCCGGCTCCGAGCCCAAGGCTGGTTTGCTGCTTGATGATTGCCAGAAACTCGTCGAGCACGGCATTGACAGTTTCCTGATCGGTGTTGCGCACCGAATACATCGCCGCCCCCAGATGCTGGACCTCACGCGGGCTGAGGTTCTTGAGGATCTCGGCGGCTTCCTCTTCGCCCAGCAACATCATCAGGATCGCGGATTTCTGCGTCCCACTCAGACGTTGCGTGATTTCCGACGCATCGGTTGGTTCGATATCAGTGCCATCCATCCGTTTCAGTCCCTACCCCTGGATCACGCATTTTGATCCATGTCTTCTTCCATCATCGCCTTGAAGACGTTCGACACGCGTCCGGCCTCGTCGCCCACAATCATCCGGATCAGAGCGACCTTGTCGTCATAGCTGTTGGCGGTATCCAGCATCTCGACCGAGATCGAACTTTTCTTCGGCTTGAGCTTGGCCTTGATTTCTTCAAGGGATTGCCCCTCTTCCAATTCGATCGTGTCCATGTCGATGATCTCGCCATCTTCTGTCGTTATGACATTCGGCCCCTGCCCATCCGATGGTGCCGCAAGGAACTGGGTCAAAAGCGGCTTGATCAGGCCAAGAACCACGACCGCCAGCACCATCAGCATCAGCAGGTTGCGCATCATCTCGCGCACCCAGGGATCCTCGTACCAAGAAAAGTCCGTGCCTTCGGACATCGACGCGATCACGGCCTCGGGCGAAATGAACGGCAGGCTTGACACGATCAGCGTGTCACCGCGCGCAGCATTGATCCCCACAGTGCGCTCGACCAGCGCTTTGACCTCCTCGATGCGGGAGGGATCAAGCCCCACCAAGGCTTCGGTTGTTGCGCCTTCTTCCGTAACTTCCCCGGTGGGTTGGCGTTCGCGTACCAGAACAGCAACATGTAGGCCCTTTATCTGGGCAAGCGGGCTGCTTTCCGACGAGACACGGCGGCTCAGCTCGTAGTTTCTGAGATTGTTCGTGGATCGCAGGCGCGTGTCCTCGCCGTTTACCACAGTGGCTGGAATATTGTCATTCCGCCCGGCATCAGGCTCTCCATCCTGATCGACTGCGTTCTCGGCCTCACCCGCATCAGGCGCATCGGCATCCGCGTTGTTACCCTCAAGCTCGGGGTTTGGTGGCGGGTTGTTCCCAACGGTACCCGGAATACCTCTGGAGCGTTCCACCACCTCCTCTTCGAGCGCGTTCTGTTCGCTGAGTAGGCCGGATTCGCCCGGCATTACCAGATCCTCGGTCACTTCCCGGCGGGTAAAGTCGATTTCCAGACTGACCTGCGCCGAAACATGGCCCGGCCCGACAATCGGAGTCAGCAGCGTTTCGATGCGCGCGCGATAGATTTCCTCAAGCTTGAGCTGATATTCCAGCTGGCGATCGGCCAGCGTCGTCGCGGGATCATCAATCGTATCGGACAACAGCCGACCGTTTTGATCCACCACGGTGACGCTGGTCTTCGACAGATTTGCAATAGAGGACGAAACCAAGTTCACGATCGCTGTCACCTGCTGTGAAGACAAGCTGCGGCCCGGCCTTACCTGCACAAAAACCGATGCCGTTGGCGACTGTGCATTGCGTGCAAAAGCGGAGCGTTCCGGTATTGCAAGATGCACGCGCGACGCGGAAATAACGTCGATCTCATTGATTGACCGGGCCAGCTCGACTTCCTGCGTTTGCTTCAGACGCATACTCTCAACTGACCGGCTGGTGCCCATCGGCATATCGGTCAACATGCTGTAGCCATCTGGCATCGACTGCGGCAGCCCCTGCGCGGCGAGGGTCATGCGGGAGGTGTGATAATCCGCAATGGGAACGGTTACGTCACCGCTGACCGGGTCAATCTGAACATCGGTGCCATTATTGCGCAACGCATCCATGATCGCGGCTTTCTCGGCCTCGGGCAGGGATGCAAACAGGGTCGTGCGCTGCGGCGTCTGCAATGCGACATAAAAGATTAGCCCCAAAACCACTAGAATGGCGGCCGCCACAACGGGAAAAGCACGCTGTATTGCCGGCTGCATGTAGAACATGCGCAGGTCGTTCATGGCCATGGTCGCGCGCTGCGCAAAGCCGCTTCGCGCTGGACCAAGAGACGTGTTTGTAGAATTATCCGTCATGGGCTAGTTTTTTACGCACCTGTTTCTACTCGATTTTCCACCCTTAAACGGGCATGTTCATGATGTCTTTATATGCGGTCAAAGCCTTGTTGCGGACGTTCAGCGTCAACTGAAAACCAAGCGATGAAACCTGTTGCGCAACCATCACCTTGGTCAAATCCGTTTCCTTGCCAGTTTCAAAACCGCGGCGCAATTCGCTCGCCTCAGCCTGTGCATTCGCCACTGCGTTCAGCGACTGGCGCATCCTGTCGGCAAAACTTGGCTCGGTCGACGGGATGGCCGGCATCGCACCGGACGCGCGTGCCGTCATGTCCCGAGCGCGATTGATCGCATCCGCCGCGTTCAGCGACATTGTTGACGTGATGGGGTCGATCCTGTTCATGTCTTGTGTCTCCTATAGCCTATGCGAGCCAGACAACGCGCTTGGCATGGCGGCTTGAGCAATGGGGGCGGTTCTGACGATCTGGTCGATCATGATGGCATCGGCAGTGATGATCGCCCCGGTTTTCAGAACAAGCGCGCGCTGCATCACGTTTTCCAGCTCGCGGATATTGCCCGGCCAGTCATACGCCTCCAGTAGCGCCACTGCGCAGGGCGCCAGCAACGGGATTTCGGCAACATCCTTGACGTGACGCACCAACAACTCTTGCGCGATGGGAAGAATATCGTCGCGGCGGGCCGATAGCGGCATGGTCGCGACGGGAAACACGTTCAGCCGGTAAAACAGATCCTCACGAAAACGACCGGCGTGACACTCGGCGGGCATGTCCCTGTTTGACGTGGCCAGAATGCGGACATCGACCTCGATTTGGCGGTTGCTGCCAAGCGGTGTGACCGCAAGCTCCTGAATGGCGCGCAGCAACTTGGCCTGCAACGGAAGCGACATTTCCGAAATTTCATCCAGCAGCAATGTGCCACCGTCCGCCGCCCGTATCAGGCCGACATTGGCTTTGGATGCGCCAGTGAACGACCCTTTTTCGTGCCCGAATAGCATGGCCTCGAGCATGTTGTCAGGGATGGCTGCACAGTTGATTGCCACGAACTCGCCGCTCGCGCGTTTTGACTTGCTGTGGATATACCTCGCCATGATCTCTTTGCCGCTGCCGGTCGGGCCGTTGATGAAGACGCTGACATCAGACCCGGCGACACGTGCCGCCATGGTGAACAGCGTCTTGACCTGCGTATTGCGTACAATCGCGCGGCCAGAGCCATGCACCAGTGTTGCAACGAACAGCAACGCGTATTCCGGGCAGACATTATCGCCAAACCCTACGCAAACAATCTTGCCCCCGAGTTCGGGCTTGATGGAAAAACCATTCGCCGATTCATCGACCACAAGTACAGATCGCGCGCCCACCTTGCGTGCCAGCTCAACCACACCGGATTGACCGCCTAGCACATCGGAATGCGCCTGCGAGAGGATCAGAAAATCCGTGCTCTGGCGTTTTTCATCGCAGCTTGCGTCACAAACGCGGCGCACCACGACTGCATGCTCGGCCAACATATCAGCCAGAGCTTGGCCCATTCGAAAGTTTTTAACTTCTATAGCGGCTCGATACATCGCATCCACCTCCTGCTTCAAAGAAGGCAAGCCATGTGCCAAACAGACGGGACGGCAACCAATTTTTATCTACGCAATGAATTTGCCACTCTTATGATACTATTAATTTATCTTCTGGATTATAATATTATCTATCGCGATCTTATTTGATTGGATGATAACAAACTCTACCCAAATTTTACCACCCAACAAGTTTTACTAATCGACAAAAACTGTGTTAGACCAGCGAAACTGATGCAGACCAGCTGAAATAACCGTTTGATTTTTGAAAGAACCGCAATGGCCGCGCCTTCAGTGAAATTTCCAAATTTTGAAGCAATTGTAGGCAGTTCCCCAGCTGTCACGCGGATGCGTCGGGAAATCGAGAACGTCTCTTCGTACAACGTCAATGTTTTGACAACCGGGCCAACGGGAGCCGGAAAGGAGCTGGTTGTGCAAGCCTTGCACGCGATGTCCGGTCGGAAAGGCAAGCTCATCTGCGTCAACTGCGCAGCCATACCTCGCGACCTTCTCGAAGCCGAACTTTTCGGTCATGAGAAAGGAGCTTTCACCGGTGCCAGTACAAGCCGCAAAGGGCGTTTTGAAGATTCTGCGCGCGGCACGCTCTTTCTGGACGAAATCGGTGACATGCCGCTTGAACTTCAGGCCAAGCTCCTTCGCGTTATCGAAACGCGCAAGATCAGCCGCCTTGGATCAAACACCGAACGGCCCGTGGATTTTCGACTTGTCTGCGCAACCCACAAGAATCTTAGCGGCAAACTGCACAAAGGTGAATTTCGCGAAGACCTGCTATACCGCTTGTCAGTTGTCGTCATTCGCGTGCCTCCTCTGAACTATCGAATTCAGGATATTCCCGAACTGGTTACGGCAATTTCCACCCAAATTGCAAACGACGGCTCGGGCCTTGTTCCTCCACCCGTGGAGCGTGAAGGCATGGAAGAGTTGATGCGTTATGACTGGCCAGGCAATGTGCGAGAGTTGAAAAATTTTCTTCAACGCGCCGCTGTTTTTTCGCGCGGCAAGCCACTTACCCGATTTATGGTGCGAAGACTACTTCACCTTGACGAAAGGCATGACGAAGAACAAGCGGTCCTTTGGAATGCAATTCACAACATACCCACCTCGGTCGACCGAACGACAGCTTCTGAACAGGACCCCAAGCCAATCGAAGTGGAAAAATCCAACACTAGCGCCCTGCAAACATTGTGCGGCGACCAGAGCTTTCACTTGAAAACGCATCTGGAAACCATCGAATTGAGTTACATTAACGCGGCATTGGAACTGGGAGAATCCAGCGTAACAAAAGCCGCACAAATGCTTTCTTTGAAACGCACAACTTTGATTGCAAAAATGCGTAAATACGGTATTTTTGGCGGCGCTGAAAATTAAAGTGTTTCAAAAAAAGTCATTCAGGTTTTTTTCGCGAAACGCTTTAATACATTTCACTTTACCCTTATGGTCCCTGACCGAAGCGGGATGAACTAGAGGATCGGAATGCTCCAGGATATATCCGAGATCACGCATCGCCTCCGACCATCCAGAACAAGATAACCCTCGGACGACGTCGACAGCTCGTCTTTTAGGGCGATAACAGCCGAAGGCGGCCGCGGCGGATCGCTCCGAAACAGCTTCAGAAGGTTCGAAAACTGACGGTAGGACACATGCAAATTTGCGTGCATGACTGGCCTTGTATCGTCAATCACAAGCTCGCCAATGCCACCGACATGGGCACATTCGAAGGTCTGAACATTCAGTACGATGTGGCCTCTGGCCAAGTTCATCAGCGTCCCGTTGACGACCAGCTGCGGTTTCTTGTCATGACCGACCATCACCGCTTCGGCAGACTGAACTGACAGTTGAATCGTACTGATCTTTTCCAAGGCATCCTCCAAAGCAATGCGCCCTCAATCGGTCTGGGCATCGTCCGCATGGTCTTTGAGCAAGGGTTGCATTTTCTTGAACGCTGCCGACTTGATTTGCGAGACGCGCCCAGGTGTCACTTCGAGAACTGCGGCGATCTCGTAGACGTTTAGTTCTTCGACATAATAAAGTTGAAGTACAAGCATTTCCCGTTCTGGCAATATTTTTAACGCTGCCAGCAATTTTTCTTTCATACGCTCACGATCCAGACGTTGTTCCGCGGGCGCGTCCTCGGAGGCGAACCACATAGAATGCTCGTCGTATTCATCCTGAATCGAGTTCTGATAGCTGGCATTCAGTGTTTGTTCCCACTGGGTGTAGTCATCCAGTGTCATCGATACTGCCTTGGCCAGCTCATGCTTTTTAGGGTTGCGCCCCAGATCCTGCATCAGTTTCGTCTTGGCCGAGTTGATCGCCTGGTTGATCTTGATCGATTTACGGCACAACACTGAATTCTTGCGTAAATAATCATGCATCGCACCACGGACACGCAGGACAGCGTAATTTTCGAACGAGACGCCGTCTTGCCTGGAATACCGCTGTGCAGCTTCTATCAAGCCAATGAACCCGATCTGTAGCAAATCGTCATATTCAACAATTGACCGAACCCGAAAGTGGACATGATGTGCCACCCGCCGGACCAAGCCTTCGTGCTCACGAACAATTCGCTCGATGTTCTGCGTATCTGATGGATAGCACTTCAACTGCTCACCTTTGACCCACTAGGTTCGTGGGGTATGTTCCAGCTGCAGGGCATTGTGCGGTGCACGCTGGATTTGACTGAGGATCGCATCAAAGTTTTTGATCTGTTCACGCTTTCCTCCCATTTGAACGATGGAAACGCATTTTATGGAAGACGCGTAAATTTCACGGCAATGTTCGACATGCCCTGCATATGTCAGGTTTACGGGCAAAAATGCCTTGACTGTACTCCTGAAATTCTCGAACACCCCTTTCGCCTGACCTTCGGTGTTGACCATATTCACAAGCACTGAATATTGAGTGATGCCACGCTCCATGTAGGAATTCTTGATCAGCGAATAGGCGTCCACAAAGCTTGTCGCTTGCGCCAAGAGAACAACAACGACACGATCCGAGTTTGCGAGGGTGTTGATAAGGTCTTGACCGGCTCCCGCAGGGGCATCGACCACGATAAAATCAAAAGCATCCTTTAGATCGCGCAGTTGAGACAGCACGTCTTGAAGAGGATCCTCGACCTTGTCGACAGCAACACTCGCGCCCGTGCGCCCGGCTAAAACAGACAGACCACCATCTACATGCGCGATCGCCTCACAAAGCGTGCAGCGAGCTTGCAACACGTCGATCAAATCGAATTCGGGCTTAATATTAAGCAGGATGTGCGAGTTAGCCATCAGCAGGTCGGAGTCCACCAACAACGTCCGCCCAGACGTCTTTTGCAAACGCAACGCGAAGTTGGTGGCCAGAGAGGATTTCCCCACGCCCCCTTTCCCGCTTGCAATCGTAATCACTGTCGCCATCTGCGTATCCTTGATGCCACTACCAAGCATGTTTCGCGCCAAAAACTGAAAGACCGGAACATTTAAAATCCGGATACCCTGATGCAGCGAGAATTATTCACTGCTCAAACAGTCCAACTACGCTGCGGTCCGCTATCGACATGCACAAATGTCGAATACGTGCCCACACCACCCGGGCAGACCTGTCTTGCGACGCGCGACAGAGTCTTCATCGGCACACCGGGCAAGGAAAAGTCGATCGCGCGGGCCTGCATATGCAGCGAGTTACGGGCCGCTTTCTTACCCATGCGGCGCAACAGATCATTGGTTTTGCGACTGCGATATCCCGAAGTGATCCGCACGCTTAGCCTACCGACCTCGGGTGCCACGTCCTCGCATACCCGCAAAAACGCTTGCAGAACGGCACCGTCAATTTCCTTGATTTCATTTTGCCGCCAGTCTCGAAGGAAATGATCAAGCCTGCGTTTCTCCGAGGGGCTGAACGGCATACGCGCAGCGACGTTGAATGTCATTTCTTCGCCAGTATTCGCATTACTCAATGCCAGACGCAGTGGCCGGGACATACCGAACAGCGGTGATTGCCGGGGTGCCAACGACACGCCAGGTGCCAGATCCGGCTCCGGATCGCTGAACATGTTCAAAAGTCCCTGCGTGCGTGTATCCGACGGACTATAGGATGTTTTGCTGAACAGACTGCCCCCAGTCGAGGTATCAACCAGCGGCGCGCCACGCACCAAGGACGGAGCACAAAGCGCGCCTAACATGAGCGCGCGGCGCGTGACGTGGACCTTTCTTGTCATGAAACAACTTCCATAAGGTGTAGTCCTATGGAGCGATCACTAGCGTGTCAGCTTTTCGATCATGTCGGCATATGTCTGAAGAATGCGCGACGAGCCCGAAAACTGCTGCTGCGCGCGGATCATGCTTGTCATTTCTGTCGTCAAATCGACGTTCGAAGATTCAAGCGAGCCAGTCAGAACACGGCCAAACCCCTCAGTGCCGGCAATGCCCATAATGGCGGGCCCGGATGTCTGGGATTCCTGAAAACGCCCCATACCAAGCTGACGCAGGGATGTGGAATTGGCGAACAAGGCCACGGCAACCTGGCCGACGACGACCGGATCTTCCGAGCCGTAGGTCGCCATCATCATACCGTCCGAAGCGACTTCAAGTGCGGTCAATTGAACCTCGTTCTCATTGACGAAGGGCACCGAAAGTTGCTGCAAGTCCTCTCCGCCTTTACCGTCATACCCAAACACAATGTCGTTGGTCGACGACCGAAGAACACCGTTTTCATCCAGCGAAAACTCGCCATCACGAGTATAGCTCAGCGTGTTGGACGGCGTACCATCAGGGTTCGGCGTGGTTGTAACGAACATGCCGTTTCCAGCCAGCGCCATGTTCAACACGCCGTCACGTTCCATGAAGCCGCCCTGCTTGGTGCTTTGGCGGGTTTGCTCCACCAGGCTGCCTACGCCTGTTGATGTACGTGACACCGTCTCGGGCGACGCACCGCTGTAAAGATCGGCAAAACTGGCTGTGCTCTTTCGAAACGCTGTGGTTCCGGCGTTTGCCACGTTATTCGATACAACGGATATTTCGAACATCGACGTTGACATGCCCGACAGGATAGTTCCGAACATTTGCGATCTCCTTCAGTACATTTGAATATGTCTTTGCAGGTACCGTGCCAAAAATATGTGCAACCGATCGTTTCGCGGAATACCTGAACCACAGCAACGCGAGAAACACTGTGCAGCATCCAAGCTATGCACGCGTTCCGCTGATGTCCCGGGTTAAAGCCAGCACGCGTTAGTTCAAAAAGTCGAAAAGACTGCTTTGGCTGATTCTGGAATAGGCCTGACGCGCCGCGTCGCGATTGACAAGAAGGCTTTGCAACTCCGTGATCACCCGTTCCAGATCCGCCGCGGACAGGTCATTGAGCTGCGTATCCAGCGCAACGGATCTGGTTTGCAGGTTTTCTTCCTGAGACTCGGCGCGCTCCAACCTTGCCCCGACCGTGGTCCGCGACAATGCGATGTGCTGACCGGCATCGATCAGCTTGGTCAACTGCGACCCCAATTGCTGTGCGACCGGTGCAAGGGTCTGCGTCGGCACACCATCGGTGCTGAAGGTGAATTTCGGATCCTTGCTGGCAAGGTTCACGCCTTCGACGTCGAGCTCGGATATCGTGACGGTCCCACTCCCGGCAGAGAGTTGCAAACGCCCGTTCTCTGACAATTCTGCAGTGATACCCGTGGCATCGCTTTGCGCATTGATTGCTGCGATCAGGCGGTCGTTCGATCCGCCCACAACTTCACTTACATCAACAGCCGCACTGCCCGAAGGCCCCTCGATGACAAAGCTCACGTCTCGTGGCACCCGGTCCCCGTTGAACTGCAAAGATAGCCCCGGGTCGCCGGGCGCCGACAAACTGTCTTGAAGGAACTCCTCGGAGGATAGTGCGGCCTCGAAACTGTCGACAATGTCGAAAATACTGGCAATCCCTGAATCGGTCTCGACCTGCATGAACACACGCCCGCCATTTACCGAGGTCGGCAAACGCATGGTTTCGGACGCCGCAAGCGTATGTTCCCCGCCATCTCCCTTGAACTCTATGCCGCCATTGGCGTTCTGCGCAAATGGCGTGGTATCGGTGGCGTAGCCCGCGAATATTGCCTGCCCATCAGTTGTGCGGCTGTTGGCAAGACCGACAAGTGCGGTTCGGATCTGGGCGACTTCGACGCGAAACGCCTCACGGTCGATCGGGGCGATGGTGTCACTGTTGGCAGCCGTCCCGATTTCACGCAGCCGCGTCAACATATCGAATGCCGATGTCAGTTCCGCATCCGCAAGGGTCAGGCTTTCCTGTGCTGTCCTGACATTGCGCTCGAAACCGGCAAGCTGGGTTGATCGCTCTTCCAGCGCGGACAATCTGACCGCGTCAATCGGTTTGTCCGATGCCTGAGTGATCTCTTGTCCTGTGGAAATCTTGGTTTGACGCAGTTCGATTTCCTCATTGATCCGCGAAAAGCGGTTCAGCATCTGGTCAGCGAAAAGTTTGGTCGAAACAGACATGATTGGCCTCACGAAATCCGGATAAGGGTATCGAACATCTCACGTGCGGTTTGCAGGATACGTGCTGCCGCCTGATATGCTTGTTGTTGCGCGATCAATTTGGCGGCCTCTTCGTCAAGGTTCACGCCGCTCAGTTCACTTTCCGATGCCACGGCCGCTTCGTAGACCGCTTCATTCGACGTTCTCGTCAGGCGCGCGGCCTCAAGCGTTGCGCCGATCCCGGCGGCGATGGACCGGAATTCGTCTTGATAGCTTGTAAAGCCTGTCCGCTGTTGGCCAAGGTTCAGCATCTCGTCCAGATTACGCGCATCACCCGGCGATCGTCGCCCTGTGACCAGAGTGAAAGTATCACCCGTTTCGGCAAACCCGGAAAGCTCGACATCCTGTCCAGACACATTGAAACGTGCCAGACCATTTGACGTTCGCGTGGCGATCGAAGCGCCAGTCTCCGCGTCGAACAGTTCAACGCGCCCAGTACCATCGTCCACCATCTCGACCCGGAAGTTTTCCGGTTCGCGGTCCGCAGCACTGGTCGGCGAGCCAATCTCGAACTGGGCCGCGATCCGCTTGGCACCTGTGTCACTCATCATGACGATAAGCTCTTCATCCGGCAGGTCAGTCAGACGAAGATAGGACCCTGCCGTGCTCGTCGCGCCTGCCACAACGTCAACCGCCGAAGCCGTTGTGCTCCGGGCATTAAGCACACCTGCATCAACGGTCAGGCCAACCGTGCCGATCCTGAGGCCAAGCGCGGTGGCATCGTCTCCGCCAGTCACGGTCAACGGACCCAATCCGGCCTGCTTTGCACTCAGAACAAGTACGTCGTTGCCGTCGGCGTCCGTCTCGATCCCTGCGTCCAGACTATCAGCCAGATCTGCGGGCACAGCCACGCTTATACTGGGATCCGACTTTGTTACGGTAAGACTGGCCGACACACCATTCAGCGATACGTCAATCGAGTAGTTCCCATCAGCAAGATCCGACGCGATGGCGCGCCCTTGCAATGACGCCGTCGTCTGCGCTGTGCTCAGCCCGAATTGTGCCGCCGTTGATTCCGACACGGGCACAGGACCTGCGCCCGCTAACTGCCCGCCCACAACGCCAAGTGACAGGGCGAAATTACCTTCCACCTCAGTCACTCGGGGCACCAAGCGCCCATTTTCCGGGCCTGTGATCTCAAAATCCAGGGCCGTCAGGCGGGTCGCGTCGCCGCCGTCGACACGCGTCAGGGTATACTCGGCGCCGCCCAGCATGAAGCGCGACGTCGTTCCCACAGGCGGGAAATCCCCGATGGCGCGCGCCTCCCCGGTCAGGGTCGGCACCGGGGCCTGGGCGCGCAATTCTGCCGCCATGGCCTGTGCCACCGCATCGCCCGAAAGGGTTCCGGGGGTCAAATCCGCAGCCGACACGCTGGCCGTGAAGGTCGACCCGTTATCGGCAGTCACCACCGCCTCGTAGCGCGAGGACGGCGCGTGCACATTGGTTCCATCGACACTGGTCGATGGTCCGTCAATCATCGGGTCGATATTGAATACCAGCGATGCCGCTGTGCCACCGTTCGAGAACTCACGCGCCACCAGACCGCCGGTGACCGGATCGGCGGCGGAGGTCAGCGTCTCGGCCCCCGTCGCGTCACTTCTGATCTCGAACTCGGAACTGCTGAGGAACGAGACGGTGCCGTTGACCCGCATTTCATTCAGAAAGGGAATGGCGAATGTCGGAGTTCCGCCAAGGCTCAACGGGTTGAATTCCTGATCCAAGGCTACCGCGCCGAAACCGACACCGTTCGGGGAAATGTTGCTGATCGCGATGTCGAACCCGTCATCCTGAACCAGCGTCACCGCATCACCGGACAGCGATACCTCAGCGGTGATGCCGGTGTCATCGCTCCGCCTGTTGACCGCGCTGACCAGCGCATTCAGATCGCCATTGCTGATCTGTGCCGAAATCGTCAACGGATCGCCATCGAGACCGCCAAGATCAAACTGGATGGACCCATCCGTGGCCGACGGATCAAGCGCCAGGCGCAGCGCCGTCATTGCATTGGCCTGAACGCCTACAGGCGCGAAGGACGCGTTGGCACGATCCGCGACCAAGGCGGCATCGGCCCCCGCCGGGATCGTGGCAGACCGGACAAAGCCTGTTGCCATATCCAGTGTAATCGTCTGACCTTGCGTCTGGTTCACAGCGCTGTTCGAGGAAATCCCGACATTGCTGCCCTGAAAGGCGCCGGCAACACCCAGACTTGCGGTATCAATGGCCTCAGACAGTTTTGCGGCAATGTTGATGGCGGCCTGTGCATCACTGGCCGCACCGCCGGTCCCGTCCCTGTTGACGGTCAGATCGTCAGCGGTGACCTTATAAATGACGG
>JANSXS010000048.1 GCA_024742835.1 Paracoccaceae bacterium | reverse complement strand
GATTGCGCCGATCGCGATGGAAGACGGCCTGCGCTTCGCCATCCGCGAAGGCGGCCGCACCGTCGGTGCCGGCGTGGTGTCGAAGATCATCGAATAAGCTCAAACAACATCCGTAGGGTGGGCAAATTGCCCACCCTACCAGAGCGACCTAAAGGGGCACCGTATCCGGTGCCCCTTTTTGCTTTGTGCCGGACCTGGGTCAATCTGCCGCAAAGCGCGTGTTGCCGAAATAGCCCGCCTTGGCCGCCGATGGCGGTGCAAAATGTTGCCAGTGCCGCGCCATTTGTTGAAAGAATACAATGCTGATATCGCTAATGCTGCGGTTGCAAAATACCTCTGTATACCATTGCATCCCTTTAACCAATTGAAATATTGACATTTTTTGCGGATGGCGACCATCCTTAAGCCTGGATCGAGGGAGATGTCGATGGATCAGGTGAACCTGTCAGCATGGCAAGACAGACATGAGATGCAGACCGGCGTGATCAGCGCCGCGCAAGCGGCGCAGATTCATGCCACGCTCGGCGCGGCGGGCACATCTGCCCCTGCCGGGGGCGAGATCATGCCGCCGCTCTGGCACTGGTTCGCTTTCGCGCCCGCGGTCGCCAATGACCGGCTGGCGCGCGACGGGCATCCGAAGTTGGGGGATTTCCTGCCGCCTGTCCCGCTGGAGCGGCGGATGTGGGCCAGTGGCGCGCTGACCTTTCACGCGCCGCTGAAAGTGGGCGAGAGTTTCGAGAAACACTCGGTCATTTCCCGTGTCGAGGAAAAAGAGGGCCGCACGGGGCGCATGGTGTTTGTCACCGTCGAGCACCGGATCGACGCGGGTGGCGTGACGGCGATCCAGGAACGGCAGGACATCGTCTATCTTGATATCCCCGACCGGTTTCGCCCTCCGGAAAAGCTGCCGATGCCAGACGCCCCGGTGCTGCACCGGCAGGCTTGCGCGACCGAGCCTTTGTTGTTTCGGTTCTCGGCTATCACCTTCAACGCGCACCGGATTCACTACGATCTGCCCTACGCGCGGGATATCGAGCATTATCCGGGCCTTGTCGTGCATGGCCCGCTTCAGGCCTGCTGGCTGATCGACGCGGCGCGCGCGCACCGGGGCGTTGCGCCCTTGGCATTTCGCTTTCGCGGGGTGCATCCGATGCTGCTGATACCCGGCGAGACGGGCGAGATCGACATCATGGCGACAGACCCCGGGGAGGGGGCGCTGTCGCTTTATTCCGGACAGGCCGGGCATCAATGCATGCAGGCCACCGCTTCGTGGGAGGAGAACACATGAACAGATTGTTGCAAGGGATGCGCGTTGTCGAGGGATCGGCCTTTGTCGCCGTGCCGCTGGCGGGGATGACGCTGGCGCAGATGGGCGCGGAGGTGATCCGGTTCGACCGGCTGGAGGGTGGGCTTGATGCCGGGCGCTGGCCGCTGGCACCCTCGGGACAAAGCCTGTTCTGGGCGGGGTTGAACAAGGGCAAGAAATCCGTCGCCGTCGATCTGCGCAGCGCCGAGGGGCGCGAACTGGTCACCCGGATCATCACCGCGCCGGGTCGCGATGCGGGCATGTTCCTGACCAATCTGCGGGTGCGCGGCTGGATGGATTACGAAAGCCTGAGCGCACGCCGCAAGGATCTGATCATGGCCACGCTTCTGGGCGACAGGCAGGGGCGGCCACAGGTGGATTACACCGTCAATCCGGCAATCGGCATCCCGCATATGACCGGGCCAGAGGATCATGACGCGCCTGTCGCGAGCGCGCTGCCAGCCTGGGATCTGATCGCGGGCAACATGCTGGTATCGGCGTTGCTGGCCGCCGAACGACACCGGCTGCGCAGCGGCGAGGGGCAAGAGGTGGTCATGTCGCTGAAGGACGCGGCCGCCGCCACGCTGGGCCATCTGGGCATGATCGGAGACGCGACCGTGAACAAGCCCGAGCGCGGCAAGGCGGGCAATGCGCTTTACGGGGCGTATGGCGGCGATTTCATCTGTGCCTGCGGGCGCCGCGTGATGGTGATCGGGCTGACGGGGCGGCAATGGGCCGGGCTGGTGAAGGCGACCGGCACCGGGGCCGAGATGGACAAGCTGGCCGCGCGCGCGGGTCGCGATCTGGACGACGAGGGCACACGGTGGGAGCTGCGCCACGAAATCACCGCGATTCTGCGCCCGTGGTTCGCGGCGCGCCGTGTGGATGAGTTCGCCGCAACCTTCGACGGCAAGGGCCTGACATGGTCGATCTTTCGCAGCACCGGCGAGGCGGTGCGCCACGACCCCGATTTCGGCGAGGCGAACCCGGTGTTTTCCATGCTGGACCAGCCCGGTCTTGGCCGCTTTGCCGTGCCGGGCCACCCCGCCGAATTCGGCAGTCACGCGCGGATCAAGCCGCTGGCCGCGCCGCGCTTGGGAGAACATACCGAAGAGGTGCTGGGCGACGTGGCACGACTGGACGATACCGAAATCGCCCAATTGTTCGACAAGGGCGTGGTCCAAAGTCCGCGCTACGGGGCGAAATCGGCGGCCTGAAGGGGCCATGCCGGGGCGTGGAAAAATTCCCCGCCCGCCTCGCCAATGGGCGCTTGATTCCCGTGCCAAGGTGGCGTAACCACGCCATCGGCCATAGGGGTATAGCTCAGTTGGTAGAGCGACGGTCTCCAAAACCGTAGGTCGCGGGTTCGAACCCTGCTGCCCCTGCCATTTTCCTGCAATATCGACCAATCGGGGCGGCTGCGCCGGGCGCACTCTCTGAGGGCCGGTCCGCGCCGCCATGGTTCTGCCCGGCGAATACCACATTCCTGTCGCATACCGGCCTTACCTTTTACCCGATCAGTCAGGGTCTTACTGCTGTTCCGGATGATCCGCGTGGGGGCTTGGAAAAAAAAGGGCGCTTCTACGAATGAACACATCGCCGTTGTGCCGGTGCCGCAAGATGGTTTTCCGCGTGCAGGTCGGGAACTGCCGGCGCGCCGCCGCCGGATGCGCCGGACCCGTTCGACAGGCTGGCAGCCCAAGCGCGCGACACCTGAGTGCAACAGATCCGGGGCAGGGCGGCACCATGCGTGTCTCTGCCCTTGAATTCACGACAGGCGCGGCGTATGTCGCGTGAACATCACAGACGTTCAGAGAGTTCATCACGCATGGCCAGCACCAATCCGCTTCAGTTCATCCAGCAGGTCCGCGCCGAAGTGGCCAAGGTCGTCTGGCCGACCCGCCGCGAGGTCTTGTTGACCACGGTGATGGTCTTTATCATGGCCACTTTGACGGCCATCTTCTTTGCGCTTGTGGATCTGTTGATCCGCAGCGGGCTTGAAGGGCTTCTGGGCCTGTTCTGAGACGGACAGGAAATCTGCGACCTGAGCCTTGAATCGAAAGGCGAAGGACGGTAGGTGACGCAACACTTCCACACGGCGCGCGGCGATTCGAGCCCGCGCGCTGATTTGTTTGTGGGGGTGGTCCGGGCCTTGGGCCGGACAGGATTGAAATTTTCCGGCGCGTGCCGGGGCAATGAGGGACTTGGGTCGTCATGGCGAAACGGTGGTACTCGGTCAGCGTTCTCTCGAATTTCGAGAAGAAGATCGCGGAACAGATCAGGCAATCCGTGGCCGAACAGGGCCTTGAGGACGAAATCGACGAAGTTCTCGTCCCCACCGAAGAGGTGATCGAGGTGCGACGCGGCAAGAAGGTCAGCGCCGAGCGCCGCTTCATGCCAGGCTACGTGCTGGTCCATATGGAAATGTCCGATCAGGGCTATCACCTGATCAACTCGATCAACCGCGTGACGGGCTTTCTGGGCCCTCAGGGGCGCCCGATGCCGATGCGCGACGCCGAGGTGAACGCAATCCTGAACCGCGTGCAGGAGGGCGAGGAAAGCCCGCGCACGCTGATCAGCTTCGAAGTGGGCGAGAAGGTCAAGGTCAACGACGGCCCGTTCGAGGATTTCGACGGCATGGTCGAGGCCGTGGACGACGACAACCAGCGTCTCAAGGTGACGGTGTCAATCTTTGGGCGCGAAACGCCCGTCGAACTGGAATTCACGCAGGTCACCAAACAAGGCTGACCTTACGTGCGAGCCGTGGGAGGTGAGGGCATCGCGATGTCCGGGCCGGACCACACAACATCAAAGGCCAAGGGGCGCGCCCTGAGGCCGTTGGAAAAAGGAGAGGCCGAATGGCCAAGAAACTCGCTGGCAAGATGAAGCTGCAGGTGAAAGCCGGGCAAGCCAACCCAAGCCCGCCCGTGGGCCCCGCGCTGGGTCAGCGCGGCATCAACATCATGGAATTCTGCAAGCAGTTCAATGCCAAGACGCAGGATATGGAGCCCGGTGCACCGTGCCCGACCGTGATCACCTATTATCAGGACAAGTCCTTTGAAATGGACATCAAGACGCCGCCCGCGTCTTATTACCTGAAAAAGGCGGCCAAGCTGCAATCCGGCTCCAAGACCGCCGGGCGCGAGACCATCGGATCGGTGTCCCCCAAGCAGCTGCGCGAGATCGCGGAAGCCAAGTGGAAAGATCTGAACGCAAACGACGTCGAAGCGGCCATGAAGATCATTCAGGGCAGCGCGCGGTCCATGGGCATCGAGGTGAAGTAATATGGCACAGCATGGAAAACGGACCCGCGCCGCACGCGAAGCTGTCGACAACAAGCAGAACCTGTCTGTCGAAGAGGCGGTTTCGCTGATCAAGTCCAATGCCACCGCGAAATTCGACGAGACCGTCGAGATCGCCGTGAACCTTGGCGTCAATCCCCGCCACGCGGACCAGATGGTGCGCGGCGTTGTCGGCCTGCCCAACGGCACCGGCAAGGATGTGCGCGTTGCCGTGTTTGCGCGTGGTGCAAAGGCGGATGAGGCCCGCGAAGCCGGGGCCGATATCGTCGGCGCCGAGGATCTGATGGAAACGGTGCAGGGCGGCAAGATCGACTTTGACCGCTGCATCGCCACGCCCGACATGATGCCCGTCGTGGGCCGTCTGGGCAAGGTGCTTGGCCCCCGCAACCTGATGCCGAACCCCAAGGTGGGCACGGTGACGATGGATGTGGCGGACGCCGTGAAGGCAGCCAAGGGCGGCGAAGTGCAGTTCAAGGTTGAAAAAGCCGGTGTCGTTCATGCCGGGATCGGCAAGGCGTCTTTCGACGAGGGCAAGCTGGTCGAAAACGTCCGCGCGTTCGTCAACGCCGTGAGCAAGGCCAAGCCCGCGGGCGCGAAAGGCACCTACATGAAGAAGATCGCGCTGAGCTCCACCATGGGTCCGGGCGTGACCGTCGAAGTGTCGGACGCTGTCACCGAGTAAGCGCGCGTTTGACCTGATGAGATTAGGGCCCCCGATTTCGGGGGCCTTTTTTGTTGGATACGCATTTCAGGTAAGACGGACTTGGCCAACCTTGACGTGCATGATACGTCGCTGTCAGAGGCGTCAAAGATTAAAGAGCGCTATGGAATTTCGCACTGGGCATGCTTCGCAAGAAAGCGATATTTGCGACCTGTTCGCAACGACCTTCTCCGCCTCTGAAGGTCAAGCCGAAGGCGCGGCCATAGGTGCGCTTGTGCGCGAGCTCATGGAAACCACTCCAAGCCAAGACTTGTCCGTTTGGTCTGCATATGAGGGAAAGGAACTTATCGGTTGCATATTTTTTTCCCGTTTGGACTTTCCGCAGGACGATCGTACGGCTTTTATCCTGTCTCCAGTTGCCGTTAAGACGACCCATCAGAACACGGGAGTCGGGCAGAAGCTGATTGCTCATGGATTGGATGAGTTGCGCCGATATCATATTGATTTTGTTGCGACTTACGGCGACCCAAATTTCTACGCTAAAATTGGATTCAGGCAAATCACTAAAGAATTTGCTAGTCCTCCGCTTGATCTAAATTTCCCGGAAGGATGGCTGGGACAATTTCTTGCAGGTACCTATGAAAGTCCAATGATCGGAGCATCCAGATGTGCGTCCGCACTCAACAAGCCGGAACTTTGGTAGCGTACTTCTGGGGTCAGACTCGACCTGCAATCTTTGTCAGTTTTGGCATGTGCCATGTCTCTTTGCGCAATGACGAGGCCGTCTTTAAGCCCAACCGGGTCTGTCCATTTCGAACCCACCCAATTAACCCCTTCACATTCGCCCGGATGTTTCATACACCCACGCTTGCATTGGTGGTCCGATTCGTCGGGCCACTTGTGTTTCGTCCGAGACGGTGGGCGTTCCGGGATTTGCCGGGGCTTAATCTCCTGCCTGAGACGGGAAAGACCAGATTTCCATGCGGCTCTCCCGGTTTCCGGTTTTGGCGCGTCTGGCTCAGCCCGCTCTACGGACCCCTTTGCCGGGTCGTCAAGATCCGGTGCGACTGAGCCGGGGATACCCCCAATACTGGAGTGACACTGTGGATAGAGCCCAGAAAGAGAAAGTGGTCGAGGAACTCGGCCAGATCTTCGAAAGCTCTGGCGTCGTCGTGGTTGCCCACTACGAAGGCCTTACAGTTGCCGAGATGCAAGACCTGCGCGCCCGTGCGCGCGAGGCCGAAACATCCGTGCGCGTTGCCAAGAACAGGCTCGCCAAGATCGCCCTTGAGGGCAAGCCATGCGAAAGCATCGGTAATTACCTCTCGGGCATGACCGTGCTTACCTTCTCCGAAGACCCCGTGGCAGCTGCCAAGGTCGCGGAGAGCTTTGCCAAGGACAACAAGAAGTTTGAAATCCTTGGTGGTGCAATGGGTAATACGGCCCTGGACCGGGCCGGTGTCGAAGCCACGTCGAAACTGCCGTCGCGCGAGGAGCTTATCTCCACCATCGCCGGCATGATTGGCGCGCCCGCTTCGAACATCGCCGGTGCGATTGGCGCACCTGCAAGCAACATCGCGAGCATACTTTCGACCATCGAAGAGAAGGCGGAAGCAGCTTAAGCACCTGCAAGTCCTGCGTATCGGGCTGGAATGCCGACGTTGGAACACATCTTAGAACGGAAAGAGCTGAAAAATGGCTGATCTGAAAAAACTGGCTGAAGAGATCGTTGGTCTGACGCTTCTCGAAGCACAAGAACTGAAAACCATCCTGAAAGACGAATACGGCATCGAGCCCGCCGCTGGCGGCGCAGTGATGATGGCCGGCCCCGCAGAGGGCGCAGGCGAAGCTGCCGAAGAGCAGACCGAATTCGACGTTATCCTGAAAGCGGCCGGTGCCTCCAAGATCAACGTGATCAAGGAAGTTCGCGCGATCACGGGTCTGGGCCTCAAGGAAGCCAAGGACCTGGTCGAAGCCGGTGGCAAGGCCGTCAAGGAGCAGGTCTCCAAGGACGAAGCCGAAGAGATCAAGGGCAAGCTGGAAGCAGCCGGCGCCGAGGTCGAAGTCAAGTGATGCCGCAGGTAGCTGGCGCATCCCGGACCTGATCCGGGATCTTTGGCTACCGCGCGAGACCCCGGATCAGGTCCGGGGCACGTATCACGAAAAACCTGGCTGGATCGGGCGTTGCCCGGTCCAGCCGAACCTGTCTCAGAGAGGCCCTGACGTATCGGGGTTTTTCTCAGGCGAGGTTTACGCGGTCGGGAGGCTTCTGGTGGGACAGAGGCCGGGAATTGATCGTAACCCGCTCTCTCTGATGGCTGCGCCGCTGGGGCCCGACAGCGCGCATGGCCGGTGAGACACGAAAGGTGACCACAAACATGGCGCAATCCTTCCTTGGCCAGAAACGTCTTCGGAAATATTACGGCAAAATCCGCGAAGTGCTGGAGATGCCGAACCTGATCGAGGTTCAGAAATCCTCGTATGACCTGTTCCTGAAATCCGGCGATCAGCCCGAGCCCGCCGATGGCGAGGGGATCAAGGGCGTGTTCCAGTCGGTTTTCCCGATCAAGGATTTCAACGAGACCGCCGTTCTGGAATTCGTCAATTACGATCTGGAAAAGCCGAAATACGACGTCGAGGAATGTCAGCAGCGTGACATGACCTACAGTG
>JANSXS010000073.1 GCA_024742835.1 Paracoccaceae bacterium | reverse complement strand
GCCACCGGTGGTAATGTTCTCGATACCGACGAATTCCTGCGTGCCGATCGTGCCGTCGGTCACGTTGCCCGCTGTCATGTCGACATTGAGATCGCGGTCGTCGTCGGGCAGGAGTTGCAATTCGTCGATGCCGTCGCCACCATCGACCTGGTCATTGCCGTTGAACGGCCCCTCGATGCGGATGGTGTCGCCGCCCGCACCGCCGTTCAATTCGTTCAGCGTGTCGTTGACCGCTTCACCGCCGCTGATCAAGAGATCGTTGCCGTCGCCGCCTAAAAGCGTGTCGCTGCCATCGCCGCCGTCCAGCGTGTCATTGCCCGCCCCGCTGTCGATGTAATCATCCCCGATGCCTCCATCGAGGCTGTCGTTGCCGTCGCCGCCGCGCAGGTCGTCATTGCCCATGCCGCCGGTGACCGTATCATCCCCGGCACCGGCATCAACAAAGTCATTGCCCGAGCCACCATCGACAATATCGTTGCCGCCACCGGCGCGAATATCGTCTGCGCCGCCATTTCCAAGGATCGTATCGGCACCTTCGGTTATCGCGTCGCCTTCGGCATCGGCATAGGTAACTGGCATGAACTCGCTGCCTTCGGTGCCGTCCACCGCATCGGTGAGAATCAGTTCGATCCCCTCAAAGGTTAGCGTTTCCCCGGTGCCGAAGGTGACGGTGCCGCGTGCTGCACCGAGATCGTTGGGGTCGTCTTCTTTCTCGATCTGCACAACATCGGCGCCGCGTAAATCGAGGGTGTCGAGATCGCTTGTTCCTTCGGCACCGCCGATCACCACATCACCGCCCGCATCGGCGGTGGGATCGTCGTTTGTGACAAACGGGTTGTCGGCGGTAAAGAGATCATTGCCAAGGCCGCCATCCAGCGTATCGGCCCCGGCACCGCCGACCAGCGTGTCGTTGCCCGCGCCCCCCTGAACAAGGTCGTTGCCTTCGTCGCCGGCGACGAAATCCGCACCGTCGCCGCCATCCATAGTGTCGTTGCCTTCCTGGCCGCCCATGAAGTCATCGCCAGCATCGCCGAACACACCGTCGGCACCCGTTCCGCCAAGCATGTCGTCATTGCCGTCGCCGCCGAAAAGCTGGTCGTCGCCGGTGTCGCCGCGCAGCACGTCATCGTCTGCCCCGCCGATCACCTGGTCATTGCCTGCGCCGCCAACGAGAAAGTCTTCGCCGTCGCTGCCGCGCAGATCGTCATTGCCATCGCCGCCGAATAGCCGGTCATCGCCTGCATTGCCGTCAATGAACTCGTTCCCGACGCCGCCAAGGATACTGTCATTGCCGTCGCCGCCGCGCAGGTCGTCATTGCCGGCGCCACCGAAAACCGTGTCATTGCCGGTCCCGGCATCGATGAAGTCATCGCCGGTATTGCCCTCGATCACGTCATTGCCGCCACCCGCGCGGATGTCGTCATTGCCGCCATTGCCGAAGATCGTGTCAGCTCCGTCAGTGATCTGGTCACCGTTGGCGTCTATGAACCCGACGGACATGAACTGGCCGGCATCCGTGCCGTCGACAGCGCCCCCGGTGTAAAATCCGTAACTTGCATCGACGTCAGCCACCGTCTGGCCGGTCGATGTCAGGGATATGACGCTCGTCTCACCAGTGGTCTGATCGCCGTTGCTGTCAGCGGCCGGGTCGCCCACACCGGGTGTTGCAAGCACTCGCGCGTCTACGGATGTCGGAAACCGGACGGTATAGTCTCCGGTCGCGAGGCCGCTGAAAGAGTAAATGCCGAACGGATCTGACGTCGTGCTGGCAATCACGACACCGCTTGAGTTCAAAAGCTCTACGACGGCACCTTCGATGCCGGGATCAAATCCGCCGCCCGAGGCGATTTCGGTATTGTCGCCATCGGCATCGACAGTAACACGCCCGGTAATCGTGGCCATGATCAGAACTCCCTTCCAACGCGTACGGATGCCGCAGCCGGGGCCGAACAGGACAAGACCGAGGGCATGGGCCCGCGTCTACGCAGTCCAAGAGCGTGGCGGGGGCGCATGGCGATAACATGTCGCGAGAGCAGCTTTGCAACCTCCACAGCCGAGCCGACACCGCCATCGCCGCCGACCGGGGCCGTCTTGTGGACGGCGTAGTTGTCGAAACCGCTACGGCCATCTGCCTTTGTGCTGTCTGGATTATCAACCCAAAGGGCGCGCCTATTCTTCGAAGCCATGATACAAACCTTCCCCTGACACGGGGCCCTCAACACATCTTTGGTCAACTATTCTTCGCCCGTACGGTTATAAACGGCCCCTACATGATGAATATTAGCTGTACAAAAAGGCGCTTTTTCGGCGGTATTTTGTTGAAATCGGTCTGGTCTTCATTTCCGGGCCCGTGTGACCTGCCGCAAGGAGACCGGTTTGCCCCGCGTCGGTACCGGCAGTGACAGCCCGGCGGGGTTGAGCAGGGTGAAAGGCCGTTATGCCTGGCCCGGTGCCGTGGCCTGCGGCGGCGGGGGGGCGCACCGTATTCGATCACGCGGCAAGGGTCATGACCGGCTTTGGAACACGCAGGAGCGTGGCCTCGTGCCGCTTCAGGCAGGGCCGGGCGGTTGGCCCGTAAGCCCCGACATTCGAACGCAGGGCCGGAAAGTTGCGGAACATGTCTTCGCGCGACGCGTCGCTCAGCGCGCCGATGCCCACATCGCCCGCGTGAAAACTTTCTGTCGCAGCGCCTTCGGCATAGACCACCTCGTGCTGGTCCAGCATCATATGGAAATACGTGACTTTTTCGCGCTCCACGACACGCACGTCCCGGCCATCCACCAGATGCCGCGCGGCCACCAGAACCTCGGTTTCGCCAAACAAAAGCTGCGCCTTGTAGCCGGTGAACAGGATCCTGTGCTGGGGCGACACCAGCAGCGGCCGGCGCGCGCCATCCATCACGGTCGAATTTACCGCGATCGGTGCGAAACGGTCGCGCCCTGCCACGGTGCGGCTGCCCATCCAGCGGATCGGCTGTGGGCCATTGTCGCGGGTGATCACCAAGTCGCCGGGGCGCAGATCCTCGATTTGGCGCTCTCCATGCGGCGTCAGGATGCGCGTGCCGGGGGTGAAACAGATGATGTTCTCGATCTCGGAAAAGGTGACGGCGGTGCCATCGCCCATGGTGAAGCTGCCCGACAGCCCGCCTGCCGCATCGTCGGTATTGGTGAAGGTGATGTCGTCGAAGGTGACATCCGGCGTCAGTTGCAGCGTATCGCCATTCGTCTCGCCGCCCTCACCGCCGGTGATGGACACGGCAGAGGCACCGGGCTCGCCCAGATCGCCCAGCACGAAAAGATCGTCGCCATCCCCGCCAAAGGCCGTGTCACCCTGCGCCAGATAGATCTCGTCATCGCCCAGCCCGCCAAAGAGCTCGTCGGCCCCGGTGCCGCCGATCAGCGTGTCGGTCCCGGCACCACCATGGATCGTGTCGTTTCCATCCCCGCCTTCAAGACTGTCATTGTCCCCGCTGGTGGTCTCGACCGGAGTGACCGCGATGTCGTCGATCCTCAGGTCGGTGTCGATGGTTCCGGTCGAGCTTGGGTTGGTGAAGCGAAGGGTCACGCCATCTGTTGTCGATGTGAAGGGCAGCGTGATGATCGGGCTGGTGTCGTCTGCGATGACCTGCGTCTGGGTCGCGATGACAGAGCCGCTGCTGTCGATGACCTCGACCACCAGCGTATGATCCCCGGTGCCGCCAAACGCGTCATATTCCGACGCATTGAACGACAGTTCATAATCTCGTCCCACCTGTGTGGTGACGGTCTGTTCCGCCGTACCGCCAAAACCCGTGTCAGAGGCGTTGAACGCCATGGCATTGTCGCCGGACACGCCGTAAACAAAGGTTCCCGCCCCGGTGGTGGTCCAGCTCGTCGATCCCGAATCGAAGCTGGAATTCTGAACTGTGACCGGCTCCGTCGGAGTGACGTCGCCGTAAAGACTGTCGTCACCCGTGCCGCCGATGACAGTGTCGTTTCCCAGTCCGCCCGAGATAGAATCGGCTCCGGCACCGCCGGTCAGCACGTTGTCCGCATCGTCTCCGGTGATCGTGTCATCACCGCCACCGGTGGTAATGTTCTCGATACCGACGAATTCCTGCGTGCCGATCGTGCCGTCGGTCACGTTGCCCGCTGTCATGTCGACATTGAGATCGCGGTCG
>JANSXS010000043.1 GCA_024742835.1 Paracoccaceae bacterium | reverse complement strand
GGAATGGGACGCGATGCGCCCGCAATCCGTCTTTGTCTCGGCCACCCCCGCCAAATGGGAGATCGAGCAAACCGGGGGCGTTTTTACAGAACAGGTGATCCGCCCTACCGGCCTTTTGGATCCACAGGTGGAAATCCGGCCCGTGGAGATGCAGGTCGACGATTTGCTCGACGAGATCCGCAAGGTTTCGGCCCAGGGCCTGCGCACGCTGGCCACCACGCTGACCAAGCGCATGGCCGAGGATCTGACGGAATACCTGCACGAACAGGGCATCCGCGTGCGCTATATGCATTCCGATATCGACACGATCGAACGGATCGAGATCCTGCGCGACCTGCGGCTGGGGGCCTTTGACGTGCTGATCGGCATCAACCTGCTGCGCGAGGGGCTGGATATCCCGGAATGCGGTCTGGTGGCCATTCTGGACGCCGACAAGGAGGGCTTTCTGCGGTCGGAAACCTCGCTGATCCAGACCATCGGCCGCGCCGCGCGCAACTCTGACGGGCGGGTGATCATGTATGCCGACCGCATGACCGGCTCGATGGAGCGGGCGCTTGGCGAGACGAACCGCCGCCGCGAAAAACAGATCGCCTATAACGAAAAGCACGGCATCACGCCCGCAACGATCAAGAAGAATGTCGAGGATATCATGGCCGGGCTCTACAAGGGCGACGTGGACATGGCGCGCGTGACCGCGAAGGTCGACAAACCGATGGTGGGTGCAAACCTCAAGGCGCATCTGGACGGGCTGCGCATCGACATGCGCAAAGCCGCCGAGAACCTGGAGTTCGAAGAAGCCGCGCGGTTGAGGGATGAGGTCAAACGGCTGGAAGCGGTGGATCTGGCCGTGCACGACGACCCGCTGGCCCGGCAACAGGCGGTGGAGAAGGCCTCGGACGAGGCCACGAAGGGCAAGGGCCGCTCCACGGCGGGGCGGCCGGGGCAAAGGGGCGGAAATGTGAAGCGGCGGGGGAAGTGATTTTTTTACCTTGGTTTAACCATCAAGTTACAAGATCACCGTCATGCAGAATCGGAATTCCCCCCTCACACCCGAAAATTGGCTTGGTGATCTCTTTGCCTCCAAGGCCGTCCAGCAGGGCGGCGTGATACGGCGAAAGGCGCGCGACATCGAACGTTTCGCCGGCATGGACAGGTTCTTGCGGGAAATCGACAGGCGCGGCTATCAGGTGGCCGAAAATGCGGGGCAAATCATCATCTTCTGCAACCGTGCGCCGGTGCGCTGGATTACTCGCAATGGGCCGGGCCCGCTTTCTTGAAAAGAAAGCGTTCCGAAATCTTTTCAAGATTTCGACCTTGGGCAACGTTGGCGCAGAGCGCTGCCATATCGCGGGTGGTCCTGCCCCTCACCCCGGCCACAAAGCCACCTCCGACAGCTTTGCATAATACGGCGCGTGGTGCTCGACATAGTCCCGCAGACGCGGCACCTGTTCTACCAGCGCGTCGAATTCCATCTCCTTGCGCAGCATCTCTTCGGCGTCCGCCGTGCGGATGCCCGACGAGGTTCGGGCCTCTTCATGCCAGGCGCTGACATGCTCCCAGTCCTTGGGCGGATCTTGCCAATCGAAGGCCGCCGCGCGGTAGTCCAGCCCGACCGCCTCCCAATAAAGCCGCATCGTGCCGCGCGGGTCGGCGCGCACGCTTTCGGCCTCGATCACCACCGGGTTCAGCCCCGCATCCCGGGCGGCTTCATAGAGCCGCCATTGCGCCTCCAGCCCCACTTCCTCCAGCCCGAAATCGGGATCCAGCTTGTGGTAACTCAGGATCGACGCCATCGGCGAGCGGATGAGGAAGCTATGCGTGATCTCGGCCATGAAACCGGGATCCTCCAGCATCCGGGGCACCACGTAAAAGGCCATATCCTTGAAGAAAACCGGCCCGTCGCGGCCTGCCTCGCGCAGCATGGCGCGGATGCCCTGATACTCGGTCGGATGCCCGGCCACGGGGGTAAAGCCCGGAAAATCGCGCCCCTGCCCCACGTAATAGTCATACATGAACGGCTCGTGCAGGCAGCGCAGGTCGCCGCGTTCGCGCATCACCCGTTCCGTGGCCGTGGACATCGAGCGCGGATGCGCCCAAAGCGCGATGATCTTGTGCATGGCGGCTCTCCCTTGCGTGTCACCCTACACGGGTGCGGGGCCAAGCACTATATCCCGTGACATGGCACGAATACTCATCATTCCGGGCGTGTTGCTGGTCGTGATCGGCCTGCTCTGGGGGCCGCTCAGTCGGCTTGGGCTGGGGCGCCTGCCGGGAGATATCGTGATCTAAAGCGTTTCGCGAAAAACCTGAATCACAGATTTTCGAGAAACGCAGTACTCCGCTCAATCGTTGCACGCGTTCCGCCTTTCGCTGATGTCTCAGGTCAAAAGCGGAACGCTTTAGCGCGAAAATCTCACGCTCTATATTCCGATCACCAGTGCGATCCTCGTCTCGGTCGCGCTATCGGTTATTCTGGCGGTGGTCAGGCTGTTCCTGGGTCGGTGACCCGCGCCCATACCAACAAATGGCGGCCCCGAACGGAGCCGCCTTGACCGGCCTGATCAGAAATCAAAAATATCTTCCAGAAACCCGCCACGCTTTTTCTTGCGGTAGCCCCCGTCGCGATCATCCCGGCGTCCACGATCATCGCGATATCCCCGATCTTCACGCGCTGGGGCCGCCGCCTGCGGGGCAGAGCGTTCGATGATCTTGTCCAACTCCCCGCGATCCAGCCAGACACCCCGGCAGGTCGGGCAATAATCAATCTCCACACCGGAACGGTCTGTCATCTGAAGCGTGTCGCCATCCACTGGGCATTTCATGTCAAGGGCTCCCTTTTTGCTTGTTGAACTCCCTGACATGTGGGGATGCACAGGGCCCGCCGCAAGACAGGCCGCAAGGCCCGCGACCGCCTATCGCAGCACATGCACGGCGCAGGGCGCGTGACGCACCACCGTCTGCGCGGTCGAGCCAAGAAAGATGTCCTGCATACCGGGCCGGTGGCTGGCGATCACGATGCAATCCACGCCGCGTTTTTCGGCATAATCCACAATCGTCCGGCCGGAATGCCCCTCGACCAGGACGCCCTCCGCATTCGGGATGTTCGCCGCCATCTCTTCCAGCTCAGTCCGGATCGCGTTGCGGCTTTCGTCCATGTATTGCGCCGGGACATAGGACACGACATAGGCGGGGATCTGTTCGATCACGTGGATGATCAGGATCTTGCCATCGTCTCCGGCCAAGAGCCTGGCAACCTCTAACGCGCCTGCGGCGTCGCGGTCATTATCGAACGAAACGGGCACCATGATGGTCTTGTACATCGCTGTCCTCCTTCTCGATGTTGCTGTGATCCTGTCATCCGGCCCGCGCGCCCGCCTTGACATGGATCACGGATCACGGATCAGTTCGCCATGACACGCGGCTCAGGCGCTGCCATCCGGCATGGCGCGGATGCGCACCCCGTCGATCTTCCAGCCATCCGGACCGGGGACCATGGCATAGTCAAGCTGATGCAGCACCCCTTGCAAGTCGCGGATCATCACGCCCTGACGCAGGCCCATATTGGTCTGCTCGCTCCCCAGGAACCGGATTTCCGCCGGGCGCAAGACCATCGGGTATCCGTTCTGGACCATCTGCCCAAACCGGTCCGGCCCCCCAAAGATCCGCCGGATCGTCGGGCTTGCAAAGGTGAAGGCCGTCTCGAAATCATCCTGCTGAAGAGCCGCGATCTGATCCGAAATCACCTGTCTGGCCGCCTCGTCCGCGCGGGCGGGCAGCGCCATCAGCAAGATCGCGGCGGCTGTTATAACCAACGTTTTCATTGCGTCTCTCCAAGTCAGCTGGAAAGGTACATAACGCGATCCGGCCGGGCTTCAAATTTTCACCGGCCCGGACCCCTCTTGGACACGGTTGCATCCTCCCTGGTCCGGGCCGGGCCCCGTGTGATGGGGAACTGGTGCGATGGGGCCGGTGCTATCCGTGCCGTCGAAACTGTCGGAACGTCTTAACGCCACCGGCCACGCGGAACCTTGATCCAGATCACACGGCTCAGGGTTGCCTGACCTGAAGACCGCGCAGATAGGCGACAAGATCGGCCATCGGTTCGGTCGTCATGATCGGCTGCCCCGTCGCCGCGCGCAGCGTTTCGGGCGGACCCGCGCCGAACACCTCGCCATAGACCGGCATCATGGAGCCATGCGACAGCACCGGATCGCGCCCGTCGATCCGCCAGATCACGCGGCGCAGCGGAAAGACCCCGTCATTCTCGACCGCAAGCCGCCGAAGATCCGTCGGACCGATCACAAGAACCGGGCGCATCGGCCCGTCGCCATCGGCATCCTCGCCGTGGCAGGCCGTGCAGTAGCGCGCAAAAAGCGCCTTGCCCGCCTCGGCATCGCCGGGGGGCGGCAGGTCATCGGCCTGCGCTGCCATGCCCATGCCAAGGGCGACAAGCGCGGCGCCTGCAAATCTGCGTATCGTCATGTCAAATCTCCTCTTGAATGGATGCCAGGTATGTCGCCAGATCCAGCAGCGGGCGCGGCGTGCGAAGCGATGTTCCATCCGGCGCGCGCCAGTTGACATCGGGCCCCGCCAGAAGCGGGCCGAATTCCGGCATCACGTGAAACCTGCCCGGATAGCCGTGGATCTGTTCCATCACCCGCGCATAGGGGAAATTGCCCCCGTTTTGCATCGCCAGCCGGGTCAAGTTGGTCGGAGGCACCGGCAGGTCTTCGGCAAGCGGCCCGTTGCCTGCCGCATCGTGGCCGTGGCAACTGACGCAGGTCTGCGCGTATAGCTGCGCGCCGGTGCCGCGCGACACCTGCGGCTGCGCGGTGCAGGCTGCCAGAAAAAGCAGGGGTCCAATCACAACAGGCCATGGGTTCATCTGCGGTGCCCTCCTCGCTTGGATCGATCCCGCCCTGTGCCGTCACGGCGCACGCCCTTTTGCTGAAGTCTCGGCTTAGGGCCACAATGCCTTGACGACGCACAGCATAGCACAGTTCAGACACAAAGCGTGCCCTGCCCGCCTTGATCTGTGTCAGTCCGGCGGCGTCTTGCCTGCCGGTCAGTTCAGCCGCAAGCCCGACACCTGCGCGCGAATGGTGCTGTCGGTATCATCGCTGTCGCCCGATACCGCCAACCCCACCAGCGCGTCCGGCGATCCGCCAAAGGCTTTGCGGTAATCGGCGGCCAGGTCGACGCGCTCGCTGGCCCGGCCGGTATCCGATGGGCGCAACACCACTGTCTTGCCCCGCGCGCCCAGATAGGGGCTTGGCAGCATCTCTCCCCGTGAATGGTTGCCGCCCCAGACATAGACCAGCACCCGCACGGCCTCGTTGCTCAACAACCGCGTCACGGATGTGCCGCGCAGCCGTTCGGCATCGGCCTGCGGCAGAAACACGAAGTAAAGCGCAAGGTTACGGTCGTCGCCCCCCTTGCGCGTCAGATCGGTGCCCGGCACGCCCTGACTGACCTGCCAGGTCCAGGACGCGGTGTCAGAGGGCCAAAGCGAGGGCGGCACGGCGCGGTAAAGCAGCGACACGCTGTCATCCGACGCCACACCAAGCGTGCCGCCCTGCTGGGCGTAACGGTTGGTGGAAAAGAGCGAAAATTTCTGGTTCTTCCAGCTTCCATCGAAGCTGACCTGATTGGCCAGCGACGGGCCGGCGGCAAGGATAGCGGCAAGGGTAATCGCGGATAACACACGCATGGTCAGGCTCCTGTCTGTAAAGGTCACGGCTAACAGGGACGCGCGCGGGTACAATTAAAGCGTTTCGCGAAAAACCTGAAACACAGATTTTCGAGAAACGCAGTACTCCGTTCAATCGTTGCACGCGTTCCGCCTTTCGCTGATGTCTCAGGTTAAAGGCGGAACGCTTTAACCTTGCCGTGATCGGCTTATTCCTGTCCGGCCAGTTTTTGTCCGGCCAGACGGCGCGCCAGATCCCATGCGGCAGGATCAACCGCCACCGGATCGGCGGGCACCCGCGCCGCGCCGGGCATCCGGGCCCCCTCGTCGCGCGCAATCGCCCCCTCGACCTGCGCCAGCCGGTCGAAAAACGCGCCCGAGTTGCCGGGGTCCATCAGCAGGTAATATTCCCCGATGTCATGCGGCGCGCCGTTGGGGGCCTTGAGCGGTTCGATATCCACGCTGGCGCGGCTGCCGGTCATGCCCGCGGCCAGAAGCTCGGCCATCAGGCCAAAGCCCCAGCCCTTGTAGCCGCCCATGCTGACCAGCGATCCCTTGAGCGCGGCCTCGGGGTCGGTGGTGGGCTGACCCTCGGCATCCAGCGCCCAGCCTTCGGGGATGCTTTCACCGGCGGCCTTGGCCATTGTGATCTTGCCCAGTGCCACCGTGGTCGTGGACTGATCAAACAGCATGGCGATCCCGCCTTGCCCGTCGGGAACCGCAAAGGACATCGGGTTGGTGCCGATCGTCCGGTGCCTGCCACCGGGCGGGGCCACGATGGGGCTGGCATTGGTCATGCCCAGCACGGTGAACCCCTCGCACGCGATCTGCGCGGTGAAGAACCCCAACGAGGTACAGGTATGGCCATGCGCCACCGCAAGGCTTGCCACGCCGTTCTGGCGCACGGCGGCGATGGCATCGGGCAGCGCGCGGGCAAAGGCGGGCTGCGCAAAGCCCGATTTCGCATCGACCACCACCGCACCGGGACGAGCAAGGCTGACCTCCGGTTCCGCATCGCCCTTGACGCGGCCCGTCTCAAGCTGAAGGCAATAGCTTTCAAGATAGTAAAGCCCGCAAATCCGGTTGCCCAGCCCCTCGGCCTCACGCACCGCGCGGGCCACTTCGCCAGCCACCCAATCCGCCGCGCCGTGGCGCATCAGCGCCGCCTTGGCAACCGCTTCGATCTCGTTCAATGCAACGTGCATATACGCTCCTTTTGTAGGGTGGGTGATCCACCCACCATTCTAGCCCGCCACGATCCTGCCCGCGTCCAGCTTGACCACCCGGTCCATGCGCGCAGCCAGATCAAGGTTATGCGTGGCGATCAACGCCGCCATACCGGTGCCGCGCACCAGGCCCATCAGCGCGCCGAACACCTGATCCGACGTGGCGGGATCCAGATTGCCCGTCGGCTCGTCCGCCAAAAGCAAGCGCGGCGCATTGGCCAGCGCGCGGCAAAAGGCGACGCGCTGCTGCTCTCCGCCCGACATCGCGCCAGGCCGGTGCCCCGCGCGCGCCGCCACGCCAACCCGTGCCAGCAGGTCGCACGCGCGCGCGTCCGCCTCGGCGCGGGGCACGCCATTGGCCAGCTGCGGCAGCACGATGTTTTCGGCGGCGGTGAATTCCGGCAACAGGTGATGGAACTGATAAACGAACCCCACCTCGCGCCGCCGCGCGACCGTGCGGCGGCGGTCGGGCAGCCCGGTCATGTCCACGCCGCCGATCTCCACCATGCCCGCGTCGGGCGTGTCGAGCAGGCCCGCGATATGCAACAGCGTCGACTTGCCCGCGCCAGACGGCGCAACCAACGCCACCAGTTCCCCGGCCCTCAGCGTCAGCTCAGCCGCGTCCAGCACGCGCACCTCGCCGGTGCGGCCCCTGTTATAGGTCTTGGAAATCCCCGACAGCCGCAGCATCGCGTCACTCATAGCGCAACGCCTCCACCGGGTTCATCCGCGCCGCGCGGCGGGCGGGAAAGATCGTGACGACAAAGCTCAGCGACAGCGACAGCGCCACCGCCGACAACACATCCCAAAGCTGTAACTTGGCAGGCAGCGCATAGATGCCCCGGATCGACGGGTCCCACACGCCGCCGCCCGAAACGTAGTTCACAAGGCTGAAAATCGGGTCGATATAGATCGCGAACAGACAGCCCAGAACCACGCCCATCGCCGTTCCGATAATGCCGGTGAACGCACCACAGATGAAGAACACCCGCAAAATGGACCCCTCCGTCAGACCCATTGTGCGCAGGATGCCGATATCACGGCCCTTGTTCTTGACCAGCATGATCAGCCCCGAGGTGATATTCATCGCCGCGATCAGCACCAGGATCGACAGGATGACGAACATCACGTTGTCCTCGACCTCCAGCGCGCGCAGGAACCCGCCCGAGGCGTCGCGCCATGTCCAGACCTGCGCCCGGTCGCCCGCTGCGCGCAACAAGTCCACCGCCATGTCATCCACCGCTTCGGCGTCTTCGACCATGACTTCCAGCTCGTCGGCCACGCCTTCCTTGTTGAAAAAGCTCTGCGCCTCGGCAAAGGGCAGGTAGACGCGCACGCGGTCGATATCATAGCGCCCGGCGGAAAAGACATGCACCACGTCATAGGCATTGACACGCGGGCTGGTCCCAAAGGCGGTTTTCACCCCGTTCGGAGAGATCAGCCTGATCCGGTCGCCCACCGTGACACCCAATTCGCGCGCCACGCCCGACCCGATGGCAATGCCCTCGTCAAAGCGGCTCAGATCGCCCTGCGCCGTCGCCGGGTCGACGATACGCGGCAGGCCTGCCAGATCCACCGCCCTGATGCCAAAAACCTGCACCCCCGCGTTGCGGTTGCCCGCGCTGGCCATCACCTGCCCCTTGATCAGCGGGGCCGCGCGGGTGACGCCATCGACGTCGCGCAGATTCTCGGCCCAGGTATCGAAATCCTCGATCGTGCGGCTGACGCGGCCCGTCTCTTGATCGACGATACCGGCGCTGTAGACGGTCACATGCGCATTCGCGCCAAGGATGGTATCCACGAATTCCGCCCGAAACCCCGAGCGCACCGACAGCGTGGCGATCAGCGCGAACACCGCCAGCGTGATGCCGATCAGACTGATCCAGGTCATCGTGCTGACGCCGCCCTCGGCGCGCTTGGCGCGCAGATACCGCCAGGCGATCATCCACTCGAACGGGGCGAAGGGCGCGGGGGATGCGGCCACAGGAAACCTCTGATTGCGTTGATGCGTCGACATCACGATTTGTTTCGTCGCCCGGTCATTATCAGGCAGGCCAGCCCATGAAAATCGGAATCATGCCGGGCGCAAGCGGTCAGACACGGCGACGCAGACACAGGCCAATGACACTCGTCACGATCAGGAAAATCCCATATCCCAGCCCGAAACCGGCGGCACCAAAGCCAAGCCCCTCCAACGTCATCGGGATGGCGGGGCGAAAATCCTTCAGGGTTTCCCGCGTGATTTCCTGATCTCTAATTGTGCTTATTTTCAATATTTTGCGCGTTGAACTTGATGTTTCAAGCGAAGTCAGGGCCGCGCTAAGGCGGGCATGGCGCGCAAATGTTCGCTCCATCGACAGGGCGCGCGCCTCGCCCATGCGCCCACCACCGGCCAGATCGGCCAGCGCCTCTGGCCGGGTCATGCCCAGCCCGGAGGCGTCCGCGTCAAACGTCGCGACAACGCTGTCAAGTTCATCAACAGCACCTGAAAGACGTTGTATATACTGTTGGGAATACTCGGGAAATTGCGATAGACCGGCCGCGCCGGACAGCCCGGCCGCGAGTGCCAGAATTCGGATCATGTCTGCCTGCCTCTTGTGGTTTTTCGCCAGATTACATGATCCGGCGAAAATTCCAAAACGTGTGCGGCTAGAGATAGATCTTGGCCAGCCTTTCAACCGCCTGCTCTGGCGGCAGTTCCTCGCTTTCGCCAGTTCGGCGGCTGGTCAGCTCCACCACCCCGTTCTTGAGCCCGCGTGGCCCGACGGTGATCCGCCATGGCAGGCCGATCAGATCCATCGTCGCGAACTTGCCGCCCGCGCGCTCGTCACGATCGTCGTAAAGCGGTTCAAGCCCAAGGGCCGTAAGCGCGGCGTAAAGCGCCTCGCAGGCGGCATCGGCCTCGCTATCGCCTTGTTTCAGATTGACGATCCCCGCGTGGAACGGCGTTACGCCCTCGGGCCAGATGATGCCCTTGTCATCGTGGCTGGCCTCGATGATCGCGCCGATCAGACGGCTGACGCCGATCCCGTGGCTGCCCATATGCACCGGCACCGGCTTGCCATCCGGGCCTTGCACGGTGGCACCCATCGGTTCGGAATACTTGGTGCCGAAGTAGAAGATCTGGCCCACCTCGATGCCGCGCGCCTCGCGGCGGCGATCCTCGGGCACCTGCGCCTCGAAAGCGGCCTGATCATGCATGTCATCGGTGCGCGCATACCGAGAGGTGAATTCTTCAAGTATATCAGCGCACTGTTCGACGCTGTCATAGTCGATTTCACGATCGCCAAAGCGCAGATCCGTGATCTCGCTGTCATAGAACACGCCCGACTCGCCTGTTTCGGCCAGCACCAGGAATTCATGCGTGTTGTCCCCCCCGATCGGCCCGCTTTCGGCGCGCATCGGGATCGCCTGAAGGCTCATCCGCTCGTAGGTACGCAAGTAGCTTACAAGGTGACGGTTATAGGCGTGCAGCGCGTCTTCTTTCGTCAAATCAAAGTTGTAGCCGTCTTTCATCAGAAATTCCCGGCCCCGCATCACGCCGAAACGCGGGCGGATCTCGTCGCGGAATTTCCACTGCACATGATAAAGCGTCAGCGGCAGGTCACGGTAGCTTCCCACATGGCTGCGGAAAATATCCGTGATCAATTCTTCGTTGGTCGGACCATAAAGAAGGTCGCGATCCTGCCGGTCGCGGATTCGCAGCATCTCGGGACCATACGCATCGTAGCGGCCCGATTCGCGCCACAAGTCGGCGGATTGCAGCGTGGGCATGAGCATCGGGATATGACCCGCGCGCACCTGCTCTTCGTGGACAATATTTTCCAGCTTTCTCAGCACCTTGAACCCCATGGGCAACCAGGAATAAATTCCGGCGCTGGATTGCTTGATCATGCCCGCCCGAAGCATCAGACGGTGGCTGGCGATTTGCGCTTCGCTGGGCGTTTCCTTGAGAACCGGCAGGAAATAACGGGACAGGCGCATGCGAAAACCTCTTGTGAGCCGCGGGGTTGACCGTGGTTTATGGTGTTCGCGATATCGAGACAAGCCCAACCCGCGCCATTGCAAACGCCGCGCGCCTGCGCGACATAAGGATAGTGAAAGCGTGAGGGTGCCATGGCGCTGCCGGTCAAGACACAGGTTCAATATTGGGGGCTTACGGCGGCGATCTTCGTCGTGGTGCTTTGGTTTCTGGGCGATCAGATCCTGCCCTTCGTTCTGGGCGCGGCCATCGCCTATTTCCTTGATCCTGTCGCGGACCGGATCGAAAGATGGGGAGTCTCCAGGGCCGTCGCGGTGACGGTGATCACCCTGTTCGGCATCATGGTTTTCGTGGTCATGGCACTGCTGGTCATCCCAACGCTGATCCAGCAATCCATCAATCTGGTGAACACCGCGCCAAGACTGTTTGATGATTTCCAGATCTTTCTGACCGAACGGTTCCCGTCGATCATCGACGAAGAGTCCACCCTGCGCCAATCGCTTATCACGGTGGGCGAAACGATCCGCGACCGGGGCGGGCAACTACTTGAATCGGTCCTGACGTCGGCGGCGTCGCTTCTGAATGTCGTGGTGCTGCTGGTGATCGTGCCGGTGGTCGCCTTCTACCTGCTTTACGATTGGGATCGCATGACGTCCGAAATCGACAGCCTCCTGCCGCGCGACCATGCACCCACGATCCGGATGCTGGCCGGGCGGATCGACGACACGCTGGCCAGTTTCATTCGGGGCATGGGCACCGTGTGCCTGATGCTCGGGACCTTCTATGCCGTGGCGCTGATGCTGGTGGGGCTGCAATTCGGGCTGGTCGTTGGGGCCTTTGCGGGGTTGATCACCTTCATCCCCTATGTCGGCGCGCTGCTTGGCGGGATGTTGGCCGTCGGGCTGGCATTGTTCCAGTTCTGGGGGGATTGGCTGTCAATCGGGATCGTCGCCGGGATCTTTGCAACCGGACAGGTGCTGGAGGGTAACGTGCTGACCCCGAAACTCGTGGGCAGCTCGGTCGGGCTTCACCCTGTCTGGCTGATCTTTGCGCTGACGGTGTTCGGCGCGCTTTTCGGCTTTGTCGGGATGCTGGTCGCGGTGCCCGTGGCGGCGGCCATCGGCGTTCTGGCGCGCTTCGCGATCGAGCAATATCTAGACAGCCGCCTGTATCGCGGCCAGTCCAGCCGCGACCAAGAGGACGAGTGATGCCCCGGCAACTGAGCTTTGAGCTGCCGGTGCGCACCGCCCGACGGCGCGAGGATTTCTTTGTATCGACCGCCAACGCGCGCGCCGTTGCCCTGATCGACGGCTGGCGCGACTGGCCCTATGGCAAGCTGGTGCTGACCGGGCCAAAGGGCTCTGGCAAGACGCATCTGGCGCATATCTGGGCTGACATGGCGGATGGCCGGGTAATGTCCGCCAGCGATCTGGCACGTGCGGATATCGCCGCGCTTGTCGCCGCACCGCTGGCCATTGAGGATTGCCAG
>JANSXS010000047.1 GCA_024742835.1 Paracoccaceae bacterium | reverse complement strand
CGACCGCGATCTCAATGTCGACATGACAGCGGGCAACGTGACCGACGGCACGATCGGCACGCAGGAATTCGTCGGTATCGAGAACATTACCACCGGTGGCGGTGATGACACGATCACCGGAGACGATGCGGACAACGTGCTTGATGGTGCCGGCGGCGACGACAGCTTCGTTTTCTCGGCTGGCAACGACACGGTTATCGGTGGCGAAACTGGCGAAACCCAAGGCGACACGCTGGACGCCTCAGCCGAGACAGAGGGCGTGTCCGTCGTCTTTGACGGCAACGAAAGCGGCACGGTCTCGCAGGATACGACCCAAACGGTCACCGGCGATCCAAGCGTCTTTGACGGCACAACCACCATTCCCGGCGCACAGCTTGAGTTCTTCGTGCTGGACAAGGCAGCATGGACCGATCCAAACGCCATGCTGCGCGACGACAACAACGATGGATCGGCGAATACGGGCGATACGATCACTCTGTCCACCTATAGCGGACAGACCGTCGGGGTCGATGGCACCCGAATCGAGGATGCTGGACTTGCCGATCTGGTCGAGCCGGTCACGCTGAACGGGGAAACCTTTGCCACTGGCACCGATGTCCAAATGGACTACGGTTTCGTGGTCGAGGATGGCGACGGGATCCAGTATTTCGTCGGCAAGATCGACTTTGGCGGCGGCTCTTCGGGCTGGGACGGGTCCGTTATCACCGCAGGCTGGGATCCGGTGACCCAAACCTTTATCGATCCCCCGGCGGCAGGCACCGAGTTCACGCTGATTTCAGTACCGTCCGGTCAGGCTCCTTGGGATGGCACGTCCACCAGTTCGAACGTCTCCACCACAACGCTTGATCCCTATTCCAACGATGTGCGTCTTGGTGACGGGATAGACGCGCCCATCGTTCAGTCCGGGCCAGAGATCACCACGGAACCCGTCACGCACACCACCACATTCTCGGAAATCGAGACTGTCGATCTGGGCAGCGGCGATGACACGGTTGACGGCAGCGCGACCACGCAAGGCATCAGCGTGGATGGCGGGGCCGGGGATGACAGCCTGACAGGCGGGGACGGCGACGACACGCTTGACGGGGGCGACGGGACTGACACAATTCTTGGCGGCGCAGGCGACGACTCGATCCTGACCTCGGGCGGCAACGACTCGATTGACGCCGGTGACGGTGCTGACGTCATCAGCGCCACGGCCACGGACCCATCGGGTGCTTACAGTTTTTCTGTCGATGGCGGCTCCGGCGGGGATGACGATGACACGCTGGATATATCGGCCATGATCGCCGATGGCTGGGTCATCGACAGCGTGACCCGGAACCCCGAGACCGCTGGCAACCCCGGCTTCAGCGGACAGATCCAGCTTTCACGCGGATCTGACTCGGCAACGATCAACTACGTGGATATCGAGACCCTGATCCTTGCGCCAAGCAATGACGTGGTTGAGGGCACAAACAATGCCGAGCTGATCGACGCTGGTTACACCGGCGATCCCGAGGGTGACATGGTGGATGCCGGCGACAACCAGGCCGGCACTGACGATGACGAGATTCTGGCACGCGGCGGGGATGACACGGTATCCAGTGGCGCGGGGGATGACACCGTCTTTGGCGGCGCGGGCAATGACACGATCGACGGCGACGCGGGAGACGACCTTCTTTACGGTGACGATATTCTGGCCGATCCGGTCACGGTGCAGAATTCCGGGTTCGAGTCCGACGAAACGGATTGGACCGTTACGGGCGACGGCACCCTTGTCTATAACGTGGACGGTGACAAGGCCATGGCGTTCAACGCCAATGACCATGGCACAGGCGGGACGATCGAGCAGACCGTCAACATGCAGGTCGGCAGGGCGTACGAGCTTTCACTGGACGCGTCCGAAGTAGACTTCTTTGGCGGCACCGGGGATCATACGCTGGTGGTCGAGGTCATCGACAGCAACGGCTCTGTCATCGCGACCCAGACGCAGGTCATCGCGAATGAGACCGAGCAAACGGTTACGCTTCCTTTCACCGCGACCACCGATGACATCACGCTGCGCTTCTCCAATCCCACATCGACGCAGACCGTGGATACGGATCTGACGATCGACAATATCACGGTCACACCGGTCGCCCCCACAGGCGCGGGCAATGATAGTCTCGACGGCGGCGATGGCAGCGACACGATCTTTGGCGGGGACGGCAACGACACCATCCGCGGCGGGGACAGTGCCGACAGCATCGAGGGCGGCGCGGGCGATGACAGTATCTTTGTCGATCAGGGCGACACCGTCAGCGGCGGTGAGGGCGATGATGTCTTCACGCTTGAGGATCTCGACACGACCGGCACCGGCGATGCCGCAATTTCGATCACCGGCGGTGAGGGCGGCGAGACGAATGGCGACACGCTGCAACTGACGCCGGATGTCACCTTCGACGACATCACCTTCACCAATACCGACGATGCGGCAGGCGGGCTGTCGGGCAGCTTCACCATGGGCGATGGCACGGCCGTCACCTTTTCCGAGATCGAGAACATCATCTGTTTCACCCCCGGCACACGCATCCTGACCGGTCAGGGCGAACGGCCGGTCGAGACGCTGCGCATCGGCGATCTGGTGGTCACCCGCGATCAGGGCCTGCGCCCGATCCGCTGGATCGGCAAACGCACGGTGACCGGTCAGGGCCGGTTCGCCCCGGTGCGGGTGGGGGCCAATGCGCTGGATGGCTCGCGGGGCGGTCTGCTGGTGTCGCAACAGCACCGCATCCTGTTCACCGGCTATCGCGCGGAACTGTTGTTCGGCGACCCGGAAGTGCTGGTCGCGGCCAAGCATCTGGTGGACGGGCGCGACGTGGTCGAAGAGCCTTGTGACAAGGTCACCTATATACACATCATGTTCGACCATCACGAAGTGATCTATGCCGATGGCATCGCCACCGAAAGCTTCCATGCCGGCGATATCGGGATGAGCGCGGTGAGCGAAGCCGCGCGCGAAGAACTGTTCGAGATTTTTCCAGAGTTGCGCAGCGCGCCGGGCCAACATCTGGAAACGGCGCGCCAATGCCTGAAACGGCACGAGGCAAGATTACTGGTCGATCCGTAGACGCGCAGACGCTGAAGCCCCGCGACCCGCCGGTCAGGCCGTTTTCAGCACCACGGACCGCCGCCCCGACCGCCACGCGCGGGCAGCGTCGCCAAAGGCGGCGAACAGCCCCGCGCTGACCGGATCCTCGCAGGCGCGCCATTCGGGATGCCATTGCACTGAAAGCGCGAACCCCGGCGCATCCTTGATATAGATCGCCTCGGGCGTGCCATCGGGCGCGTGCCCGTCGATGATCACACCCTCACCGGGTTCGGTGATCCCCTGCCCGTGCAGGGTGTTTGTCATCACCTCGGTCCGGCCCAGAAGCCGATGGAACGGCCCGCCCAAGGTGAAACGCACCGGGTGGCGAAGGGCGAACTTCTCTTCCAGCGTGCCATCAGGCGGCATCCGGTGGTTGTCGCGGCCCGGCAAGTCGCGGATTTCGGGATGCAATGTGCCGCCCAGGGCCACGTTGACCTCCTGAAAGCCACGGCAGATCCCGAAAAAGGGCTGGCCGCGTTCCAGACAGGCGCGCACCAGCGGCAAAGCTATGGCGTCACGCCCACGATCGAATGCGCCATGCGCCTCGGTTTCGTCATCGCCGTATTCATCGGGATGCACATTCGGGCGCGCGCCGGGCAAAAGGAACCCGTCACAAGTGTCCAAAAGCTCTGCCACGGTGACGAAATGCGGATCCGCAGGCACGATCAGGGGCAGGCAACCGGCGGCATTGGCGATCGCCTCCGAACACATGTCGCCGCCGCCGCGCAACGCGTAGCGACCTTCGATTTCATGACTGTTGCCAAGGATGCCGATCACCGGTCGGGTCATTGCCGTGCCTTTTCTACCGTTGCGCAATAGATATGTTTCCACATTCCTATTAAAATGTGGAAAACTGCACAATGCCGACGCGCCTTGCGCAGGGCAAGGCCGATCCGCTGCGCCTTTATTTGCCAAAACCGGCGCGGCAGGGTTTCGCGAAACGCCGTTGGAACCATGGTCGGAATTCACGCTGCGCGGGCTGGCGCTGACGATCAATCGGCGGGCACCCTTTCGCCGGTCCGCGCGTCGATCTGGGTTTCCACGTCGCGCGGCTCTTGGCCTTGAGCGGCGAGCCACAGCACCAGCGCGACAAGCAGCACGGCGGCAAAGGCCATCCCGGCGATCATGATCTTGATGACCGGTCTGTGCGCTTTGACTTCCTGATGGGTGTGGGTTTCTGGGGCAGACATGACGCCTCCTTTCCTTGGATGGTGTCCTGTGATTTTCGCGCGGCCCCGAATGGGGCGATCCTGCGTTGCAGGTCGTGGCGCATGGCCCTAGGGTTCCGCCCACCTGCCTCAAAGGAGAGCCTCGCAATGAAGGACGCCGCGCCACAGACGATCTATCTCGACCAGTACACGCCGCCACCGTTCCTGGTGGACAAGGTGCATCTGACCTTTCGGTTGGAACCTGAAAAAACACGCGTTGTCAGCAAGATAGAATTTCGCCCGAACCCGGTGTCACGAAACCGTGAGTTCTTTCTGAATGGCGAAGATCTGACCCTGATCCGTGCGGCGGTGAATGGCGAGGCGATCACGCCAGAGATCGACGAGCATGGGCTGCGCTGCGCGGTGCCCGAGGGGCCATTCACCTTCGAGGCAGAGGTCGAGATCAACCCGGCCGACAACACGGCGCTTGAGGGGCTTTACATGTCGTCGGGCATGTATTGCACACAGTGCGAGGCCGAGGGCTTTCGCAAGATCACCTATTATCCCGACCGCCCCGATGTGATGGCGCCTTTCGACGTGCGCATCGAAGGCCCGCACCCCGTGCTTTTGTCCAACGGCAATCCCGGCAAAATCGGCGACGGCTTTGCAGAATGGCATGATCCGTGGCCGAAACCGGCCTATCTCTTTGCGCTGGTGGCCGGAGAGCTCGTGAACCATCCGGGGCGCTTCACCACCAAATCGGGCCGCGATGTAGAGCTTAACATCTGGGTGCGCCCCGGCGACGAGGGCAAATGCGCCTGGGGCATGGAAAGCCTGATCGCGTCCATGAAATGGGACGAAGAGGTGTACGGGCGCGAATACGATCTCGACCTTTTCAACATCGTGGCGGTCGATGATTTCAACATGGGCGCGATGGAAAACAAGGGGTTGAACATCTTCAACTCCTCCTGCGTTCTAGCCAGTCCTGAAACCAGCACCGATGCCAATTTCGAACGCATCGAGGCGATCATCGCGCATGAGTATTTCCACAACTGGACGGGCAACCGCATCACCTGCCGCGACTGGTTCCAGCTCTGCCTCAAGGAGGGGCTGACCGTGTTCCGCGATGCGGAATTCACCTCTGACATGCGCTCGGAGCCGGTCAAGCGGATCTCCGACGTGATCGCCCTGCGCGCGCGTCAGTTCCGAGAGGATAACGGCCCGCTGGCGCATCCGGTGCGTCCGCAAAGTTTTGTCGAAATTAACAATTTCTACACCGCCACCATTTACGAAAAAGGGGCAGAGCTGATCCGGATGCTCAAGATCCTTGTGGGCGATGCGGGCTACAAGGCGGCGCTGGATCTGTATTTCAAGCGGCATGACGGGGATGCCGCCACGATCGAGGATTGGTTGCAGGTGTTCGAGGACGCGACGGGCCGCGACCTGGGGCAGTTCAAACGCTGGTACGAGGATGCGGGCACACCACGCCTGACGGTGCGCGAACGGTGGCAGAATGGCACCTTCACGCTCGACTTCGCGCAACACACGCCCCCCACACCGGGGCAGACGGACAAACCGCCCCGCGTGATCCCCATTGCCGTGGGGTTGCTCGGGCCAGACGGGGACGAGATGCAGGCAACACAGGTGCTTGAAATGACGCAGGAGCAGCAAAGTTTCAGCTTTGAGGGGCTGGGCGCGCGCCCGGTGCCGTCGATCCTGCGCGGATTTTCCGCGCCGGTGATCCTTGAGCGAGACACATCGGATGCCGAGCGTGCCTTTTTGCTGGCGCATGACACCGACCCGTTCAACAAGTGGGAAGCAGGGCGCGCGCTGGCACGTGCCGGGCTGATGCGGATGATGCGCGACGGTGCGCCTGCCGATCAGGCGTTTCTGGATGCGGTCCGGGCCATGATCCAGGACAAGACGCTGGACCCGGCGTTCCGAGCACTGGCGCTCAGCCTGCCCAGTCAGGACGATCTGGCCCAAGCGCTGCACGACGCGGGCGACACGCCCGACCCGCAGGCGATCTGGCAGGCGCTGGAAACCCTGCGCCAAGCTATGGCCGAAAAGATGCAGGACATCGCGCCCGGACTTTACGCCGAGTTTCAGATTACAGAACCCTACCGCCCCGATGCTGCACAATCGGGGGCACGTGCGTTGGCCAATGCGGCTCTTGGGCTGATCACCCGGCTGGATGGCGGGGCGCTGGCGCAGACACAATACGACATGGCCGACAACATGACGCAGCAACTGGCAGCCTATTCCTGCCTCTTGCAGGCGGATAAGGGCGAGACCGCGACGCAGGCATTCTATAACCAGTGGAGCCATGACCGGCTGGTGCTGGACAAGTGGTTCATGTTGCAGATCGTCCATGCAGCGCCCGAACAGGCCGCCGAGGTGACCGACCGGCTCACGCGGCACCCGGATTTCAGCATGAAGAACCCCAACCGCTTTCGCGCCACGCTTGGCGCGCTGACCATGAATGCCGCCGGGTTCCATCACGCATCGGGTCGCGGTTACGCGCTTTTGGCGGATTGGCTGATCCGGCTCGACCCGCTCAACCCGCAAACAACGGCGCGGATGTGCTCCGCGTTCGAGACATGGCACCGCTATGATGCGGGGCGACAGGCGCAGATCAAGGCAGAGCTGGACCGCATCCTTGCCACGCCGGGGTTAAGCAGGGACACGACCGAAATGGTCAGCCGGATTCGCGGTGCATGACGCGGCCCGGTGCGATCCGCGCTCAGCCACGTTCCGGCCGGGCGCGCGGGCGAAGCGCGCGCCCGGCACGCGGTCTTATGTCCGGCCAAGCGCGTGGGCGCGTCACGGATAGCGGTCGGCAATAGCTTTGCGACCGGGTCCAGGCCATCATGTCCTGCCGCTTGCGGCTGCTGTGCAGCGGCCCCCAATCGGCGGCGACGCCGCGCATACCGCGTGACACCACGCCATCGCGGGGCACGGTGCGCGCCATGATGCGCACGGCGCAGCTCAGGTTGTCCGGTCCGTGCTTGAGCGCGGTGCCGTTGCGCGCGCGGCACCCGTAAAGCCGCGCGGTTGATGGCTGGATCTGCGTCAGCCCGTACCAGCGCCCGCCTCCGCCCACCGCATGGCTGCGATAGGTGCTTTCATGCTTGACCAGTGCCGACAGGAACCCGACCCAGAAGGCACGCCGCGCCTCAACCGGGGCAGAGCCATAGGCCGGGCACCAATCGGCGATATCCGCCGGCACCATCCGGGGCAGCACCCGGCCATGATCCTTGAGCGCGGACAGCGCCGCGCGGGTCCAGAGCGGTGCATCGGGCACATGATCCCATCGGGTGCGCGGCAGGTTGGCCTCGCGCTCTGGCGGTGACAGGCGCGGTGTCTGGGCCGAGGCACCCGTGGCCAGCCCGGTTCCACAGCCCACAACAGACCGCCACGAAAAGAAACAAACGAACCATGGCCGCATCATGGGCCGCTTTGCCGCGGGACGCAATCTGTCGCGCCGCGGCGGGAATTTCCACATGTCTCCGCAGATCTGCCGCTTTTTGGCCGGAAAGCCACGCCATACCTGATCCGGAATGACAAGAGCAGGCCAACCATGCCAAAGAATTCGCCATTTTCGTCATCCCGTGATCGGGGCCTGTCGCGGTTGCGCAGGTTTTTGCGGGGGCGCGCAGCGCGCCAGGACCCTGCCCCGCGCCGCCTGCCCAAAGAGGATATCGACACGCTGGCCAAGCGGGTGATCCTGCCCTTCCTGCCTGTCTCGGACGAGGAAATGGCCCGCGCCACGCATCAGGATCGGGGCCAAAAGTTTGCCCGGCAGGAAATGTGGGCCGAGCTGTCGGCAACCATCCGCTACGCCGATTCCACGCGCCTGGCGACGCCGGGCGGCGAGACGGCCTCGCTTTTGTTGGCCTCCGGCGCACGCAGCGATGTGGTTTTGGCCGCCGAGGATGCGCTGCATGACGGCGCTGCGCCACAAACTGACGGGCTGTCCGCGCTGGAAGAGGTGTTGGAAGAGATGCCCGACGATTACGCCACCGCCCTGATCGTGGCGCTGGCGCATGTCGATACCGGCTGGGCGTGGCGCAACATCGCCGGCCGCGACGATCCCGAACGCGCGGCGGCGCGCTGTGCAGCCCATATCGCGCGCGCCGACGCGATCCTCGCTCCCCATGCGCGCCGCGATCCCGACGCGCCCTCTTTGCTGGCGGCGCGCTGCGCGCTTCATGCGGCCTGTACGCGCCGCGCCCGGCGCCTGCCCGAACAATACGAGGCGTTGCTCCGGCTGGATCCCGACGGGCACCGGCACATGCGCGCGCTTGGGCGGCATATCCTGCCATCCTATGCCGGCGGTCTGCGCCAGCTGGAGGTCGAGGCGCGCAAAGCCACGCTCCTGACGCATCGGCAATGGGGCGCGGGCGGCTATGCCTGGGTCTATTTTGATGCGTTGGCGCTGAACAAACGCGCGCTCGATCTGCTCGATCCGGCGTTCTTCATCGAAGGGCTGCAAGACATCGTGGCGCGCAAGCAGGATCAGCATATCGTCAACCTGCTGACCGCCTTTTGCGCGATCACCATGGCACCGGGCGGGCACGACGAGGTGCTGACCCCACAGGCCGAGGCGGCCCGCGCCGCGCTGCATGATTGTCTTGACTGGCTGTTGCAGGACCATCTTCAAGAGTTGCATCCGCTGATCTGGTCGCAAATGTTGCTGGCACCGGGGCACGCGCCGCTTTTGCCCTCGCGCCGCGCCCTTGTGGCCAAGGGACGGCAAACCGCGCTGCGCATCATCGCGGCCCGCTTTGCCGGGCAGATCGCCGATGGCAGTTCCATCGCGTTTTCGCAACAGGGCATGTACCGGCTGCCCACGCTATAGCGCGACCGGTATTCCATGTCGGCGGATGTGCAATGCGACGTGCCCGCCCCCTTGCCCGCGCCATGACCTTGGCCTAGAACCGCACCGGAAAGCCTGACGGAGCGCGCGATGCTGGATCTGACCTACGAGACCCCGAAACCCAAGGTGATCGCCGGGGCCAAGCATGATTGGGAACTGGTGATCGGCATGGAGGTCCATGCCCAGGTCGCCTCCAACGCCAAGCTCTTTTCGGGCGCCTCCACCCGCTTCGGGGCAGAGCCCAATGCCAACGTGGCCTTCGTGGACGCGGCCATGCCCGGCATGTTGCCGGTAATCAACGATTTCTGCGTGGAACAGGCGGTACGCACGGGGCTGGGGCTAAAGGCGCAGATCAACCTGTGGTCCGCGTTTGACCGCAAGAATTACTTCTATCCCGACCTGCCGCAGGGCTACCAGATCAGCCAGCTTTACCACCCGATCGTCGGCGAGGGCGAGATCCTTGTCGACATGGAACCCGGCATCGCGCGGCTGGTCCGGATCGAGCGGATCCACATGGAGCAGGACGCGGGCAAGTCGATCCATGACATGGACCCGGCCATGTCCTTCGTCGATCTCAACCGCACT
>JANSXS010000042.1 GCA_024742835.1 Paracoccaceae bacterium | reverse complement strand
GTCACCGGAAAGATCGGTATGCGCGTTCGGGAAGTTCAGCAGCGGGATGAACTGCGACATGGTGCCGGTGTCGATACCAACGCTACCAACGCCAGGCGTGACAAAGCTGGTGTTGTAGCCAACGCCGTTCAGGTTACCGGCCTGGATCGTGCCAAGCTGATCGCCCGAGAGCGTCATGAACGTGTGGTCGATGTTGCTGCCTGTGTCGGCCTGGGCTTCCAGCTCGACCTTGGCACCAACGGTCAGACCGTTGTCCAGTGTGATCGAAGGCATGAAGTGGATTTCGCCGTCGCTGAACATGTCGAAGCCGCCGACATCTTCGCCAACAGCAGCAGTGCCACCGGCGTCAACGTAACCGAAGTGGAACTGGTAGTAACCGCCCCAATCGAGGCTGGCTTCCTGAGACAGGGCCGGAGCAGCGGCACCGGCCAGCGCGATAGCTGCGGTCGTTGTGAGAAGTTGCTTTTTCAAGGTGTGTCCCTCCTTAAAGCAGGAATGTTTCGAGTACCGCCGGCCCCGGAAGTGGGTCACGGCTTGGGGATGGAATGCGGCAATTACCCCCTGACTGTCAACGCAGCCGCCCGGCGCTTTGGCGTTCACGCCGCCATTGTGACGAATTTCACACACAGGCTTGTCCAGCATCAGAACCGCCCCGGCGACGAGGCGAAAAAATCGCATGTTTTCAGTTGATTTTAAAGATTTTCCGGGGCGTTTGACCAGCCTGTCGCAACCCCGCGTAAAGCCTGGCTGTCACGCCATACGGCAAGCGGAAACGCAAGGTGCCCCCTGACCGAGGATTTTGTGCCACACTGCGGCAGCGCGGCCGGTATCCGGGGCGACTCAGGCGTCCACGGGGCGCATGGCATACAGGTCGGCAGCGGCGGTGGCGATCTTGTCGTGGTCGTGCAGCACCTCGCGCCACCTGGCGGGGATCGCGTTTGCCCCGTAAAACCGCCCCGCGATCTGCCCCGCCAATGCGCCCGCGCGGTCCGCGTCACCGCCAAGACTGACCGCCGCCTGCATCACTGCCTCGAATCCGTCACCCTGATCGAGCGCCCAGAACGCCGCGTGCAGCACCTGCATCACATCGTTGCCCACCCTGTCGGGGGGCGTGTCGGGACGCGGCAACAGGGCCCGGTCGCCAGTCACCAACAGTCTGGCGATATTGGCCGCCGCGCGTTGGCATACCGGTCCGGCATGGGTCAAACGGCATTGCAACTGCGCGACCGCCATGGCCGAATCGACCGCACCGCCATAGGCCAGCACAACGGGCGCGACACGGGTGATCCCCCCCGCGCCACGATCGGCCGCGTCGCTGATCCCGGCATAGGGAATGCCAGACGCCTCATACCGGCGCAGCGCCGCCGCCAGGTCCGGGTCCATATCGAAACAGACGCGGGTCGCCGACAAGTAGCCGTAATCGCGCCAGTTTATGAAGCGTTTCATGGCGTCCTCGGCATCCCAACCATTGGCCGAACGCAACATCTGTGCAAGGCACATCGCCTGCACCGTCTCGTCGGTCCATTGTCCGGGTGCCAGGTCATGCGGCCCGCCGCCGGTCATTCCTGCGGGCAAGACTTGGCCGTCACGCGCCCGGCCCGCCTGCCCCGCGCCAAGCGCATCGCCCACGGCAAGGCCCAACATCATGCCGCGCGCCGCATCCTCGGAAAACGGTTTCTGCTTCATGGCTGCGGCCTCAGTGCTGCTTTTGGGTTGCGCGCGCCCGGTCGCGCCGCGCCTGCCGATTCTCGGCCCGGTCAACCCAGTAGCGATACCAAAGATCCGCCGCTGTCAGGAAATGCGGCCGATCAAAGAGATGCAGCACGTGCCGCGGCAGATGCGTGCGGGCATAGGCGGTGTCGGCGCGGACATCGCCCACGGCCAGATAGCCCGCCTTGGCCCCCAGATAGGGCGCCATCACCGTGCCCGAGCCGGAAAACCCCATCGCAAAGCACAGCCCGTCCTGCACACCCACATGTGGCATATGGGCAAAAGAATAGCCGGTATTTCCAGTCCATGCGTGGCTGAGTGTGACATCCTTCAAGGACGGCCAGATCTCTGCCATGGTGCTGCGCAGCCGTGCCGCCGCCTGCGCCAGAGGCAGATCCCGCATCGAGGCACGCCCGCCGAAAAGCAGGCGCGTGCCATCGGGGGAAAGCCGGAAATAGCTGTGCCGCGCGCGGGTCTCGACCATCATGCGCCGCCCCGGCGCAAGCGCCGCCAGCATGTCGGGCGGCAGGCTTTGGGTGGCGATCATGTAGGACGGTAGCGGAAAGACACGTTTCATGTGCCAACCGAAAGGCCGGGTGGTGTAGCCGTTGGTTGCCAGAACCACCTTGTCGGCCAGGATGCGCCCCTTGGCCGTGTCCACCTCGAACCGAGTCCCCGCGCGGGTCAGCGCCTCGACGCGGGCGTGACTGACCAACGGAACGCCGCGCCGTTTGACCGCCCGCATCATGCCGCGATGATACTTGGCCGGGTGCAACGCGCCATGATCGGGAAAGACAAGCGCCCCGGCATAGCGATCGGTCACGATATCGGCAGAAATCCCGGCCCGGTCCAACAGCGCCACGTCAACATCGCTTTTGGTTTGGATCGTCGTGGCCAGCCTGCGCTGTGCGGCATGATGCGACCCGCTCCAGGCCAGCTGGATGCGCCCGGTGGTCTGAAAATCACAGTCGATCCCTTCGGTCGCGATAAACCGCGTTGCCCAGGACAGCGCAGGCCCCGCCTCGGCGAACAGCGCATCTGCCGTATCAGGCCCGAACAGCGCCGCAAGCTTGTCCCAGGACAGGCGCGGATGCGCGCCGAACATACCGCCATTGCGGCTGGACGCCCCCTCGCCGGGCACACCCGCCTCGACGACCACAACGCGCGCGCCGCACGCCTGCGCCGCGATGGCCGCCGACAGCCCGGTATAGCCCGCCCCTATGACCAGCACGTCGCAGCGCGCGGGCAGCTCGTCCGACGTGACCGTCGGCCTTGCCTGTTCCCACCAATAGGGGTGTCCGATCTTGCTTTCGCCGTTGAACATGCCATTTCCCGCCAGCTTGTTTCCACAGTTTGGGATTGTACCGGTTCGTCAACTGCAAAAAGCCCGCGTGACGGGTTCGCGCGATCGGCTGACGGATTCAGGATATGGGCAAGGCTGCGGCGACAGTGATGCGAAAACACGGTCCATATCTGACCGGAGACTTGAGCCAAGCGATGCCTGTTTCGTGGATCTTAAGGTTCAGGCATCATCTGTGCACAACACCACACAGCCCATATGCCTGCGACGGGCACTATCATGGCCGATACCACAGCCACCCAGCATCTGATTTCAATTGAAATTCATATGGTGCCCCCACACGGACTCGAACCGCGGACCTACTGATTACAAATCAGTTGCTCTACCAGCTGAGCTATAGGGGCAGCGGCGTGGAACCGCTGGACGCGCTATGCCAAATTCAGATCCGGGTGGCAAGAATGAAAAATGATTTTATGCACCACGGGCCAGATCACCGTGTTCGAGTATGGGTGCCGCGTTGATGTTCTCGGCATCCATCAGATGCGCGACCCTTTCCAGCGCGGCGACGATCATGGATTGCTCCCACGCGGGCAGGTTTTCGAATCGCTTGATATAGATCTGCTGCAACGCGTCGGGTGCCTGTTCCAGCGCCGAGGCCCCGGCCTCTGTCAGGGCCAGCTTTACCTGGCGGCGGTCGCGTTCGGACCGTCGGCGTGCGATCAAACCCTTGGATTCCAGCCGCTGGATCAGTGCCGTCACGGTGGCCTGAGACACATTCAGGCGCAGGGCGATTTCCTTGGGCACGTGATCCCCGTGCTCGGAGATGATGTTGAGCACGCGCACCTGCACCGAGGTCAGGCCAGAGGACTTGGCGAGCTGCTGGCTCGACATCTCTGTGGCGCGAAGTATGCGTCGCAGCGCGACCAGGCTTTCATTGGTTCGGTTCATGTTTTGGCAACCTCGGAAAAACGGCCCCGCGCGCAGGGCATCGCGCGTACCGATACTTTACCCTTCAAAGTATTATTTTCAAGCGCAATCACACAATTTCACACCATCTAAGGTTTTTTTCGTTTAAAATCAGTTATTAGTGGCGATTTGTGAAATATTTGCTTCGTATGTTGAAATTTCTGACGGCAAAAGATATGTTGTGGGTCCGACGTGAATGAGACGGACAGGAACGGAATACGTTATGGCTAAAGATCTCGCCGAGGAGCGCACAGCGCGCATCACCTTTCGCAAACCGACCCCCACGGACGGTGCGGCGGTCAACGATCTGATCGAGCAGTGCAAGCCGCTCGACGAGAATTCGCTCTATTGCAACCTGATTCAGTGCGACCACTTTCGCGACACATGCGTGGTCGCTCAAAGCGGTGGTGACGTGGTCGGATGGATCTCGGCCTATATTCTGCCCGACGCGGATGACACGGTTTTCGTGTGGCAGGTCGCGGTGTCGGAAAAGGCGCGTGGTCAGGGGCTTGGCTCGCGGATGCTGAACGAGATCGTCTCGCGCCCCGAGTGCAAGAACATCACCAAGCTGCAAACGACCATCACCGCGTCCAACAACGCGTCCTGGTCGCTGTTCGAACGATTCGCCGACAAGCAGGATGGCGACATCAGCAGCAAGGCGTATTTCAAGCGCGACGAGCACCTGAACGGGGAACACCCGACAGAACATCTTGTGACGATCAGTCTTGAGGATGCGCTGAGCGAAGCCGCCTGACGCGGCTGCCGCTCGCCCCTCTGAACTTTCCCAAAATACTGGAACCTACCATGTCGACTGAGAAAACAGCCGAATTCGAAATCTTTTCGCGTCGCGAAAGCCAGGTGCGCAGCTATTGCGAAAGCTTTCCGACTCGCTTTGCCAAGGCCAAAGGCTCGATCATGACCGACGACAAGGGCCGCGAGTATATCGACTTTCTCGCCGGTTGCTCTTCTCTCAACTACGGCCACAACGACCCTGACATGCAGGCCGCGCTGATCGAGCACATCCAGGCGGATGGCGTGACCCACGGGCTGGACATGTATACCGACACCAAGGCGCAATTTCTTGAAGCGTTCGAGGATATCATCCTCAAACCGCGCGACATGGACCACAAGGTGATGATGACCGGCCCAACCGGCACCAACGCCGTGGAGGCCGCGATGAAGCTGGCGCGCAAGGTTACGGGCCGTCGCAACATCATCGCCTTTACCAACGGCTTTCACGGCATGACGCTTGGTGCGCTGGCCTGCACCGGCAATGCCGGCAAGCGTGCAGGCGCGTCGGGCGGGCCGCTTTGTGGCACCTCGCGGATGCCCTTCGAGGGCGCATTCGGCGGCGACGTTGACACGCTCAAGCAGATCGAGCTGATGCTCGACAACCCGTCCTCGGGCATCGACGCGCCCGCCGCCTTCATCGTGGAGCCGGTTCAGGGCGAAGGTGGCCTGAACGCCGCCTCCGCCGAATGGCTCAAGGGCATTGCCGATCTGGCCAAGAAACATGGTGCGCTGTTGATCGTGGATGACATTCAGGCGGGTTGTGGCCGGACCGGCACGTTTTTCAGCACCGAGGGCATGGGCTTTCAGCCTGACATGATCACGCTGGCGAAATCGTTTTCCGGCATGGGCCTGCCCTTTGCCGCGCTGCTGGTCAAACCCGAGCTGGATATCTGGAAACCGGCCGAACATAACGGCACGTTCCGGGGCAACACCCATGCCTTTGTGACAGCCCGCGTGGCGCTGGAAAAGTTCTGGAAGGACGACGCGTTTTCCAGGGATGTGACCCGCAAGGGGGAGCATCTCAAAAACCGCCTGACCGAGATCGCCGAACATGTGCCCGGTGCCAGCCTCAAGGGCCGTGGCATGATGCGCGGCATCGACGTCGGCTCGGGCGAGCTGGCAGAGGCGGTCTGCGCACGCTGCTTTGAAAAGGGCCTGATCATCGAAACATCGGGTGCCCATGACGAGGTCGTCAAGGTACTCGCCCCGCTGACCACGCCCGATGCGGTGCTGGACAAGGGGCTCGACATCCTGGCCGAGGCGGTCGCCGAAAAAAGTGCAACAATCAAGATCGCAGCGGAGTGACACATGCTTATTCGTGATTTCAACAAACTGAAGAACACCGACAAATCCGTGTCGGATGCAGAGTGGAACTCTGTCCGGATGCTTCTGGCCGATGACGGGATGGGGTTTTCCTTTCACATCACCACGATCAAGGCCGGATCAGAGCATGTCTTTCACTACAAGCATCATTTCGAGAGCGTGTATTGCATCTCGGGCAAGGGCACGATCACCAACCTTGAGACGGACGAGACGCACGAAATCAAGCCGGGGGTCATGTACGGGCTCGACCAGCACGACAAGCACAGGCTGAATTGCGAACAAGAGTTCGTTCTGGCGTGCTGCTTCAACCCGCCGATCACCGGCAACGAAGTCCACCGCGAAGATGGCTCCTACGCCCCGGTGGACACCCTGCAACAGGCTTGAACGAAACGGATAGGTGTCTTGTGACCCATACCAAATCACATACGGTCGAAAAAATCGGTGGCACGTCGATGAGCCGATCACGCGAACTGGTGGACAGCCTGTTCGTGGGCGACCGCTGCGACAGCACGCTGTATGATCGCATCTTCGTCGTGTCCGCCTATTCCGGTATCACCAACCTGCTGCTGGAGGACAAGAAATCCGGCGAGCCGGGCGTCTACGGGATGTTCGTCAATGCCGATGACAACGATCACGGCTGGATGAGCGCGCTCAGCCGCGTGGGCCAGGCCATGCAACAAGCCCATGCGGATGTGCTGGATCACCCCGCCGACATTCAGGCATCGGACGATTTCGTGCGCGACCGGATCGAGGGCGCGCGCAGCTGCCTGATTGATCTTCAGCGCCTGTGCTCTTACGGGCATTTCCGTCTGGGCCAGCATATGAACATCATCCGCGAATTGCTGTCCGGTCTGGGAGAGGCGCATTCGGCCTTTGTCACGGTGCAACTACTGAACCGCGAAGGCGTGGCCGCGCGCTTTGTCGATCTGTCGGGCTGGCGCGATGAAGGCGTCTATACGCTGGAGGATCGCATCGTCGCGGGCCTGCGCGACGTGGACCTGAAAACCGAACTGCCGATCGTAACGGGCTACGCGCAATGCGCCGATGGCCTGATGAAGGAATTCGACCGCGGCTATTCAGAGGTGACGTTTTCCAAGATCGCGGCCCTGACCGGGGCGGCAGAGGCGATCATCCACAAGGAATTCCATCTGTCCTCGGCAGACCCCAAGCTTGTCGGGGCCGATGCGGTCGTCAAGCTGGGTCACACCAACTATGATGTGGCCGACCATCTGTCGAACATGGGGATGGAGGCGATTCACCCCTCTGCCGCCAAGATGCTGCGACAGGCCAGTATCCCCTTGCGCGTCACCAACGCGTTCGAGCCGCAGGACCCCGGCACGCTGATCGACGACCAACCGGCCGAAACGCCGCGCGTGGAAATGGTCACCGGGCTGGAAATTCACGCGCTGGAACTTTTTGAGCAGGACATGGTCGGCGTCAAAGGCTATGACAGCACCATTCTGGACATCCTAAAGCGGCACAACCTGCGCATCGTGTCGAAATCGACCAACGCCAACACGGTCACGCATTACGTGGATGCGCCGTTGAAAAGCGTGCGACGCGCGGAAAACGACCTGACACAGCTTTATCCCGGCTCGCGCGTCAGCGTGCGGCCCATGGGCATCGCGGCAGTCATCGGGCGCGAACTCGAAGGGCTCAAGGTCACGTTGAACGGGCTTCTCGCGCTCGACGCGGAACAGATCGACGTGCACGGCGTGCTGCAAGGCTCGCGGTCGGTCGATGTACAATTCGTGGTGCGCCGCAATGCGCTGGATGCGTCGATCAAGGCCCTGCACGAAGCGCTGGTGTCGCCGCGAAAAAAGGGCAAGCCAAAGCTGGCTGCCTGACACCGCATGAATGATGGTCCCAGGGCCCGCCAGACAGGCGGGCCTTTTGCGTGTCGGCACGGCGTGTGTCCCGCCACACCGAAATCGGTTTAACTGCGGGCAAAAGCCTTTATATTCGCGGCCGAAACCGCTGAACAGGGGCCAGAATGCAGGTAGTCATTCACGCAGGCGCACACCTGACCGACGAAGACAGGCTGATCACCTGCCTTTTGGACAATCAGACGCTTTTAAAGGAGATCGGCAGCGATGTGCCGAATCCGCAAGCCTATCGCAAACTGTTACGCGACATCCTGCAAGAGGCGATCAAAAGCGGCATCACCATAGAGGCGCGCGAGGTTTTCCTGTCAGCGGTGGATCACGACGACAGCGCCGACCGGCTGGTGCTGTCCAATCCCGGCTTTTTCGGAACTCCGAAAATGGCCGTCGGGCAGGGCCAGATCTATCCCGCCGCCGAAAGCCGGCTCAGCGCGATCCAACAGCTTTTCCCGCGCGACAATATCGAACTTTTTCTCGGGATCAGGAACCCTGCCAGTTTTCTGCCCGCGCTCTTTGCCAAGACGCCCGTCAAGCGGATGGACGACTTCCTGAACGGTGTCCCGCCGACCGATTTTCGCTGGTCGGTCACGATTGGCCGCATCCGGGCCACCTATCCCGACATGCCGATAACCGTCTGGTGCAACGAGGACACGCCGTTGACATGGGGACAGATCGTCCGGGAAATGGGCGGGCTTGATCCAAATGTGGGTTTCGACGGCGAATTCACCCTTCTGCACGAGATCATGACCCCCGCCGGGATGAAGCGGTTCGAGTCCTATATCCAAAGCCATCCGGGCATGACCGAGGTGCAGAAACGCCGTGTCATCGCCGCGTTCCTGGACAAGTTCGTGAACGAAGAGGTGATCGAAGAGGAGTTGGACCTGCCCGGCTGGACCGAAGAGCTGATCGAGCACATGACAGACCTTTACGACGAAGACGTGTACGAGGTCGAGCGCGTGCCGGGCGTCAACATGATCGCGCCCTGACCGGGCGTTACATGCCCAAGGCTTCCATATACATCTCAAGCACCGCTTCTTCCTCGGCAATGTCGTCCTTGTCGCGCTTGCGCAACGCGATGACCTTGCGCATCACCTTGGTGTCGTATCCGCGCGCCTTGGCTTCGGCCATCACTTCCTTTTGCTGTTCGGCGATGTCTTTTTTCTCGGCTTCAAGACGCTCGAAACGCTCGATGAACTGGCGCAGTTCATCCGCCGTCACGCGATAGCTGCTGTCGGGGCCGGTGTCGTGGCTCTGGTCGTCCATGGGGCGTCTCCTGTGTTCGCGGGTTTTGACTACCCCCGCGCCCGCGGCCAGACAAGCCCCGTTTTGCCCGCGTATTGCACCCACGCGGCAACTCGTCTACCTGCGGTGCGGCATAGTACGGAGCAAGACCCATGGAGATACTCATCTGGAGCGGCGCGGCGATCACCCTGATCGGTCTTGGACTTCTGGTCTGGTGCATCCTGCGCGTGGCGCGGGCCCGCAAATCGGGTCTCGACGAAGAGACAATGCGCGCCGAACTGCGTCGCGTGGTGCCGATGAATACCGGCGCGCTGTTCCTGTCGGTGATCGGGCTGATGCTGGTGGTGCTGGGGATCACCCTGCGCTGAGCACCGTTAAAACGCTTCGCGTTTCGCCGATGGATCAGGTGTACGGCAGAACGCGTCAATAAAAGCGGCGGCCGTATTTTACCATATCCTCGATCAGCGGTGCCGGTTGCCACAGGCTGTCCGATACGTCCACAAGACGCTTCGTGACCCGCAACAACGGCAAAAGCCCGCGAAGATCCGCCTGCAAAAGCGGCCCGCCCTTGTTGCGCGCAAAGCCGTAGCCGCGCACCAGACACAGGTCGATATCCGAGACGCGCGTCACCTCGCGCGCGTCGATCATCCGGGCCGCGCCATTGACCAGCGCGGCGTGCAGCGCATCGCGCAGCGACACGCCCGGCGACAGATGGGGCAACCCGCGCTGCGCCTCACGCCATTCCGCCAGCCAAAGCCCGACCTTTGGGTTGCGTGTCATGCCCTCGTGGCCCGACACGTAAAACCCGTTCGCCTCGCTGCGCGCCATATGATCCAACAGCGCCAGCGCCGGGCCCGGCGCGCCGTTCTCGATCTGTTGCAGACGTGTGAGCACAGTTCCCGCGCCCTCGGTCTGGATGGTCTGCAACAGCCCGCGCCCGAACCCAAGCGCATTTGCCGCGCGGTCCGTCTCGAACGGATCCGCACCCGCGGCCACCAGCATCAGCGCCGCGCACAAGCCCGGCAACATGACCCGGTGCCCCAAAAGACCGGGGCGCAGCGCGCTGCGCAGAACCGACCGCCCCGAGGCTGTGAAACACCCGACAAGGCTGGCGATCACCTCTGCGGGCGTATCCTCGGTTGCGGCGAATTCGGCCAATTGCGAACTGTGGGCCGGACGATAGATCCGCAAGGCGGGCACCGGCCTGCCCAGCTCGGTCGCGCGCGCCTGCGCCGCTTCGATATGATCCAGCACACACCAGATCGCGTCGGCCTGCGGGCGCGCCGCACCGATCTCTGCGCCCTGCGCCTCCAGCACCAGATCCGCCACCGACAGCGCCTGCTCCACCCGCACATCGCGCAGCCGCGACAGCGCCGCGTCCCCTGCCGCCGCCGTCAGCCGCCCGCGCGACACCGCCGCGTCATATATGGCAGTCACGCGGGCGATCAGCATGGCCGACCGCGCGCTGACAAGCCAAACCGCCCGGCCCTGATCCAGAAAAAACACTGCAAGCTGCGCAAGCTGCACCTCTTCGCCGATCAGCGCAACGCGCCGTAAGTCGCGCGCAATGGCCCTTTCAAGGCCGGGATGGATCCCGGCGCGCCGCTCGGCCGTGTAGACATGCCGGATTGCCCGCGCCTCGGGCGAGGCGACGCGCTCTTCGAATACCGTCTGTTCAAAGGCAAGTCCCTGTTCAAACGGCAAAAGCTGTGCCGCCTCGACACAACGCAGGATATCCGTCTCGGCACCATTTTGTGACCCAAGCCGCTCAAAGACCGTGCCCACGGCCTTTTGATACCCGTCAGGATCGGAAAAGCCGCGCTCCATGTCGCAACTACGCGTCCAGCGCCCGTCCTCTGCCAACCGCCGCGCCAGGCTCAGGGCGCTATCCAGCGGATCGGCATCGGTCAGATTGTCGAAAATCCGGCGCAGCCGGGGATCTTCGGGCGCGATGGCGCGACCGGACAACATGATTTCCAGCGCGGCCTGCGCGCCCAACATGCGCGGCAGGCGCTGCGTGGCGCCGCCGCCCGGCACAAGGCCCAGCGATATTTCGGGTTGCGCCAGACGCAGGCCCGCGCGCGCGACCCGGCCATGGGCGGCCAGGGCAATCTCGAAACCCGCGCCAAGCGCCGCGCCGTTCAGGCAGGCCACCACGGGTTTCGGCAGCGTCTCGATCTGCCGCGCAAGCGTGCCGATCCACGGTTCTGCAAGGGGCGTGTCATATTCCGCGATGTCGACGCCGGAACTGAACACATCGCCCGCGCCGCGCAGGACAACCGCGACCACCTCGGTCTGTTGCACAGCGCGTTCCAACGCGTTGGCAAGGGCCTGACGCAGGCTGGGGGTCAGCGCATTCGCGCGACCGCGCGACATGGTCAGCACCGCCACGGAATCCCGGATCTGAAAGTCTACTCCTGGCAATGTCCGACATCCCGCCAACAACGTTTGCATGTAGCGATTAGATGTCAAAGTCAGGGCAGAGCGCAAGTCCTGCCATGCGGCGGCCCTGCCTCAGACAGGCATATTGTCGAACTGTGCCTCAATCGCCTCGGCCAGCAATTCGTCGTTCAGGCGGCGAAGCTCTGACGGGACAGGCTGTCCCGCCTCGCGCAGCTGTCCCAAAAGCCCGGCAAGACGCGGCTGCATCCGGTAACGTTCTGCCGCGTCGAGATCCATGATCTGACGATGAACGCTTTTTATATCCTGCAACAGGGTGTTGGACATTGTGCTTTTCTCCTCCCAAGGGCGGTCCACGCGTCACAGGGACGCGCGGCCGACATCAAAGCCTGCCGCTTTTACCATGACCCACGCCAAAGAACAAAGCCAACTGCCGCGTCATATGGCGACAGGCATGGATTTGCCCGTTTTTTGCGCGGGTCGTTGGCCCGGATGGCGCTTATTCATTCCCCACACCGGACCAAGGCGGCGCAGGCTCATTGCGCGGGGCCGCTTTCAGGGTTGGTAAAGCCATCAACCGTGGCGAGCGCCCTGCCCTCTTGCCCTGACGCCGGGCTGCCCTGTTCCACGGGCTGCACCGCAGCAGCGCCCCGGTCGTCGGGTGAGGCATCCTGCCCCGCATCGACCATGGGCCGGTCCGCACGCGCGGAGGCCCCCTGCGGATCGATGTCTTGCCCGGTGCCCGTTGCGGACCTTAGTTGCACCGCGCGAAAGCCGTTCATCTGCCCCAGCTTGACGCGCGCCACCTCATGTCCCTTGGCCCCGGTCAGCCGCGCGGCGTTCAACGCCTCCGGATCCAGCGGCAACAGCGTGCCAGCCGTCCAGCCGCAAACCCGGTTCAGCGGCACCCGCATCCGCCCGCCCAGAACCGCATCCAGCATGACCGGCGCGTTCAAGGCGTTCTGTTCAAGCCGGACCTGAAGGGCGCGCGCCGCGTCCGCGTCAAGCCCCGTCGCCGGGGCGGGGCGGCGCGGCAGGATCAATTCCAGAACCCCGGTCTTGGCCCCGCGATCCATATCCACCGTCAGACGGTAAAGATCGTATCCCGGCGCGGCCAGCGCCAGCGCCAGCGTGCGCCCATCGGCCACCCGGTCGCCAAACCGCAACCCGGCGGCGACCATCGGCAACCCGGCATCGGTCAGATCCTGATCCGCGCCTTCCAGCAGCGCGTTCATCAAAGGTTCGGAAATCGCCGCATCGGTCGGGGTGAACGGGCGTGTTCCCGCCTCGGACCGGCGGACGGTGCCCATCAACTGGACCTCGATCAACCCGGCGACGAATTGCAGGTCGAGCTTGACCGCGCCTCGCTCACCCTCGGCCCCGTCGAGCAGGATCAGCAGGGCGTTTTCGCCTGCCGCCGCCTCGATTGCGTCGGGTTCCAGCAGCTGATGTTCGATGGTGCGGACCCGCAGGGCAAGGCCGTACAGCGCCTCGCCCGAGCGGGCCAACGCAAGGCGGAGCGCCTTTGCCGGGGACATTTCGCGCATGTCGAACCCGTCGCGCGCCACCTGCGCCTTGCGGTGGATGATGGATTGTCCGCCTGCCTGTTCCATACGCTTCGCCGTTGCCTTGTCTGCCGGTCCGCTCCGGGCATCTAACCGCAGGAAGGTTATCGAACGGTAAACGGTTCAATGGGCCGCCGCCGCCGCATGACCGGCGAGCGCGCGCGGTATGATCACGCGAAACGCCGCGCCCTGCTGGCCCGGCAGATACGTGATCGAACCGCCAAGCCGTGTCATGATCTCGCGGCAGATCGCCAGACCAAGCCCGGCACCACCCGCCTTGGTATCACTGACGCGCGAGAATTTCTCGAAAATGGTGCCCTGCTGATCCGCCGGAATGCCCGCGCCATTGTCGATGAAATCGACGATCAGGTGATCGGCCTCCTGACGGGCACGGATATCAAGCGCAGGCTGCGCGGCGCTACAGTATTTGGCCGCGTTCGACATGAGATTGATGAACACCTGTGACAGCCGGTCAAGGTCGGTATGCAGCACAAGCGCCTCCTGTTCGCGGCGGCGTGTGATCTTGACGGCCATCTCAGACAGGCCCGAACTGATCAGCGCGCGGTCGATCACTGTCTCCAGTGTGCCTTGCTGCGGGTTGAGCATCACCTGCGCGTTTTCAAGCACGCTGAGATCAAGAAGATCGTCCAGAAGCCGCGTCAGGCGGATCGCCTCGTCATGGATGATCGAGGCGTATTTGTCCTGTTCCTTCGCGCTAAGCCCGTCGGTATCGCGCAGGATTTCGGAAAAGGCACGGATCGAGGTCATGGGCGTGCGCAATTCATGGCTGATCTGGCTGAGAAAGGCGTCTTTTTGCACCGAGATCTGGGTCAGTTTCTCGTTGACCTGCCGCAACTGCCGCGCGGTGCGTTCCTGTTCGCGGGTCTTGGCTTCGAGCTGGCTGGAATATTCCATGATCTGCGCGGTCTCGTCCGCCACCGCCAGCAGATCCTGCACCGAAACGCTGGCCCCGCCCACGATCTGGCCGATCATCGCATGTGCCGTGGCGGCCCCCACCGACCCGGCCAGCGCGCGTTCCAGCGTCACCAGAAAATCGGGTGTAGGTTCCGGCAGATAGCCCGCGATACCCTGCTCTTGGGCGGCGGCCGCAAACAGGGCCTGTGCCTCCTGCGCGCCCATGATCCGCTGCGTCATGATCAGCAGATCCTCGGATTGCACCAGACCGCCGGTCCATCCGGCGGTGGGGTTGGAATGATCGAACACGTTCACGAATTGTGCGCCCTGCAACCGCTCTACCGGCTTGGGAAAGCTGAAGATCGACACCACCACGAAGGCCAGCGTGTTGAAGGACACGCTCCACAGGAACGCATGGACAACCGGGTCCATCGTCGCGGGCGCAAAAAGCGCCTGCGGGCGCAACCACGCAAGGCCGAAAGGCCCGTTCTCCAGCAGGCTTTGCGGCATCAGGAAGGACGCGCCGAAGCTGGGCAGAAACAGGCAGTACAACCAGATGGCAAAGCCCACGCTCAGCCCCGCCAGCGCGCCCTTGCGATTGCCGCCCCGCCAGAACAGGCCGCCCAGAAGCGGCGGCAGGAACTGCGCCACGCCGACAAAGGCGATCAGCCCGATCGCGGCCAGCGCCGCGCCCCCGCCCGAAAGCTGGAAATACAGATAGCCCAGAAACAGCGTGATCGCGATCGCGATGCGCCGCGCCCGCATCGCCACCAGCCGCACATCCCCCGACATGACCGCCGCCCCGCCCGTCAGCCACAGCCAGACGGGCATCACCACATGGTTGGACACCATCGTGGACACCGCGATGGCAGCGACGATGACCATGGATGTCGCGCTGCTGAACCCGCCCAGGAACGACAGGATCGCCAGCCCTTCCTGCCCGCCCATCAAGGGCAGAGTCAGCACGAACAGGTCCGGGTTGGCACCCTCGGGGCTCAGGTCCAGCCCTACCGCCGCGATGGGCACCACGAACAGGCTCATCAGCATAAGGTAGGCCGGAAACGCCCAGGACGCGGTGCGCAGGTGGCGTTCTTCCTCGTTCTCGACAACCATGACCTGAAACATCCGCGGCAGGCACAGAAACGCCGCCGCAGACAACAGCGTCAGCCCAACCCAACGCCCGCCGGACACCTCGAAATGGGAAATTGCCGACTTGTCGATCCGCGCCAGCGTTTCTGTCACGCCGCCGGACAGGCCCCAGACAACGAAGACCCCCACCGCCAGCAGCGCGAACAGCTTGACCACCGCTTCCACCGCGATGGCCATGACGATCCCGTGATGGCGTTCGTTTGCGTCCAGGTTTCGGGTGCCGAACAGGATCGCGAACAGCGCCATGCCCGCGGCCACCCAGAAGGCGGTGGATTGCTGGTTGATCGCTGTGTCGCGGGTGGGGTCCGCATCCGCGAAGGCCGCCACCGACAAGGTGACCGACTGAAGCTGAAGCGCGATATAGGGCGTGGTGGCCAGCAGCGCGACAAGCGTGACAAACACGGCAAGCGCGTTGGACTTGCCAAAGCGCGACGAGATCAGGTCAGCGATCGAGGTGATACGCTGGCTGCGGCCCACGCGCACCATCTTGCGCAGGGTCCACCACCAGCCGATCATCACCAGCGTTGGCCCCAGGTAGATCGTCACGTATTCAAGACCTGACCGCGCGGCAAACCCCACCGCACCGTAATAGGTCCAGGCCGTGCAATAGATCGACAGCGACAGCGTGTAGACCCAAGGCGACCGCAGCCACCGCCCGCGCCCCATCGCGGCGGCGCGATCCGCGGCAAAAGCCACCGCGAACAACAGCGCCACGTAAAGCAGCGCCACAAGGATCATTATATTGAGCGTGGGCACCGCGC
>JANSXS010000064.1 GCA_024742835.1 Paracoccaceae bacterium | reverse complement strand
TTAGGATCAAGCACGCTAACTGACAGGCAAGATTTTTTGATATGCAATTAAGCAAGGCAAGACTGGAAGCCGGGCGTGAGGAACTGCGCGCGGCCCGTCGCGAAAGCCGCGGACTTTATTGGTTCGTTGGAATATTCAGCTTTTTCGTCAATCTTTTGATGCTGACCGGCCCGATTTACATGCTTCAGGTCTATGACCGGGTGCTGGGGAGCCGGTCGGTGGAAACGCTGATCGCCTTGTCGGTGCTGGTGCTGTTCCTGTACGGGATGATGGGCCTGTTGGATTATGCGCGGGGGCGGATCATGGGCCGGGTCGCGGCGCGATTTCAGGCCAAGCTGGACCGGCGCGTGTTCGATGCCGTGATTCGCAAGGCGGCGCTGGCCCCCGACGAACGCACGGAAACAGGGTTGCGCGATCTTGAATCGGTGCAAAGGCTGATGTCCTCGCCGGTGCTGATGGCCATTTTCGACATGCCGTGGACACCGTTCTTCTTGGCCGGGATCTGGCTGTTTCACCCCTGGCTGGGCATTCTGGCGTTGGTGGGCGGCGGTATCCTCGTGCTGGTGACGGTGATCAATCAGTGGGTCACGCGGCGTCCCTCGGCCAAGTCCAGTCAGGCCACCGTCGTTGCCGAGACGATCTCGGGCCATATCCGTAACGAATCCGAGATGGTTCAGGCCATGGGGATGCGCGACGCGGCCTTTTCCAGATGGCAAAAGGCACGGGACGATTCCCTGGATGCGCAGATCAAATCAGCGGATCTGGTGGGCACGTTCACCACCTCGACCAAGACATTCCGGCTGTTCCTGCAATCGGCGATGCTGGGTCTGGGGGCTTATCTGGTGCTGCTGAACGAATTGACGCCCGGCGCAATGATCGCGGGGTCGATCCTTTTGGGGCGCGCGCTTGCGCCCATCGAAATGGCGGTCGGGCAATGGGCGCTGGTGCAGCGCGCGGCGCGTGGCTGGGAATCGCTTGCCGAATTGCTGGCCATCGTGCCCCCCGAGGCGTCGCGAACGGCGCTCCCCGCGCCCCGCGCCTTGCTGGAGGTGCAGCAGGTGACGGTGGTGCCGCCCGGCGAACAGCAAGCCGCGCTCAAGACTGTCAGCTTTGCGGTGAAACCTGGGCAGGCCGTCGGGGTGATCGGCCCCTCGGGCGCGGGCAAATCCACGCTGGCGCGGGCGATCACAGGGGTCTGGCGTCCGGCGGGCGGGCGCATCCGGCTTGATGGTGCGGCGCTGGATCAATACGAACCGACGGTTCTGGGCAATCACATCGGGTATCTGCCGCAGCGCGTGCAATTGTTCGACGGCACCATTGCCGAGAATATCGCAAGGCTGGCCGATCAGCCCGACGCGGAGGCAGTCGTGGCCGCGGCCAGGAAGGCTGACGCGCATGACATGATCCTTCAGTTGACCCGTGGCTATGACACCCGCGTGACCGCTGGCGGCGGGCGGCTTTCGGGCGGGCAGATGCAGCGCATTGGGCTGGCGCGCGCAATGTATGGCAACCCAGTGATCCTTGTGCTGGACGAACCGAACTCCAATCTCGACAACGAGGGCAGCGAGGCCGTGAACACCGCGATCCGCAGTTTCAAGGCCGAGGGGCACTCGATCCTGATCATGGCGCATCGCCCGGCGGCAATCCGCGAATGCGATATGCTTTTGATGCTTGAAAACGGCGGGGTCCGCGCCTTTGGACCCAAGGAAGAGGTACTGCGCGAAGTGGTCAGGAATCATGGCGAAATCAGCCAGGGCAACCAGGCCGGAGGGATTCAATGACCCAACAGACATCCCAAGCCTGGTCCGTGCGCTGGCCGATGCTGATCGGGCTTGTCGGCCTGTTCACGCTGGTTGGCGGGTTCGGAACATGGGCGGCGATGACCAATATTTCCGGTGCGATCATTGCGCCCGGCCGTATCGAGGTGGATCAGAACCGACAGGTGGTGCAACATCCCGATGGCGGCGTGGTGGACGCGATCGCGGTGCAGGAAGGTGACAGCGTTGCGGCCGGCGAGGTGCTTGTGCGGCTTGACCCGACCTCCATCGCGTCGGAACTCGCCATTACCGAAAGCCAGCTTTTCGAGATCATGGCGCGCCGTGGACGGCTGGAGGCAGAGCGCGATGACCGGCTTGAGATCGTGTTCGCGCCGCTTCTGCATGACATGGCGGCGCAGCGCCCGGACGTGGTGGACCTGATGCAGGGTCAGGAACGGCTGTTGGTGGCGCGCACGGACTCGGTCAACAACGAGATCGACCAACTTGAAAAGCGTCGCGGGCAGATCGGCAATCAGGTTGACGGGATCGAGTCGCAACGCAGCGCGCTGCGCGAACAGCTTTCGTTGATCCAGCAAGAGTTGACGGATCAGCAATCGCTGTTGGATCGCGGGCTTGCGCAGGCCGCGCGTGTCTTGGGGCTGCAACGTGAACAGGCGCGGCTGGCCGGCCAGATGGGAGAGCTTGCCGCGCAGGCCGCGCAGGCCGAAGGGCGTATAACCGAGATAGACATCGAGATTCTCAAGCTGGCGACGCGCCGCCGAGAAGAGGCGATAACGACCCTGCGCGATCTTCAGTACCGCGAACTGGAACTGATGGAGAAACGTCGCGCGCTGATCGAACGGATGAACCGGCTGGACATCACCGCGCCGGTCTCGGGCGTGGTCTACGGGCTTCAGGTGCATACCCTGCGGGCGGTAATCCGGCCCGCCGACCCGATGATGTATCTCGTCCCGCAGGACCGTCCGCTTATCATCAATGCGCAGGTCGAGCCCATTCATATCGACAAGCTCTATCTGGGGCAGGACGTGACTCTGCGGTTTTCGGCGCTCGATCAGAACACCACGCCCGAACTGATCGGGCAGGTGGCGCAGATTTCGGCCGATGCCTTTGAGGATGAGGGCACGCGCCAAAGCTATTACCGGGCCGAGATCATCTTGTCCGAGGGTGAACAGGATCGGCTGCCCGAGGGCGTCACGCTGATCCCCGGTATGCCGGTGGAAACGTTTATCCGGACCGAGGACCGCACGCCACTGGCCTATCTGGTAAAGCCCCTGTCGGATTATTTCACCAAGGCGTTCCGGGAGTAGCCTCATTGCGCCACCGAAACCGGCTTTGAGGTTTTCAAGCCCCGCGTCGCGGGATAGCGTCGCGCCACAAACAGCGACTGCAAGGAGAGCGTCATGGGACAGGTGGAAAAGAAACTGGCGGAGATGGGCATCACATTGCCCGAGGCACCGGCACCGGCGGCCAATTACGTGCCTTTCGTTCAAGTCGGGGACATGCTGTATGTGTCGGGCCAGATTTCCAAGGATGGCGACAGCTTGATCACCGGCAAGCTGGGCGCGGACATGACCACGCCCGAGGGTGCCGCGGCGGCTAAGGTCTGCGCGATCAACCTTCTGGCACAGGTCAAGGCGGCCTGCGGCGGTGATCTTGACCGGCTCAAGCGCGTGGTGAAGCTGGGCGCGTTCGTCAATTCGACCCCGGATTTCA
>JANSXS010000055.1 GCA_024742835.1 Paracoccaceae bacterium | reverse complement strand
GTTACCCGATAGCTTTCAGCACGGCTTCACCGAGGCCTGCGGGGGATTCGGCGACGGTTATTCCGGCGGATTTCATGGCCTCGATCTTGTCGTCTGCGCCGCCCTTTCCGCCTGCGACGATGGCGCCGGCGTGGCCCATGCGGCGGCCGGGTGGGGCGGTGCGTCCCGCGATGAAGCCTGCGACGGGCTTGGAGCGGCCCTTCCTGGCTTCGTCTTTCAGGAACTGTGCTGCGTCCTCTTCGGCAGAGCCGCCGATTTCGCCGATCATGATGATGCTTTCGGTTTCGTCATCGGCGAGGAACCATTCCAGGACGTCGATATGTTCGGTGCCCTTGATCGGGTCGCCGCCGATGCCGACGCAAGTCGACTGGCCAAGCCCCACATCCGAGGTCTGCTTGACCGCCTCGTAGGTGAGCGTGCCCGAGCGGCTGACCACGCCGACGCTGCCGCGCTTGTGGATATGGCCGGGCATGATGCCGATCTTGCAGGCGTCGGGCGTGATGATGCCGGGGCAGTTGGGGCCGATCAGCACCGATGTGCTGTCCATCAGCGCGCGCTGCACGCGCATCATGTCGAGCACGGGGATGCCTTCGGTGATGCACACGATCAGCGGCATCTCGGCGTCTATCGCCTCGAGGATGCTGTCGGCGGCGAAGGGCGGCGGCACGTAGATCACGCTCGCATTGGCCTTTGTTTGGTGCATTGCCTCGTGCACGGAGTTGAAGACGGGCAGGTCCAGATGGGTCTGGCCGCCCTTGCCGGGGGTGACGCCCCCGACCATTTGCGTGCCATAGGCGATGGCCTGCTCAGAATGGAACGTGCCCTGAGAGCCGGTGAGGCCTTGGCAGATGACACGGGTGGTCTTGTCGACGAGGACTGCCATTTTGGCGTTCTCCTTAATATATTCTTGGGAAAGGTGGGTTTATAACCCACCCTACGGGGCTCAGCCCTTCACAGCCTTGACGATTTTCTCGGCACCGTCCTTGAGGTCGTCGGCGGCGATCACATCCAGGCCGGAGGTATTGATGATCTCCTTGCCCTTTTCGACATTCGTGCCTTCGAGGCGCACGACCAGCGGCACCTTGAGACCCACCTCCTTGACGGCGGCGACGACGCCCTCGGCGATCACGTCACAGCGCATGATGCCGCCGAAGATGTTCACCAGAATGCCCTTCACCTGGCTGTCGGAGGTGATGATCTTGAACGCCTCGGTCACCTTGTCCTTGGTGGCACCCCCGCCCACGTCGAGGAAGTTGGCGGGCTCTGCACCATACAGCTTGATGATGTCCATCGTCGCCATCGCCAGGCCCGCGCCATTGACCATGCAGCCGATCTCGCCATCCAGCGCGATGTAGTTGAGATCATACTTGGAGGCTTCCAGCTCCTTGGGGTCTTCCTCGGAGGTGTCGCGCAGCTCGGCGATATCCGCGTGGCGGTAGATCGCGTTGGAATCAAAGCCCATCTTGGCGTCGAGGCATTTCAGATCGCCCGCTTCGGTGAGGATCAGCGGGTTGATTTCCAGCATCTCGACATCCTTGTCGAGAAAGAGCTGGTAAAGAATGCCCATCAGCTTGACGCATTGCTTCACCGCCGCGCCTTCGAGCCCCAGCATGAAAGCGATGCGACGCCCGTGGAAGGGCTGGTAGCCGGTGGCGGGATCGACCGAGAAGCTCAGGATCTTGTCGGGGGTCGCCTCGGCCACTTCCTCGATATCCATGCCGCCCTCGGTGGAGGCAACGAAGCTGACGCGGCTGGTCGCGCGATCCACCAGCAGGGCGAGGTAGAATTCGCGCGCGATGGCGGCACCATCCTCGATATAGATGCGGCCCACCTGCTTGCCCGCGGGGCCGGTCTGCTTGGTCACAAGGGTGCGGCCCAGCATCTTCTTGGCCTCCTCGGCGGCCTCGGAGACGGATTTCGCGATACGCACGCCGCCAGCCTCGCCCGCGCCCTCTTCCTTGAACGTGCCCTTGCCGCGCCCGCCCGCATGGATCTGCGCCTTGACGACCCAGACCGGGCCGTCAAGCTCTCCGGCGGCCGATTTCGCCTCCTCGGCCCGCAAAACGACACGCCCGTCCGAAACCGGCGCCCCGTAAGACCGAAGCAACGCCTTCGCCTGATATTCGTGGATGTTCAT
>JANSXS010000002.1 GCA_024742835.1 Paracoccaceae bacterium | reverse complement strand
TTCGACCAGCCGGGAGCCGAAATGCCGCCCCCCCGAAGAGCCGGGCGTCAATTCAAAGATATCGCGCCAATCCCTGAGCCTTTTAGCGTCATCCGACAGCGTGGCGCGCGCCACGACCGTACCCGCCCCGCCCGATTGCGGCTTGGAATAGGTCAGATAGATCTCCCGGCTGCGGGCGAAATCTTTGGGCACCAGAATATCCAGAAGACCGCCCTGCCCGCGTGCCGCAACCTCGGGTAGCCCCGACACGGCCCGGCTTTGCCCACCTTCCAGATGGAGCAGGCGTCCTGCCTTTTCCGTGACCAGCAGCGCACCATCCGGCAAAAAGCCGACCGCCCAGGGGTCCCGCAACCCGGTGGCCATAGTGCTGACGCTCATGGCCCCCGCGCTTGTCGTCAGCGCATGAGCCGGAACGGAGGCCAGCCCCGCCGCGGCACTGGCGGCTATGGAGGTTATCATGAATCGGCGTCTGTGCATGGCGCGCTCCATCCCTGGCTCAGCCTTGTCTTCAAAAGTGGTGCGTCGGGCCGCTTGCGTCAAGCGCGGTGCACGGTGATGGACAATCTGCCATGTTCCATGCTCAAACATGATCCATGTCACCGGCCTGGAAACGCATCAGGCTTGCGGCGCCCCAAGCACAAAGGAAAAGCGTGTGCCCCGAGTTCAAAGCGCATCGCGGCGGTATAACAGAAGGCTTACGCGCATCGCGCTGGCGCTTTGGCTGGTCTGTGGCCAGTGGCAAACCGCTATGGCGGCGGAGTGTCGTCAGATCAGCGTCGCCGCGCGGATTTGTGCCGAGGGCGGCCTGAGTTTTGCCGAGCCGCAAAGCGAAACAGCCCCCATGCCGCCGAACCTGATCGACATGCGCCTGCCCACCGAGGCCCATGGCGACGTGACGATCACCTTCATCGGGCATCGCGCGGCGCAAACCCTTGGCACCCTGGCCGGGTTTCGCACCGCCTATCTGGATCAGATGGAAAATCGGGGCGCGACTCTGGCCGAACGGTACATGTTCCGGCATCGCGGCGCAGCGGCTGTTGCCCAGCAATTCATTGCCATCCATCCCGGCCCCGGCGCCGGACAATTCTGGGGGGTCGCATTCGGGGTCGAGCTGACAGACGGTCTGATCATGGGGCTGATCACCGCGGACCGGGCAGCCAACGCCGATCTGCGCGCCGGGTGGACCGTTATCGCGCTTGATGCCCTTTATCCCGGCCGCGTGCCGTGATCGGCGCGGTGTGATTGCATCGGCCTGCCGGACAGGTACACTGCCCCTGCGACGACGGCCGGGCACAACATTTGGGAGGATGACAATGACAAGATCGATTCTGGTGGTCATTGCGGTTGCGGCCCTTGCGGGCTGTCAATCCGGCGCGCCTACGGCAGTGGAGCCAGCACAGCGGGTTGTCAGCCACGCGTCTCTTGCCGCTTCTGTCGGGGACATGTTCATCTGGGATTGCACCCTGACCGAAAAAGCCGGTCGCTATCCGCCTCAGTTCATATTGCAAAGGCAGGAAACCGCGCTGCGTCCCTTTGTCATGATGCTCGAAGCAGGGGCCCCGCGTGGGCAACGCGTAGAGATCCATCCCGACGGCTACGCCCGGCGTTTTACCCTGCCCGACAGCAGCGCGCTTTTGATTTCTGACAGTGGCGAGGTCTTTGCCATCGACATGCGCGGCCAACCTGTGCAGGGGCAGTCGCTTGGCCAATGTCGCAAAGGGGTGCAATCGGTCTGATGCCACACAAGGAGGCGCTGTACCGTCAGACAACACGTGCGGCAGTCCCAGCGGCCTGCCCGTTTTCCACCACAAAAGATTCGGACATTTGATCTGGCAGAGACAATTCTGACCTGTCATGGCTGTCACGTGTTTCGATATTCGAGCCAATGACGCCAAACCGCAAAGGCTGAACCTGTTGTCTCAACAATTGTGGTAAAGTTGTGGCAAAGATCGGGGCTGTTTTCCTGTTTTTTGGCACAGTTGCCTTATTTGCGCCGCAATCAGACCAATGTCGATTTTTTACGTGAAATTTGCTTCGTAAATACCTGTTAAAAATATAAAAATTAATTGGAATCCAAGTTTCCAGCATGGCAACTGGCCTGCTGAAACCGACAGTTCAAAATACAGACTGCCTGGTGAAAGTATCCGTTCAAAAGCAGAATTGCATTTTTTATCAGCATCTTGGCGACTTTTCTTTCGTCATCGTGCAAGATTATGGCCTGCCCGCTCTTGGGTGCCGTTCACGTCTGAGTTGCCACATTTTTGCCAGATTCCGGGGCGATTTCGTGGTGGAAAGCTGGCGGCACTCGGATGCCTGGGGGCAACGCGCTGCAACATCCGCCAGCGGCAACAAAGCGTTTCGCGACACGCTTTACCAGGCCCAAGGCCCTTGAAAGGTTCGCCATGAAAAAGCTGCTGAAAATTTTTACCACCAAGGAAGACGGTGCCGTGACCGTGGATTGGGTTGTGATGTGCGCCGCTATTGTGATGCTGAGCGTATCGGCGATTGGTGCGGTACAATCCAGCGTCGACACTCTGGCAAGGGCGCTGTCGGGCGAGGTGTCGAACAAGAAAGCCGATCCGGGCGATTGATCTTGAAGACAGGCGCCGGTCAGGCGCGCTTGCTGTCGATCTGAGATACGCCGAGCACATCCAAAACCTTGGCTTCGATATCGGCGGCTTGCAATCCGGCAGTTGCATACATGTCTGCTGGGCTGGATTGATCCAGGAAACTGTCGGGCAGGATCATCGAGCGGAACTTGAGGCCGTGATCGAACACGCCTGCCTCGGCCAGGCATTGCGCAACATGGCTACCGAACCCGCCGATGGAGCCTTCCTCGATGGTGATCAGCGCCTCGTGATCGCGCGCGAGGGTCAGCACCAGCTCGGTATCCAGCGGCTTGGCAAAGCGTGCATCGGCGACGGTCGGCATGATGCCACGGGCCGAGAGCGCCTCTGAAGCCTTCAAAACCTCTCCAAGACGGGTGCCGAAAGACAGGATCGCGACACGCCCGCCCTGTTGCACCATGCGCCCCTTTCCGATTTTCAGTACCTCGCCACGTTCGGGCATGGTCACGCCCTCGCCCTCGCCGCGCGGATACCGGAACGCAATCGGCCCGTTGTCATGCGCCACGGCAGTTGCAACCATGTGAACCAGTTCGGCCTCGTCTGCGGCGGCCATGACGGTCATGTTCGGAAGGCAGGCCAGATAGGCCACGTCGAAACTGCCCGCATGTGTCGCGCCATCCGCCCCCACAAGACCGGCCCGGTCCACCGCAAAGCGCACCGGCAGGTTCTGGATCGCCACGTCATGCACCACCTGATCGTAACCGCGTTGCAGAAAGGTGGAGTAAAGCGCGCAGAAGGGTTTCATGCCGCCCGCTGCAAGTGCTGCGGCGAAGGTCACCGCGTGTTGCTCGGCGATGCCCACGTCGAAACAGCGCGACGGATAACGCTTGTCGAACAGGTCAAGCCCGGTGCCGCCCGGCATGGCCGCCGTGATCGCACAGATCCTGTCATCCTGCGCGGCATGATCCACCAACGCTTGCCCGAACACCTTGGTATAGGCGGGCGCGTTGGTGGGGGATTTCGTCTGTTCGCCGGTGACCAGATCGAATTTCGCGGTTGCATGGCCGCCGTCGCTGGAACCTTCGGCGGGGGCATAGCCTTTGCCCTTTTTGGTGAGCACATGGATCAGCATCGGTCCGGTCGCCCGTGCCTTGACCGTGCGCAGCACCGGCAAAAGCTGGTCCATATCGTGCCCGTCGATGGGGCCGACATAGGAAAATCCCAGTTCCTCGAACAAGGTGCCGCCCACGGCCATGCCCTTTAGCATTTCCTTGGCGCGGCGCGCGCCCTCCTGGAACGGACCGGGCAGCAGCGACACGGCCCCCTTGGCGGCGGCCTTGAATTCCTGAAACGGCTCGCCTGCGTAAAGGCGCGACAGGTACGACGACAACGCGCCCACGGGCGGCGCGATGGACATTTCGTTGTCGTTCAGGATGACGATCAGCCGCTTGCCCAGATGGCCCGCGTGGTTCATCGCCTCGAACGCCATGCCCGCCGACATTGCCCCGTCACCGATGATGGCGATGGCATCGCCATGCCCGGTGTCGCTGGCCCCGCCCAGATCGCGCGCCACTGCAAAGCCCAAGGCGGCGGAAATGGAGGTGGAGCTATGCGCGGCCCCGAACGGATCATAGGGCGATTCCGTGCGCTTGGTGAAACCTGAAAGCCCGTCTTTCTGGCGGATCGTGCGGATGCGGTCACGCCGCCCTGTGATGATCTTGTGGGGATAACACTGGTGGCTGACATCCCAGATGATCTTGTCGCGCGGTGCATCGAACACATGATGCAGCGCCACCGTCAGCTCCACCACGCCAAGCCCCGCGCCTAGATGCCCGCCGGTTTCCGACACCGCCGCGATCGTCTCGGCGCGTAATTCATGCGCGACCTGCACAAGCTGGTCATCGGCCAGGTGCTTGAGGTCGGCTGGGGTGGTGACGGTATCGAGAAGCGGTGTCTGGGGCCGGGTCATCGGGCCCTCCTTGGCGGTCAATGGCTCAGATCTGACGCGAGATAACGAAGCGCGCGAGCGCCTGCAAGGTTTCTGCGCGGCGTTGATAAACAGATAGGGCGTCACAGGCTTCGGTCACAAGATCCGCCGCGCGGCGTTTCGCCCCGTCCAGCCCCAGAAGCGACACGAAGGTGGCCTTGCCCGCGGCGGCATCCTTGCCCACGGCCTTGCCTACATGGGTGGCGTCGCCGGTCTCGTCGATCACGTCATCCTGGATCTGAAAGGCAAGGCCAAGCGCGGTGGCATAGCGCGCCAGCGGCGCGGCATCGGCCCCCGCCATGACCGCGCCCGCCGTGGCGGCATAGACAAAAAGCGCGCCGGTCTTGCCTGCCTGAAGCGCCGTGATCTCTTGCAGGTCGAGCGGGCGGTCGGCGCTTTCGGCGGCGATATCAAGCGCCTGCCCCAGGACCATGCCATCCTTGCCTGACGCCCGCGCCAGCCGCAGCGCCAGATCGGCCCGCGCAGCCGCATCCGGCGCGCCGCGCGGGTCCAGCGTCAGCTCGAACGCCAGCGATTGCAGGGCATCGCCCACCAGAACGGCGGTTGCCTGATCCCATTTCACATGTACTGTAGGCTGGCCCCGGCGCAGATCGTCATCGTCCATGCAGGGCAGATCGTCATGGACAAGGCTGTAGGCGTGCAGCGCCTCGATTCCGGCAGCCGGATAGACGACGCGGGCCTCGTCCATGTCATGCAGCCGCGCGGTTTCCATCACCAGAAAGCCACGCAGGGCCTTGCCCCCGAACAATGCGTGGCGCATCGCGGCCAGAAGCACGGTGTCGCCCTCCAGCGTCTCTTGCAGACAGGCCCGGATCGTCGCGCCATCCCGCGTCAGCGCGTCCTGCAACATCACCCACCCTCGACAGGGGTGGTGCCGGTGGGCGTGCCATCCGCATCAAGCGTGATCGCCGCGACCTTTTCCTCGGCCTCTTTCAGCTTGGTCTCGCAATGTTTCTTGAGCCGCGCGCCATGATCGTAAAGATCGATCGATTCCTCCAGCGGCACGTCGCCGCGTTCCAGCCGTGTGACCACGCCTTCCAGCGCTTTCATCGCCTCTTCGAACGACATCTCGTTGATCGGTTTTTCGCTCATGCCGGGCGGCCCTTTTTCTGTTTTCGCCGTCACCTTAGCCGGGTGCGCGGGCCGGTTCAATTCGGTTGACGCCACCCAAGCGGTGCGGAAGGATATGGCCATGTCCCATATGCCCCCGCCCGACCCCTCCGCGCCACTGCCGTCCGATCTGGCCGCGATGGAGCAGGTGCAGGCCAAGTTCACCAGCGCGGCCGCCGAAGAGCCGCTATTGGCGCGGGCAGACCCTTCGGAGCTGATCCGCCATGTGCCCGGCAAGCGTACGATCCTGCGCGGGATGCTGGCCGACAAGCCGACGGTCTTTCGGGTATATTTCGGCGAGACAGGCGCCTGCGCGCGGGACTGGGCCGAACTGCGCCGCGTGTGGCCAACCATGTGCGAGGGTGACGCACAGGTCAGCGCGCCCTTTGCCCACGCCCCCCGCGCCGGTGTTCTGGCCATGGCGGAGGTGCCGGGCACGCCGCTTTTGCAGATGCTTTACGCCAGCGCCCCGGAGGACCGGGCAAAATGGCTGCACCCGGCGGCGCGATGGCTGCGGGCCTATACGGAAAGTTCCGAAACCGAAGGCCCCGCCGCGCCGCTGGCATGGCTGACACGCGCCGAACGCGCCGCGCGCCAGCAGGCTTTTACCCGCCTTCGCCGCATCGAGCGGCCGATTTTGGCCGAATTGCAAAGGATCGCGGAAACGCTGAATACCGCGACCTGGCGCTTTGCCATCAGCCACGGCGATTTTCACCCCAACAATCTGATCGCCCACGATACCCGCCTGACCGGCATAGATTGTGGCGGTTCGCGCCCGATGCCCATTTACAAGGACATGGCGCGTTTCTTGATGCATATGGGGCGGCGGGGCATGATACCGTCCGGTCGGCTGCGGCTGGGGGTGGATGCCGAAGGGATCGACGCCATGGCAGAGGCGTTCGACCTGAGCGAGCGCGAACGCAACCTGACCCTGCCCTTTTTTATCGGCATCGAGGCGCTGATCCGGGCGGAAACCCGCAGCCTTGGTAACAGCCGCGTGCGACGCGCGCGCAAGATGTCCGAGGCGCTGCTGGCAGACCTGCGCGGCGTGGCGAGGTAAAGCGTCCTGCCGCAGTGGCGTTACCGCCCCTTGAACAACCCGCCAAGGATGCCGCGCACGATGCGCCGGCCCGTGGTGCCCTTGAGCTCCTTCATCACCACATCCGCAATCGCCTCGCCAAAGCTTTCGTTCTGCCCGCGCCCGCGTGACGTGGAGCGGGCCACTCTGGCCCCGCTATAGCGCCGGGCGGCATTGAATTCGCGCGCCGCCGTATCGGCCACTTCGGCCCGTGCCTCGGCTTGGGCGGCCTCATCCGCCGCCTTGTCGGCCCGCGCCTTGAGGATTTCATGGGCCGAGTGCCGGTCAAGCGCCGTCTCGTACTTGCCCGCCACCGGCGATGCGGCCTGTACAGCCGCGCGGGTCGCCGCATCAATCGGCCCCAGTTTCGAGGAGGGCGGCCGGATCAACGTCCGCTCGACAATCCCCGGCACGCCCTTGTCCTGCAACATCGAGGTCACGGCCTCGCCCACGCCCACATCCCGGATCGCGTCCAACGTGTCGAACCGCGCATTGGGGCGATAGGTCTCGGCGGCCCGTTCCAGCGCGCGCCGATCCCGCGCGGTAAAGGCCCGCAAGGCGTGCTGCACCCGGTTGCCCAACTGGCCAAGGATATCCTCGGGGACGTCATCGGGGTTCTGCGTGATGAAATACACCCCAACCCCCTTGGAGCGGATCAGCCGCGCCACTTGCTCAACCTTGTCGATCAATGCCTTGGGCGCGTCGTCGAACAGCAGATGCGCCTCGTCAAAGAAAAAGACCAGCTTCGGCTTGTCGGGATCGCCCACCTCTGGCAGCGTCTCGAACAGCTCGGACAGCAGCCACAAAAGGAACGTCGCATAAAGCCGGGGCGCGCCCATCAGCCTGTCAGCGGCCAGGATGTTGATCTGCCCGCGCCCGTCGGGGGCTGTGGTCATCAGATCTGCCAGTTCCAGCGCCGGTTCGGCGAAAAACGCCGCACCGCCCTGATTTTCGAGCACCAGAAGCGCGCGCTGAATCGCCCCCACCGATTGCGTCGAGACATTGCCATAACGCAGGCTCAGATCCTTGGCATTCTGGCCGACCCAAAGCAGGATCGCCTGTAGATCCTTGAGATCCAGAAGCGGCAACCCCTGCTCATCCGCCACCCGGAAGACGATGTTCATCACACCTTCCTGGGCCGGGGACAGTTCCATCAACCTGGACAGCAAAAGCGGCCCCATCTCGGCCACGGTGGCGCGGACCGGGTGGCCCCGTTCGCCAAACAGATCCCAGAATGTCACCGGAAAGGCGCTGTAGGCATACTCGTCAAAGCCGATTTTTCCGGCGCGCGTCATGAAGGCGTCATGCAGCTTGAATCCAGGGGATCCTGGCGCGGCCAGCCCCGACAGGTCGCCCTTCACATCCGACAGGAACACGGGCACGCCGGCGGCCGAAAACCCTTCGGCTAGGATCTGAAGCGTGACGGTCTTGCCCGTGCCGGTGGCCCCCGCGATCAACCCGTGCCGATTGGCGTATTTCAGTGTCAGCCCCTGCGGCGTTGCGTAGGCGTCACCGCCGCCCCCCAAGAAAATCCTGTCTTCCAACGCGCTGAACCCCTGCCCTGATTATGTCACGGTCTGACCATACAATCTTAAGGTTTTCCTGCCAGTGTTTATCTTGCTCCGGGCCTCATGTCCTCTTGGTTCCGGGGTGACTTCCTCCCTGTCAGACTGGCCGCGCCTTCGGGCGCGGCCTTTTTTTCAGCAGATCCCGCCAGAACGGTAAATTCCAAGCTACTGATTAAAAAGGTATTTGTAAAAAAATCGCATGCGGCGACCAGCCCAGGTAATCGCACGATAATATTTTTCGATCTTACCTGTTGACGGTTTTCGTCATCTCGCCTAGCGTTCGTGTCAATAACTAAGTCGGCCAGTCCGGCAGGGAGAAAAAATGGAAAGAGGGGTGTGTCACCCCTCTTTCTTTTTGACTTGCGCAGAGCAGGCCACGCTTGGTGCAAGACAACGCAAAACCACCTTGCAACCTCTGGACTGCTGAGGTTTTATTCACGCAGGCGGCGCCGGGGCAAATCGGCTTTTGCGCCATGTGACGATCATATAATTTCAATGGGGACTTTATGCCCGGATATATTCGTACCCTGCCCCTTATCGCCCTGATAAGCTTGGGCGGCGCGCTTTGCGCACAAGAGGCAGAGCAGACTGAACAGGCCCAGGCGACCCAAGAGGTCCAGGAGCCTGACGCAGCACAGACAGACATCACGCAAGCCCCTGCCGCCAACCCTGCGTCCGATCTCGACATGGGGCAGGAGTTGGATCAGGATCCTTCCTATATTCGTGATCAATACGGTGATTGGCAGCTTCAGTGTTTCCGTACCGAAGCGGGCGAAGATCCCTGCCAGATGTACCAGCTTCTGCGCGAAGATGGCGGCAATCCGGTGGCGGAGTTCAGCCTGTTCAAATTGCCCGACAACAGTCAGGCCGTGGCCGGGGCCACCATCGCGGTGCCGCTTGGCACGCTGCTGCCAGAGGGTCTCAAGATCCTGGTCGATGGCGGCACGGCCAAGGGCTACAATTTCTCCTTCTGCTCGATGGCGGGCTGTTTTGCGCGGGTCGGCTTCACAAATGCCGATATCGCCGCCTTCAAGGCCGGTGCCGAGGCAACGCTGGTGATCGTACCGGCGCAGGCCCCGGACCAGACGGTGCAGATCAGGGCCTCGCTCGACGGTTTCACCGCTGCCTTCAATGAAGCCTCCGTCATAGACAATTAAGGCTATGCGGTCGGATTGGACAGTGTAGCACAAGACCCGCTTTGCACGCTGCCCTGCTTACCTTTGCCGCCGCGTGCTTCATCTGGCCGGAAATACCTCAGGGAGTTTGAGGGACAGCGTCCCTCATCCCACTGACCTGCGTGGCGCAGCCACTCCTTTGACCTGCGATCACAGCACGCGTTGCCATGCAACCGATCAGGCAAACCGCCGCAGGGCCAACACAGCGTTCAGCCCGCCAAAGGCAAAGGCGTTGGACAAGGCCACCTGCACATCAGCTTCGCGTGCTTCGTTGGGAACCACGTCAAGCGCGCATTCGGGGTCCGGCTCCTCGTAGCCGATCGTCGGGGCCACCACGCCGTCGCGCAGCGCCATGATGCAGGCCAGCAGTTCTACCGCGCCGGTGCCGCCGATCAGGTGTCCATGCATGGATTTGGTGGAGGAGATCATCAACCGATCCGCATGGGCCTCGAACACATCCGCGACAGCGGCGCTTTCGGTCTTGTCATTGGCTGCCGTGCCGGTTCCATGTGCGTTGATATAGCCGACCTCCGCCGGTGCGATCCGCGCATCCTGAAGCGCGCCGGTGATGGCGCGTGCCGCGCCGTTCTTGGAGGGCATGACGATATCGGCAGCATCGGATGACATGGCAAAGCCCGCCACCTCGGCCATGATCACCGCGCCGCGCCGCTTGGCGTGGTCCAGTTCCTCGAACACGAAGATCCCCGCGCCCTCGCCCTGCACCATCCCGTTGCGATTGGCCGAAAACGGGCGGCAGCCGTCCTTGGACATCACCCGAAGCCCTTCCCAGGCCTTTACCCCGCCAAAGCACAGCATGGATTCCGATCCACCCGTGATCATCACCGGTGTCAGACCGCCATGCACCATCTGGAATGCCTGCGCCATCGCATGGTTCGAGGATGCACAGGCCGTGGACACGGTAAAGGACGGCCCCTTGAGGTTGAACTCCATCGACAGGTGGCTGGCGGCGGCATTGTTCATCAGCTTGGGCACGACAAAAGGATGCACCCGGTTTTTGCCGTCCTCGTAGACCGAGCGGTAATTTTCATCCAGCGTGGTCATGCCGCCGCCCGAATTTCCCAGCACCACGCCCGAGCGCGCCGCCAGTTCGCCCGAGAATTCCAACCCGGACTGGCCAATCGCCTCGCGTGCCGCGATCAGCGTGAATTGCGTGAACCTGTCGTAAAGCGATAATTGCTGTCGGTTGAAGCGGTCTGTTGGCTCATAGCCCTTGACCTGTCCACCGATCCGGATCGCCAGACGTTCCACATCCTGAAATTCAAGCGGGCCGATGCCGCACCGCCCCTCGCGCATCGCCTCAAGCGTGTCCGGCACGTTCTGACCCAGCGCGTTGATCGTTCCCGCGCCGGTGATGACCACCCGTTTCACTTGTGCTGTTCCGCCACCAGTTTTTCGATACCCGTCACGATGGACGCGACAGACGAAATGTCAAAGTCGCTTTCCTCGGGCGCATTGGCATTGAAGGGCACCGAGATGTCGAACGCCTCTTCGATGGCGAAGATGCTTTCCACAAGACCGAGGCTGTCGATGCCCAGATCCTCCAGCGTGCTGTCGGCGGTCACGTCCGATGGCTCCAGAACCGCCTGTTCAGCGATGATCTCGATCACGCGATGTTTGATGCTTTTGGTGCTGGTGTCCATGGATCTTACCCCGTTTGGATCATCTATGCGGATTTAGTCACTCTTTGGAGGGTTTGAAACCGTTTTCTTGATTTCAGCCACATCGGAAAACAGCCGCTTGAGACGGCGCAGGCCCTTGTAGACATCCATTTGCGCATCCATTTTCATCGCCGGATAGCCCAGCATGACCCGCCCGGCGGGCACATTCGACAAAAGCTTTGTCCCGCCGCCGGTGATCACGTTGTCCCCGATAAAGATGTTATCCGCAACGCCGGTCTGACCGGCCATGACCACATTGTTGCCAACCGTGACCGACCCGGCAAGCCCGGTCTGTCCGCAGATCAGGCAGTCATTGCCGATTACGCAATTATGCCCGATTTGCACCAGGTTGTCGATTTTCGTCCGGTCCCCGATAACCGTGTCACGGATCGTGCCGCGATCCAGCGACACATGCGCGCCAAGCTCCACGTCGTCACCGATCCGCACCGCGCCCAGTGAATGAATACGGACAAAGGATTGCGCGGCGATCTCTCCCTGATCGCCCAAGGTCTGGCGCACGCGTTCCACCCCCGACACATCCGGCGTGACATAGGAAAACCCGTCAGAGCCGACCACGGCGTTGGGCTGCGCGATAAAGCGGTCGCCGATGGTGACACGCGCGCCGATCCGCGCGCCTTCGCGCAGGAACCCGTCCCGACCGATGGTCACATCCGCGCCGACAAAGGCCTGTGGCCCGATCACCGTACCGGCCCCGATCGTGGCACCGGCACAGATCACCGCCAGCGGACCGACCGACACGCCCGCGCCAAGCTGTGCCGTGGGGTCGATCACCGCCGAAGGGTGAATGCCCTCGCCCCAGCCCTGTCCGGGATCGAACAGCGTCGTCAAGCCCGACATCACGTAGCGCGGTCGCGGGGCCACGATGGCCGCCACAAGGCCAAAGCCCTGCCAATCGGCCCCATCCCAGACCAGCGCCGCGCGCGCGCCACCGCGTGGCAACGCCTCGGCATAGGCGGGCTTCATCGCAAGCGCGATATGGCGCGGCCCGGCATCGGCGGGCTCTGCCACGCCGTCGATTTCAACTGTACCGTCGCCAAGCACCTCTGCCCCGAGAGACGAGGCGATCTCGCTGATCGTATAGGACATGCGTACCCTCTTTTCGGGGTTGGTTTAGCCCCGAACGTCGCCCGGTGAAACCCCCGCCTGTTCCAGCGCGTCCCAGATCCGGCCGTCCCGGCCATAGATGTCGCGGCGGTAGTTGACCGGCCCCTTGGCCTGGGTAAAGGCCGTCCGGTAAATGATGTGAACCGGCACATGCGTTTCCAGATTGACCCGCGTTTCACGCCCGGTATCGAGAATATTGTGGAAAAACGCCTTTGGGTCGTCTTCTTGCGGCGCAAGCAGCGCGTAGGCGAAGTCAAAAGGCTGTGCGAGCCGGATGCAACCGTGGCTATAGGCGCGCACCTCGCGTTTGAACAGGTTCTTTGATGGTGTATCGTGCAGGTAGATATTGTACTTGTTGGGAAACATGAACTTGACCAGTCCAAGCGCGTTGCTGTTGGACGGCGGCTGCTTGATCGAGAACGGAAAGTTGCGTGCGTTATAGCGATTGAAATTGACCGAATTGCGGTTGACCGTGCGACCCTGAGAATCCACCACGCGCAGATGCCCCACCGCATGGCGGTTGCGCTGCATCTGCGGCAGATATTCCCCCACTGCGATCGAGCGCGGCACATGCCATGTCGGGTTGATGACCATATGATCCATGCTGTCGGAAAACTCGGGGCTGCGCCGCCCGTCGGAATTTTTGCCGATGACAGAGCGGGTGCGGAATGTCTCGTGGTCGTCATCCATGATGCGCGCCGTGAAATCGGTGAGGTTCACTAGGATATGACGCTTGCCCCGGTCTTCGGGGCTGTTGAGCCAGCGTTCCCGCTCCATCGCTACAAGGATGGATTTCAGCCGCTCCGTCGCAGAGATGTTGATCTGTTCCAGCGTGCCTTCTCCGGCAACGCCGTCCGGCTCCAGCCCGTGGGCAACCTGAAAAGCGCGCACCGCATCGGTTATCGCGGCGTCAAAGCTGCGTGTCGCGGTGCGCGACAGAAAGCCCATGCTGATCAGGCGGTTGCGAAGGGAAATCACGGCAGACCCGCTATCGCCCGGTGACAGCTTGCCCGCCGCGACCGTTTCGCCCCAGCCGCCGGATGCAATCAACCGCTCAAGGCGCAGGCGCTCTTTCATGAGGCGGGTGTATTCGTTGGTTTTTGGCGGCAGATCGCGGAAAAACGCGCGGGGATCACCTGCAAGAAAGCTGTCGATTGTGCTGGCCCGGTCCCGATAGGGCACCTCGCGCTTGATATTGCTGACGACGCGTGACGGGATCAGGATGCCCGTTTGCATATCACGCGCCAGCCGCAAAAACGCCTTGCTTAGCGCCACCTCGGCAAACCCCAGATCACGCGGGCTGCGTGCCTCTTGCAGGAGGCGCAAAAGCCCGTCGCGGTCGTAACGCGACGCGGGCAAACCATGCGCCGGGGCATCGGCAAGGGCCTGAAACAGCGCCTGCCTGCGCGTGCGGTCCTGTTCGGGGTCGGTCCAGATACCGGCGAAATCGGTAGAGCGGTAATAGGCGGCGAGATCCCGGTCGTCCGCTGCGGCCTCTGCCACCGCTTGCTTGAAGGCCGTGACCTGCGCATGTGCCACCGATGCGAGCGAAACCGTGAAAGCCAGAGCCAGACAGGCCAGCAGAGCGCGCATAGGTGGCAGCGCCCGGGCGTACGCGCGTTTTGGCCATGCAGACCTGTCCGATAAATTATTGACCATACTCTTTTACCTTTTCGTCCGACTGCACCACACGCGTGCCCGCTGCATTGATATGTTCCAACTGTGCCGCATCTTGTCCAATCAAATTTGCTTGTTGTTTCAAGCCCCAAGACTTGGCGTCATGTCGGGGACACAGGTTTTGCGCAAATCGAACACGGTTCCAAAAATTTTGCGCAAGTTTTCGCCGAAACAATTGCCTTTGTCCCCTGTGGCAACTTCACCGCTTGGTAACCGATTCCCTTTATGGCATAAAGAAAGGGCTTTTGAGGATGGAGCGGTAAAGCTGTGGCAAGCAGCAAAACAGGCAGCGACGGGACAGGCGCTAGACATATGACTGACGACAGTTCTTTGACCGTAACGCGGCGCGCGTTACTTCTTGGTTTTGCAGCAACCACGATTGCTGCGGCACCAACTTTCACACAGGCCGCAGGTTTCTTGCGCGGGGCCGGGGATATACGGCGCTTGCGCATGTCCTCTCCGCGAACCGGTGAACAGATCGACACGATCTACTGGATCGAGGGCGAGTATATCAAGGACGCGGTGCGCGAGATCAACCTGTTCATGCGCGATTGGCGCACGAATGACATCCACAACATAGACCTACGCACGATCGACATCATGGCCGCGGCTCACAACCTGATGGACGTGAACGAGCCCTACATGCTTTTGTCGGGGTATCGTAGCCCCAAGACCAACGCGATGCTTCGCGCCCGGTCTGGCGGCGTGGCCAAGAATTCGCGCCATTTGCGCGGACAGGCGGCGGACCTGCGACTGAATTCGCGGTCCGTTTCGCAAATGTATCGCGCGGCGGTGTCGTGTCGGGGTGGCGGTGTCGGGCGCTATTCGGGATCCAATTTCGTGCATATGGATTGCGGCCCGGTCCGTAGCTGGGGCAGATGAACCTCTCCAAAGCCCACGATCAAACACCGGCCTTTGCCGGTGTTTTTTTATTTGGTTATCCCAGCTTCGCCAGACGCGCCGCCCGCAATTGCGCGAAATCGTCGCCCGCGTGATACGATGACCGGGTCAAGGGCGTGGCGGAAACCATCAGGAACCCTTTGCCATAGGCCGCCTTTTCATAGGCGGCGAACTCCTCGGGCGTGACGAAGCGATCAACCCGGTGATGTTTCGGCGTCGGCTGAAGATATTGGCCGATGGTCAGAAAATCCACATCCGCCGCGCGCATGTCGTCCATCACCTGGTGCACCGCTTGGCGTTCCTCGCCCAGACCGACCATGATGCCCGATTTGGTAAACATCGTCGGATCAAGCTCCTTCACCCGTTGCAACAGCCGCAGGCTGTGGAAATAGCGCGCGCCGGGCCGCACCTCGGGGTAAAGGCCGGGCACGGTTTCCAGATTGTGATTGAAGACATCCGGGCGCGCCGCGACGACGGTTTCCAGAACCGAGGACGCACAATGCAGGAAATCGGGCGTCAGGATTTCGATCGTGGTGCCGGGGCTGCGGTGCCGGATCGCGCGGATGGTTTGCGCGAAATGCTCTGCCCCGCCATCGTCAAGGTCGTCGCGATCCACCGAAGTCACCACCACATGGTTCAGCCCCAGCTTGTCCACCGCGTCGGCCACGCGGCCCGGCTCGAACGCGTCAAGCGATTGCGGCTTGCCCGTCGCGATGTTGCAAAAGGTACAGCCACGGGTGCAGATCTCGCCCATGATCATCATGGTCGCATGTCCCTGAGACCAGCATTCTCCGGCATTGGGGCACCCCGCCTCTTCGCAAACCGTGACCAGCTTGTGCTCGCGGATGATCTTGTGCGTTTCGCGATACCCTTTTGAGGTGGGCGCCTTGACCCGGATCCAGTCCGGCTTCTTTGGCTGGGCATTATCCGGGCGGTGCGCCTTTTCGGGATGACGTTGCCCGGGGATCTTGAGGTCTCGCACGGTATTTTCCCCGCAAATCATTTGGTAACTTGGCCTAGATATAGTCGATAGCGGTGGGGTTTACCAGTTGCGCGCCAGCGTTCTGTGCGGACAGGTCGCGCCAGTTTAAAGAGTTCCCACCGCGCCTATTTTCAAGGTCGCCATCCCGATCCGCTCGAAGAGCGTTGCAGCGACCACACCCTGCGGTATGCTGCAACGGCTGGCTGAATCGGGGGCAACATGGACTGGCAGGCGCACCGCCGCGAAGCGCACAGGCTCAACCGGACCCAGGAATTTCTCAAGCAGATCGTCTATGGCGGCAATGATGGAATCGTCACGACCTTTGCCATCGTTGCGGGCTTTGCCGGGGCGCAGGCCGATGGGGTGGCACAGATCGGCGGCGTTGCGGTGCTGGTGTTCGGGCTGGCCAATCTGTTCGCCGATGCGGTCAGCATGGGGCTTGGCGAATACCTGTCGGCCAGATCGCAACATGATCTTTATCGCTCGCGCCGCCTCAGCGAGTTGCAGGAAATTCAGGAAAACCCCGATCAGGAACGGATGGAGCTGTTCGAGATCCTGCGCCAGCGTGGCCTGCCCGCCGGTGAAGCCGATACCGCCGCAGAAATCCTGTCGCGCCACCCCGCCATCATGGCGGATCTCATGATGACCTATGAATTCGGGATGCAAGATCCGGACGAGGAAAGCCCCGCGCTGAACGGTCTGTTCACCTTTGGCTCTTTCGTGATCTTCGGCGCGGTCCCGCTGGTGCCGTATTTCATTCTGGAGCCGACGCATGAAACCTTTCTGCTGTCGATCCTGACAACGGGGCTTGCCCTTGTGGCGCTTGGCCTGTTGCGCTGGAACGCGACCGGCGAACGTATCCTGCGCTGCGTGGGCGAAACGGTGAGCGTAGGGACCGTCTGCGCGCTTGTGGCCTTCGGGGTGGGCTGGATTGTCGGCGGGTGACGCGCGGCTCTGGCCACCCGCCATGCATCAGCCCATCAGGCCGGCCTCTTCGCCAAGGCTGTCGTAATGCCGCTTGAGCCTTTGCAGCGCGATACGCAGGACGATCTTTCCGGACCGGGCCGACCAACCCATTTCCCGCTCCGCCGTTTCCAGACCTTCAAGGTAGCAACAACACCGCAGCACCACATCGCCAAGCCCCGGCCCCAGATCGCACAGCACGCCAAGTACGCGCGCACGCGCCGCCGCGCGGCAGTCGCTGGCCGCCGAGGGCGCGGGCACCGAAACCTCGCCGTTCAAAAAACTGTCCCAGCTTTCGCCCGCGCGCAAAGACATCTGCGCCATTTCGAAATCCTCGCGCAGCCGTTCGCCCGCGCGCACCAGATCGACCGACAAAAACCGCGTGCCGTCACGGTCGCGCCGCCGCGCAAGACAGATCAGCGGCGAATCCGGCGTGCCGTATCTCATGCGGCGAGGCGTCTCGTCTGATCGGGGCGCTTGCCCTTTGCCGGTGCCCTCTGCCTCCTGTTGCGCCCCAAGACCCTGCGCCTTGTTCTCGGCCTTGGCCAGAAGCTGCGCCAGCACAGAGCGCCCGGCCCCGGTTATACGGTAGCGCGACACACGTCCCGACGCATCGCAGTTGATCCAGCCGTTCAGTGCCATGGCCTCGGACACATCCCGGTCGACCACCGTGGTGCGGCTGCTGCCGCCGGGCGTGTCGCGCATCACGACAGCCTTGTCCATGCCCGCCGCCACGGCCAGGATCGCCCCCGGTTCGCACAGGCGGCGCAGCACGCGGCGCGCCTCGTCATGTAACCGTGCCTCTGTCAGAGGGGGCGCACCCGTCTGGTCGCACTCCGGTGACGTGGTCATCCGCGTATCCTTTCCGATGGAACCGGCCGCCCCCGTCGATTGTACCTGTGCGCCCAGTTTGCGCAGCGCATCATCCACCAGCATGTCATCGCGGCGCGCCTCGAAGGCCCGCACCTGCCGCGATACGGTCGAGGCATGGCAGCCCGCCTTTCGCGCCAGCGCCCGGATCGACAGGCCACCTTCTGTATGTGCCAGGTAATTCAGCGCCGCGCGCGGCACCCATCCCATTGCAGAATTCGCGATGTCATCCGATCGAAGTGCTTTTTGCACGGGCTGTTCTCCTTCTTCTCCGTTTTGAAAGCCGCAGCACGACCTCGCGGATAGTCCACAGCCTTATCCACAACATTTTACAACCTAGAGACGCATTTCTTACCAGTTCGTTAACTATGAAACGTAACAGTAACAATGGTTTGCAAATAGTAAACAAATGCAAAGCCCTGCGAACGCTGCAAGGCATCCACACGCAACACCCGTTTAAGTTGTGTCATGGTTTAAGTCTGAACCGACGAAGGAGTGTTCACATGACCGATATGCTGATCCTGCTCGATGCGATCAAACGTCCGCGCCTTTTGATCAACGCGGCCCGAATCGGGCTTGCCGATTATCGTCGCGAAACGCACCTGCCGCGCCATCTGGGCGGGGATTGCCCGATGCATGGCCCCGAAGCCTTGCGCCGCCTTATGGTGTTGGAACAAGAGATGAACGAGCGCAGGCGCGCACGCACGGCCGATTATTCAGCGGCGCGGCATGTCGGCCTGTTGATCGCGATGATGGCAGAGGCCCGCTTTCTGCGCTGCAACGACCGCGCAGGCGCGGCCGAGCCGGGCCGGGGCACACAGGCCCCGGCCCCCTGCCCCGCAACGGTCAGCTGAAGGCGTCAGGCATCGAGGCTTTCTTGGTTTCGACATAGGCGTCGATGGACTCCGCGATCGCGGGGTCCAGCGGCGGTTGCTGATAGGTGTTCAGGATATGCTCGACCTTGGCATGGGCCAGCGTCATGGTATCGCGCGCGCCCTCTTCCGCCCATGTCTCGAACGGCTTGTAGTCCAGCAGGTTCGAGCGCCAGAATGCGGTTTTGAAATTGGCCTGCGTATGCGCGCAGCCAAGGTAATGCCCGCCCGGCCCGACCTCGCGGATGGCATCCATTGCCTGCCCGTTCTCGCTCATGTCCACGCCATTGGCGAACTGGTGCAGTACGCCAAGCTGGTCGGCATCCATCACAAATTTCTCGAACGAGGACACAAGCCCCCCTTCCAGCCAGCCGCAGGAATGCAGCATGAAGTTCACACCCGACAAAAGCCCCATGTTCAGGCTGTTGGCAGTCTCGTAAGCGGCCTGCGCATCGGGCAGCTTGGAGCCTGTGAACGACCCCGCCGACCGGTACGGCAGCCCCAGACGGCGCGCCAATTGCCCCACACCATAGGTGATATGCGCCGCCTCGGGCGTGCCAAAGGTGGGCGCACCGGAATTCATGTCGATCGAGGTCACGAACGCGCCCATCACCACCGGCGCGCCGGGGCGGCATAGCTGGTTATAGGCGATACCGGCCAGCACTTCGGCCATGACCTGTGTCAGCGTGCCCGCCACCGTCACAGGGGCCATCGCGCCACCAACGATAAAGGGAGAGATGATGCAGGCCTGATTGTTCTGGGCGTAGATCTCCATCGCGCCCATCATCACATCGTCGAAGGTCATCGGCGAGTTGATGTTGATCAGCGATGTCATCACGGTGTTTTGCTGAACGAAATCCTTGCCGAAAAGCAGCCCGCACATGTCCACGCTGTCCTGCGCGCGGCTGGGATCGGTGACAGACCCCATGAACGGTTTGTCCGACAGGGTCATATGCGCGCGCAGCATGTCCAGATGCCGCTTGTTGACGGGGATATCCGTCGGTTCGCACACCGTGCCGCCTGAATGGTGCAGCCAGCGCGACATGTAACCCAGCTTCACGAATTTCTCGAAATCGGCCATCGTCGCATAGCGGCGGCCGCCACTCATGTCGCGTACGAAGGGCGGGCCATAGACAGGCGCGCAGACCATGTTGCGCCCGCCCACAACCACGTTGCGTTCGGGATTGCGGGCGTATTGGGTATATTCGCTTGGCGCGGTCGCGATCAACTGCCGCGCCAGACCGCGCGGGATGCGCACGCGCTCCCCGGTCACATCGGCACCGGCGTCTTTCCAGCGGGCCAGCGCCGCGGGATTATCCACGAAATTGACGCCGACCTCTTCGAGAATGGTCTCGGCGTTATGTTCGATGATTTCCAGCGCTTCCTCGGTCAGAACCTCGAAACAGGGGATGTTGCGCTCGATATATTTCGCCGTCTCTATGCTGACGGCCGTGCGTTCTGCCCGGCGGGCGGCCCCGCCGCCACCGCGGCTGCGTTTGCGTGCTGCTGCTTCGGCCATGATCTTGGTTCCCTCAAAGGTGGTTTGCCTCGGTATCCGGGCGGCTGGTGGGCGTGTTTTATCGCAGCTCAAAACCCTATCACGGAAGATTTGCGCCGTTTGAGGTGTTTTAACGACATTCGATGCGCCGGATGGGCGAGGTTTTCCGCGCACCGCACCTCTTGCGCATCGCGCGACCGCGCCCTATTGCCACTGCATGAGCACAGACACCCATGACCGCCTTCTGATCATCGACTTCGGAAGCCAGGTGACGCAGCTGATCGCGCGCCGCCTGCGCGAACTGAACGTCTATTGCGAAATTCACCCCTTTCAAAGCGTCACCGACGCCTTTTTGAAAGAGTTCGCGCCCAAGGCCGTGATATTCTCCGGCGGGCCCGATTCGGTCATGCGCGACGGCAGCCCTCGCCCGCCCCGATCCGTCTACGACATGGGCGTGCCGATCCTTGGCATCTGTTACGGTCAACAGGTCATGATGCACGACCTTGGCGGCAAGGTGGAGGCAGGCGAACACGCGACCGCCGAATTCGGCCGCGCCTGGGTCAGCCCGTCTGACGCACGCTCTGATCTGCTGACCGGCTGGTTCATGGATGGCACAGGCCGCGAACAGGTCTGGATGAGCCATGGCGACCATGTGAGCCAGATCGCCCCCGGATTCGAGGTCTACGGCACCTCACCAGGCGCGCCCTTTGCCATCACCGGCGACCCCGCGCGCCGCTTCTGGGCGGTGCAGTTCCACCCCGAAGTGCATCACACCCCCAACGGCAAGACGCTTTACGAAAATTTCGTACGCGACGCGGGCTTCAAGGGTGACTGGACGATGGACGCCTACCGCGACGAGGCGGTGCGCAAGATCCGCGAACAGGTGGGCGACGCCAAGGTGATTTGCGGGCTGTCGGGCGGCGTGGACAGCTCCGTGGCCGCCGTGCTGATCCACGAGGCCATCGGCGATCAACTGACCTGCGTGTTCGTCGATCACGGGCTTTTGCGCCTAAACGAGGCGGACGAGGTCGCAAAGATGTTCCGCGACAATTACAATATTCCGCTGATACATGCCGATGAATCGGACCTTTTCCTGGGTGAACTTGAGGGCGTAAGCGACCCGGAAGAAAAGCGAAAAACCATTGGTCGGCTGTTCATCGACGTGTTCCAGAAACACGCCGACAGCATCGAGGGCGCGGCGTTCCTGGCACAGGGCACGCTTTATCCCGACGTCATCGAAAGCGTCAGCTTTTCGGGCGGGCCTTCTGTGACGATAAAAAGCCACCACAATGTTGGCGGCCTGCCGGAAAAGATGGGCCTGAAACTGGTGGAGCCGCTGCGCGAGCTGTTCAAGGACGAGGTGCGCGCGCTGGGCCGTGAACTGGGCCTGCCCGACAGCTTTATCGGGCGTCACCCGTTCCCCGGCCCCGGCCTTGCCATCCGCTGCCCCGGCGAGATCACCCGCGAAAAGCTGGAAATCCTGCGCAAGGCGGATGCCGTTTATATCGACCAGATCCGCAAGCACGGCCTGTATGACGAGATCTGGCAGGCCTTCGTGGCCATCCTGCCCGTGCGCACCGTGGGTGTAATGGGCGATGGGCGTACCTATGATTTCGCCTGCGCGCTGCGCGCTGTGACCTCCGTTGATGGGATGACGGCCGATTACTATCCGTTTTCGCACGATTTTCTGGGTGAGACCGCCACGCGCATCATCAACGAGGTCAAGGGCATCAACCGCGTGACCTATGACATCACCAGCAAACCGCCGGGCACCATTGAATGGGAGTGACGACCGCACCGGGGACGCAAGAACCCGTGCAGGTCTTGAAAGCGGCGCTGTGGATGTTGGGCGCGGTTGCGTCTTTTTCGATCATGGCCGTGTCGGGCCGCGAGGTGAGCTTTGCGCTCGATACCTTTGAAATCATGACATATCGCAGCATGGTGGGGCTTGTCATCGTGCTGGGTGTCGCGACCCTGACGGGCCGCCTGGGCGACATCACCCTGCGCAGCCCCGGTATTCACCTGACGCGCAATATCTTTCATTTCACCGGGCAGAACCTGTGGTTCTATGCCATCACACTTATCCCGCTGGCACAGGTCTTTGCGCTGGAATTCACCACGCCGCTCTGGGTGCTGATGCTGTCACCGCTGATCCTGGGCGAGCGTCTGACGCGGATGCGGGTGCTTGCAGCGGTCATCGGGTTCACGGGCATCCTGATCGTGGCGCGCCCCAGCGTCGAGACGATCAATGTCGGCACGCTCAGCGCGGCCGCCGCCGCCATCGGTTTCGCTGGTTCGATCATCTTCACAAAGATGCTGACCCGCACCGAAACGCTCACCTGCATCTTGTTGTGGATGACCGCGACGCAAACTGTTTTCGGGCTGATCTGCGCAGGCCATGATGGCTATATCGCCCTGCCCTCGCTGGAAACAGCACCCTGGATCGTGGCCATCGGGCTGGCCGGGCTGATGGCGCATTTCTGCATCACCTCGGCGCTGTCCATCGCGCCGGCGACCCTTGTCTCGCCGGTCGATTTCCTGCGCCTGCCAGTGATCGCCGTGGTGGGCCTGATGATCTACAACGAGCCGATCGACATTTTCGTCATCCTTGGGGCGGTGGTGATCTTTGGGGCGAATTACCTCAACCTTTGGTCGCAGACCCGTAAAGGTTGAGGTAAGTTCCAAAACATAGGCAAAGCCTATGATTTTGGGCCTTTTAACCCGACACCTCAGCGCGATACGTGGTAACGCAAGACACTCTTGTCGCCAACCGGACAGAAGCGATGCTGCGGGATAGATTGACGCCTTTGTGACAATTGGTAACGTCCCGCCCTGCCTTGGAGGAGAGGGACATATGAAAAAAATCACGCTGGCCGCCGCATCGCTTGGCATCGCCGCCACCACGGCACAGGCTGGTGAAATCCAGCGTGCGCCGGACGTCTCGCAAATCCTTTACGAAAACGGCAAGACCTATCTGGAGTTTTCCGCATCCGTCGTGACGCCGGATGTCCGTGCGTCGTCTTCGGCACTGGGAGCGTCAGGCTCCGGCAATATGACGGCACGGTTCCAGAATTACGCCGTGGGTTTCAAACAGCAGATCAACGAAAAACTGACCTATGCCATCGTGGCGAACCAGCCTTACGGCGCGAATGTGGATTATGCGCGCGCCACGGGCTATCCCTTCGCAGGCTCGAATGCGGAACTCGACGTTTTTGCCACGACCGGCTATCTCAAATATCAGTTTGACGAAAACTTCAGCGCCTATGGCGGCCTGCGCGTGCAGGGCATGAAGGGTAATCTGAACATAACCTTCCCGATCGCCTATGCGCTGAATGTCGATTACGACTGGCAAATGGGCTATGTCATCGGCGGGGCCTATGAACGCCGTGATATCGCGCTCAAGGTCGCGCTGACCTACGAATCCGAGATCGAGCACGGGTTCAGCGACAATACCGGCACGCCCTTCGAGGTGAAGACACCACAGGCGGTCACGCTGCATGTCCAGTCCGGTATTGCCGCAGCCACTTTGCTCTTCGGCTCGATTCGCTGGCAGGAATGGACCGAGTTTCAGATCGCGCCACAGGATTTCACACCCGGTGCCATCGCCTTGGGCAGATCGGATATCTGGTCCTATGAAATCGGTGTCGGTCGCCGGTTCAATGAAAACTGGTCGGGTGCGTTGACCCTTGGCTATGAAGAAGATCAGGATGATATCGTTGGCAACCTGTCGGGCAAGGACGGTTATGTCAGCTACGGTGTCGGCGTCAGCTACGCGACCGAAAGCTGGGAACTCAGCACCGGGATCCGCTATATCGCGCTTGGCGACGCGGTGTCGCAAGGCATTAACGGGAATTTCACCAGCAACGATGCCATTGCCGTCGGCATGAAACTGGGATTCCGCTTCTGACGCGGCACGGACAGGATCACAGGTGCCGTCCATGGCAGGCGGTGCCTTTTCGCATCACGCGCCGGTTTTCGGGTTTGACCACTCTGCCGCCGGTGGCTACCACGGCAAGCGACATCAGAGGTGGCCCATGATCTATTCCTCCGCTCGGGACTGGCGCGACGCCCCGCATAAACGCGTGCTGTTTTACGGCATGTCCGGCCTCGGCAAAACGCATTTGTCCAATATGCTGCGCGACGCGGGCGCGTGGTTTCACTATTCCATAGATTACCGTATCGGCACCCGCTACATGGGCGAGCTGATCGTGGACAATGCCAAGGCCCACGCCATGAGGGTGCCCTTTCTGCGTGATCTGCTGATGACGGACTCGATTTATATTGGCTCCAACATCACCTTCGACAACCTGTCGCCCGTATCCACCTATTTGGGCAAGCCCGGTGATCCGGCGCGCGGTGGCCTGCCCTTTGCAGAGTTCCGCATCCGACAAGAACAGTTTCGCCGCGCCGAGATCGCGGCGCTCATGGATACCGGGCATTTCATCGCCCGCGCGCAGGCGCTTTATGGATATCCGCATTTCATCTGCGATACCGGCGGGTCGATTTGCGAATGGGTCGATGGCGATGATGCGGGCGATCCGGTACTGACAGAGCTTTCACGGCATTGTCTGCTGGTGCGCATCAAGGGCGATGACGCACACCGGCAGGAACTGATCCGCCGCTTTGATCGCGCGCCCAAGCCGATGTGCTATCAACCCGAGTTCCTTGATGCCGCGTGGCAGGAATATCTTCGTGAAAACAATTTCGTGGAAGGCGATGTTGACCCGGATGAATTCGTCCGCTGGACCTATGCCCGCGCGCTGGCGCATCGTGAACCGCGTTACGCCGCGATGGAAAAATGGGGCGTGACCGTCACCGCGGACGAGGTCGCTGCCTGCAAGGACGCGGGCACATTCGACGAGTTGATCGCGATGGCCCTTGCACGCACGCCTTGCGCACCTACCTGAGAACCCAATTTTCGAAAGCCTGCCATGCCCCTCCGGATTCCCTCTGATCTGCCAGCCTTCGATGTGCTCACCCGCGAAGGTGTGATGGTGCTGGACGATGATCTGGCCTCGCGGCAGGATATACGCCCGCTGCGCATCGGTCTGCTGAATCTGATGCCCAAGAAGATCCAGACGGAAAACCAGTTCGCGCGGCTCATCGGCGCAACCCCGCTTCAGATCGACCTCAGCCTGATCCGCATGTCGGAACACCGCGCCCGCAATACCGCGGCCGAGCATATGGAAAGTTTTTACCGCCCGTTCGAGGACGTGGCCGCCACCGGCGAGAAATTCGACGGACTGATCATCACCGGCGCCCCGATCGAACATCTGCACTTCGACGCGGTCACCTATTGGGACGAACTGGTGCGCGTCTTTGACTGGACCCGAACCCATGTGCATTCCACCTTCGGCGTCTGCTGGGGCGGCATGGCGATGATCAACCATTTCCACGGTGTGCAGAAACATCTGCTGGATGCCAAGGCGTTCGGCTGTTTCCGGCATCGTAACATGGCACCCGCCTCGCCATATCTGCGGGGGTTTTCGGATGATTGCGTGATCCCCGTCAGCCGCTGGACGGAAATGAAACGCGCCGAGATCGAGGCGGCGGACGGGCTGCACATCCTGCTGGACAGTGACGAGGTCGGCCCCTGTCTGGTGGAGGATCCCGCGCGACGTGGCCTTTATATCTTCAACCATCTGGAATACGACAGCGACACGCTCAAGCAGGAATACGACCGTGATGTGGCCGCTGGCACGCCGGTGACCGTGCCGTGCAATTACTACCCCGACAACAATCCGGCCCGCCCGCCGCAGAACCGCTGGCGCAGCCATGCGCATTTGCTTTACGGCAACTGGATCAACGAGATTTACCAGACGACCCCGTTCGAGATCGAGCGCATTGGGACTTAAGATCACCTTGAGCCTGCTGCTGGTTCTGGCCCTTGGCTGGGCCTTTGTCCAGCACCGCGCCCGCGCACAGGAAGCCGCCGCGATGCAGGCGCATCCGCCCCGTGGCCAGATCGTTGCGGTGGACGGGCACAACATTCACGCCGTCATCATGGGGCCCAAGACGGGCGCGGCTCCCGATCTGGTGCTCATTCACGGTGCGTCGGGCAATTTCACCGACTGGACCTTTCGTTTGGGGCCGGAACTGGCGCGCAACTACCGTGTGATCATCCTTGACCGCCCCGGTCTGGGCCATAGCGACGGACAGGACGGGGGCACATCCGTTGTACGCCAAGCCGCGCTTTTGCAAGGAGCCGCGGCACAGCTTGGCGCGGAGGTGCCCCTCGTGCTGGGGCATTCCTATGGCGGGGCTGTGGCGCTGGCCTGGGCGATCAACCACCCGGAAAATATCTCGGCGCTGGTGGCCCTGTCGGCCGCATCCCACACATGGAACAGCGGGCTTTCGGCCTATTACCGGCTTTTGTCGCACCCGGTGGCAGGCCCGGTCGTGATCCCGCTTATCACGGCCTTTGTGCAGGAATCCCGCGTTGAGCGGGCCATTGCCGAGGTGTTTCAGCCCGATGACGTGCCGACGGGCTATTTCGAGCACTTCGCCGCAGACCTGACCCTGCGCCGCAAAAGCCTGCGCGCCAACGCCCTGCAACGCGCCAACCTGCTGTCCGAGATCCGCCGCATGGTGCCCTATTACCGCGATATTGCCGTCCCGACGGAAATCCTGCACGGCACGGCCGATACCACCGTGGGCGTGTCGATCCATTCGCAACCGCTGGCGCGCGCCATTCGCAATGCCAACCTCGTTCTCCTTCCCGGCACCGGCCACATGCCCCACCATGCCGAACCGGAAGAAACCATCGCTGCGATCCACCGCGCCGCCACCCGCGCCGGATTGCGCCCCGCGCCCTGAGCGCCCATAGTGCCCGGAAAAGGAGAGTCGCATGGAGCTTCCATATGACGGCGCGATCAGCGCCTTCTTTCACGATGACGCCCCGAAAAAAGTGCGCGATGCCATCAAGCGCGGCGAGAAAGGCGATATCATCGACCCGAGCTACCCGCATTCCGAACGCCTGCGACGCAAACTTTACAAGCGCGATCTCAAGGCGCTTCAGACAGAGCTGGCCAAGATGCAGGGGTGGGCACGCGACAGCGGCGCGCGCGTCGTCTGCGTGTTCGAGGGGCGCGACGCGGCTGGCAAGGGCGGCACGATCAAGCGATTTCGCGAATATCTCAACCCGCGCGGCGCGCGGGTCGTGGCGCTGTCCAAACCCACCGAGACCGAACAGGGCCAATGGTATTTCCAACGCTATGTCGACCACTTGCCCACGGCTGGCGAAATGGTGTTCTACGACCGGTCCTGGTACAATCGCGCGGTGGTGGAAAAGGTGTTCGGCTTTTGCACCGATGCGCAGCGCGAACATTTCTTCCACCAGGTCGGCGATGTGGAAAAGATGCTGGTGGATGAGGGTATTCATCTGTTCAAGTTCTGGCTCAACGTGGGCCGCGCCGAACAACTGCGCCGCTTTCTGAAGCGCGAGGGCGATCCGCTCAAGCAATGGAAACTCAGCCGAATCGACGTCGAGGGCCTGCACCGTTGGGACGCCTATACCGCCGCCATCGGCGAGACACTGGATCGGTCGCATAGCGCCCACGCCCCCTGGACAGTGATCCGCTCTGACGACAAGCGCCGCGCCCGCACCGAGGCGATCCGCCATGTGCTGCGCCATATCGACTATGCGGGCAAGGATGCCGGGGCGATCGGGCGTCCGGATGAACAGGTCTGCGGCGGGCCGGACATTTGGGATGCCTAAAGCGTTTCGCGAAAAACCGGAATCACAGATTTTCGAGAAACGCAGTAATCTGTCCAGTCGTTGCACGCGTTCCGCCTTTCGCTGATGTCTCAGGTTAAATGCGGAACGCTTTAAGCGCGGTGAATATTACGGGAGCCTGCAACGCGCCCTTGTGGAGGCCGCTAAACAGGCCGGGGCCGGGGTCACGCCAGCGGCGTTAGATCACCGATCTGCTGTAGCCGTCGTGCACAAGCGCTGATCAGCGGCGCAGTTCTGCTGGCCCACCCGGCGAACATCGCGCGCCAGTGGACACCGGCTCGCCTACATGCCACACGCAACTTACCTCCTATTTGCCGCGCCCGATTGAGGCCGCCACGGAATTCGACGGGTTCTTTGCCCTGCTGACCGAAAGGCCACCCGCCAATGACCAAGCTAATTCTTGCCGGCCCCGACGATCTTGACCATGTGCTGCGGCTGCTGGGGGATTTTCACGCCGAAACCGGCATCACACAGGACGAGGCCACACGCCGTGCAGCCCTTGCACCGCTGCTTGACGGATCGCCGCATGGCTGCGTCTATCTGGCCGGACCGGCCCGCGCACCCATTGGCTGCGTGGTCGTGGTCTTTGGCTGGTCCACGGCATTCGGCGGCATGGAAGGCAAGATCGACGTGCTTTACATCCGTCCCGGTGTGCGCGGGCGCGGGATCGGCTCTGAGATCCTTGCAACCCTGCCAAAAGCCCTGGGCGCGGCGGGGCTGGCTGCGCTGCATCTTGACGTGGCGCGCGAAAACAACGCTCTGCACAGGCTTTATGCCAAACAGCATTTCAGGGCGCGTGACAACATCTTGCGGATGACGCGCAAGCTGTGACGCGAGGCGCGCGAAAACCGCAGGCTCTGGCATTCCGCGCCATGGCCATTATCTTGAGGTCATGACCATGCAGATCCCTTTCGACAACAGCTATGCCCGCCTGCCCGACCGGTTCTTCACCCGAATGACCCCGGTGCCGGTGCGCGAGCCGCATCTCATCGCATTCAATGCGCCGCTGGCGGCAGAGCTTGGCATCACGCCCGCCGATGACACGACCCTGGCGCAAGTCTTTGCCGGCAACCAGATGCCCGAAGGCGCGGACCCGCTGGCGCAGGCCTATGCCGGGCACCAGTTCGGCGGGTTTTCCCCGCAACTGGGCGACGGGCGCGCGAACCTGCTGGGCGAAGTGGTGCGCGACGGACACCGCGTCGATATCCAGCTCAAGGGGTCCGGCCCCACGCCCTATTCGCGGATGGGCGACGGGCGCGCGTGGATGGGGCCTGTGCTGCGCGAATACGTGCTGTCCGAGGCGATGTACGCGCTCGGTATCCCCACCAGCCGCGCGTTGGCCGCCGTGGCCACCGGAGAAACGGTTTACCGCGAACCCGGCGCAATGCCCGGCGCGATCCTGACACGGGTGGCGGCCAGCCATATCCGCGTCGGCACGTTCCAGTATCTGGCCGCGCGCCGCGATACAGATGGGCTTCGGGCGCTTTACGAGCATGTGATCGACCGGCATTATCCCGAGGCAACCGATCCCGCGGACCTGCTGAGCCGCGTCATCGACCGTCAGGCGCGGCTGGTTGCGCAATGGATGTCCGTGGGGTTCATCCACGGGGTGATGAACACCGACAACACCACGCTGTCGGGCGAAACCATAGATTACGGCCCTTGCGCCTTCATGGATAGCTACCATCCCGACACGGTGTTCAGTTCCATCGACCGGCAGGGGCGCTATGCGTTTTCCAACCAGCCCAACGTGATCGTCTGGAACATGGCGCAACTTGCTACCGCCCTTGTCCCGCTGATGCCCGATGCGGATGCGGCGGTCGAGGCATTCACCGAGATCGTCCACGCCATGCCTGCCCTTACGCAAAGCTATTGGCGGCAGGCGTTTGGCCGCAAGATCGGGCTGACAGAGGCGACACCGGCGGATGAAACGCTGATCACCGACCTGCTGAGCAACATGGCGCATGGGCAGGCGGATTTCACCAACACGTTCCGCGCGCTTGGCGATGGCACGGCACGCGAACAGTTCTCCGATCCCGCGCTGTTTGATGACTGGGAAAGCGAGTGGCGGACCCGGCTGGAGCAGGAACACGAGCCGCACGCCTTGATGCGCGCGGTCAACCCGGTCGTCATCCCGCGCAATCACCGGGTAGAGCAGATGATCGACGCTGCCGTTGCCGGTGATTTCGCGCCCTTCGAGCGGCTCAACCACGTGTTGGCCCGACCCTTTGAGCCGGATCCGGACGCCGCCGACCTGCGCCGCCCACCGCAATCGTCAGAGATCGTGCATCAGACGTTCTGCGGCACCTGATCCGGTCATTTGCGGCGTATCCGTTTGAAAAACCTTGGATTGCTGCGCACGAACTCGTCGATGATCGCGGCAACACCGCCCCGCGCCTGTCCGCGCAGATAGGCATATCCCACCGTAGAGCCGACAAATGCGCCTATCAGGTTCACGATCAGATCGCCCATCGTGTCCATCAGCCCTGATTTCTGCATGTTGAAACCGAACAATTGGTCCATCGCGAACTCGAAGATCTCCCAACCGGTGCCGATGGTCACGGCAAAGCAGAACCCGAGTGCCGACATCGCCAGATGCGGCGCGGCATAGCGGTCCCCCTGAAAGAGAATGAAGACCAGAACGAAGCCGATCAGCCCGAATGCGACCGCCGAACTGCCATGCATCCCCATGTCCCACCACCAGACCCGCTCATAGAAATCATAGACTTCGCCCAGAAAAAGCGTGCCGCCTACGAAAAGAACCACGGCCGCGATGAAACTGGGCGGCACATGGATATCCGCCCAACGCGCCACGACCACCGGCAACAGAGATACCGCGAGCGTTGCCAGCGACACGAAGGCCAGTTCCAGCCGCCATTGCACAAGTGCCCAGCCAGCCACACCCATAAGGGCAAGCCATATCAATCGCGCCAGCCATGTCTGATCAGCAAACACCGGGTGGTTTCCCTGTTTCATCCTGATACCCTAACAGCATGAGCGTGCCACGGTTCCGAATTGCAACCTACAACCTTCAGAAATGCGTCGGGATGGACATGCGCCGCAGGCCCGACCGCACGCTTTCGGTGATCGCTTCCCTTGGTGCCGATCTGGTGGTGCTGCAAGAGGCTGACAGGCGCATGGCACCCCGCCCCGCCGCGTTGCCACATGACATGGCCGAGGCTGACGGCTGGCATATCCTGCCTTTCGGCGCGCCAGGCGGGTCGCTTGGCTGGCATGGCAACGCCATGCTGGCGGGTCCGGGCATCAGGCTGCGTCATACACTCCATCTCGACCTGCCGGGGCTGGAGCCGCGCGGTGCGATCCTTGCCGAACTGGACAGCGCCATCGGGCCGCTGCGCGTCATCGGCGTGCACCTGGGGCTGGTGCGGCGCTACCGGCAATTGCAACTGGCCGCGATCCTGCGGCACCTCGCGCGCGCCGCGCCGATGCCCACGGTCCTGGCCGGGGATTTCAACGAATGGCGGCGCTTTGGCTGGTTGGAGCAGACGGTGAACGATCTGCATTTCTTGCCGACGCCACCCAGCTTTCCGGCGCTGCGCCCTGTCGCGCGGCTGGACCGGATCGCGCATTGCGGCCAGCTTTGCGCCACGGAGTGTGGCCATCACGCGGAAACCCCCGCGCATGTCGCGTCGGATCACCTGCCCGTCTGGGCCGATTTCACCAAAAGCTGAGCGCCGGGCCAAAACCGCGCCCGGACAGGCTTCCGATTCGGTTTGAAATATCCTACACCACAGAGCGACCATCGCCGGAGACCGCCCTGATGTCCGACACGATCACCGACCGCTGCGAGGCCAAGGGCCTGCGCATGACCGACCAGCGGCGCACCATCGCCACGGTGCTGGAAAGCTCCAAGGACCATCCCGATGTCGAAGAGCTTTACGCCCGCGCATCGGGCCGCGATCCGAACATCTCGATTGCGACGGTCTATCGCACCGTAAAGCTGTTCGAAGAGGCCGGGATTCTGGACAAGCTGGAATTTGGCGACGGGCGCGCGCGCTACGAGGATGCCGAGCGCGACCATCACGATCACCTGATCGACATGCAGTCCGGCGAGGTGATCGAGTTCGTCGATCCCGAAATCGAGGCGCTTCAGGAAAAGATCGCGGAAAAGCTGGGCTACCGGCTCAAGGGGCACCGGCTGGAACTTTACGGCGTGCCGCTCCGCAAGGGATGAGCGCGGCACAGCTTGCCATTCCGGGCAACGCGGCATAGGCGGGTTCTGTCAGTTTCCCCTTCGGAGGTCCAATGGACAACCTGCGCGGCATCGTTCTGATCGTCGTCGCGATGGCGGCCTTCACTATCGAGGACATGTTCATCAAACGGCTGTCGGTGGACATGCCCGTGGGACAGATCCTGATCGGCATCGGCTTTGGCAGCGCGGGTGTTTTCGCCGTCATGGCGCGGCTTCGGGGGCATCGCATCCTGACCCGCGCGGCTTGGCGGCCCGTCTTTGTGGTGCGCGCCATCTGCGAGGCGCTGGCGGCGATCTCTTTTGCCACGGCTCTGTCGAAGGTGGATATATCCATCGTCGCCTCGGTCTTTCAGACCACGCCGCTGGCCATCACGATGGGCGCGGCACTCTTTCTGGGCGAGGATGTGGGCTGGCGACGCTGGACCGCGATCATCATTGGCTTTTCGGGCGTCCTGCTGATCATCCGCCCCGGTCTGGACGGGTTCGAGCCGATGGCGCTTTTGGTGCTCGTCTCGGTCCTGATGGTCGCCACGCGCGACATCCTTACCCGCCGCATCGACATAAACGTGCCGTCCACGGTGATCTCCTTTCAGGGCTTTGCCATTCTTGTGCCCGCGGGGGCGCTGTTGTTGCTGCTGGGATACGGTGCGCCGGTGGCACCATCGGCGCCGGGTTGGGCCATGCTGGGCTTTGCCGTGGTGTTCGGCGCGGGCGCTTATTACTGCATCGTAACCGCCATGCGCATCGCAGATGCCTCTGTCGTCACGCCGTTCCGCTATACCCGCCTTCTGTTCTCGCTGCTGGTGGGTATCATCATATTTGGCGAGCGTCCCGACGCGCTCACTCTCACCGGCGCGTCGCTGATCATCGCCACCGGGCTTTACACCTTTTTGCGGGAACGCCGCCTTGCCCGCGAAGCCCGCTTGCACGCATAACATGGCCGTTAGCGCTATCATGCTTGTTGCAAAACACCGTAAGACTGCTAGACCACAGCCAAACAGATACACCCCGGAGACTTTCCAAATGAGCATCATCCTTGATATCCATGCCCGCGAAATCCTTGACAGCCGGGGCAACCCCACCGTCGAGGTCGATGTAATCCTCGAAGATGGCACAACGGGCCGCGCGGCCGTCCCCTCGGGCGCATCCACCGGCGCGCATGAGGCCGTGGAGAAGCGCGACGGTGATGCCAACCGCTACATGGGCAAGGGCGTGCTGGAGGCCGTGGCCGCCGTCAACGGCGAGATCGCCGAGGCGCTTGCGGGGGTTGACGCCACCGAACAGGTCGCCATCGACGAGACCATGATCGAGCTTGACGGCACCCCCAACAAGGCCCGCCTTGGCGCCAACGCCATCCTCGGGGTTAGCCTCGCCGTGGCCAAGGCCGCCGCCGATTACACCGCGCAGCCGCTTTACCGCTATGTCGGCGGCACCTCGGCCCGCGTGCTGCCGGTGCCGATGATGAACATCATCAATGGCGGCGAACATGCCGACAACCCCATCGACATCCAGGAATTCATGATCATGCCTGTCAGCGCCGCCACCATGCGCGACGCGGTGCGCATGGGCGCAGAGGTATTCCACACCCTCAAGAAAGAGCTGTCGGCCGCAGGCCTGTCCACCGGTATCGGCGACGAGGGCGGCTTTGCCCCCAATATCGGCTCCACCCGCGAGGCGCTTGATTTCATTCTGAAAAGCATCGAGAAAGCCGGGTACAAGCCGGGCGAGGATATCTATCTTGCCCTCGATTGTGCCGCGACGGAATACTTCAAGGACGGGCGCTATGTCCTTGCCGGAGAAGGCAAATCCCTGACACCAGAGGAAAACGCCGACTATCTTGCGGCACTTGTCGCGGATTACCCGATCATCTCGATCGAAGACGGCATGTCCGAAGATGACTGGGACGGCTGGAAGCTGCTGACCGACAAGATCGGCGGCTCGGTACAGCTTGTGGGCGATGATCTGTTCGTCACCAACCCCGCCCGTCTGGCGGATGGCATCAAGCGCGGCGTGGCCAACTCCATGCTGGTAAAAGTCAACCAGATCGGCAGCTTGACGGAAACTCTTAAAGCGGTCGATATGGCGCATCGCGCAGGCTACACCAACGTCATGTCGCACCGTTCAGGCGAAACCGAGGACGCCACCATCGCCGATCTGGCCGTCGCCACCAATTGTGGACAGATCAAGACAGGCAGCCTTGCCCGCTCTGACCGGCTGGCGAAATACAATCAGCTTATCCGGATCGAGGAAATGCTGGGCGATACCGCCGAATATGCGGGCCGCTCGATTTTGCGTTGACTGCTCGGGGCACGCGGAGAACCCAGCGGCGTGCCCCAGACCCAATCCGTGACAGGACCAGCCAGAATGACCGCCGATGACATCATCGCCCATCTGGGCCTTGCCCCGCATCCCGAGGGCGGGTTTTTCCGGGAGACGTGGCGCGCCACGGGGGCGGGCCGGGCTGCTGGTACGGCAATCTATTTCCTGCTGCGCGCGCAGGATCGCAACCGCTGGCACAGGGTGGATGCGGGTGAGATCTGGCATTTCTACGCCGGGGCGCCGCTGGTGCTGTCGATGTCCGCCACCGATACCGGCCCCGCCACCGATCATGTGCTTGGCGCGGACCTTGCGCAGGGGCACCAGCCACAGATCCTCGTGCCGCCCGATCACTGGCAGATGGCCCGCTCGACGGGGGATTTCACGCTTGTGGGCTGTACCGTCTCGCCGGGGTTCGAGTTCGACCGCTTCACGCTTGCGCCTGACGGCTTTGACATTCCGCGCGGCTAACCCCCCATCCGCGTCCGCGCAAAGGCAACAAGCTGCCGGGTGGAGCCGTCCTTGCCTTCGGCCGAGGCACCGTCCAGCAAGGGGGCCATCTGCGTGGCCAGCACCTTGCCCAGTTCCACACCCCACTGATCGAAGGAATTGATCCCGAGGATCACGCCTTCGATAAATACCCGATGCTCGTAAAGCGCCACGATCTGTCCCAGCCGGTATGGCGTCAGCTGGTCATAGATCAGCGTGCAGGAGGGCCGGTTCCCTGGAAAGACCCGGTGCGCGGCCTGCCGTTCAAGCTCTGCCCCACTCAGCCCGTCCTGTGCCATCATCGCGCGCGCCTCATCCCGGCTGCGCCCGCGCATCAGCGCCTCTGACTGGGCAAGGCAATTGGCCAGAAGCAGGCGGTGATGATGCGCCAGATCCGGCTCGTGGCCCTTTGCGGCCACCATGAATTCGCAGGGCACCACCTGTGTGCCCTGGTGGATCAACTGGTAAAAGGCGTGTTGCCCGTTGGTGCCCGGCTCGCCCCAGACAATCGGACCGCCTTGGGCCAGCGGCTCGCCCTCCATCGTGACGCGCTTGCCGTTGCTCTCCATTTCAAGCTGTTGCAGATAGGCGGGCAGCCGCGACAGGCGCTGATCATAAGGCAGCACCGCGCGCGTCGCATGACCGCAGACATGGGAATGCCACAGCCCCGTCAGCGCCAGCATCACCGGCATGTTCTGATCAAGCGACGCGTCGCGGAAATGCGTATCCATCGCCGCGCCACCCTTGAGGAAATCGCGAAACCGCGCCGGGCCAATGGCGATCATCAGCGTGAGGCCAATAGGCCCCCACATCGAGTAGCGCCCGCCGACCCAATCGGCAAAACCGAACACCCGCTCGGGGGCGATCCCGAACGCAGAGGTCTTGTCGGCCGCCGTGGACACGGCCGCGAACTGCGCCGCCGGTTCGGTCACGCGGCCCGCCATCCAGACGCGCGCGGTTTCGGCATTGGTCATCGTCTCGATGGTGGTAAAGGTCTTGGAGGCGACGATCACCAGCGTTGTCGCCGGGTCCAGCCCCTTGAGGCAATCGGCAATATCCGCGCCATCCACGTTCGACACGAAGTGACAGCGCGGCCCGTCATGATAGGGGGCCAGCGCAAGGGTCCCCATCTCGGGGCCAAGATGCGAGCCGCCGATGCCGATATTCACCACATCGGTGATTGTCCCGCCCTGCCCGGCGAAATCGCCGCTGCGCACGGACTCTGCAAAGCATTCCATCCGCTCCAGCGTGGCGCGGATGTCGGGCATGACATCCTCGCCCTCCACATGCACCGTGCCTGCGTTCAACCCGCGCAGCGCAGTGTGCAGCACCGCGCGCCCTTCTGTCTGGTTGATCGCGTCACCGTCAAACATCTCCATGCGCCGCTCTGCCAGCCCACGCGCCTCGGCCAGGGCCAGAAGCCCCGCGCGCGCCGTTTCTGTCATCGCGGTCTTGGCGTAATCGAACAACATGCCGTCCTGCGCCACGCAAAAGCGCCGGGCGCGGTCAGGGTCCGCCAGCAATCCGGCGATGCTATGGCCGGTTTCGGATTTCAGACTGTCCCACATCTATACTCATCCTTGAATGTCATCCGTCTTCAAATACCCATGCCCGGCTCAGGGCGCCCAATGCACCAGCGCATCGGGCAAAAGCGCCGCCACGGGTGCCTCTTGCGCGCGCGCCCCAAGGGCGGTGTCCAACGCGGCGCGTTTCTCCTGCCCCGTTATCACCATATGCTTGGCCATCGCCCCGTTGAGAACCCGCGCCGACAGGGTCACGCGAACATCGTCCTGCCCCGGCACCCGCATCGGCACCAACACGGGCGCGCGGTCATCCAGAGCCTCGTCCAGCCGGTCCGCACCGGGAAAGATCGAGGCGGTATGTTTGTCCGCGCCCATCCCGAGCAGCGCCACCGCGATGGGCAGGCGCGGCAATATGTTGGTTTCCACCTCTGCCAGCACCGGCTCGGGCGTCTCGGCAGCAATATAAAGGGGCAAAAACGTCGCCGCCGCCGCACGCCCTGTCAACAGCCGCCGCCGGATCATGCCCGCGTTCGACCGTGCATGATCCTCGGGCACCCAGCGTTCGTCGCTCAGCACCACATCCACGCGGCCCCAGTCCAGATCCGCATCGCAAAGGACATCATAAACCGGCGCGGGCGTGCTGCCCCCGGCCACGCATAAAAGCGCGCGCGCCTCGTGATCCAGCGCGCTTGTCAGATCCTCGGCCAGCGCATTGGCCACACCCATCGCCAGCATCTCGTCATCGGGATAGTCGATCAGTCTCATGCCCGGATCTCCCGCCAGCGCCGCCCGTCGCGATGCATCAGCATCAGCGCGTCATCCGGCCCGGAACTGCCCGTGGCGTAGGGCAAGGGCGGCTCGCCCGTCTCGGACCACTCGGCGATGATCGGATCGACCCAGCCCCAGGCCGCCTCGACCTCGTCGCCGCGCATGAACAGCGTCTGGTTGCCTCGGATCACATCCATGATCAGACGTTCATAGGCATCCGGGAAATCCGCTTCCTCTGGTCCCAACGCCTCGGCAAAGGTCATGTCGAGCGGCACATCCACCAGCCGCATCCCCCCCGGCCCCGGTTCCTTGATCGTGACACCCAGCTCGATCCCCTCGTTGGGTTGCAGCTTGATCGTCAGGATGTTGCGGTGATGGCCCGACTTGGCCCCGAAAATGGAATGCGGCGCATCCTTGAACACAACCGCGATTTCGCTGGCGCGGTCGCGCAGGCGCTTGCCGGTGCGCAGGTAAAAGGGCGTGGCCGCCCAACGCCAGTTGCTGATCCGGGCGCGCATGGCCACGAAACTTTCGGTGGTGCTGTCGCGGTTACCCACCTCGATCCGGTCCGAATTCTTGTCGCCGGTGCCCTCGTACTGGCCGCGCACCACGTCCTCGCGCGCCACCGGGTCCAGCGCGCGGATCACTTTCAGCTTTTCGTCGCGCACCGCGTCGGGCGCGAATTTCGCGGGGGGTTCCATCGCGATCAGGCACAAAAGCTGCATCATGTGGTTTTGCAGCATGTCGCGCATCGCGCCTGCCCTGTCGTAATAATCGCCGCGCCCGCCAACGCCCACCTGCTCGGCCACGGTGATCTGGATGTGATCCACGTACTGGCTGTTCCACAGCGGCTCGAACAGCATGTTTCCGAACCGGATCGCCATCAGGTTCTGCACCGTCTCCTTGCCGAGATAGTGGTCGATCCGGTAGATCTGCGTTTCCTCGAAATGCTGCGCCAGCGTCCGGTTGAGCGCGCGCGCCGTCTGCATGTCGCGGCCAAACGGCTTTTCGACCACGATCCGGCAATCGGGGCTGGCGATCTGATGGGTGTGCAGGCGTTCGGCCAGATCCCCGAACAGCGCCGGGCCGACCGAGAAATAGAACGCCCGCACCACATCGTCGCGCAGCAGCGCAGCAAGGTCCGACCAGCCGGTTTCACCGCGCGCATCCAGCGTCACGTACTCGATGCGCGCCAGAAACCCGTCGATATGCGCCGCGTCACCGGCGGTTGCGGGATGAAATTCATCCACCGCCGCGCGCACGAACTCCCGATAGGCAGCGGACTCCATCTCGCTGCGCGCCGCGCCGATGATGCGCGCCTCGGCACCCATCTGCCCGGCCCGGTAGCGGCGGAACAGCCCCGGCAGGATCTTGCGCCGGGCCAGATCCCCCGTACCGCCGAAGATCACCAGGTCAAAGCTCTCCACCGGGATGACGCGCGAAACCATCTAAACTCCCCTTGATCCTGCTGTTGCGCGGCTCACGATTGTGTCACCACGTCGCCCTCGACTTGCGCTGCAAGAAACGACAGGTTACCGCCGGAAAGCAACTGAATTCGGGACTAATTTCATGAAGGACTCCACAGGCGAGGCCGCCAACGCCGGAAAATTCAACGATCCGGCCGTGACCGCGGATGGTGCCAAACGGGCCAGCGTGGCGCTGAAGGATCCTGAAACGCTGTGGTTCAATACCGGCACGTTGTGCAACATCGCCTGCCTCAACTGCTATATCGAAAGTTCGCCCGACAATGACAGGCTGGTGTATATCACCAAGGCCGAGGTCGAGGATTATCTCGATCAACTTGAAGACCGCGACTGGCGCGTGCGCGAAATCGGCTTTACCGGCGGCGAGCCTTTCATGAACCCGGACATCATCAACATCCTGCGCGCGTCTCTGGCGCGGGGTTATGACGTGCTGGTTCTGACCAACGCGATGCGCCCGATGATGCGCAAGAAGATGCAGGCGGGGCTGCGTGAATTGGTGGCGGAATATGGTGACAAGCTGACGCTGCGTATTTCCGTCGATCACTGGTCGCAGGAGTGCCACGACAAGGAACGCGGGAGCGGCGCCTTTGACCGCACCATTCAGGGCATGTGCTGGCTGCGCGACATCGGCGCGCGAATGGCTGTGGCGGGCCGCACCGTCTGGGGCGAAAGCGACGCGCAAAGCCGCGCGGGCTATGCCGATCTTTACGCGCGGCATAACTTCAAGATCGACGCGCAAGACCGGGGAGTGACCGTACTTTTCCCCGAAATGGACGCGGCGGCCGAAGTGCCCGAGATCACCACGGATTGCTGGTCCATCCTTGGCAAGACGCCCGACAGCGTGATGTGCGCGTCCTCGCGGATGGTGGTCAAGCGCAAGGGGGCGGAAAAGCCCGCCGTGCTGGCCTGCACCCTGCTGGCCTATGACCGGCGGTTCGAGCTGGGGGAAACGTTGGCCGAGGCGGAACGCGACGTATCGCTCAACCATCCCCATTGCGCCAAGTTCTGCGTTTTGGGCGGGGCAAGCTGCTCGGGCTGAGGCGCTACTTGCCGCGCCTTTGTCGGATCCAGCCGCCGATAAAACCGCCAACGGCGGCCGCCAGCACGATGACCGCGAAAGGCGCTTGCAGATCCATCCCTAACACCAGCGACAAACCATAGCCAAGCATCCCGGCCACGGCCCCGATCAGTGCGAAAATGAGCGGTTTGCGAAATTGCCCCATCGGTATCTCCTGTTGGTGGACGTGATACGTATCCGCGAAGCGCCCTGACCTTGTGACCCACAAAGACCCGGACGGGCCGACGCGGTGTCTGTACAGACAACATCCCCGGTCGGGCAAGATCAACCGCCAGTGCGACAGCAAACGTTGTGCCGCCCTGTCGCCGGTGCGTGCCGAACCTGACGAAGACGAGACTTGGAAGCCTGCACCGCCCGGTTTACCATCCTCACCGAAAAGGCTTATCGCGTCATGCAATTGAACATCGACAGCCGCGTCCACGACATCGACGCATATCCCGAAATGCCCCTGCTGTGGGTGCTGCGCGCCATGTGGGCATCACCGGCGTGAAATATGGCTGCGAGATCGCGCAATGCGGCGCTTGTAGCGTGCATATACACGGGGCGGCCGTGCGCAGTTGCCAAATCACGGCGGGTAACGTGCGTGGCGCTGACCCTGTCGTTTGGGGTGCTCTGTGCGCCGGTGGTCGAGGTCCGGCAAACCGCGTCTGGGCTGCGCATCTGCCGCGTCTGGGTCGCCGCCAGTGCCACGCGCCGCCCCCGCGCTGGCCGTCGCCATCTTTGCCGTCACGCGTCAGCGCCTGCGAGAGATGCCTTTTTCCAAATCCGTCAGCTTCGCACGAGTGGCCGGCATTGATTGCCTCCTCGGAAAATTGACCCGCGAAGACACGTGTTTACGGCTTCTTCTAGGCGAAAATACTCCATTCCATGGCTGACGGCTTTGGAGAGATGATCGGCCGGGCCTTGCCCCCGCCGTCGGCGGGTGATTGATACCGCCCATGCGGCACTTTTTAACCACACTGGGGCTGTTGGCCCTTTCGGCGCTGGCCGGGCTGGGGGCGGCGCGGCTGGGGCTGCCGCTGCCATTTTTGCTGGGACCGCTTTTGATGTCCGGCGCGGTCGCGATTCTGATGCCCGACCGGCTGCCGGAGGGGTACCTCTTTCCGCCCAACCTTCGGCTTGTATTCATTGCCGTGATTGGCCTGATGATCGGTGCGCAGGTCACGCCGGATCTGTTTTTCGGTGCGACCCGCCTCGCGCTCAGCTTGGGTGCGCTTACGCTGTTTGCGATCCTCGCACATGGTCTGGGCTATGCGGTGTTTCGCCATCTGGGCGGGTACGACCGGGCCACCTCGTTTTATTCCGCGGCCCCCGGCGGTCTGTTCGAATCGATCGCCTTTGGCGAAGAGGCCGGCGCGGACCCTGCGCGCCTGACCCTGCACCAGTTCCTGCGCATCATCGTGGTGGTTACCTGTCTGCCCATCGGCCTGTCCTTCTGGCTGGGCGGCCCTGTGGGTAGCGCCGGGGGCATGACCTTGTCCAAGGGCGCTGTGCCATGGTCTGACCTGCCGGTGATCTTACTGGCGGGAGCCGCCGGTCTGGTGCTGGGGCGTCTGCTGCGGCTGCCTGCAAAACAGTTGATCGGACCACTGGTCGTGGCCGCCCTGCTTGGCCTGAGCGGGTTGGTGCACCTGGATATTCCGCAATGGTTGGTGAACCTTGCCCAAATCGTCGTGGGCACCGCGCTTGGGATGCGCTTTACCGGCCTGTCCCGCGGTCTGATCCTGCGGGGGCTGGGGCTGACGCTGGTGGCCGTGGCAGGCATGATGACGCTGTCGGCCGGTTTCGCGTTGTTGCTTTCGGGGGCGCTGGATCAACCTGTCGATGTGATGCTGATCAGCTTTGCCCCCGGCGGCGTGACCGAAATGGCGCTGGTGGCCCTGTCCTTGCAGGCAAATCCGGCATTTGTCACGCTGCACCACCTGTTTCGCATCGTGATCACGGTGCTTGGTCTTGGCCTGACGGCACGGTTTTTCCGTCCCGCGCCATAGGGCGGGTCGCGCCGGTCATCAGCTGTAGAGCACGCCGAATTTCTGTTCCAGATAGTCAAGCAATGGCCCCGCGGAAGGCGCGGCGCCACAGGCGCGGCTGATGGTCTCTTGCGGAGTGTAGAGCCCGCCTTGCCGCTGTACCTTGTCGCGCAGCCAACCCGTGGCGGCAGACAGGTCTCCGCGTGCCAGTTGCGCATCCAGCTCGGGCAGATCCCGGCGCAGCGCCGCATACAGACAGCCCGCATAGACATTGCCCAGACTGTAGGTCGGAAAATACCCGAACAGTCCCACCGACCAGTGCACATCCTGCAACACGCCATTGGCCGGCCTGTCCACCGCATGGCCGAAATCGGCCTTGAAACGTTCGTTCCATGCGGCTTCGAGATCCGCCACCGACAAATCGCCCGCGATCAGCGCGCGCTCCATATCGAAGCGCAGCATGATATGCAGATTGTACTGCACCTCGTCGGCCTCGGTCCGGATATAGCCATTGTGCATCCGGTTCACGACACGATAGAACTCATCTTCGTTATCCACGCCGATATCGCCGAACGTTTCGCGCATCCGCCCATAAAGATAGTGGCAAAAGGCCCGGCTGCGCCCTAGCTGGTTTTCGTAAATCCGGCTTTGGCTTTCATGCACACCCATCGACACGCCCTGCCCCACCGGGGTCAGGCTATAGGCGGCGTCGATACCCTGTTCGTAACAGGCATGGCCGACCTCGTGGATCGTCGAATAAAGACAGTTGAACGGATCATCCTCGGCCACGCGGGTGGTGATGCGCACATCCTCGCCCGACCCCGAGGAAAACGGATGCACGGCCAGATCAATGCGCCCGCGTTCAAAATCATAGCCGAAAAGCGCGGCAAGATCGCGGCTTAGCCGCAATTGCTTTTCCATGTCGAAATCGCCGCGCACCGGGTCGACACCGTCGGCACCAAGCGCGCGGTCCCGAAGCGCCACCAGCCGGGGGCGCATCTCGTCAAAGATGGCGGCAAGCCCGGCAGCGGTTGCGCCGGGTTCGTAATCGTCGATCATCGCATCGTAAAGGTCGCCCTGTCCGGCAAGGGCCGCGGCCTCTTCGCGCTTGAGGCGCACGACCTCTGCCAGCGTGGGGGCAAAAGCGGCGAAATCATCCGCTGCGCGGGCGGCGGCCCAGATCCCCTGTGACCGGCTGGTCAGCCGTGCCAGTGCGGTCGCCAGATCGGCGGGCACCTTGACCGACCGGTCATGGCTTCGCCGGATCAGCCGCATCTGTGCCGCGCCCGCCTCGTCCGGGGCCTGCGCAGCCGCCAGCCACTCCGCAACGCGCGGATCGGTACGGCGGGCATGAAGAACCGCCTCCATCGCGCCAGATTCTTCGGCACGCTGCGCACCCGCGCCGCGCGGCATGACCGTTTCCTGATCCCAGCTCAGCCGCCCCGCGACGCGCGACAGCGCCTGCGTCTCGCGCTCGAACGCCATCAGCGTGTCAAAGGCGCTCATGCGACTGCCCCCCGCACCGATTGCGCGTGCGGATAAAGGCTCAGGAACCGCGCCCGCAGGATCAGCACCCAAAGTATGACGGCGGTGAACTGGTGCAGGATCGCCAGATGCCAAGGCGCGATGTAAAGCACGGTCAGAATCCCCAGAACGATCTGCACCACCAGCGCTGCAAAGGCCAGGTTGAAGGCGGTGCTGGTGACACCGTGCGCGCTCCTGCGGCCCCGGAGCCAGACCACCACCGCGTAGGCAAGCAACAGATATCCTGTCACGCGATGCACGAACTGCACGAAGCCCGGATTTTCAAACATGTTGCGCCAGCCAAGATCGGCCATCCAGAAATCGGGCGGCAGAATCCCCCCAGCCATCAGCGGCCAGTCGGTATAACTGCGCCCGGCGTCGATGCCGGCCACCAGCGCACCCAGCAGGATCTGGAGAAAGGCGAAATGCATCAGGCCCGTCGACATGCCGAACAGCTTTTGCTCCTTGAGCCTGCGTGCCTGCATCAGATCGCGCTCTTCTCGGCCAAGCGCCATGACGTACCACGCGATCAGCCCAAGGATGACAAAAGCCAATCCAAGATGCGTGGCCAGCCGGTAAGAGGCCACATCCAGCATCTGACCGGTAAGGCCAGAGGCGACCATCCACCAGCCTATCGCCCCCTGCGTCCCGCCAAGCGCGCCCAGAAGCAGCAACCGGCCGGTCCAGCCCGGCGGGATCTTGCGTGTTACCAGAAACCCCACAAACCCGATGAACCAGACCAGCCCGATTACCCGACCAAGCTGTCGGTGGCCCCATTCCCACCAATAGATCACCTTGAATTCGGACATGGACATGCCCTTGTTCTGCAACTGATATTCCGGGATCGCGCGATACTTGTCGAACTCCGAATCCCACTCAGCCGCGCTCATCGGCGGCAGCGCGCCGGTGACGGGACGCCATTCGGTGATCGACAACCCGCTATCGGTCAGCCGGGTCAGCCCGCCCACCGCGATCATCACGACCACCAGCGCGAACAGGATCATCAACCATACCCGCACTGCGCCGCGCGCACCGCGCCTGCCTGCGTCGATCATGCCGCCCTTTGGCTCTTGCGCTATGGCCTGTGCCGCGCTTTCGTCGACCTCTTGGAAAATGCCACGCTTGGTGCTCATCATCTTGCCTCTTCTGCGTCCTGCGCCACAGAAATACGCGGCCCGCGCGCGCGCTTCAACCGCGCTCCTTCCAGCGCACCATTTGCCGCAGTACCCCGTGCAACATCTGCACATCCGCGCGCGTCAGCGGCATCCGGCTCCAGAGATTGCGCAAGTTGGTACGCATCCCCGGCGCTTTTTCGGGCGGAAAGAAATACGTCGCCTCTTCCAGCCGCGACTCGTAATGCTCGGCCAGCTTTTCGATCTCGATCTGGCTGGCCCATTCGGTACCGCCCATATCGGTGCGCCGGGGGGCTACCTCGGTGACGGCGCGTCGCCATTCATAGCCGCACAGCAACACGCATTGCGCAAGGTTCAGGGATGGAAACTCGGGATTGACCGGCACGGAAATGATCGCGTTGGCGCGCGCCACGTCATCGTTTTCCAGCCCCGCGCGTTCTGGCCCGAAAAGCACCGAGACGCGCGCGCCCGCGCCGATCCGGCGCGCGGCCTCTTGCATGGCCTCTTCGGGGCTGAAAACCGGCTTGGTCATGCCGCGCACCCGCGCCGTGGTGGCCATCACGAAATGATCCTCGCCCACCGCCTCGGGCAGGTCTTGGGCCAAAACCGCCTCGTCCAGCAGGCGGCCTGCGCCGCTTGCCATGGCCACCGCGCGCGGATTGGGCCAGCCATCGCGCGGAGCCACGAGCACCATGCGGTCCAGTCCGAAATTCCACATCGCGCGGGCCGCCGCGCCGATATTTTCGCCCATTTGCGGGCGCACCAGCACAAAGCGCGGTTGTTCCTTGTCACTTGGCATCGAAATCCTCCTGTTCGCGCTCCTTTAGGCTCTCTGTCGGGAACGGAAAACCCCCTTGGCGGTTCTCGATCCAAAAATGCAGGATGAACCCGATACCGGCGACGCGCGCACTGGTCTCGGACCGCCAGAGCCGTTAACAGGGCAACAAAACGAAAAGGACGACACAGATGGCCGAACAGGAGCCGCCCCGCCTTTACCTCATCACCCCGCCCGAGATCGAGCTGTCGCAATTTCCCGACCGTCTTGCCGCCGTGCTGGACGCGCAGGACGTCGCCTGTGTGCGGCTGGCGCTGTCCACTCATGACGAGGATGCGCTGTGCCGCGCCGCCGATGCCTGCCGCGATGTGACCACGCCGCGCGACGTGGCGCTGGTGATCGAGACGCATTTTGTTCTTGCCGAGCGGCTGGGACTGGACGGGGTACATCTGAGCGATGGCGCACGGTCGATCCGGCGCGCGCGCAAGGCGCTTGGCACCGAGGCGATCGTCGGTGCGTTCTGCGGCACGTCCCGGCATGAGGGCATCAACGCCGGCGAAGCGGGGGCTGATTACGTCAGCTTCGGCCCGGTGGGCGAAACCGCCCTTGGCGACGGGACGCGCGCGCTGCCCGAGCTTTTTGAATGGTGGTCTGAAATGATCGAGCTGCCCATGGTGGCCGAAGGCGCGTTGGATCAGGTCACAGTGCGCAGCCTTGCGCCGGTCACGGATTTCTTCGGCATCGGAGACGAGATCTGGCAAACCGAGGATGCGGTCGCCACGCTTGCGGATCTCGTTGCGGCGATGGAAAGCGATTGAAGAGCCACACCTGTCGGTGATATCTCGCGTTCAATGCAGAACGGTTAAAGGCCAAACACGCACTTTCAGAATTCCGCACATATATTCAATATCTTGCACGACGTTCTTCAGGCATTCCTACGCGCACAGCCATTTCCGCGGCCTGTGCCAATGCCTTGCGGTTCATAAAATCCGCCGTCTTGAGCGGTTCATGAAAAATGACCGTCACACAGCCTTGCCGCGCCAGTGACAGGATCATGGCCAGATGCGGCCCCAGGTCCATTTCCCCCCACCATGCGTAAATCCGCGTATCCTCTTTTCCTTGCGGTGGGTCATAGATCACGCTGATCGGCTGAACATGGAGATCCGCGCTGGTATCCGACATCAACATCATCTCGAAAAGCGTTGATTTAAAGGGTAAAACACGCATTCCATCGGTTGATGTGCCCTCGGGGAACAGCATCAAACGCGCCCCGTGTCGCATCGCATCGGCCAGGATATCGCGTTGCACCCGCGCCTCTCGTGGGGCGCGATTGATGAACACCGTGCCAACGAACCGCGCGAGAAAACCGATACCCGGCCATCCCGATACCTCGGATTTCGACACGAAAACAACCGTCTGGCAGGCGTGCAGCGCCAGGATATCAAGCCATGACACATGATTGGCCACCACCGCGCCGGGCTGGCGCATCGGGCGACCTTTGGTTTTCAGCCGCAGCCCGATGACCCGCAGCACCATGCCAAGCGTGATCCGGGTGATAGGTGCCGTCCACGGCCGGCGCGTCGTGTATAGCTGCCGCTCCACAAGCCGTGTCAGGCCCGACACAAACACCCCGACCCCAAGCAGACAAACAATCGCCATGCCGCGCAGCGCCACCCGCGCCCACCCCGACGGCTTGATGCGGGGCATATCCGGAGGCGGTTCTGAATTCCACGTGTAACTCACCTTTCAACACCCTTGGAATAAATGCTTTTTTGCCGTTCGTTAAGCATCGTTGTATCCATCACCAGACAGACATCCGTGGTGTTGAACGCATGATCCACAAAGGCTCCGTCACCGACGAAACCTCCCAGTCTGAGATACGCCTTGATCAGGGCGGGCACCTGCACCATCGCCGCGCGGCGGTCGATCCGGTCCTCGGGCAAAAGGTCCATCGGCTGGTAATAGGCCTCCAGCGCGCGCACCCGAAGGGGTTCGGGCGCAAGGTGGCGGTGATGCAAAAGCGAGAGCGCTTGCGCCAGCGCCCGTGGATCGGTGCCATGAAAGCTGGCCACGCCGAACAGGATTTCGATCTCGTGGCGCGCGATATATTCGGCTAGACCTGCCCATAGGTGAAACATCGCCGTCCCGCCGCGATAACCCTGCGCCAGACAAGAGCGGCCAAGTTCCATCAGACGCCGTCCAGAGCGTTTGAGCGCCGTCAGGTCATATTCGTCTTCGGAATAGAATTGCCCCGCCGCGCGGGCCTGATCGTCGCGCAAGAGCCTGTAAACGCCGACAATCTGGCCGTTTTGGGCCTCATCCGCCAAAAGCAGGTGGTCGAAAATCTCGTCGTAATGGTCCTTCTCCAGCCGGGCGGTGTGATCCACCAAAGGACCGTCCCCGCCCAGTTCCTCGACGAAAACGTCATAGCGCAGCCTTTGCGCCGCCCGCAGATCCTCCGTGGTCCGGGCCAGTCGAACGCTGAAAGGCGCTTGGTCTGCCTGCATCTGGGTGGTTTTCCTTTGTCTGAAGGTTCTTGTGACACCCGGGTCTGTGTCCAACCCGTTCACGTTTTCCGACTCAGGTTGATTACGGTGAGGAAAAAGCGATGGCTTTAATCTTTCTCTAACCAGATCTATGGTTGAGTCACAGGCAATAGCTCAACTCTGGATCCATCAATCACAACCTTGCCAAAATCCTGGAAATTCACGGTGATCTTGCCACCAATATTGGACTGGACCTGTCCGGTCCCCCACTCGGGTTGGCCGGGATGCTGCACCAGCATTCCGGGTTCCAGGAACGAATTCAGATCGGACATGACGGCTCCGGTTGCGGGAAAAGAATATGAATACCAACGATATCAGCACAATCGCCACGTTGATAGGCTCTCGTATCTGCCATGATCTGGCCAGCCCGATCGGCGCGATCACCAACGGGCTTGAGCTTTTGGAGCTGTCGGGTGCCGCGCGCACGCCCGAACTGGATCTTCTTGCGCAAAGCGTGGTCAACGCGAATGCCCGGATTCGCCTCTATCGCCTTGTTTTTGGACACAGCTCTCGGGGGCAGATGACCGGCGGCGACGACGTGCGCACGATCCTGCGCGACCTTTACACGGATGGCCGCATCCGTTGCACCGCGTTTCCCGACGGCGCGTTCCCACGGGCCGAGATCCGTCTGGTGCTGCTCGCGCTCTTGTGCATGGAACCGGCGCTGCCACAGGGTGGGGATATTACCGTCACCCAGGACAGTGGCGCATGGCGGGTCACGGCGACCGGTCCGCGCCTTGTCACCACGAGCGGGCATTGGTTGGCCCTGCAAGAGCACCGCAAAGATCAAAGCGTGACACCGGCCGATGTGCAATTCACGCTTCTGCCGCTGCTGACCGCAGACAGCAACATGAGCTATGTTGCACAGGCATCAGAAACAGATCTCATGATCGAGATTACCCCCGCGTAGATCCATCACCTTCGACCAGATATTTGAAACTGGTCAACTGGGCCGCGCCAACCGGGCCGCGCGCGTGCATCTTGCCGGTTGCGATGCCGATTTCCGCCCCCATGCCAAATTCGCCACCATCGGCAAACTGGGTCGAGGCGTTGCGCATCAGGATCGCACTATCGAGCCGGGCAAAGAATTCCGCCGCCGCGCCATCGTCCTCCGTCAGAATGCAATCGGTGTGATTGGAGCCAAATATCCGAATATGATCAATGGCTTCCCCGATATTCTTGACGCATTTCGCGGCGATGATCATATCCAGATACTCGCGCCCCCAATCGTCCTGCTTTGCGGGCACTGTGCCGGGCACGGATTGAAGCCGCGCGTCGGCGCGCACCTCGACCCCCTTTTCGATCAGCGCCTTGATCACACCCTGTCCAATCGTGTCGACCACGTCTTCATGGATCAACAGGCATTCCGCCGCGCCACAGATGCCGGTGCGCCGGGTCTTGGCGTTCAGCACCACGCGCAGCGCCTTTTCGGGATCGGCATCGGCGTCGATATAGATATGCACGATGCCTTCGAGATGGGCAAAGACAGGAACCCGCGCCTCGCGTTGGACAAGGCCCACAAGCCCTTTGCCGCCGCGCGGCACGATCACGTCGATTGTATCGGTCATGGTCAGCATTTCCTGCACCGCCGCACGGTCGCGCGTGGGCACAAGCTGTACAGCATCCTCGGGCAGGCCCGCCGCCCGCAGCCCCTGAACAAGGCAGGCATAGATGGCACCTGAAGAATGAAAACTTTCCGACCCGCCGCGCAGGATCACCGCGTTGCCGGATTTCAGGCATAGCGCACCCGCATCCGCCGTCACGTTGGGCCGCGATTCGTAGATCACGCCGATCACGCCAAGCGGTGTGCGCACCCGGCGGATATGCAACCCCGAGGGGCGGTCCCACTCGGCCAGCACCTCGCCCACCGGGTCGTCCTGTGCCGCGACCGCGCGCAGACCGTCGCAAATCCCGTGAATGCGCGCCTCGTCCAGCATCAGGCGGTCCATCATCGCGGCGCTTAGCCCCTTGTTGCGGCCATGCTCCAGATCCTTGGCATTGGCCGCCATGATGTCGGCGCGCGCGTTCCAGACCGCCTCTGCCGCGGCCTCAAGCGCTGCCTGTTTGGTCTCGGGCCGGGCTGTCGCCAGATCCGCCGCCGCCGCGCGGGCGCGGCTGCCGATATCCGCCATCAGCGCGGGAATGTTGTCCAGATCCTTCATCTTTCAGCCCTCCAACGGTTGGTGCAGTCTACTCGCAAATTGGATCAAACCGCCATATCGTCGCGATGTACAAGCGGCCCTCGGGCCGGATAGCCCAGAATCGCCTCGATCTCGGCGGAACGCCGCCCAAGAATGCGCGCCGCATCCGCTGAATCATAGCGCGTCAGCCCCTGCCCCAGCGCGTGGCCCGCCTCGTCCACCAGATCGACGGCATCACCCCGGCCAAAGCGCCCCGATACCCCGACAACCCCGGCCGGCAACAGGCTGGAGCCGGAGCCAAGCGCGCGCGCGGCCCCCGCATCCACCGTGATCCGTCCCTTGGGTTTCATGGCCGCGATCCATTGCTTGCGTTTTTGTTGCGGATCGCCCTGTGCGGTGAACCATGTGGCCGCGGCACCCTCTTCCAGCGCGCGCACGGGATACAGGACAGAGCCTTCGGTGATGGCCATGTCACAGCCCGCCGCCGTTGCGGTGCGCGCGGCCATCAGCTTGGTCTTCATGCCGCCCTTTGACAGGCCCGACCCCGCCTCTCCGGCCATCGCCTCGATCTCGGGCGTGATCGCGTCGATCACGTCGAAGCGGCGCGCGCCCGCGTCCTGCGCCGGATTTGCGGTATAGAACCCGTCGACATCCGACAGCAGGATCAACTGATCCGCGCCCGCCGTCACCGCCACCTGCGCCGCCATGCGGTCATTGTCGCCATACCGGATTTCATCCGTAGCGACGGTATCGTTTTCGTTCACGATGGGCACGACGCCAAGCCGCAACAATTGCTCCAGCGTGGCGCGGGAATTGAGATAGCGCCGCCGGTCCGCGCTGTCCTCCAGCGTGACCAGCACCTGTGCGGCGGTGATGCCATGGGTTGCCAACGCCTCGGCATAGGCGCGGGCGAGCTGGATCTGCCCCACGGCCGCCGCCGCCTGACTTTGCTCAAGGCTGAGATCCCGCGCCGGCAGGCCAAGCACGCCCCGGCCAAGCGCGATGGACCCCGACGAGACAAGGATCACGTCCGTGCCACGCGCCCGGATGCGCGCCACATCCTCGGTCAGGGCGCGCAGCCAGTCTGCGCGCAACTGCCCGCTGTCCCGGTCCACCAGCAAAGCGGACCCGATCTTGATGACCAGACGTTTCGCGTCGCTTACGGTTGCCACGGCTCTGGCTCGTCGTCGCTGATCCGGTGGCGCAAACGGTCCTCGTCGATCTGCGTGCGCAGGGTGCGCAGCACGTCCTGCACCCCCTCGCCCGAGACGCCCGACATGGCCATGACAGGCCCGCCGCTTGCCGCCTCCAGCTCTTCGCGCAGGAATTCGCGCTCTTCGGCGTCGAGCGTGTCGATCTTGTTCAGCACGGTCACACGCGGCTTTTCGGCCAGCCCTTCTCCGTAAAGCTCAAGCTCGGTGATGATGGTGTGGTAATCCTTGACCAGATCGCCAGACGACCCGTCAACAAGATGCAACAGCACCGCGCAGCGTTCGACATGGCCAAGGAACAGATCCCCCAGTCCCTTGCCCTCGGACGCGCCACCGATCAGACCGGGAATATCGGCCACCACGAATTCGACACCATCCACGCCGACAACCCCGAGATTGGGGTGGAGCGTGGTAAAGGGGTAATCGGCCACCTTGGGGCGGGCGTTGGATGTTGCGGCAAGGAATGTGGATTTGCCCGCGTTGGGCATCCCCAGAAGGCCCACATCGGCAATCAGTTTCAGGCGCAACCAGATGGTGCGCTCGATCCCTTCCTGGCCGGGATTGGCGCGGCGCGGCGCCTGGTTGGTGGAGGTCTTGAAATGCAGGTTGCCCCAGCCACCATTGCCGCCCTTGGCAAGGCACACGCGCTGGCCCAGTTCGGTCATGTCCGCCAGCAGGGTTTCCTGATCCTCGTCCAGCACCTCGGTGCCCACCGGCACGCGCAGCACGATATCCTTGCCATCGGCCCCGGTGCGCTGACGGCCCATGCCGGGCACGCCGTTATCGGCGAAGAAATGTTGCTGATAGCGAAAATCAATCAGTGTGTTCAGCCCGTCGACCGCCTCGACCCAGACAGAGCCGCCACCACCGCCATCGCCACCATCCGGGCCACCGTATTCGATGAACTTTTCGCGCCGGAAGCTGATGCATCCGTTACCGCCGCTGCCAGAACGGATGTAGACCTTTGCGAGATCGAGAAATTTCATAGTGTCTCCTTACGCCAAAGGCCCTGCCCGGCTCAATCCAGTTTCTTCGAATAGGTCCAGGTCGGCACCTTGGCATTGCGCGCCACGCAAAAGCTTTCGGCGTCGCCCAGATAGGCAAAGCCATTGTTGATCAGAACACGGGCAGAGGCGGGGTTGTCCTGAACGACGCTGGCAAAGATCGTTCGCGAGCCTTGCGGATTGGCGTTGATCAGAGCCGCCACAGTCCGCGAGGCGACGCCGCCATTCCAGAAATCCGGTGCCACCCAGTACGAGATTTCCGCCTGTCCGCGATCCAGTTCCGACAGGTGGATCAACCCCATCAAGGCGCAGCCGCCCAGACCGGACGCATCCATCGCCCAGACAGTCTCGGCGTGCTTGGTATCCTTGGCCCGCGCGATCATCGTCTCGGCGTGGCCGCGCGGCATCGGGTGCGGGATCGTCATGCTGCGCCGTGCCACGCGCTCGTCGCCTGCATAACGCTCTATCAGCGCCGCGTCAGAGCCGCGCAACGGGCGCAGGGCGAAACGACCGGCATCAAGAACCGGCTGGCTGGTGATATGCTCGAATTTCATGTGCTCTGTCCTCTGGAATGCGCCGCCGGCTTTTTGAACGCCACGCGCCGCTTGGGCCTTGATCTGACTCACACGCGGGGCGGGTGTGTCCACGTGACCGACCCCTTGACGCAGTATCATGGCATTTGCATGAACCCGCGCCGCAGCGTTGCCAAAGCTCAAAAGCAAACGGGACCGGCGTTTCCTGCCGATCCCGTCGATGTGTCAGATCCTGAGACGTCGGCTTACTCGGCGGCCTCTGCCACCGGTGTCACGGAAATGAAGGTGCGTCCTTTCAGCCCCTTGCGGAACTGAACCGCGCCTTCGACCGTGGCAAACAGCGTGTGGTCCTTGCCCTGACCGACATTGTCGCCGGGCCAGAACTTGTTGCCGCGCTGACGCACGAGGATGTTGCCCGGAATGACGGCTTCGCCACCGTATTTCTTGACGCCAAGACGGCGGCCAGCCGAGTCGCGCCCGTTGCGGGATGAACCGCCTGCTTTTTTATGTGCCATCTCGCTTCTCCTTAGCCTTTGACGATGTCTTTGGCCTGATCGACCCAGCCTTCACGCTCGATCCGGCCCTTGAACGACAGTTTCTCGTCCATAGCAGCAATGTCTTCTTCGGTCCATGCGGCGATCTGGGCGAAGGTGGTGACACCAGCGGCGTGCAGCTTCTTTTCCAGCGCGGGACCAACTCCCGACAATTTCTTGAGGTCGTCCGCGGCACCCGCCGCAACACCGGCCTCTGCCACGGGCTTTGCCTTTGCGCTATCGTCATCCGCCTTGACGCGGGCGGCCATGTCGGCCTGCTCTGACTTGTTGGTGGCGATCCTGGCATCACCCAGCCCGGCAACCGCAGGAACCGAACCCGCGCCCATCGCGGCCTTTACGCCCGTCGCGTCCGCACCTTTTTCAAGGATCTCGGTCACGCGCAGAACGGTCAGTTGCTGACGGTGGCCCTTCGTGCGCTGCGAACCGTGCTTACGGCGGCGCTTGACGAAGTGAATGACCTTGTCGCCCTTGATCTGGTCAACAACCTCTGCCTGAACAGCGGCGCCGTCGACAAACGGCGCGCCGATCACGGCCGTTTCGCCGCCCAGCATCAGGATTTCGTTGAATTGTACTTTTTCACCGGCATCTGCCGCAAGCTTTTCCACACGGAGCATATCGCCCGACTGGACCTTGTACTGCTTGCCACCGGTCTTGAGGACCGCGAACATCCCAATCTTCCTTTTCATATCCCGCGTCCTGTGGCCTGGGGTTATCCCCATGTTGCGGCCATCATGGCCTGCCGCGGACAGCGCGCCCAACACATGTGGGCGTCATTGCAAAAACCCCGGCAGGCACACCTGACCGGGTTGCGGGCTTATCGTCACGATGCGCTCACCTGTCAAGCCCGAAACCCGCTTGTTTTGATAGGTCAGAAAACAAGCCCGGCTCAAAGCTCCTCGCTGGTCATCTGTTGCGCCACGGCCAGCCCCAGCAGATACGAAACCTGTTCGTACATGCCATCGTAAGCTCTGAAAATGGCGGCGTTCAGCGCGCGTCCCGGCTCGGACCGATAAAAGGCCGCGTAAGCCTCCAGCGCCTCGGGCTCCAGCGGGCGATACGCCATCATCAGGAATGCGCCAAGCCACGCGGCGGAGTCGTCGCGAACGGCCTCTTCCTGCGCCCAGACATCCGACAGCATTTCGGATTCCGGCATCTCGATCGCGCCGCCCTCATCGAGGCCGCGATAGAACATCAGGTTCGAATTCAGCGCGCCCATAACGTTGAAATCAACAAGCGAACTGTCGTCGATCAGCCCCTGAACCTGTTGGTAAAGCGGGGTTTTGGCGCGCTTGGCCTCCTCATAGCTGGCAAAGGCAGCCTCTTCGGTGGCCGGGTCGAGAAACGCCTCGCGCGCAGAGATTTCCAGCGCGATGATGTCTTGTCCGGTCTCGGATTGCAGGAAGGTCAGGACCGGGCCGACATGTTCCGGCGCAAGGGCGTCGCGCAACCCGTCTGACACCTGCCGCGCCATGCGGTCACTGTTGTAAACCTCTGCCACCCGCGCGGCCCAGGCCGCTTGGCTGACGCCGGGCACCATCTCCGCGCCAACGTCCGCGCCATAGTCAAGCCCCTCGGCGCGCATGATTTCGACAGCGCCCTCGATGCGCAACGCGTCAAGCAGCGCCGCCATGTCGCCACTGTCTTCGGCCAATGCCGTGCCGGCCCAAAGCCCGGCGACCGCAGCCAGGCGCATCATCCGCGTCATCACAGTTCCTGCCCGGGATGCATGTCGGCCATTTTCGCGGCCAGAGCCTCGAATCTGTTGGCCATGATCTCGAACTGCACGCCGTTCATAAGTTCGTACACCTTCTGCATGTCAGGATGCTCAAGCGCCGCGAGATAGCCCGCCAGATCCTCCTTGCTGAAGTTCTGATATGTGTAGGCCGCGGCCGCGAGGCCCGATTGCTCTAGGCTGCGGCGCAGTTGCGGGGTGCTTTCCTTTAGCCTCGCCCGCAGCGTCGCCTCGTCGATCCTGCCTTCCAGAACCCCGGAATTCGAGGCTGCCATAAGAAAGCGCAACTGGATCTCCTGGACCGCGCGCACGGCGGTATCCGCGCTGTCGATGGCTTTGTTCAGCCGCTGCAACAGGTCAAGCCGCGGATCATCCTCGTTTTGCCAGCGGGCGACGATCCCGGCCCCTTCGGACTGTTTGGCGACATCATCCTCGACCATGTGCGACGCGTTTTCCGCCTCGACCAGGCGCTGGCCCAGATCGGACGCGTAAAACGCCGCGGCATGAGTCAGCAGATCGTCGCTCAAAGCCTTTTCAAGAATGGACAACGCCATATCCTGCATCAGCACGGGGTCGAAAACTTCGCGCGTCTGATCGGACCAGTCGCTGCCGAAATCGTTGGGCTGCATCCCCAGCATGGCCGGCGCGCTACCCGCCGCCAGCCCGATGGAGTCCAGCGCCACGTCAAAGCCCGTAACAGCCAGGAACGCCTCGAGCCGGTCACGGTCAGCGGCATGAACCGGGACCGACAGAACCGCGCACAGGGTAACGAAACCGACGCTCATCGCCAAAACGCCCCGTTTTACGTGGGATAGAACTGTCATCTGCGTACCTCTTTCTAAGCCGTTGGCACATAACCTAGGCAGATTCCATGATCAAACAATGCCAAACCCCTTGCAGCCCACTGCAAAGGCCATTACACGCCCCGTCCATACCCCGCGGAGAGGTGCCGGAGTGGTCGAACGGGGCGGTCTCGAAAACCGTTGATCCTTCACGGGATCCCAGGGTTCGAATCCCTGTCTCTCCGCCACTTGCCTTTGATTTCATTTTGAAATTTGGCAAGCCGCAAAACCTACTAACGATCTACTACTACATTTGAGGCGGTGTCGTCGCCTAATTTTACGTGGTACATGAGAGTACTAGCGATGCGTCAGACGCGTTATCCGTGTGGACTAGATCAAACTTCGCGGATAGTGTGCCGAAAAAAGCATTGAAGTTTCGGGGAAGTCGCTTGAGCATTGTTATTGACATTAAGACACGAGTATTTGACGACGAAGACGTTGCTTACCGCCTTTTTCCGGGGCAAGGGTATCGCCACTTCAAGGCGATGAAGGACCACTCCCTAGTCTTTCTAGATAATCCGCATATCCCTCTACCCGGTCGAACTGGGTACGATAAGTCCGATGAGATGTTGCAGGCGATTGCACGCTCGGAAGAGATGCAATCCTTCGTGAACGCGGACGGCGAAGACCTTGAAGCGCAGCTTCGAGAAGTACGGAATAAAGATTTTAGTCCTTCGCGCTGGGGCCGAAAGCGTGAATTGAATCTAGGCTGGCTCAACGGTCTATACCACGACGCCAAAATTGGCGCTCTAATCGTCGTGCCAAGCCCCGGCATCATTAAGAATGAAGAAGGTGAGTTCGAAAAAGCCTACACCTTGGTTGGTGAAATCGTAGGTGATCCAGAAATTTGGACGAATAGAGGGCCGGGCAATCTATTGCAGGGCCGCTACGTGGTCCGCCGTGTGCGTTGGCTTGCAAACGTCAATGAACTAGAGCTTGATCCAAAGGTCGCAGTTGCGCTGCGAACCCAAAATGCTTTTATCTCTATGCGGGCGCGATCTTTTGAGCGGGTTCTAGGCGCTGCTTACAAAAACATAGTGATCGGAGAAGAGTTTCTCGCGCGGTTTGTAACAGACAATCCAGAGTTTACGGCCTTCGAGAATTTTCACTTCAACGCTTTCGTAATGGCTGTCGTCGCAGCTTGCCGCAAGGTTGCGGACGAAGAGCAGGCTTGGCAGAATCGGCAGTCGATCTACGATATTGCTGCGACCGTTGATGGACGCGACGACCTTGTGCCCGACCAAGAGGCTAGTATCCATTCGCCGGGATACATGACGCTTCGCGGAGCGATGCTCGTACCAGCGGTCATGTCCGCGCTGTTCGCGTTGGCCTTGGAAACCAATGCTCAGCCGATCCAGCAGGATGGAAGTGGCGTTGAACAAGTCACCGTGGTAAACTCAGAGTCTATGGCGTTCGATCCGTGCGTACTAGGTATCGAACAAGGTGTTAGGGATACGCTAAACATTCTCGGTTACGAACGTTGGTTGCAGATCCAGAACGCCTGCCAGAACGCAAGTGAAAATGAAGGCCTTCGGTCGATCACGACCGTAACGACGCAACCTGACGAAGAATGATATGAGCCGGTTCAAGCAGTTTTTCACAACTGACCAAGTTCCCCGATGGCAAGTTTTTGCCGTCGGCATCATTGCGTTTTTGGCAAGCCTTGGCGTCAACGAATGGAACTACCAGCGTTCACTGCATGATACAAATGTCCGCGAAGAACAGCAACGCGTAGAAGCTAAGTTGATCGAAATTCAAAGGCATTCGGTTGAATTCCAAACCTATGCCGGCGCTTTTGTTTCCGCCGTCCTCGACAGTTCTTCTCAAGTTGAAGGCGCGCGTGACGAATTGATTGGCAACATTCTCGCACAAGACGCTGCCGTGGACGTGTCGTTCACTGTTTTCAACGGGAGCACGCAAGAAGCCGTTTCAGAATATCGCGCGGCCCTGCGTCAAATGCGCACTGCGATAGACCAAGTTGATGGCGTTGTTTCTATGGGTCCATTTTGGCAAGCTGCGGCAAATCTGCTTGAGGCAAGAAATAACTTGCTTGAGGCTATACAAGAGCAAGCCAAACTACCTGCCACATAAAAATCACCCCGGCTGCGACGGTGAACGCACACCGGGGTCAGTAGCCCTTGGCACTCAGGGAAAGCTTGTCAGGGGTGTTCGCACAGGGCTGCAACGGCGGGCCGGTCGGCGACGGGTAGTGCCCACAGGGGCACCGCCAAGACCGCCACGGCGGCAAGGTCAAGGTCGCCTAGCCCTTCCCCGGTCAAAACGTCCATGACGCTCTGTGAGGGCGACGACAGGGCAAGCGTCAGCATGTCGGGCAGGTCTACGCCTAGCCGGTGTCCGAATAGGTGCCGCACTCGCTCCACAAGCGACGGCAGGCCAGCAACCGCCCGCGACAGTCGGTCGTCGGCGAAGGGGGCCGAAAGCTGGCCCTGCGGGCACAGGAACACCATGCCCCCTTCGGATAGGTCAGATAGGTCAACCTGCGGACCTGTGGGCGCGTCGGGGTCAACCGGCAACAGCGCGGCGATGGGCGCGGGCCAAATCCAGTCGCCGCCCATCGGGGCACGAACGCGTGCGGGCGACGACGCGTCCAACCAATCCCGAATGGCCCCTATGTCGGCTGCGGCGGTCATTAGACTTCGACGCGGCTTGCCTGTGCCGCTTCAACGACTTCGTGCGAGTAAAACGACGAATGAACGTCGCCTACGACGCGTTCGTAGTTCTGCACCTTGTCGGCAAGTTCGACGCCTTCATTCAACAGCTTGAAGCCCGACGGCGCAAAAAGTTCGACGGCCTTAAGGCGCATGGTCGAATGCAATTGGTCGGTCATATCCATGAGAAACGACGGCGACGAATAGATTGTGGATGCGACTTGCAAATCCACCTTGTAGGCGTTGGATACCTTCTGCATCCCTTCCGGGGTCTTGATTTGGTCCCTGATCCAGCCCCGGATTTCGGATTGCAGGTAGCCGTAGTTGTCGCGCGGCCCAAGGATTTCGTCGGCGACGGCCTGCCCGTCGTCTTTGAGTTCGTTGGCCTTCTTCCCGAAGATTTGGGCGTGCCGCCGCAGGTCGCTGGAAAGCTGCACGGCAAGTTCGTGCGCGGCCATGTGCTGTTGTGCCTTGTTGCGCGTCCGGTCGCCCGCAAGCTTCTGCGCCTTTTCGGTCGTCGCCGTGACCTTGGAAAACAGGGCTTCAAGGTCGTTCTTCACGCTCGGAAGCTTCTCCGGGTCGCCAAGCTTGATGCGCAGCCAAGTGTTTGTGCGCAAGTTCTGGATCGTGTTTGCCCGCGATGGAACAAGATGAACGCTATTCCCTTCCGCGTGCCCGATTGCGGGGCTTCCCATGACGCTACGCATTGTGCCTATTTCCTTCTTCTTCTGCGATTGTTTCGCTTGCTTCGTTGATAAGTCGGGCTTGCTGCGCCAATAGCGCGGCCTGCCATTCGTCGTCGGACCCGTGGTCGGTCATGATCATGCACGGCCCATTCGGCATGGTGCCGATAAGCTGGCCTTCGGGCGTGAACCGCGCGACGGACCCGTGAACGCGGACGGGCGGTCGGTTGCGGGTTTCCAGCCGTTTCAGGCGTGCGGCGATTGCGGGGCGGGCCATTACCGTTCCCCCGCTTCAAGGGCTTCTAGGCGGCGCTCAAAGTCGCTTCCTTCAATCATGCGACCGATAAGCATGAGGATGTTTGCCAAGCGGCTTGCGTCCTGCACGTCGATTTTCCCGGCGCGGGCTTCGCGGTATAGCTTCGCCATTTCCTTGCGGGCGTCGGTCACGCTATCCAGCTTCACGCGCACACGACGGGCTTTCCCCTCTTGGGGGTGGGGGGTGTTGCCCCATGCCGCTGTAGGTGCTGCGTTTTCCATTGCCTGAACCCGTCAATTCCGGCCCGTTATGGGCGTCTTATCGCCAGCTAAGCCGGGTCGATTTCGAACGGTCAACGGCGATTTCAGGGGGCCGACAGATGCAGACAAACAGAGACAAAAGAAAATTTCAGGGGGTCCAGACGGGACCACGAAAACCGGCCTTCGGGGCAATTCTATGAGTCAAAAGTTAGTAGAATGAACGCGACCGATAAATACTGAGTCGTTACAATGCGCCACGGCGGATAATCACTCCGCCAATGGCTTCAATTTCATTTTGCGAACACGTTTGCGACCCTTGCCCACAGGCGGCAAGCCCTTCACGGCCCGAATGCGTTGCGACATGGTTTCGTCAGCTACAAGCGTCGGCACATAGCGTTCGCCCCCATCAATGCCCCTGCGTCGTAGGGCACGGCGCATATCGCTACGGGCACCGGGAATATGCGCCACGGCGAACAAAACCAAGCCGGAAAACCGCAACCGCTCCACGTCGTCTATCGTGTTCAACAAGTCCAGGTATTTCGCGGTCGCCATGTGTTCGAAGTTGGGGAAGTAGAACCACGGCTGCGACATGAGTTGTTCGGCCATCTTGTAGCTATGCCGAAGAAGCGTCTTCGCCCCTACCCATTGGCACAGTTCGCAAATGAAGCTTTCGCCCGCGCAGCGTTCTTCGGTCACAAGATACTGATTGCAGCCCGACAGATACGCCGACACGAAATCCATGTATCGGTCAAAAAGCACTTGCTCCACCGCGTCGGGGGAATAGCAGCCGCGCGAAAGTATCCGTTCTTCGGCCATGTCGAATAGGTCCGAAAGCCTGCTATGGGTGATTGCGTCGTGAACATACATGGGCTTCGTTCCTTTCTGCGTCGGTCGTTTTCCGTTGAGCGTTGTTGAGGCTATCCGCTCAACAGGCAAGTTACTGAAAATAATAGGGAAAGAGAGTATGTAGAGTGTAGAGTTTGTAGAGTAAGAATACCCATTCCCCTTTTCCCCCTGTCTTCTCTCCTATCCCCGCTCTACGCGCTCTACACTCTACATCGTTTGTTTTCAGTGGGTTAACCGCTCAACGGCTTTTCTACATGCTCTACACCGGGTGCTTCGGTCGCTATCCGGTGAAGAAGTTGCCGTTGTCGGCGTCGCTGCCGTCGTCTTCGGGCGCGTCGTTGAAATACGAAGCGTTGCCTATGCCGTAGGCTTTGAACCGCGTCGATTTCTTGTATTTCTTGACCATGGTTCCGGGGTCTACTTGGATTAGGTAATCGGCACTTAGCATGTTGCCGATTGCGCGTTTCAGTGCGGCGGTTTTCCCAAGCCGGTCTTTCGTGAATGCGACATTGTTGGCGACGCTTTGTTGCAAGAACGCGTCGGGTATTACGTGGTCGGCGTGCATGGCGCGTGTCGTGCGGGCCGTGTTCTTTAGGGCGTCGTATTCGGTCGCCAGATACCGGATAATCGCCTTCTTAAGTTCGCGCTCTTGTTTTGCTTCGTTGTTTTCGGAACCGCCTGCGTCGCCCCTGTCGAACCGCGCCGATACGCCGTTGGTCGCGGTCTTTTCGACATTGATTGCCCACACGGCGATTTCGCGGGTGATTGTGGGCACTTCCATATCAACGCCGACGGCGGCAAGGGACGCCAGCTTGACGGCCCGCAAGTGCGACCGGCTCCAAAAGTGGCGGGATACTTCGTCGCCTGCGATCTTGAGCGTGCCCCGGATTGCGACGCGGAAGGCTTCAAGTAATTCGTCGGCTTCGGGGTCAATCCGCACCTGCGCGTAGGTGCCTTGTTGCATGAGTTGCAGCGACCGGAAGCACAGGGCCGAAAGTTTGGCGGTCAATTCGGGTGGCGGGCTGCACAATGCGTTCCGGTTCAGGTCCGACCAACGCCCGACGCTTTCCAGCACAAGGAAGCGCGGGAAAAGCCCGTCGCTAATCATGTCTTCGGTCATGTTGACGAACACGGTTTCCGGCGTGCCTTCGGCATACAGGCTAAGGGCCGGTGACACTACGTCGGGAATGTTCTTGCCGGTGTCGGCGAAGGCGCTTCCCCGGAACACGCTTCCGTTGCGCGACTTGCCGTATAGCTTCAAGAGAGCCGTGCCTACGTCCTTGTCGTGCTGTGACCCGCGCGGGTTCGATACGCGTTGCAGCCATTTCCCGGCTTCGCCGAACAAGGACACGAAGGACCGCGACTTCACCAAGTGCCGCACCAAGGCGGTTTCCGACGCGAAGTGCGGAGGGCCGATGAAGTCTTTTGCCGACGGCATGTCGGGCACTTGCGTATCGTTCACGCCCTCAACGACCGCCCGTATTAGCGCGTCAATCCCGTCGTGCCCGGCTTCCTTGCCTTCGCCGGTCGGCGCTACGACCATGACGTAGAGATTTAGCCCGGCCATCGGGTCGGGTGTTTGAAACGCAGCACCGCAAACACCGGCCATAAGCGCGGCGCTGGCACCCAAGGCAACTTCAAGGATGGGATACGGCGCTTGCGCGTAGATGTAATCGGCCATATCGCCTAGCAGGCCGGGGGGTCGGGGATACGTTTGCGCGGTCATGCGGGGTGTGCCTGTGAGTCAAGAGTTAGTAGAATTCCCTTGGCGGGAAAATGCTTCGTTATTTCAGTGGCTCTTGGCGGATTATATGTCCGCCTAACGCTCAAATCCGGGTCTTCCGGGCTTCGACAAGTTCGGTGACAAGTTCGCGGATTTCATCGCTAGTGCGGCCTGCGACGCGGGCGTTGATAACGGCGTAAACTTCGTCTTCTGGCCAAACGGAAAACTTGTCGCCCCACTTCACAGGGCGCGGGAACAAGCCGTCCTTCATCAATGCGTAGAGATAGGGCCGGGAAAAGCCGGTCGCTTCCATGGTGGCGCGTGTGGGAAGCATCTTGGCGCGGGGGCCGGTCGCCGTGGGCGTCGCGGTCGGGTCGGTATCGGTGTGCATGTCGGTGTCTCCAATCAATCACTGAGACACACAGAGACAGAGGCTAAGGAGAAAATCGTGAGGAATAACTAGCGCGATAGTAGAGCGCGGCGGCTAGCTAGGTTGGGAAGTTTCGTCAATGTGCCGGTCAATCATGGCCTGCAAATCCTTGACCGATTGATTGACTGTAACGCGGTCGCCCATGTCCAAAGCCTTGCCCTTGTATTCGCTGACAAAGTGTCGGGCTGCGTCGCGGGAAGTCTTGAATTGCCCACAGGCTAGCCCGGCTGTGGCGCGTTCGCATATGTCGGTAATGCGCGGATCACGCGGCCTACCGTCGTTCTTCGGCGGCACCGGCACACCGTCGTCAACAGTGAAGTTGCCTTTCGTCCAACGGGCCATCACACCGCCCCCGCGTGAAGCTGCACCACGTTGTCCGTGCGTTCGCCCCTGCACGTCGCGGCCCAAGCTGCCATCATGGCGCGGCGGCGTTCAATCACGTCGCTACGACGGTATGCCCGTTCGACTTCGCTACCGACCGTGTGGGCAAGGGCGATTTCGGCCATGTCGCGTTCATAGCCCTTTTCAGCCGCCCAATCGCGGAAGGTGCTGCGCAGCCCGTGAGGCACCGCAGGACGGCCCGAACGCGGGTCCAGCCACCCTTTCCGCCCCGCCTTTACTTCGGCTTCCTGCATCCGCCGCATGACGCCAGACAGGGCCATATCGGAAAGGGAACCGCCCCGAACGGCGGGGAACACGTAGTCGGAGCCTTCGACCTGCGGAACGGCCTTCAACAGCTTCACAGCTTCCGGCGACAGGGGCACGCGGTGTTCGCGCTTGGCCTTCATGCGTTGCGCAGGAATGACCCACATAGGCTTGTCGCCGTCTAGGTCGTGAACCTCCGACCACACCATGCCCCGGATTTCGCCGGAACGCGCGGCGGTCAACGCCAAGAATTCGATTGCGCGGGCGCTGATACCGTCACGCTTCCGAAGCGCCGCGAACCATGCGGGCAGTTCTGCGACGGCCAATGCGGGTTGATTACCCTTGTCGGCTATGGCGCTAGGCTTCGGCAGAAGTTCTTTCAGGTTGCCCGCCCAACGTGCCGGGTTGTCGCCTGCGCGGAAGCCCGCGACGGTCGCTTGGCTAAGCACGGCTTCGATACGACCACGAAGGCGGGAAGCGGTTTCAGTCTTGCTTTCCCACAGTGTGCCGCCTTCGGTGTTCTGCGTCAGAACGCGTAGAATGTCCTGTGTCGTGATCGCGGCAACGTCCATGTTACCAATGACCGGCGACGCGTAGGTGTCCAAGGTGCTACGCCATTGCTTGCGGTGCTTGTCGTTGCGGAATTCGTTTTCCTTCTTCTCAAGGGTGCGTTCAACCGCTTGCTTGAAGGGCATGGTGGGCGCGGCTTCCGCTGCGGCACTGGCCTGCACTTCCTTCCGTTCTTCGATAGGGTCACGGCCTTCCGCTACGGTCTTGCGCAGGTCGCCAGCTTTGGCGCGGGCTTCGGCTAGCGAATAGGTATGGATTGGTCCTAGCCCCATGCCACGGGTGCGACCGCCAAGTGTGAATTTGAACACCCAAGACTTCGTGCCCCGCTTCGACACTTGCAGGTAAAGCCCGCCCCCGTCGGCATAGTGACCCGGCTTGGTCTTCGTCTTCACTTCGACGGCTGAAAGCCGGTGTATCCCGCGTGCCATCCTGCGCCCCTTCTACTGATTTTCTACTAATAAAATCTAGGAGAAGGTCAGAGGCAAATCAAGACCCTCAGAGAACAATTATCGCCATAACTATTTGACTCTAAACGTTAACGAAAGTCGCCCATAGAACCCCCTAGACACTACTTTGGCGGTCTGTCTCTCCGCCATTTTTTCCCGTATATGGTGTAGACGTGACGTCGCACACGTTATGCCAGCGCGGATGGATTTGCCGCTCTGTCGTCGCACGTGGGCTGCCGTTATTTGCCAAGCGTCATTGCGCAATGGCCCTCAGGTCATCATAGGCGCGTTCGGCAGACGCAAGCGCGCCTTCCAGAAACCCGCCATCCTCGGCGGCGGTTTCCGTTCCGGCAAAGATCACGCGCCCCGTGGGCCGGATTGCGCGGTAGGCGGGATGACCCGATGGCGGGATCTGGTCGGCGGGGGTGGCGGTGGCGGTCTCCGCGCTCCAGTCCTGCACGTGAACAGCCTTCGGCGCGGCCGCCTCGGACCCGAAAAGCCGCGCCAATTGCGCAACCGCCTTGGGGCGAAACTGCGGATCGCGGGCCGCGCCGGGATGGGCAAAACCAAATAGAGCACCGGCCGATCCGTCTTCGGGTGAGGCGTCGTGGATTTCCGCCAGCGGCGCGCGATGCGAGATCGCGTCCCCATTCAATCCCTGCGCGCGCCAGAATGGCGCGGCATATGTCGCTACCAGCTTGGCGTGACCTGCCATCCATGTCGGCATATCCGGCACCGAAACCCCCAGCTCCGCGACCAGACGCGGGGGCAACGCCAGCACTACGCGTGCGGCCTGCACGCGGCCCGTCTCCGTTGTCAGCGTCACGCCCTCCGGCCCGGATTGCAGCCCGCGCAGCGCACATGAAAGGCGCAGGCTGTCGCCGATTTGCGCGGCCAGCGCATCGGTGACGCAAGACAGCCCACCCACAACACGGCGCGCCCCGCCCATCGTGGCGAAGTCCAGATCCCGGCGAATGGTACCTTGGGCATCCTCGAACACCAGACGCCCCGTTGCGTATTGCGGAAAGTGGCGCAGGCCCAGTTGATCAAGCAACAAGAGCATCCGCCGGTTCTGCGGCCAGATCCATGACGGGCCAAGGTCGTAGCCGTCCTGCGTCATCACCCGTCCTCCGGGGCGGTTTCGAGCCTCAAGCACCGTCACCTGCCGCCCGTCGTCCTGCAAGGCAGCCGCCAACGCAAGACCGGAAAGACCCGCACCCACGATGCAGATCTCTGTGTTATCCGTCATGTGGCTACCCTGACGTTGAATGCAGCCGTCAAATGCATTGTCTGGCGGTTCCCTGTCCATGCCTGGCCCCTGCGCCGCGAGGCCCCTGTCCATAGCCCATCTGTGACAGGGACGCGACAGGTCAACACCCGAGTGCCGGGTTCTCAGGCCCCGTGCAGCGCGCGATCCGCCATGACCGCGGCCGAGGTTCGGTTGTCCACGCCCATCTTGTGGAAAATCTGTTCAAGATGCTTGTTCACCGTCCGCGCGCTCAGTGTCAGGATTTCGGCGATGTCGCGATTGGTCTTGCCATGCGAGAGCCACAAAAGCACCTGCGCCTCGCGCGCGGTCAGGCCAAAGATCCGGGCCAGCCTTTCGTCCTCGCTGCCGGCATCGTTCTCTTTGACGCGCACCACGATCTCGCCCTGCACCTGGCCCAGATAGACGAGGCATTGACGCCCTTCCGAAAAGGGCTGCGCCGTCGACATGGGCTGTGAAACAAGCTGCGCCAGCCACACAAGAAGCGCCGGGGACGCGGCGGAATTTTCTAGCAGGCTTGTCTCGGTCAGGCGCTCGACCGCGTTGGGTGTGCCCCAGCTTACGCGCCCGTCCAGCGCAAAAGCGACCACGTTCTGCCCGGCATATTGCAGCGCGGCGCGCGCGGACTGGATCGCGCGGGCGTTCAGGACATGGGTGGTGATGCGCGCCAAAAGCTCTTCGATGACGACCGGTTTGGTGATGTAATCCACGCCACCCGCCTGAAGCCCCTTCAGGATATGTTCTGAATCCGACATGCCGGTCATGAAGATGACCGGCGCACTGCTGCTGGCGGGCGCGGCCTTGAGCCGGCGGCAGGTCTCGAACCCGTCAAGCCCCGGCATCATTGCGTCCATCAGGATAACGTCGGGCTGCACCCGTTGCGCCAGCGCGATGCCCTCTTCGCCCGACCGTGCCACCAGAACCGTCATGCCGTTATCTTCCAGGGCGGCCGACACCAGCCCCAGCGTTTCGGGCGCATCGTCGATCGCAAGCGCGATAAAGCGCCCGGTGGAGGGCGGATTGGGTGCGGCTTCATGCGGCATCTTGCATCATCTCCTTGAGCAGGCGCGTCACACCCGGCAGGTCGAAATCCGCCAGACGAGCGCGCAAAGGTGCCAGATCCGACACCGCCATCCCGCCTTCGGCGACCAGCGCGTCAAGCTCGCGCGACAGACCGGCGGCATGGCCGATATCCGCCAGCCGGGCAAGCCGGGCCAGCACATCGACGGGGATTTGCGGGCCAGAAGCTGCGGGTGTTTCCTCGGTGATCAGCGCGATCTTGAGCAGACCCGCCATGCGCGCCAGAACATCACTGAGCGAATAGGGTTTGACGATGAACGCATCGAAAAGCTGATCGCGGGCGTTGGGCAATCGCGCCTCAAGCGCATGGGCCGTGACCATCATGATCGGGGTGGCGCGATGATCCGCCCTGCCCCGCAGCGCCTCGGCCATTTCCCATCCCGACATTCCCGGCATGTCTATATCCAGAACAAAAAGATCCGGGCGCAGATCATCCAGTGCGGCCAGCGCGTCTTCGGCATTGTCGTGGGTCTGCACCAGAAATCCCAGCGGACGCAGCGCGGTTTCCAAAAGGCGCAGGTGGTCGGGGTCGTCATCCACCACCATGATGGTTTTGCGCGGCCCCGGATAGCCGATTGCGTTGATCCGGTCGCGCATTCCCCAAGCCGCGCTTGGAATCGCGCTGTCGCGCACCGAAGGCAACATCAGCCGCACCGAAAAGGTCGTGCCCTCGCCCTCCACGCTGTCGACGGTGATCTCGCCGCCAAGGATCTCCACCAGCAGCCGCGTGATCGTCAGCCCCAGCCCCGAGCCTGCGGATGTTTTCTTGGCGAAGCGTTCAAATGGTTTCCAGATCCGGTCGATATTGTCGTCGCCAATGCCGATGCCGGTATCCGTAACCTCGATCAGGGCCACCTCGTTGCGGTAATGCAGATGAAGCGTGACCGTGCCCGATGGGGTGTAGTTGATGGCATTGGACAAAAGGTTGATGATGATCTGCCGCAGGCGTTTTTCATCGAACTCGATCCATTCCGGCGGGTTGCCCGTGGTCTGAATCCCGAAATCCAGCCCCTTTTCGCGCGCCTGACGCTGAAACACCGCTGCGATCTGCCGCAAAAGCGCGGGCAGGTTGATGCGGTCGCGGTGGATTTCCAGCCGCCCGGCCTCGATCTTGGAGATGTCGAGCAGGTTCTCGATCAGCGCCGCCAGATGCTCTGATCCACGCCGGATCGCCAACACGGCCTCGCGCCGCCCGGTGGGCATCTCGCGGTCCTGCTCCATCAGTTGCGCATAGCCGTAGATCGCGTTCAGAGGCGTGCGCAATTCGTGGCTGATCCCGGCCATGTAACGGGTCTTGGCCAGATTGGCGGCCTCGGCCTTTTCCTTGGCGGCTTGCAGTTCGGCATCGGTGCGTTCATGCGCGCGTATCTCGCGCAACAGGCGTTGGGTTTGGACCTCTGCCTCATCGCGGGCCTTGTGATGGCTTTCGCGGATCAGGATGAAGGTCCAGACGACAATCCCGGTAACAACGAGCACGGTGCAGAAAATGATCGTCAGCACTGCATCGAACTGCGCGCTTTGCGCCTTGGCGCGGATCAGGATCAAGATTCCCGCGATAATCGAACTGGGAACCGTGGTAACGATGAAAAAGACCGCCAGCCGGGACGTCAACACGTCGAACGCCCGTTCCGGCAAGATGCGGCGCAGCGTCGCCGTTCCCATCGCGCCAAGCGTCGCATGGGGTTTGCAACTGTCCCGGCAGGACGCGTCCAGCGTGCAGCACAGCGAACAGATCGGCCCGGCATAGAACGGGCAATCGGTCATGTCCTCTGGATCGAAGCGGTATTCGCACACGCAGCAGGTTTGCGTACCTTCGGGCCGGGTCGGCGCGGGAGCAGGTACCGGGCGCGCAATGTAATATTTGCCCCCTGTGGCCCAAGCAATGACCGGTGCCACGACAAAGGCGGTGGCCAACGCGATCAGGGCCGAGATGGGTTGCAACGTCTCTCCCAGCCCGCCAGCCAAAACAACGATCGACACCAGCACGGCGGCCAGCATCGCACCCGTGCCCACCGGGTTTATGTCGTACAGATGCGCGCGGCGAAACTCGATCCCCTTGGGGCTAAGACCAAGGGGCTTGTTGACGACCAGATCGGCGGTCAGCGCCCCGATCCACGCAAGCGCGACATGGGAATACAGACCTAGGATCGATTCAATGACATGAAAGACACCCAGTTCCATCAGCATCAGCGCGATGGACACGTTGAATATCAGCCAGATCACCCGTCCGGGATGGGAATGAGTCAGCCGGGAAAAGAAGTTGGACCACGCGATGGACCCGGCATAGGCATTGGTCACATTGATCTTGAGCTGCGACAGGATCACGAACGCGCCCGTCAGCGCCAGTGCCAGAAACGGCACCGAAATGACCTGATCGAAGGCGGTGAAATACATTCTGGTCGGGTCGGTTGCATCGCGTGGCGGCACCGAGGCGCTGATCGCCAGCGTGAACAGGAAAGACCCCGCCAGCATCTTGATCACCCCCAGTACCGTCCAGCCCGGCCCCGCCGCCAAAAGCGCGATCCACCAGCGGCGGCGTTCTGCGGGCGTCTTGGGCTCGCGCAGAAAGCGCAAGAAATCCACCTGCTCCCCGATCTGCGCGATCAGCGACAGCACCACCCCCATCGCCGCGCCGATCATCAGGACCGTGGGCCCGTCCGCGCCGCGCTCGCCGGTGAACCCGGTCCAGTCGCTCAGATCGACGCCGGAATAGGCCAAAAGTGCAAAGGGCAGGATATGCAGCACCACCCAAAAGGGCTGTGTCCATGTCTGGAACGTCGAGATTTTGGAAAATCCGTTCACCACCAAGGGGATGACCACCATCGAAGACAGCAGATACCCCAGCCCCAACGGCACGCCGAAACAAAATTCCAGCGCGAAGGCCAGGATCGCGGCCTCCAGCGCGAAGAAGATGAAGGTAAAGGTGGCATAGATAAGCGAGCTGATCGTCGAGCCGATATAGCCAAAGCCCGCGCCGCGCGTCAGCAGGTCGATATCCACGCCATAGCGTGCGCCATAGTAGCTGATCGGCAGGCAAGTCAGGAACAGGATCAGACCCGCCAGCATGATCGCGATGATCGCCGCGTCGAACCCGTAGATCAGGGTCAGCGCGCCGCCGATCGCCTCCAGCGCCAGAAAAGAGATGGTACCAAGTGCCGTGTTGGCCACGCGGGCATAGCTCCACCTGCGGGCGCGCCGCGCGGTGTAGCGGAGGGCGAAATCCTCCATTGTTTCATTGGCGACCCAGCGATTGTATTTCCGCCGTGCGCCCGTGGCGCTAAAAGATATGGCCATAGATAATCCAGTTTTGCAGGCGTTTGGCCATGTCCCATGACATCCCCTGTGGCCTGCGCGCAGTCCGTAACACCCCGACACATGGCTGACGCACAACCCTGTGCGCGCAACCTCTCGTAATATCCGTAGCCTGTATTGTGCCGGGTAAAAACGCCTAAACCTATACGTCATTCGACGTATACTGCATTGCAGCATTTCCTGTCAGCTTCCTTCCAGACGCATTCGTCCCGTCTCACCGACATCTGCACTGACAAGGAGGCATCATGTCCGACAAGAAAAAATCCCCCGGAATCGACCACACACTCAGCCGTCGCGCCGTTCTGGCCGGCGGTGCCGCGCTTTCGGCGTCGCTGTTCACGCCCAAGATGCTGCGCGCCGAGGATTTCCCGACCGACGCCGTGAACACCACCGGCCTCGCCGTTACCGACACGACCGTGACCTGCGGCATCCTGCATTCCGTCACCGGCACGATGGCGATTTCGGAAACAGGCTCCGTACAGGCCGAGAAGCTGGCCATCGAGCAGATCAACGCGCAGGGTGGTATCCTTGGCCGCAAGATCGAATATATCCAGGAAGACGGCGCGTCGGACTGGCCGACATTCGCCGAAAAGGCCCGCAAACTTCTGGTGCAGGACAAGGTAGCATCCGTCATGGGCTGCTGGACATCCGCCAGCCGCAAGGCCGTGCTGCCGGTCTTCGAGCAGCATAACGGCTTCCTTTACTATCCCACCTTCTACGAGGGACTGGAGCAAAGCCCGAACGTAATCTACACCGGCCAGGAAGCCACGCAGCAGATCATCGCGGGCCTTGACTGGGTCAACCAGACCAAGGGCGCGAAATCCTTCTACCTGCTTGGGTCGGACTATATCTGGCCGCGCACCTCCAACAAGATCGCGCGCAAGCACATCGAGAACTTCATGGAAGGCTGCAAGGTCGTGGGCGAGGAATATTACCCGCTCGGCCATACGCAGTTCAACTCGGTCATCAACAAGATCCGCCTGCGCAAGCCCGACGTGATCTACGCCATCGTCGTCGGCGGCTCCAACGTGGCCTTCTACAAGCAGCTCAAGGCGGCGGGCATCGACCCGGCAGAGGAAAGCCCGATCGTTCTGACCATTTCCGTGACCGAGGACGAGATCCGCGGAATCGGGGGCGAGAACATCGAAGGCTCTTATGCCTGCATGAAGTATTTCCAGAGCCTGGAAAACGAGAACAACGTCGAGTTCGTCAAGGCATTCAAGGAAATGTGGGGCGACGACATCGTGATCGGCGACGTGACGCAGGCCGCCTATCTAGGCCCGTGGTTGTGGAAGGCCGCCGTGGAAAAGGCCGGGTCATTTGACGTGGACAAGGTCCGCGAAGCCAGCCCCGGCATCGAACTGACATCGGCACCCGAGGGTTACGTAAAGGTCCACGAGAACCATCACCTTTGGTCCAAGACCCGCGTGGGCCGCGCCCAATTGGATGGTCAGTACGAGGTGGTATTCGAGACCGCCGATCTCGTCGAGCCCGATCCCTTCCCCGAAGGCTACCAGTAAGGGCTGTCTCCCCTTCGGCGCGTTTGCGTGACCGCGCCGAAGACACATGCCCCCACATCCTGCGCCGCGTCCATCTTACGCGCGGCGCAGGCTCTGCTGTCCCTTCCCCGCTGCTCCCACAAACGGAAGACATCCCATGTTCTCAGATTATTCCATGAGCGAGTTGACCGCGATCTTTGCCATGCAGGGATTCAGCGGTCTGATATTGTTCTCGGTCTTCGTCCTTATGGCGCTTGGCCTTGCGATCATTTTTGGCCAGATGGGCGTGATCAACATGGCCCATGGCGAGTTCATGATCCTTGGGGCCTATGTCACCTACCTTCTGTCGAACCTTTTCGCCGATTACATGCCCGCGCTTTTCGGTATGTATTTCTTTGTGGCGATGTTCTTTGCATTCTTTGCGTCGGGCGCGTTGGGGATGCTGGTGGAATGGGCGCTCATACGCCATCTTTATAAACGGCCGCTCGACACGCTTCTGGCGACATGGGGTCTTAGCCTTATCCTGCAACAGACCTACAGGACGGTTTTCGGCGCGCGCGAAGTCGGCGTGTCTATACCCGACTGGATGATGGGATCGTTGCCGATCACAGACCTGATCGAGGTGCCCATAAACGGCATCTTTGTCATGGTTCTGGCGTTAAGCATTTCCATAGGCGTCTACGTGATGATGTACCGCTCCGGCTGGGGCAAACAGGTGCGCGCGATCAACAACAACCGCCAGATGGCCGATGCCGTGGGCATCAACACCGCCTGGACCGACCGGATGACCTTTGCCATCGGTTGCGGCGTCGCGGGCGTGGCCGGGTCGGCCTTTACCATGATCGGTTCCACCGGGCCGACAGCGGGCCAGCTTTACATTGTGGACACGTTCCTTGTGGTCGTCTTCGGCGGCGCGGGAAGCCTGTTGGGCACCATCGCAAGCGCGTTTTCCATCAGCCAGGCACAGTCGATCATGGAATTCTTCCTGTCCGGCTCGATGGCGAAGGTTCTTACCCTGCTGACAGTGGTCGGCATCCTGATGCTCCGCCCACAGGGTCTCTTCACCCTGAAGCTGCGCAAGTAAGCCGGAGGCAACGATGCAAAGCAAACAGATCAAACACCCCTTTCTCACCCGACGCGACGTGATCGGGTACGCCATTCTGGCGGCGGTCATCTTCCTTCTTCTCCCGGCGGTGCTCGACTCCTTCCGCCTCAACCTGTTCGGCAAATACCTGACCTATGCGTTTGTCGCGGTCGGTCTGGTGCTGTGCTGGGGGGCGGGCGGGATCCTCAGCCTTGGTCAGGGAATCTTCTTCGGGCTGGGGGGGTATTGCATGGCCATGTTCCTCAAGCTGGAGGCGTCCACCCCGGAAAACACTTCCATCCAATCGACGCCGGGTATTCCCGATTTCATGGACTGGAACCAGCTCACTGCCCTGCCCTGGTGGTGGGAGCCGTTCTACTCGCTGCCTCTCACTCTGCTGGCGGTGGTGGCGGTGCCGGTGATGTTCGCCTTTGTCATCGGATTTGCGATGTTCACCCGTCGCGTCAGCGGGGTCTATTTCGCGATCATCACACAGGCGGTGGTGGCCATCCTCACCATCCTGATCATCGGGCAGCAAGGCTTTACAGGGGGCGTCAACGGCATCACCGACCTGCGCACTCTGTTTGGCTGGGACATCCGCACGGAAGAGGCCAAGACGACGCTCTATTTCGTCAACGGGGCCCTGCTTTTTGTCGTGCTCATGGTCGCGCAGTTCGTGCGCAGGTCCAAGCTGGGCCGGCTGCTGATCGCCATGCGCGACCAGCCCGACCGGGTGCGCTTTTCCGGCTATGACGTGGCCAAGTTCAAGATCTTCATCTTCTGTCTGGGCGCAGGTTTTGCCGGGATCGGCGGGGCCATGTTCACCCTTCAGGTCGGGTTCATGTCGCCCACGCTGATCGGCATCGTGCCGTCCATCGAGATGGTGATCTTCTGTGCGGTTGGCGGGCGGCTGTCGATCATCGGCGCGGTTTACGGCGCGCTTGTGGTAAACTGGGCCAAGACGACCTTTTCCGAAAGCTTCCCCGAATTGTGGCTGTTCGGCCTGGGCGCGCTGTTCATCGCGGTGGTCATGGCATTCCCCAACGGTCTTGCCGGTGTCTGGGCACAGCATATCGAGCCGCGCCTGCTAAAGCTCTGGCCCGGCAGCGCCAAGCAACCCGCCGCGCCCGCGGCCGAAAAAACCCCCGCGGAATGAGGTAAGCCATGCTGGACCATACCAACAAGAACTTCGTGCTGATGGTCGAGGGGCTGACCGTGTCCTTCGACGGGTTCAAGGCGGTCAACGACCTGAGCTTTTATGTCGAGCCAAATGAATGCCGCGTCATCATCGGCCCCAACGGGGCGGGCAAGACAACCGTGCTCGACCTGATCTGCGGGCGCACGCGGGCGACCTCCGGGGCGATATCCTTCAAGGGCAAGGATCTGCTGAAAATGCGCGAGGATCAGATTGTCCATGCCGGGGTGGGCCGCAAGTTCCAGACACCCTCGGTCTACGAGGATCTGACCGTCTTCGCCAATCTCGAACTGAGCTATCCAAAGGGGCACAGCGTGTTCGGCGCGCTGTTCTTCAAGCGGGATCAGGCGGTGCGCCAGCGGATCGAGGAGATCGCCGAGATGATCTTTCTCAGCGACATGCTTACGCAAAAGGCCGCGTTTCTCAGCCACGGGCAGAAACAGTGGCTGGAGATCGGGATGCTGCTCATTCAGGACCCCGAGCTTTTGATGCTGGACGAGCCCGTCGCAGGCATGTCTGTGGCCGAGCGCAAGAAGACCGCCGAACTGCTTCGACGGATCGTTGCGGACAGATCGGTGATCGTGATCGAGCATGACATGGGCTTTGTCGCCGACATCGCCACACGCGTGACCGTGCTGCATCAGGGGCAGGTGCTGTCGGAAGGCTCGATGGAGCATGTCCAGAACGACCCCAAGGTCGTCGAAGTCTATCTGGGACACTGAAAGGAAAGCGGATGTTGAACGTCAAGGAACTGCGCTCTGCCTATGGTCAGAGCGAGGTGCTCCACGGGCTCGATCTTGAGGTCAAACCCGGAGAGATCGTGGCCATCATGGGCCGCAACGGCATGGGCAAGACCACGCTGATGAAAACGTTGATGGGGATCATGCCCACCACCGCCGGTGCCGTCAGCATCGCGGGCAAGGAAGTGACCGATCTCAAACCCTATCAGCGCGTCGCCAATGGCATCGCCTACGTGCCGCAGGGGCGAATGATCTTTTCATCCATGACGGTGCAGGAAAACGTCGAAACCGGCCTCACCTCCACCGGCGAAAAAACCGTGCCGCAGGACATCTACGAACTGTTCCCGGTGCTGCTGGAGATGAAATCGCGCCGGGGCGGCAACCTTTCGGGCGGCCAACAGCAACAGCTGGCCATCGCCCGCGCGCTGGCCTCCAAGCCCAAGGTGCTTTTGCTGGACGAGCCGACCGAGGGCATCCAGCCATCCATCATCCGCGACATGGCGCGCACCCTGCGCCGTATCCGCGATGAAAAGGGCCTGTCCATCGTGGTGTCTGAACAGGTTCTGACCTTTGCGCTCGACGTGGCGGACCGGGTGGTGGTGCTGGAAAACGGCACCTTCGTCCATGACAGCCCGCGCGAGGGCATCGACGAGGCGAAAGTCTCGAAATTCCTATCCGTTTGACCACAACTGAAGAGAGGACAACATGGCAGACACGCTTATCTCGGTCGATCTTTCCGAAAGCCCGCACACCAACGAGGCCGTGCATAACCGCTGGCATCCCGACATTCCGATTGCCGTGTGGGTCGAGCCGGGCGACGATTTCAAGATCGAAACCTATGACTGGACCGGCGGTCAGATCAAGAACGACGACGACGCGTCAGACGTGCGCGACGTGGAACTGCAACAGGTGCATTATCTGTCCGGTCCCATTGGGGTCAAGGGCGCCGAGCCGGGCGACCTGCTCAAGGTGCACATCCTTGATATCGGTGCCAAGGAAGAGATGAACTGGGGCTTCAACGGCTTCTTTTCCAAGCAGAATGGCGGCGGTTTCCTGACCGACCATTTCCCCGAGGCGCAGAAATCCATCTGGGATTTCCACGGCATGTTCACATCGTCGCGGCATGTGCCAGGCGTGAAATACGCAGGGCTTATTCACCCCGGCCTGATCGGCTGTCTGCCGGATCGCAAGATGCTGGATATGTGGAACACGCGTGAAAAGGGGCTTGTGGCCACCGACCCCGACCGGGTGCCACCCCTTGCCGCCCTGCCCGACACGCAATCGGCGCATATGGGCAAGATGACCGGCGATGAACGCGCCGCCGCCGCCGCAGAGGCCGCGCGCACCGTGCCGCCGCGTGAACATGGCGGCAATTGCGACATCAAGGATCTGTCGCGCGGCGCGACCTGCTATTTCCCCGTTTACGTGGACGGTGCCGGTCTTTCGATGGGTGACCTGCATTTCAGCCAGGGCGACGGCGAGATCACCTTCTGCGGCGCGATCGAGATGGCCGGCTGGCTGCATATCCAGGTCGAACTGATCAAGGGCGGGATGGAGAAATACGGGATCAAGAACCCGATCTTCAAGCCATCGCCGATTACCCCGAAATACGACGATTACCTGATCTTCGAGGGTATTTCCGTCGATGAAAGCGGCAATCAGCATTATCTGGATGTGCATGTCGCCTATCGTCAGGCCTGCCTGAACGCGATCGAATATCTCAAGAAGTTCGGCTATACCGGCGCACAGGCCTACGCCATTCTGGGCACGGCACCCGTGCAGGGCCATATCTCGGGCGTGGTGGACATTCCCAACGCCTGCGCCACGCTGTGGCTGCCCAACGAGATCTTCGATTTCGACATCATGCCCGGCTCTGACGGGCCGACGAAGCATCTGGACGGGTCGGTCGACATTCCACTTGCGCCCGATCTTTGAGCGCAAGAACGGACGGGCCGCATCCGGCCCGTCCACACAAGACAGAAACGCGGAGACAGACCATGCCCTATTACGATTACAACTGCGCCGAATGCGGCCCCTTCACCAGCTTTGCCGCAATGGCCGATTTCGACCAGCCTTGCGCCTGCCCGTCCTGCGCGGCGACAGCCCCCCGCGTGCTGCTGCGCGCGCCGGCTTTCGCCAATATGGACGGCACCACGCGCACCGCAATCGCCACGAATGAACGCGCAAGCCACGCCCCGAAATCCACCCGCTCGCACGGGCCGGGCTGTTCGTGCTGTTCGTCCAGTTCCAAGAAGATGCCGAGCCGGACAATGCACCGTGCCGATGGCTCCAAAAGCTTTCCAAGCGCGCGGCCCTGGATGATCTCTCATTGAGGCGTTGCGCGGATCGCTTTCGCGGGCTACGCGCTCAGCCTGCGGTTATTGTCGCCCCAATGGTGACAATTTCATGTTTTCGCCGCAATCAGCCTTGAAATTGTGCGTTTGACGTAAAATTCCTGCCTAACACCCGTGGCATTCCCCTGTGCTGCGGGTAATCTTATTTTTTATAACGTACCGCCTACAACCTGCGACATCCATGACAGGCGGCACACCTTCAACGATTGAGTGGAGCACTGCATTTCGCGACACGCTTAAAAGGGATTTGTTTTATGAGTGGCATCACGTCACGCGATCTTGCGCGCCATGCCAAGCTTTTTGAACTCTTGCGCCAGCAGAACGCCGCGCGAGACACGCGTAAGCGGGTTCAGGCCAAGGCCAAACCGAATCTATCTGACCATCAGCGGTTCAAGCAGATGGCGGAACGGTCACTATCAGAGCAGCTACCGAAACCGTGATCACCCGTCGCGCCGAAAGCCGGTGGCGACCACGAATTTCTCGGAACTGTCCGCGCGCGACGCAGGCGGCTTGACGTTGGCTACTTTCGTGAAACGTTGCTTGAGCAGTTTTTGCAACTCACCCTCGGCCCCGCCTGCCAGCACCTTGGACACGAATGTCCCGCCCTCGCTCAGCACGTCAAACGCCAGATAGGCCGCCGCTTCGCATAGGGCGATGATGCGCAGGTGATCCGTCTGCTTGTGGCCGGAACTGGCCGCCGCCATGTCGGACATGACCACATCCGCCTCGCCGCCAAGCCATGCCTTGACCTGCGCGTCGGCGTCGTCTGCCATGAAATCAAGCTGATGTATTTCGGCCCCCGCGATCGGCTCCACCTCTTGCAGGTCGATGCCAAGCACATAGCCCCGTGCCTTGCCCGATTTCTCACCAAGCGCGTTGACGCGCGGCACCGCCACCTGACACCAGCCGCCCGGCGCACAGCCCAGATCCACCACCCGCGCGCCCGGTACCAGAAAACGGAACCTGTCATCCAGTTCGAGAATTTTGTAGGCCGCGCGCCCGCGATAGCCCTCGGCCTGCGCGCGTTTGACATAGGGGTCATTCAACTGTCGTTGAAGCCAGCGGGTCGAGCTGATCTTGCGGCCCTTGGCCGTTTTCACCTTCACCGTCAGGTCACGCTGTCCGCGCCCCGAGGTGTTCTTGGTCTTGTCCGATTTCTTGGCCATCACGCCCCCTCATCCGTCAGCACGCCATCGGCGGCCATCTGTGCGTAAAGCATACCCTCGCGAAGGCCCCGGTCCGCCACCGAAAGCCTGTCTGTCGGCCAGCAGCGCAGCAATGCCTGAAGGATCGCCGCCCCCGACATGATCAGCGCCTGACGATCCAGCCCGATACGCGGATCGCGTCTCCGGCCCGCCGGGCCCATCAACAGGTAATCTCGGATCACCTTGTCGATCTCGTCGCTGGTCATGCACAGCCCGTCCACCTTATTGCGATCATAGCGTTTCAGCCCCAGATGGGAGGCGGCGACGGTCGTGACCGTGCCGCTGGTGCCTACGATCTGAAAGCCCTCGCGCGACGGCTCGTCCTTGTATGGGGCGAATTCGGCCAGGTTTTCTTCGAAAAACCAGCTCATCAAGGCAAACCGCGCCATGTCATCCTCGACATCGCGGAACTGGTCGCGCAGCGTGGCCACCCCAAGTGGCACACTGATCCAGTCCACCACGCGCGCCGCGCCACCGTTCGCGGTCGGCACCGGAAAGCCGCCATGCATCCGCATGATGGCGCGCGCCCGGTCGCGCGGGGCCACGTCCTTTAGGTCGATCCACACCAGTTCGGTAGAGCCGCCGCCGATATCAACCACCAAAAGCTGCTCGGTCGTGCGGCTGACAAGCGGCGCGCAGGACACGACGGCAAGCCGCGCTTCTTCCTGTGGTTCGATGATATCCAGCCGCAGCCCGGTTTCTCGCCGTACGCGCGCCATGAAATCCGCGCCGTTGCTGGCCCGCCGGCAGGCCTCGGTTGCGACAAGCCGCATACGCGTGACCTTGTGCCGTTTCAGCTTTTGCTGACAGACGCGCAAAGCCTGAATGGTGCGGAAAATGGAGGACCGGGACAAACGTCCCGATGTCTCCAGCCCGGTGCCAAGCTGAACAGACTTCGAAAAGCTGTCCACGACTTTGAACTGAGCGCCGTCAGGACGGGCGATCAGCATTCGACAACTATTTGTGCCAAGATCCAGGGCCGCGTAAAGCGGCCCGGATCCGGGCGAGATCAGTGCGGGGCTCTCTACCTGAGCTTGGCCTCGGGGCCTTGGGAAAGCGCCCGCACCTGCCGGACGCCTGGGCGTCATGGTACGCCCTCCATTTCGAGTTGCCCTAAAGGTAGTGACGAACGCCGCCCTGCGCAAGCGCAGAGCGTGGCGCAAGACGATGTTGAATCATTTTCCTATTTGCCACGGTGGCAACCCTTGCGCGCTGCGGATAATGTATCGCTGTCGCAGGTGCGTGATGTTAAGTCGAAAAACGACGCAGCGCATGCCCTGCCCTGCATTAGAGAAAAGTCACCGAGACGCGAGATTCGGGGCAAGAGGGCGAACAATGGTAGATGTCACAATCGTGTACTGGCGCGATATCCCCGCGCAGGTCATCGTCGGCAAGGGCCGCCGGGGGGCGAAAAAGCAGCTTCCCGAACGGTTCGAGCAGGCCATCGACCGGGCCGCGATGAAGACTGGTGCAGCCGAAACGGATGCCTATCTTGCCGAATGGCGCAAGGCCGCCCCCTACCAGGTCGACGGCGACCCGGCAGAGGTGGTCGAAGCCGAAGCCGCGCGTCTTGACACGGAATATGATCAGGCCCGCATCAAGCAGCTGATCGACAACGATGGCTGGGCATGAGCCCGAATTCTCTATGGGAGGCCGCGATGGCTTTGTTGAACTTCAAGAAGCGTGAAAAGACCGTTCCGGGCGGGAATGCCGAGCTTGAGGCCTTTCTGAAGGGTTACTCCATCGAGGTGATGCCGCGCACGGCCGAAAAGGTCGAGGATTTCCGCGATCTGCTGCCCGAGGACACCCGCGTTTATATCGCCCATATCGAGGGCACGCCCATCGAGGACATGGTCGCAACGGCGCGCCGTCTGGCCGATGAGGGCTATTCCGCGATGCCGCATTTCCCCGCGCGTATCATCAAGGACAAGGCCACGCTGGAAGACTGGATCGCCCGTTATCAGGGCGAAGCGGGCGTCAATCAGGCGCTGCTGCTGGCCGGAGGCGTGACAACGCCACATGGCGCGTTCGACAGTTCCATGCAGCTGATGGAAACCGGCGCGTTCGATCGCGCAGGATTCAAGCGGCTGCACGTAGCCGGCCACCCCGAAGGCAACCGCGACATCGACCCCGATGGCGGCATGAAGAATGTCGAGGATGCGCTGCGCTGGAAACAGGCGTTTTCCGAACGCACCGACGCACAAATGGCGCTGGCCACGCAATTCGCCTTTGACGCCGGGCCGATCATCAAATGGGCCGACGACCTGCGCGAGGCGGGCATCACCATTCCTGTACATATCGGCATTGCCGGGCCCGCCAAGCTGCAAACCCTGATCAAGTTCGCCATCGCCTGCGGTGTCGGCCCGTCGCTCAAGGTGCTGCAAAAGCGCGCGATGGACGTCACCAAGCTGCTGCTGCCCTACGAGCCGACCGAGGTTCTGGCTCAGCTGGCCGCGCACAAGGCCGCGCATCCCGATTTCAATATCGAGAGTGTGCATTTCTTCCCGTTGGGCGGCGTCAAGGCGAACGCCGAATGGGCCATCAACAACGGTGGTTCTGCCACCAAACCTGTCAACGCATCCTGAAAGGCCGCACATGACCCGCACAATCGTCGAAAGCAAAACCAAGACCGCCGTGATCGGCTTTGACGAGCCGTTCTGCGTCATCGGCGAGCGGATCAATCCCACGGGCCGCAAGAAGCTGGCCGCCGAACTGGAAGCGGGCGATTTCTCGACCGTGGAATCCGATGCCGTGGCGCAGGTCGCGGCGGGCGCGACCGTGCTCGACGTGAATGCGGGCGTGGTCTACAATTCCAACCCCAACCCGAACGAAACCGAACCGCCGCTCATGACCAAGATGATCGAGCTGGTGCAGGCGCTTGTCGATGTGCCTTTGTGTATCGACAGCTCGGTGCCCGCCGCACTTGAGGCTGGCTTGCTGGCCTGCGAGGGGCGTCCGCTTTTGAACTCTGTCACCGGCGAGGAAGACCGTTTGGAATTCGTGCTGCCGCTGGTCAAGAAGTACAACGTGCCTGTCGTGGCCATCTCGAACGACGACACCGGCATTTCCGAGGATCCCGACGTGCGCTTTGCCGTCGCCAAGAAGATCGTGGAGCGCGCCGCCGATTTCGGCATCCCGGCGCATGACATCGTGGTTGATCCGCTGGTCATGCCCATCGGCGCGATGGGCACCGCCGGTCAGCAGGTCTTTACCCTTGTGCGCCGCCTGCGCGAGGAACTGGGCGTGAACACCACCTGCGGCGCGTCCAACATCTCTTTCGGGTTGCCCAACCGGCACGGCATCAACAACGCCTTCCTGCCGATGGCGATGGGTGCGGGGATGACCTCTGCGATCATGAACCCGATTGCCCTGCCGGTGAAGCAGGCCGAGATCGAGGCGAAGAAAGCGGAGATCATGGCCGCGGGTCTGATCCTGCCCGAAGACATGGACGAGGAAACCTTCTGCCAGCTTTTCGGCCTCGGTTCCACCAAGCCGCGCCCCGGCAAGGAGATGGAAGCGATCCGCGCCGCCAACTTCCTTACCAACAACGACCCGCATGGCGCCGAGTGGATCAAGTTCAACAAGGCCCCGCTCAAGCCGGGCGAAGCACCCGCCGGCCGGGGTGGCCGCGCCGGAAGCCGCCGCCGCCGCGCAGGGTAAAGCGTTTCGCGAAAAACCTGAAACACAGATTTTCGAGAAACGCAGTACTCCGTTCAATCGTTGCACGCGTTCCGCCTTTCGCTGATGTCTCAGGTTAAATGCGGAACGCTTTAAGACAGGAAAGCCCCGCCAATGGCGGGGCTTTTCGGTTCAGGTTTCGGGGCGCCGCACGCAGCGCGTCAAAGCAGCCCTATGTCACGCGCCAGCATCGCAGCATGGGTCCGGTTCTTTGCGCCAAGCTTGCGGGACAGCGTTTTGACATGCAGCTTGACCGTTACCTCTTGAATATCGAGGTCGCGGGCGATTTCCTTGTTCAGCTTGCCCTCGCTGACGCCATGCAGCACGTCCCGTTCGCGCGGGGTCAGTTGTACAACCCCGCCCTGCGCCTCTGGGTCAACCAGAAAATCGAGCGGCAGAAAGGTCTGCCCGCTCAGCATCTGGCGGATCGCGCTCAGCATGGCTTGGGGGCCAGAGTCTTGGGCATGAACCCCGCCGCACCCGCCCGCAATGTGCGGCGTGCCACATCGGGGGGCGCGGTACCCGACAGCACCGCAACCGGGCATCCGGCCTGTGCACGCATCTGTGCAACGCCGTCCAGCGCGTTCATGCCCGGCATCGTGTAATCCAGCAGGATCAGCCCGAACGGCCCCTGCGCTGCATTCACCTTCAATGCCGCCTCAAGGCTATCGGCCTGCGCCGTGTCAAACGCCCCTTCGCGCCGCAAAAATTCTGCCAGCGTTTCTCGGACCAGATCATGGTCATCCGCCAGCAATAACTTCGTCATCTGTCCGGTCCTTTTATCTGCGTAGCGTGACGCGTGCGCACAGTCCCGTTCTGCGTGGACCCCTCTTGGTAGGATCATAGATTTGCACATGTACAGAAGAAGGTGAACAAGTGTTTTCAAGAGCAGTATAACAACACCCGACCCCGCGATAGTTTGACGCTCAAAGCGGATGTGGACAAGTCGCCTTCGCTTGCAGCCTTTACGTCAAAACCTGCGCGCGGAACACGCTGCCTTGCGAAATGACACCGCCTATACCGTGGCATTGATGACGGTATTTCTGCGTTGTTCCCCTGTAACTTCCGCAAGTCCGTCGTCTCCGTATATTATGTCAAGCGCAGGCATCCTAATGCGGCGCAAGGGCGGCGTTTGATCTGCTGGTGCCGGATCTCCCGAGGCCCGTCCCGGTCACCCGGCCACATGGCGACCATTGGCGCGGGCCCCTGAAACCTGTATGACAAACCCCATAAGGAGCCATGCCCCCATGCCGTTGCACCCGACCCTGTCCCGCGTCACCCAAAACATCATCGAACGAAGCGCCCCGACCCGGCACGCCTATCTAACGCGGATGCGGCAGGCGCGGGGCAAGGGGCCGAACCGGGCGCATCTGTCGTGCAGCGGGCAGGCCCATGCCTATGCCGCGATGGGCGAGGACAAGGCGACGCTTGCCTCCACCAGCGCGGGCAACCTTGGCATCGTGACCGCCTATAACGACATGTTGTCGGCACATCAGCCGTTCGAGCGGTTCCCCGACCTGATCCGCCGCGCCGCGCGCGAGGCGGGCGGCACAGCGCAGGTCGCGGGCGGGGTGCCTGCCATGTGCGACGGCGTGACCCAAGGCGAGCCGGGCATGGAGCTGAGCCTGTTTTCCCGCGACGTCATCGCGCTTGCCGCCTCTGTCGCGATGAGCCACAACACCTTTGATGCCGCCGTCTTTCTTGGGGTCTGCGACAAGATCGTGCCGGGGCTGGTGATCGCGGCGCAGGCGTTCGGCCATCTGCCCATCGTCTTCCTGCCCGGCGGGCCGATGGTCAGCGGGCTGGGAAATGACGAGAAATCCAGGGTCCGCCAGCAATTCGCCGCCGGCGAAGTGGGACGCGAGGCGTTGATGGAGGCCGAGATGGCCGCTTATCATGGGCCGGGCACCTGCACCTTTTACGGCACTGCCAACACCAACCAGATGCTGATGGAATTCATGGGGTTGCACCTGCCGGGGGCGAGTTTCGTCAACCCGAACACACCCTTGCGCGACGCGCTGACCATTGCGGGGGCTCAACGCGCGCTCAGCCTGAGCGATCTGGGAACAGCATATACCCCGGTCTGCGACATTCTAGACGAAAAGGCGTTCGTGAACGGCATCGTCGGGCTGAACGCCACGGGTGGCTCCACCAACCTGCTGATCCATCTGGTGGCGATGGCGCGCGCGGGCGGCATTATCCTCGACTGGCAGGATTTTTCCGAGCTGTCCTCGGTGACGCCGCTGCTGGCGCGGGTTTATCCCAACGGTCTGGCCGATGTGAACCATTTCCACGCGGCGGGCGGTCTTGGCTACATGATCCGGGAGCTGCTGGCCGCGGGGCTTTTGCATCCGGACACGCAAACCGTGGGCGGCAAGGGGCTAAAGAACTATACTCAGGAACCCATTCTTGACGGCGACACGGTGATCTGGCGCGAGGGCCCGCGCGACACTCTCAACGACAAGATCCTGCGCCCTGTCGCCTCGCCGTTTCAGGCCACCGGTGGTCTGTCGCGGCTGGCCGGTTCGCTTGGCACGGCGGTGATGAAAGTGTCCGCGGTAGCACCCGAACACCGGCTGATCGAAGCGCCTGTGCGCGTGTTCGCCGATCAGGAGGCCGTCAAGGCCGCCTTCAAGGCGGGAGATCTGACCGGCGACGTGATCGTCGTGGTGCGCTTTCAGGGGCCAAAGGCTAACGGCATGCCCGAATTGCACAGCCTGACGCCGATGTTGTCGATCCTTCAGGGGCGCGGACAGAAGGTGGCGCTGGTCACTGACGGGCGCATGTCGGGCGCATCCGGCAAGGTGCCCGCCGCGATCCATGTCAGCCCAGAGGCCAAGGATGGCGGCCCCATCGCGCGGCTGCGCGATGGCGACATCCTGCGCGTCGATGCCAAGGCGGGCGCATTGGACATCCTCACGGAAGGCTGGCAGGACCGTCCCCTGCCCGAGCCGGACCTGAGCGGCAACGAGCATGGGCTGGGGCGTGAGCTTTTCGCCAGTTTCCGCAGCGTGGTGGGTGCCGCCGATACGGGCGCGTCGATTTTCGGGGGCGACACATGACACCGCAAGACGCAAGCGCGCATCTGCGCCACGTCTGCAAGCTGGCCCCGATCGTGCCGGTACTGGTGATCGAAGACGCGGCCCATGCCCGTCCGCTCGCAGAAGCGCTGGTGGCGGGCGGGCTTCCGGTGCTTGAAGTCACCTTGCGCACGGGCGCGGCGCTTGAGGCCATCAGCCTCATGGCCGGGATCAAAGGCGCGCATGTGGGGGCGGGCACGCTGATCACCGCGCAGGACGTGGCGGAGGCGCGCGATGCGGGGGCGACGTTTGGCGTTTCTCCGGGGGCGACGGATACCTTGCTGGACGCGTGCGAGACCCATGACCTGCCGCTTTTACCGGGGGCCGCCACGGCAAGTGAGGCGATGCGCCTTCTCTCACGCGGCTACACGGTGCAGAAATTCTTTCCGGCAGAGGCGTCAGGCGGGGCAGCCGCGCTCCGGGCCATTGGCGGGCCATTGCCGCAGATCGCCTTCTGCCCCACGGGCGGTGTCAGTGCCGCCAACGCGGCCAGCTATCTGTCCCTGCCCAATGTCATCTGCGCCGGTGGCAGCTGGATCGCCCCCGCCAACCTGATGCGGGCAGGCCGGTGGGACGAAATCACACAGCTTGCCCGCAACGCGGCGCGGCTTGCCCCCGCATCAACGTGACAGGCCAAGATCCGACAGGATCAACGGGATCTTCTTTTTCAATGCAAAAAACCCGCGCGATGCGTGCGGCCAGACAAGGGTGTCATAACGCCGCCTGACGCGGTGCAGGTCAATTCCGGCCTCTTCGAGCTGCCGCGCGGCCTTGTGCAACTCCTCGGCCACCGGGCCAACGGGCGGATAGGGCGTGACGATATCGCGAACCCCGGCGCGCCGTGCCGCGTCTGTCATCGCCTTGCCCCAGTCACCCGTTCCCATCGACGCGGGGACGTTATGGGTTTGCGCCACCCGCGCGACTGCATCCTCAAGCGCGGCGGCGGCGAAGTCCTGTGCCTTCTTTCCAATGGCGGCGGGCGATCTGCGTGCCGTCGCCCCAAGCGAGATGGCCGCTACGGGCGCGGCGTTCAGCCATGTGTCCGGGCTGCAATCTTCCTCGGTGATCAACAACACGAATGGCCGGTCCGGCACCCGCCCCGCCAGCGGCAGGGGGTGCTTTTCGTGCTCCACTGCCTCATCCAGCGGCACGATCTGGCTGGCCAGCGCGTGAAGCGGGCGGAACCGCCCTTCGGTATATTTGGCGATATTGGCGGCCCGCGCCTGATACGCCTTGCCCTTGGTATGCAGGCCCGCCACCCAACGCCAGCTCAGCGTGTTGGAGGCCGGGTCGCCATCCATCAGATGCCGCAAAAAGAAATCCGCCCCAAGCTGCCACGGCAGGCCAAGCGTGAATATCCAGATCGAGGCGAACCACATCCGCGCGTGATTATGCAAATACCCCGTCTCGACAAGTTCCGCGGCCCAATGGTCGAAGGCGTCGATGCCCGTGCGGCCGGTTATGGCGGCGTTATAGTCCACAGCAAATTCGCCATCATCGCCCAGATCCGCGAACAGATCCTCAAGGTCGCTGCGGTAATCCTGCCAGACGCTTGGGCGCTGCTCCAGCCAGCCTTTGAAATAGCCCCGCCAGAATACCTCGTGAACGAATTTTTCCGCCGCCGAAGGCGCGTGACGGGCAAGCGTGGCGCGCAGCACCTCTTCCTCGGAAATCAGCCGATGCCGGACCCAGGGTGACAGGGTGGATACATATCCATGCCGACCCGGCCCCAGATCGTAGTTGCGCCTGCTGGCATAGCTTTTCGCGGCGCGCGGCACAAAGGCGTCAAGCCGCGCCACGCCGCCCGCGCGCGTCGGGGCGTCGTCGCGGGGTGCGGCGGCGTCAAGATCCGGGAAAAGCGGCGCGTTGGCAGAAGGGTCGGTCATTTCTGGTTCTCCACATCTATAGGAGAAAGCTAGAACGCCTGTCCAAATCGTCGCATCCAACAAGCGCGACAGACCGCCGCTATGCCACGAAGGCCGGATTTTTTCGCGCAGGCTTGCTTTTCATTGGCGCGCACAGCCATAGCTTTGCAAAAGGAAAGTCAGGTATGCTGCTAGAACTCAGATCCCTTGCCAAAAGCTATGAGACGCAGACCGGGCCGGTGCCCGTGCTGCGCGGCGTCGACCTGGTTCTTGAGGCCGGGCATACCCTTGCGCTGACCGGCGAATCCGGTTCGGGCAAAAGCACGCTCCTGCATCTGGTCGCCGGGCTTGATACGGCAGACGGGGGCGAGATCCGCATCAATGGGCGCGACATCGCCGGGCTGGACGATGCCGGGAGCGCCGCCTTGCGGCGCGGCACGGTCGGGGTGATCTTTCAACAGTTCAACCTGATCCCGTCGCTGAGCGTACAGGCAAACATCGCGTTTCAGGCGCGGCTTGCCGGGCAGCACGATCCCGCGCGCGACGCCCGGCTGGCAGAGGCGCTCGGGCTGCAAGACCAGCTTGGCAAATACCCGGAACAGCTTTCGGGCGGGCAGCAACAGCGCGTCGCTATCGCCCGCACGCTGGCCGCGCAGCCCCGGCTGGTGCTGGCCGACGAGCCGACCGGCAATCTGGACGAGGCAACCTCAGGGGCGGTGCTGGACGAACTGCTGAGCCTTGTGGCGCAAACCGGCGCGGCGCTTATGATGGTCACGCATTCCACAACGCTTGCCGCCCGGATGGACCGGCATGTGCATCTCAGTCGGGGCCGCATCGCATGACCCGCGCGGGGCTGTCCGCGCTGTGGTCGTATTGGCGGTGCAACCCGCTTCAGTTGTTCACGCTGATCACCGGGCTGGCACTGGCCACGGCGCTTTGGTCGGGTGTGCAGGCCATCAATACCGAGGCACGCGCGAGCTATGACGCCGCCGCCGCCACCCTTGGCGAGGGCACCTTCGATCAGCTCTTGCCCAAGTCGGGCGACCGTTTCGACCAATCCATCTATATCGACCTGCGCCGTGCGGGCTGGCAGGTGGCCCCGGTGCTTGAGGGGCGTCTGACAGGCGCAGACGGGCCCCTCAGGCTGATCGGGATCGACCCGCTGACCGCGCCTGCGGGGATCATGCCGCAAACCACCACCAACGACGCGGGTCAAAGCCTTAGCGATGTCGTGACCGCGCAAACGGTGTTCGTTCATCCGCGCAGCGTGGCGGCCGCGCGCGATATGCTCACCAGCCCCGTCGTGGCCGATCGCAATCTTGCGCCGGGGACCGCGCTGGCCGATATCGGCACGGTGCAAAAGCTGCTCGATCAACCGGGCCAACTCAGCCGGCTGATCGTGGCCCCAAGGCAAGCGCGCGACCTGCCCGCGTTGAACGATGTGGCCCCCGACCTGCGCCGCCTGAGCGCCAATCAAGGGGCGGATGCGGGCCGGCTGACCGACAGTTTCCACCTGAACCTGACCGCTTTTGGCCTTTTGAGTTTCGCCGTCGGTATATTCATCGTGCATGGCGCGATCGGGCTGGCCTTCGAGCAGCGGCGCGGGCTGGTGCGCAGCCTTCGCGCGCTTGGACTGCCGCTGCGCCGGTTGATCGCGCTTTTGGCGCTGGAACTGGTGGTGCTGGCGCTGTTGGCGGGCTGTCTTGGCATCCTGCTTGGGTATCTGATCGCCGCCACGCTGTTGCCCGATGTGGCGGCCACGCTGCGCGGGCTTTACGGGGCCAGCATATCGGGTACGTTGCAACTGCGTCCCGAATGGTGGCTGTCAGGTCTGGGGATCGCGCTTTTGGGCACGGCACTGGCCTCTGGCGGGGCGCTTTGGCGCACGGCACGGATGCCTGTCCTGGCCAGCGCGGGGGCGCGGGCCTGGGCCATGACCGCCGGGCGCGCGCGCGTCTGGCAAACCTGGCTGGCGGTCATGATGTTGGCCATATCGCTGGCGCTGGTCTGGCTTGCCGACGGGTTGCTGCTTGGCTTCCTGTGCCTTGGGTGCCTGCTTTTGGGGGCCGCCCTTGCCCTGCCCGCCTGCCTTGACCGGGCGCTGCTGCTGGCCGAGCGCCTGTCGGCTGCGGTGCGGTGGCAGTGGTTCTGGGCAGATACGCGCCAGCAATTGCCAGGGCTGAGCCTTGCGCTGATGGCGCTGTTGCTGGCGATCGCGGCCAATGTGGGGGTATCGACCATGGTATCCAGCTTTCGGCTGACCTTTACCGCCTTTCTGGATCAACGGCTGGCGGCCGAGCTATACATCAACGCGCGCTCCCCCGAACAAAGCGACCGGATGCAGGCATTCCTGGTGCAGGACGGGGCCACGCTCCTGCCCGTGCAGTCGGTCGATACGCGGCTGGCAGGCCAACCCGCCGAGCTTTATGGCGCGCGTATCGGTCCCACCTATATCGAGAACTGGCGCTTTCTGGCCCAGGGTACGGACCCATGGGAACGGGTGGCAAGCGGCGAGGCGGTGATCATAAACGAGCAACTGGCACGCCGCGCCGATCTGTGGCCCGGTGATATTCTGGCTGTCGCTCCCGGTCTGTCCCTGCCGGTCGCGGGGGTGTTCGGCGATTACGGCAACCCTATCGGGCAGGCCATCATCGGCGAAGCCCTGTTTCGGGATCTGCACCCAGAGGTGGCCGTGACCCGCTTTGGCCTGCGCACCGATCAGCCAGAGGCGCTGCGCGACAGGCTTGAGGCCCGGTTCGACCTTGCCGCCGGGCAGATCATAGACCAGGCACAGGTCAAGCGGATGTCGATGCAGGTCTTCGAACGCACATTCACCGTCACCGGCGCGCTGAACATCCTGACGCTGGCCGTCGCGGGCTTTGCCATGCTGATGAGCCTGCTGACGCTCGCCGGGATGCGCCTGCCGCAACTGGCCCCCGCCTGGGCGCTTGGGCTGACACGGGCAGAGCTTGGGCGGCTGGAGCTTTTGCGCGCGTTGATACTCGCGGCGCTTACGCTGATATGCGCCCTGCCACTGGGGCTGGCGCTGGCCTGGGTGCTGCTCGCGCTGGTGAATGTAGAGGCATTCGGCTGGCGCTTGCCGATGTACCTGTTCCCGGTGGATTACGCGCGGCTTGCCGGGCTGGCGATCCTTGCGGCCCTGTTGGCTGCCGCCTGGCCCGCGCTGCGGTTGGCGCGCACGCCACCTGCCGACTTGCTGAAGGTTTTTGCCAATGAACGCTAGGATTTTTGCCATTCTTCTGTGTTTTTTGCCGCTGCCCGCGCTTGCGCAGGGCTTTGCCGGGATGGGCAGCGAGGCCGAAGGCTTCGCCACGCCACAACCCGACCCGACATTCGACTTCCCGGCCGATCACGGTCCGCATTCCGCGTACCGGATCGAATGGTGGTATCTGACCGCCAACATGACCGGCCCGGACGACACACCTTACGGGCTGCAATGGACGCTGTTTCGTTCTGCTCTGGAACCCGAGGAGCGCGAAGGCTGGGACAGCCCGCAGATCTGGCTCGGCCATGCCGCCGTGACCACGCCGGACACGCATCATAGCGCGGAACGGTTCGCGCGCGGCGGCATCGGGCAAGCGGGTGTGACGCCTGCACCTTTCGAGGCGTGGATCGACGATTGGCGCATGGCGGGCGAGACGCTGGCGGATGTCAGCCTGCGCGCAACGGGGCCGGATTTCTCCTACGAGGTCGATTTGAACGCGCAAGGCCCGCTGATCTTTCACGGGCAGAACGGCTATTCGGTGAAATCCGAAGCGGGACAGGCGAGTTACTACTATTCGCAGCCCTTCTACAGCCTAACCGGGACGCTGACCCTGCCAGACGGGTCGGTCGAGGTGACGGGCAACGCCTGGCTGGATCGCGAATGGTCCTCGCAACCCTTGGCAGAGGATCAGGACGGATGGGACTGGTTCTCGCTCAGTTTTGAGGATGGCGCCAAGCTGATGGCGTTCGAGCTGCGCCAGAGCGATGGCAGGAGCTACGCCTCTGGCACATGGATCGAGCCGGACGGCCGCACCACCGCCCTGCCCGATGGCGCGCTGAGCGCCACGCCGTTGGAAACGACCGATGTCGCGGACCGAACAGTGCCAACGACATGGCGGCTGGAGGTGCCCGGGCGCGGCGTGGATGTGACGGTGCAAGCGCTCAACCCCAAAGCCTGGATGGCGGTGACGCCGCCCTATTGGGAAGGGCCTGTGACGGTGACGGGCAGTCACAAAGGCCGGGGATATCTGGAAATGACCGGGTATTGATGCAACCGTGATCGCAGGATCCCCCTCGCAATGCGTGCGCGACCTGTCTATGAACCCTCAAAACAGACATGGCAGGACGGGCCGAAACATGGCTTCACTCAAACGATGGCTGGACAGACGGCGCAACCCCTGGAAGTGCGTTTTCCATGACGCGTTCAAGGCATGGCGGCGCGAGAACGGACAGGCGCGACTGTCTTGCTACGACTGGCTGACACCCGGCGACATCGTGTTCGACGTGGGCGCGTTTCGTGGCGAATGGACGGATACGGTTCTGCGCCAGCAGCCGGGCGCGCAAATGCATCTGTTCGAGCCACATCCCGGCTTCGTGGCATCGCTGGAGGAAAAATTCGCTGGTTCGGGCAACGTGCATGTCCACGATATCGCCATCGGATCGACCACCGGCACGATGATGCTCTCGGACGCGGGCGACGCGTCGTCCTCGGTGGCCGATCATGGCAAGGCGTTCGAGGCGCGCACGCTCTCGGTCCGGGATTTCTTCGATGCCACGCCGGTCGAGCGGATCGCGCTGATGAAGGTGAATATCGAAGGGGGCGAATACGATCTGCTGCCTGCACTGATCGAGGCTGGCGAGATCGGCAAGGTGGGCCGCCTTCAGGTGCAGTTCCACCTGTTCAGCCCAGAGCTGAAAGAGGCGCGCGACCGGGTTCGCGCCGCGCTGGAACAGACCCATGACTGCGCGTGGTCCTATCCGTTCGTCTGGGAGGAATGGCGCCTGCGCGCCTGACCTGACGCACGGGACGCCACGGAAAAACGGGGGGCACAAAGGCCCCCCGATGAAGTTTCGCCGCTCAGGCTCAATCTATGTACCGCCCGGTTGTCTTGCCTGCGGCCTGAGCGTCGTCAGGGGCGAGCGCACCCGCCCCGTGTGAGGATGGGCCAGAGCGATCGTCTGCTCCCACCCTGTTGCTTTGGCCTTGCGCAAGGGTTTACGCGGTTGGCCTGTCTGGTCGGGGCGGCTCATGTGGACCGCCCCGCGTGTTGGTTAGCTACACCCACTCGTCCCGCCGCAGGTGTTGCACTTCATGCAGGTGCCGTTGCGCACCAGCGTGTAGTTGCCGCACTCGCCGCAGGCTTCGCCCTCGAAGCCTTGCATCTTGGCCTTGGCCGCCGGGTCCATGCCCGTGGACACGGAGGTGGCAGACATGCGCAGCGTGGTCGTGGTGCTGGCGGTTTCGGGCACCAGCCGGTTCAGCGCCGCCTGTGTATCCGTCCCCGTGGCCATGCCTTGCCCGCCGTTCAGCACCACCAGTTCCTGCGGAAGGCGCTTGCGCAGGTAGCCCGTGGAGCTGATTTGCTTGAGCACTTCCAGCGAACGCGAGGCGGATTCGCCCGACATTTCCTTGACGTTGCTCACGCCCTCTTCCTCGCCACGGCCCAGATCGTCAAAGCTGTGACCCTCTGGCTTTACATGCGCGAGGTCGGTGCGGTCGAGATAGCTGACAGCGAGTTCGCGGAAGATGTAGTCAAGGATCGAGGTGGCGTTCTTGATGCTGTCATTGCCTTGGACCATGCCCGCGGGTTCGAACTTGGTGAAGGTGAAGGCATCGACGAATTCCTCCAGCGGCACGCCGTATTGCAGGCCCACGGACACGGCGATGGCGAAGTTGTTCATCATCGCACGGAAACCTGCACCCTCCTTGTGCATGTCGATGAAGATCTCGCCAAGGTTGCCGTCCTGGTATTCGCCGGTGCGCAGATACACCTTGTGCCCGCCGATGATCGCCTTTTGGGTGTAACCCTTTCGGCGCTGCGGCAGCTTTTCGCGCTGCGTCTTGCGCACTTCCTTGATCACCAGCTTCTCGACGATCTTTTCCGCCAGCACGGTAGCCTTTTCCTGCGCCGAGCCGGACTCTAAGATCTCTGCCGCGTCGTCGTCATCCTCGACCAGCGCAGAGGCCAGCGGCTGGCTGAGCTTGGAGCCATCACGGTAAAGCGCGTTGGCCTTCACCCCGAGCGACCACGACAGCTCATACGCCTTTTGGCAATCCTCGATCGTGGCATCGTTGGGCATGTTGATCGTCTTGGAGATCGCCCCCGAGATGAAGCTTTGTGCAGCGGCCATCATGGTGATGTGGCTGTTGACCGACAGGAAGCGCTTGCCCCGCTTGCCGCAGGGATTTGCACAATCGAAGATGTGGTAATGCGCCGGGTCCAGATGCGGCGCACCTTCCAGCGTCATGGTTCCGCAGACATGGTCGTTGGCCTGCTCGATATCCGCCTTGGAATATCCCAAAGATGCCAGCAAGTCGAAGGTGGGATCGTTCAGCTTGTCGGCCGGAATGCCCAGCACATTGCGGCAGAATTCTTCGCCAAGCGTCCATTGGTTGAAGACAAAGCGGATATCGAAGGCGCTGCCAAGCGCCGCGTCGACCTTTTGCAGCTCGTTTGGGCCAAAACCGTGCCCGGCCAGCGAGGTGTGGTTTACGCCGGGCGCGTTGCCGATAGAGCCATGACCCACGGCATAGGCGACGATTTCCTCGATCTGCGCGCTGCCATAGCCCAGCTTTTCAAGCGAGGCTGGCACTGACTGGTTGATGATCTTGAAATAGCCACCACCTGCCAGCTTCTTGAACTTCACCAGCGCGAAATCCGGCTCGATCCCGGTGGTGTCGCAATCCATCACCAGACCGATAGTGCCCGTGGGCGCGATCACGGTGGTTTGCGCGTTGCGGTAACCGTGCTTTTCGCCCAGCTTCAGCGCCTCGTCCCAGCTTGCCATGGCCAATTCGGACAGGCGCGCATCGGGCACATTGGCAAGATCCAGCGCCACGGGCTTGACCGCAAGCGTCTCGTAGCCTTCGGTCGCGCCATAGGCGGCGTTGCGGTGATTGCGCATCACCCGCAGCATGTGGTCACGATTGCGGCCGTAGCCGGCAAATGCACCAAGCTCTGACGCCATCTCGGCAGATGTGGTGTAGGCCACGCCGGTCATGATCGCGGTCAGCGCCCCGCAAAGCGCGCGGCCCTCGTCGCTGTCATAGCCCAGGCCCATGTTCATCAGCAGCCCGCCGATATTGGCATAGCCAAGCCCCAGCGTGCGGAATTCAAAGCTGCGCTGTGCGATTTCCTTGGACGGGAACTGAGCCATGAGCACCGAAATTTCCAGCGTCACCGTCCAGAGCCGGGTGGCGTGGACATAGGCGTCTGCATCGAACCGCTCGCCATCGTAGAAGCGCAGCAGGTTCATCGAAGCAAGGTTGCAGGCCGTATCGTCAAGGAACATGTATTCCGAACACGGGTTGGAGCCGCGAATCTCGCCATCCTCGGGGCATGTGTGCCAGGCGTTGACGGTGTCGTGGTATTGAATGCCCGGATCGGCACAGGCCCATGCGGCGTGGCCCACATCCTCCCACAGGTCGCGTGCCTTGATCGTCTTTGCAACGGACCCGTCGGTGCGGTTCAAAAGCGCCCAATCCTCGTCCTTGCGGACGGCCTCAAGAAAGGCATCGGTGACGCGAATGGAGTTGTTGGAGTTCTGGCCCGACACACTTGCATAGGCTTCGGAATCCCAATCTGTGTCATAGGTCGGGAATTCGATGCTGTCGTAACCCTGACGCGCATAATCCAGCACGCGCTTGACATAGGTTTCCGGGATCGCGGATTTCTTGGCACCGCGGATCGCATCTTTAAGCTGTTCGTTCTTCTTGGGATCGACCGCATCCTCGCTGCTGCCATCCCAGGCACGGATCGCGGCGAAAATCTCGTTCAGCTTCTGCTCGTGCATCTTGGAACCGGCGACGATGGACGCGACCTTCTGTTCCTCGATGACTTTCCAGTTGATGAATTTCTCGACATCGGGGTGGTCCACATCGCAGATCACCATCTTCGCGGCGCGGCGCGTGGTGCCGCCCGACTTGATCGCGCCCGCCGCGCGGTCACCGATCTTGAGAAAGCCCATCAGGCCGCTCGACTTGCCACCGCCAGACAGCGCCTCGCCCTCGGCGCGCAAGCTGCTGAAATTGGTGCCGGTGCCGGAGCCATATTTGAACAGCCGCGCCTCGCGCACCCACAGATCCATGATGCCGCCGTCTCCCACAAGGTCGTCCTTGACCGACTGGATAAAGCAGGCATGGGGCTGGGGATGTTCATAGGCGCTGGTGGACTTGGTCAGTTCGCCTGTCTCGAAATCGACATAGTAGTGACCCTGACCGGGGCCATCGATGCCGTACGCCCAATGCAGGCCGGTGTTGAACCATTGCGGGCTGTTGGGCGCGGCCATCTGGCGGGCCAGCATGTAGCGCATCTCGTCATAATAGGCGCGGGCGTCGTCCTCGGTCGAGAAATAGCCGCCCTTCCAGCCCCAATAGGCCCAGGCACCAGCAAGGCGGTCGAAAACCTGCTTGGCCGAGGTCTCGCCGATTTTCTCGGTGGTTTTCGTGGCTGGAACCGAGCGCCACAGGAACTCTGGCACGCCGCTTTCCTTGACCCGCTTGAGCTTGACCGGAACGCCGGCCTTGCGGAAATATTTCTGCGCGATCACGTCGCTGGCGACCTGGCTCCACCCGGCGGGCACCTCGACCGAATCGAGCTTGAACACGGTCGTGCCATCAGGATTGCGGATCTCGGAGGTGGTGGTGGTAAACTCCAGCTCCGCGTAAGCATCCTGTCCGGCCGTGGTGAATTTTCTTTCGATCTTCATATCTGCTGCCCCATATCCAGCGTGTTCCAGTGTCGCGGCACCATGCGGCGCCTGGCTCGGCGTTGACCGTGGGCGGGACGGATCACAACGCCATGCGGGCCTGTCATGCCGCGGCGTGTTGGCCCGTAAAGTTGGGCAATGTCCTGAAAACCTGTCCCTGCCTCACCATCCACCACTATATCTTGTGGCTTTCCGGCTTGCTCACACAAAGTGACGTATTCCGGCATAGATGGTCAACGGAAATTTTACCAATTCCAGGGAAAATTTCCGTTGACCCCACATGTCCACAGATCGCCGGGTCTGACGACGTGATTCATCCACAGACGATCCTGTGCGCCTGCTGGATCCGTGAGCGGGAAAAGTACATGTCACACAGTATTTTAGCCAAATAGCCCGTCGAGATGGGCGCAGCCAAGCGACCCAAATCGAAGGAGCCTCTCTACATGTGGTGTGCGTGGACAGAACGCCACACCAGATGCAGGAAAGCCACGCTCAACACATCAAGTTGCGCAGACACGGCCAAAATTGTTCTTGGAAAGGATGGTCGGGGCGGCAGGATTCGAACCTACGACCCCCTGTACCCAAAACAGGTGCGCTACCAGACTGCGCCACGCCCCGGACCATGACGTTCGTGTAGACAGGTTTTCGAGGATTGAAAAGCCCAAAGAGTTTGTCGGGGATCGCGCGACTACAGCGCACCAAATCCGTGCGACCCGGCTGAAGATTGTCAGTCTTCCGTGGCCGCACAGGGCCATGCCACATCCGCCCCGGCAATCGCGGGATGACGCATCTGGCTGCCTTTGGCGATTCCCATCTGCCGGGCAAGGCCGCCATTCACCTCCAGCACATATTGTATGTTGTTGCCGCCATAGATCCGCTTTTCGCTAAGCGGTTCAGCCTCGTGATGCACATAGCGCACGATGCCCTTGCGGTCCGCAAAGATCATGTCGAGCGGGATCAGCGTGTTGCGCATCCAGAATCGAACTTCGCGCGGCTGCGGATACACGAAAAGCATCCCGGTGCTTTGCGGCATGTTTTCAACATGCATCAGCCCCTGGGCACGTTTGGCCGCGTCATCCGCGACATCCACGGTGAACCGCGCCTGGCCCCAATCTCCGCGCAACTCGATTTGCGCCTCGTTGCAGGCCGCCGACGCAAAGGACACGCAGGTCAGAAATAACGCGACCGCTGTCAGGAGACCTTTGACTGTTTGATTGCCATTTCCCATCCACACACCTCCGCAGCCATGCGGCCACGTTTACCATCGACCACGCGAATTGCCAGAGCCTCGCCCGGTTGCAGATCCGCCAAGCCTGATCGGCGCAGCACCTCCACATGCACGAACACGTCCTCTTCTTCGCCAAACGTGTTGGCAAAACCAAAGCCCTTGCCCTTGTCGAACCACTTGACGCGCGCCGGTAACAGGGGCGCGTTTCGCAGCTCTTCAGGATCCATTTCCTGAAAGTCCGCCAGACCACCGGCATCGGCGTCTTGCGGGGGATCGATTCGGACGACCTCTACCGCCTGAACCCCGCGCTCTGTCGTTTGCACGTCCAGTTCGACCACTGCGCGGTCCGCGACCGAACTTTGTCCGAAATTTCGCAAGACATTGGCATGCAGCAGAATATCTGGACCGCCTTCATCGGCAATCACGAATCCGAAACCCTTGACAGGATCGAACCATTTTACCTGGCCATGTACGCGTCGTGTGTTGTGTGTCGTATCGCTCAACGATGTGGTTCCAATCGAACTCTGGTGTTTTGCCCCGCTGCACTCTGCGATGGTTTCGCGGGGAGTTTCAAGGAAAAACCTATTTGTATTCAGCCCTTTGCATTTTACGTTACGTGAAATTCAAGGGTTCAACCGCTGGATTTCCCATGGATTTTGGGGAGTTGCACGCCGCCAGACAAACCGATCGTGCAGCCTGTAGGCCCCGTCGGCCCAGAATTCGATCTCGACAGGCGTGACGCAAAATCCCCCCCAGAATGGCGGCCGCGGCGGATTCGGCCCCTTTGCGGCTGTCACCTTTGCCACGTCCGCCATCAATCGCGCGCGGCTTTCCAGTGGCTGTGACTGCTGAGACGCCCAGGCCCCAAGCCGACTTTTGAGAGACCGCGACTTGTAGTAGGCATCCGCCTCGGGCCCGTCCTCACGCGACACCATGCCACGAATCCGCAACTGGCGGCGCAGCGATTTCCAGTGCAGCACCATCGCGGCCTTGCCGGATGCGGCCAGCTCCTGTCCTTTGGCGCTGTTGTAATTGGTATAGAAGCGGAACCCGGTGTCTGTGATGTCCTTGAGCAGGACCATCCGCACATTCGGCAGCCCGTCCTGATCGACGGTGGCGAGCGCCACTGCGTTGGGATCGTTGATCTCGGTTTCTTCGGCCTCTTGCAGCCAGCGGCGCGCGATCTCGAAAGGGTTGTCGCCCGCGAATTTCCCGTCTCGTTCCGTCATATCGTTCATCTAGTCCCATATACAGGATCGGTAAAAAGAAGCACCCGCCCGTTCAAGCGCGTTTTTGTGTCAGGAACGGAGTTTAGCGCAGCCTGCCTGACCCTTGAAGCAGCTCTGCCGATCGCCTAAAGGAGGTCAAGCATCAAATTGGGCCGGGGACAATCCATGTCAAATCAACTGATGGCGGGCAAGCGCGGGCTGATCATGGGCCTGGCCAATGACAAATCCATCGCTTGGGGTATCGCCAAAGCCTGCGCCGACGCTGGCGCGGAGCTTGCATTTTCATATCAGGGCGAGGCCCTGTTGAAGCGGGTGGGCCCACTTGCCGCGAAACTTGGCTCAGACGTGGTGTTGCCCTGCGACGTGGGCGACATGGACACGGTCGATGCGCTGTTTGCGTCGCTGGAAGACCGTTGGGGCAAGCTTGATTTCCTTGTTCACGCAATCGGCTTTTCCGACAAGTCAGAACTGCGCGGTCGCTATGTCGACACCAGCCGCGACAATTTTTTGCGCACCATGGATATTTCTGTCTATTCATTCACAGCCGTGGCGCAGCGCGCGGAAAAAATGATGACGGATGGCGGTTCAATGCTGACCCTGACATATTGCGGGGCCGAGCAGGTTATGCCTCATTATAACGTGATGGGCGTTGCCAAGGCCGCGCTGGAGGCATCGGTGAAATATCTTGCCGAAGATCTTGGCAAGGACCGTATCCGCGTCAACGCGATCAGCGCCGGGCCGATCAAGACGCTGGCGGCCAGCGGCATCGGCGATTTCCGTTACATTCTAAAGTGGAACGAATTGAACTCTCCCCTGCGCCGCAACGTGACCATCGAGGATGTGGGCGGCTCTGCGCTGTATCTGTTGTCGGATCTGGGCTCTGGCGTGACGGGCGAAACCCTGCATGTGGACGCGGGCTATCACGTGGTTGGCATGAAGGCCGTCGATGCGCCTGACATCGACAAAAGTTGAGGCGCCGAGGGCCACCACCAATCCTTCGCAACCTGACCGGGGACAGAAAATGACCAACCGCCTGCCGCATGAAAAGGGCTTTCACGTCAGTTGGGACCAGCTTCACCGCGATGCGCGGGCACTGGCCTGGCGATTGCAGGACGAAGCCCCCGAAGACGGCTGGAAAGCGGTCGTGGCCATAACGCGCGGCGGCATGGCCCCCGCTATGATCGTGGCGCGGGAACTGGATATTCGGGCGGTCGATACGATCAGCGTGAAATCCTATGACCACCAGACGCAAGGCGCACCCAAGGTGATCAAGCGCCCCGACCCCGCGCTGGTTGGCGACGGTGATGGCGTATTGATCGTCGATGATCTGGTGGACACCGGCAAGACGCTGGAAGTGGTGCGCGCCGCCCTGCCCCGCGCGCATGTAGCCACCGTCTATGCCAAGCCGATGGGCCGCGATCTGGTGCATACCTTTGTCACCGAAGTCAGCCAGGACACGTGGATCTTTTTCCCGTGGGACATGGCCCTGCAATATGTGGAGCCCTATCGCGGTCGCTAGGCACCGCCCGTTCGCCCCCTGCCAAAGGAATTGCCATGAGCCGGAGCCGCACAGCGACCACCTTTTCACCGCCTGTGATGGAAGCGCGCCGCTGGCTTGAGGGGGCGGTCTTTCCCGCCGGGCGCCCGTTGATCAATGTCAGCCAGGCCGCCCCGGTGGAGCCGCCGCCCGAAGCCTTGCGGCAGGTCATCGCCGAGGCCGCGCTACACGATTCTCAGGCGCATCTTTATGGGCCGGTTCTGGGTCGTGACGACCTGAGGCAAGAGGTGGCGTCGCAATGGTCAGCCGCCTATGGCGGTGAAATCGGGGCAAGCCAGGTAGGTATCACATCCGGGTGCAATCAGGCGTTCTGCGCGACGATCACCGCGATCTGCGGCGAAGGCGACGAGGTGATCCTGCCGGTGCCATGGTACTTCAATCACAAGATGTGGCTGGACATGGCCGGGGTTCGTGCGGTGCCCTTGCAGACCGGCGCTGACATGCTGCCCGACCCGGCGGCGGCGCGCGCCCTGATCACCCCGGCCACGCGCGCGATCGTGCTGGTCACGCCCAACAATCCCGGCGGGGTGGAATATCCGGCCGCCCTTGTGCGGCAGATATACGATCTGGCGCGCGAGACGGGCTTGCGGCTGATCGTGGACGAGACATACCGCGATTTCGACGCGCGCAGCGGCGCGCCGCATGATCTGTTTCAGGACGCAGACTGGCACCAGACCCTGGTCCAGCTTTATTCTTTTTCCAAAGCGTACCGGCTGACCGGGCACCGGGTTGGCGCGATGGTGGCGGGGCGCGCAGTTTTGGCGGAGGCGGAAAAATTTCTCGACACGGTCACGATCTGTCCCAACCAGCTTGGCCAGATCGCGGCGCTGTGGGGGATGCGCAACCTGGGCCAGTGGCTGGCGGGCGAGCGCGATGAGATCCTTGACCGGCGCGCCGCAATCGAGGCCGCGATGCCCCTGTTGACCGCGCAGGGGTGGCAACTGGCCGGCTGCGGCGCCTATTTCGCCTATCTGCGCCATCCGTATGCACAGCCCAGCCATGAATTGGCCCCCAAACTGGTGCGCGAGGCGGGTGTCCTGCTGTTGCCCGGCACCATGTTCCGGCCCGCCGATGATCCGCGCGGCGCGCGTGAGTTGCGCGTGGCCTTTGCGAATGTGGACCGTGACGGGATCGGCGGTCTGTTCCAGCGGTTGGCGGGCCTGCGCTGGCCTCTTGCTACGGATGTGGACAGGGCTTAGACAGGCACGAACGTAAAAGAACCGCCGTTTGACAGGGGGCCGCATGGCAGCCAAGAGCATTACGAAATCGCTGATGTGGATCCTCATGGGTCTGCTGATCATTGGCCTTGCGGGCTTTGGCGTGACCAATCTGTCCGGCACGCAGCGCGCCATCGGCTCTGTTGGCGACGCCGAGATCACGGTGAACGATTATTTCCGTGGCCTGCAACGCGAAATCCGCGCCATCGAGGCCGAGACGCAGGAACCGATGAGCTTTTCGCGGGCACGGCAGATAGGGCTGACGGATCAGGTTCTGGCGCAGTTGATCAACCGCGCCGCGCTGGATCACGAGACCATGCAGCTTGGCCTGTCCTTGGGGGACGAGGCGCTTGCCCGCCAGATACTTGAGCTGAGGCAGTTCACCGGCCCGGATGGGGAGTTCAACCGCGATTCCTATCGTTTTGCGCTGGATCAGGCAGGGCTGAACGAGGCGGAATTCGAAGAGGACATCCGCGACGAGACCGCCCGATCCTTTGTGCAGGCGGCGGTTCTGGCCGGGGTGCGGATGCCCGAAAGCTATCTTGACGTGATGACCCGCTACCTCGGAGAGCGGCGCAAGGTGGCTTCTGCCTTGCTGGATCGTAGCGATCTGGAGGTGGGCGTACCCGTGCCGACCGAGGCCGAGCTGGAAGCCTATCACGCGCAAAACGAAGACGCCTTTACCCGGCCCGAGGTAAAGCAGATCACCTATGCCTGGCTGACGCCGGAGATGATCATCGACACGGTCGAGCTGGACGAAGCCGCGCTGCGCGACGAGTACGCCGACCGCAATTCAGAGTTCAACCAGCCCGAGCGTCGCCTGTTGGAGCGGCTGATCTTTCCCGACACCGCGGCAGCGGAACAGGCGGCGGTGCGACTGGATAGCGGCACGGCCAGTTTCGAGGATCTGGTGGCAGCGCGCGGTCTTGACCTGAGTGACGTGGATCTTGGCATTCGCAGCGAGGCTGACCTCGGGGCTGCGGGGGCCGACGTGTTTGCGATCTCCGCCGGAGAGATTGCCGGGCCGGTCGATACCGATCTGGGGCCCGCGCTTTTCCGGGTGAACGCGGTGCTTGACGCGCAAATCGTCAGCTTTGAGCAAGCCGAGCCGATGTTGCGTGATGCGCTTGCCGGTGATCGCGCACGTCGCGTGATCGAAGCACAGGTCGACAGCATCGACGATCTTCTGGCCGGTGGTGCCACACTGGAGGATCTGACGCAGGAAACCGACATGGAACTGGGAAAGATCGACTGGCATTCCGGCGTGGATATTGGCATTGCCGCCTATGACGGCTTCCGGCGCATGGCGCGCGCGGTCAGCGGGGATGACTACCCGGAGGTCGAATCGCTGGAGGATGGTGGCATCTTTGCCCTGCGGCTTGACGCGGTTTCACCGCCCATGCTGCGCCCGCTGGACGAGGTACGCGAGGCGGTCGAGGCGGGCTGGACGGATGATCAGGTCGTCGCATTGCTGAAAGAGCGGGCCGAGCCGCTGATCACACGGCTGAAAGCGGGCGAAAGCTATGGACAGGTCGGGCTGACCGTGGATCTGGAGCAGCAGGTCACCCGGCAGGGCTTTGTCGAGAACACGCCGGACCAGTTCATCGAAACCGTGTTCGCCATGGAGCAGGGCGAGGCGCGCATCGTCGAGGGGCCCGGACGGATTTTCGTGCTGCAATTGCAAGAGATCGAAGACCCGGACCTCGACAACCCGGATCTGGTGCAAAGCCGCGAGTTTCTGCGCGACGACGCGGTGAACGGGCTCGCGCAGGACCTGTTTCAGGTGCTGGCCACCGATATCCGGGCGCGGGCCGGGATCGAGCTTGACCAATCGGCGATCAACGCCGTGCATTCGAACTTTCAATAAAGGGCCGCGCAGGTGGAGCTGACACCGTCATTCGAGGACTTCGCGAGCGGGCACGCTGCCGGGCTGAACCAGGTGGTTTACACGCGGCTGGCCGCGGATCTGGACACGCCGGTGTCGCTGATGCTCAAGCTGACGGGAGCGGCGCAGGATGCATTCATCCTTGAATCCGTCACCGGCGGCGAGGTGCGGGGCCGGTATTCCATTGTCGGGATGAAACCGGACGTGATCTGGCAATGCCATGGCCACACCAGCCGGATCAACCGCGCGGCGCGGTTCGATCCCACTGCGTTTGAGCCTCTGGAGGGCGATCCGCTGACCACTCTGCGCGCGCTGATCGCCGAAAGCCGCATCGACCTGCCCGCCGATCTGCCAGCGGCCAGCGCGGGGCTGTTCGGCTATCTGGGCTATGACATGATCCGGTTGGTCGAGCATCTGCCGAATGTGAACCCCGATCCGCTTGGCCTGCCCGACGCGGTACTGATGCGCCCGTCGGTCGTGGCGGTGCTGGACGGGGTAAAGGGCGACGTGATCGTCGTGGCACCCGCCTGGGCCAGTGCCGGGCAAAGCGCGCGCGCGGCCTATGCACAGGCCGCCGAACGGGTGATGGACGCGGTACGCGATCTGGATCGCGCCCTGCCCCGCGAGGCGCGCGATCTGCGCGATGCCGAACCAGATGCCGATCCGGTGTCGAACTTCACGCATGACGGCTACAAGGCCGCGGTGGAGCGCGCCAAGGACTATATTCGCGCCGGCGACATCTTTCAGGTGGTGCCAAGCCAGCGCTGGACGCAAAACTTCACCCGCCCGCCCTTTGCGCTTTACCGTTCCTTGAGGCGCACCAACCCGTCGCCCTTCATGTTTTATTTCAATTTCGGCGGGTTTCAGGTGGTGGGGGCCAGCCCGGAAATCCTTGTGCGGGTGATGGATGGCGAGGTCACGATCCGGCCCATAGCGGGCACGCGCCCGCGCGGGGCGACCCCCGAAGAAGACCGCGCCAACGAGGCGGACCTGATCGCCGATGCAAAAGAGCTGGCCGAACACCTGATGCTGCTGGATCTTGGGCGCAACGATGTGGGCCGGGTGGCAAAGGTCGGAACCGTGCGTCCGACCGAGGAATTCATCATCGAACGCTACAGCCACGTGATGCATATCGTATCGAACGTGGTAGGCGAGCTTTCGGAAGAGCATGACGCGCTGTCGGCGCTGCTGGCCGGTCTGCCCGCCGGGACGGTCTCTGGCGCGCCCAAGGTGCGCGCGATGGAGATCATCGACGAGCTGGAACCCGAAAAGCGCGGCGTCTATGGCGGCGGCGTGGGCTATTTCAGCGCCGGGGGCGATATGGATGTGTGCATCGCGCTGCGCACGGCCGTGGTTAAAAATGGCAAGCTTTACATTCAGGCCGGGGGCGGCGTTGTCTATGACAGCGACCCGCAGGCGGAATATATGGAAACGGTGCATAAATCCAACGCCATCCGCCGCGCCGCCGTGGACGCATCACGGTTTTCCGGCAACGGCAACGGCTGAGCGCCATCAACTGTGCCCCGTCTGCACCGCGCGACAGTCCCGCTAATGCGTTGTGCGATATGAACGGCTGCGGCCAAACGCGATTGATCCACGTCAATGCCGGGTCTTGATCCGCGATTTATTGATCTCATATGCGACTTATTGAATGCTTTTGGAAAGGATCTTCAATGACCTGTCTACCCCGTCTTTTCGCCGCCCCGGCGCTTGCCTTGGGCCTTGCACTTGCCGCCCCCCTGCCCGGACTTGCGGCGGACACGCTGGCCCTTGAAACAGCGGTGAGCGCGGCTGAATTATCTGACAAGAAACAGACGAAGGCCGGTCTTTACATCACGGCCTCGGAGGCCGGAGACGTTCTGGCCGCGCGTGACGACGTGTTGCTTCTGGATGTGCGCTCTCCCGAGGAGACCATGCTGATCGGCTATCCCACGGCGGCGGACGCGAATGTGCCCTTCAAGCTGATCAATCCGGCGCATGAGCTGAATGCCAAGAAGGGCAGCTACAAAATGATGGACAATCCCGGTTTCGTGCCAGCGGTAAAGGCGATGCTGGAAGAAGCCGACCCGGCGGCGGTGGTCGTCATGTGCCGGTCGGGTTCACGCAGCGCGGCCGCGGTGAACACGCTGACCAAGGCCGGCGTGGATATTCCGCTTTATTCCATGATCGACGGGTTCGAGGGCGACAAGAACGACGCCGGACGCCGAGTGGTCAATGGCTGGAAGAACGCCGATCTGGACTGGACCTACAAAGTGACCGAAGGGCTGTTGCAGGGCGTCGAGTAATCCTTGCGCCGGGCCCGTCGCTCGGGCATGACCGGGGGCATGGCCCGGCTCATCCTGTTCAACAAGCCTTTCGGTGTGCTGTCCCAGTTCACCGACAAGGGCAGCGCGGACAGCCCGCGCCCGACGCTTTCCGCCTATGTGACGCAGCCCGGCGTTTACCCCGCCGGGCGGCTTGACCGTGATAGCGAGGGGCTGTTGATCCTGACCGATGACGGACGGTTGCAGGCGCGGATCGCCAGCCCCAAATTCAAGACCGAAAAAACCTATCTCGTACAGGTCGAAGGCCTTCCCGGTGATGCCGAACTGACCGCGCTGCGCGCGGGTGTGACGCTCAAGGACGGGCCGACGCGCCCGGCGCGCGTGGCACGCATCGATCCGCCCGAATTATGGGACCGCGACCCGCCCGTCCGCTACCGCAAAAGCGTGCCCGACTGCTGGTTGCGGATCACCATTTCCGAGGGTCGCAACCGACAGGTCCGGCGGATGACGGCCCATGTCGGCCACCCTACCTTGCGGCTGGTGCGTTGGCAGGTCGGAACATGGACGCTGGATGGCCTTGACCCCGGAACGTGGCGTCAGGTGAGCGTCTGATGGGCGGCGCGCCACGCATTACTCTGCGGTCAGGATCGCCGAGACGGGCGCAAGCGCCACTGAAGCCGCCCGATCCTGCAAACCCCACAACAACAAGGCCGAGATGGTATCGGGGCGCAAGCGCCCCACCATGATCACCCCGTTGTCTTCACGGCCTGCACGAAACGCCGCCTGATCGAGAAAGCGGCGGATGACGGTGGCATCCTGATCCTCGCTGTCGAAATCGCGGAACACGGTCGCGGCGGGGACGCCTTCGCGGGCAATGAGTTTCCGGACCGTGTCGAGGCCCTTGGGAAACATCACCAGCCCATGGCCGCTGTCCAGCAGGATAGGGGCCAAGTGTTCCGCGGCGTCGCGGCTGCCCTGAAGGCCGGTCCGGGTGCCCTCTATGACGGCCACGGCCTCGGGGACGGCGCGCAGGGTGGCCGCCACGGCGATTTCCGCATCCTGCGGGCTGGCGGTATCGGGAAGGTCTGCCATGGCCAGAACTTCAAGCCCCGCGGCCCGATACCGGGCCGCGATTTCCGCGGCATCCGGGCGAGTCGCGTCGATGGCAAAGCTGATAGGGTAGGGAAAATCGGCAAGCGCCGCCGGGCCGATCGGGCTGGTGCCATTGTCGATCAGGATGATCGACATCAACGGTTTGTCATCGGGGTTCTCGAAAGGCACGGCGAAACGGTCGATCGGGGCAAGCTGATCCGACGTGTCTGTTGGCGCGTCGTCCGCCTCTGGCGAGGCGGCCTCCGGTTCCGTTGCGTCCGGATCGCCGATAACGGGCAGCCTTTTGGTGGTCACATCCGGGGCCAGGTCGCCGATGGTCGAACTTGGCGGCACTTCCGCGGGCGGGATGGTTTCGGGCTCCGCTGCTGCGGCACTGTCCGGATTAGCCTCTATCTCTGGCTTCGTCTCTGACCGGGAATCGACCCGGGGTTCAACCGTGTTCTCCGCCGCCTCGGGCTTTGACGCGTCCTGGGCCGGTTCCGTCGCGGGGGCCTCCGGCGCCATTTCGGCGGCGCTTTCGGGCTCTGTCGCCTCAGGCTCGGGAAATGCGCTTGTTTCAGCATCGGGGAGCACGGGTTGCGCCGGCACGGTGGAAATCGACAAACCCTGTTCGCTTGCGGGGGCCTGCGGTGGAAGCGCCTGCGGATTCGGGAGAACAGGCTCTTCGCCCTGCACGGCCACATCGCTGTCGCCCTGCGGCATCTCGGGTGTGTCCAGCCCGATCTCCGCCTCGCCCGTTTCGGGGGTTATGGCCGGGGTCGTGTCGGCGTCACCAAGCAAGGTCAGATCGTCTGGCACCGGGGCGCTGACCTGCGGCACACTTTCGGCGGCGGGTCGATCCTCCAGAGGGGTCAGTGTCGTCTGTTCGTCGTCACGCTGCTGGTCGAATTCCGATCCGGCGGGCACATCGAGCGTCGTCGTCTCTGGTGCGCGCTTGCCCGGCGCCTCGGACATCAGCGATATCGCCCCCAGTGCCACCCCAGAGAGCGCCGTTCCGGACAGGAGACCTGCGAGTAATCCGCGTAACACTGCTTTGCCCTCGTGTATTTGCTTTTTTCCACTTTTGCGCCCCTTGACGGTGCCGCGCAACCCTGAACATGTATAGCCCGACCGCGACCCGGGCCTAAAGCCCCAACCGTGAAGGGAACGGGCAAGATGCTGCTGCTGATCGACAACTATGACAGTTTTACCTACAACCTCGTGCATTACGTGGGCGAGTTGGGTGCCGAAGTGGTCGTGCGCCGCAACGACGCGCTGGATGTACAAGAGGCGATGGCGATGAAGCCCGCGGGCATCCTGCTGTCGCCCGGCCCCGGCACGCCGGACCAGTCGGGCATCTGCCTTGCGCTGACGCAAGCCGCCGCTGAGACGCGGACGCCGCTTCTGGGGGTGTGCCTTGGGCATCAGACCATCGGGCAGGTCTTTGGCGGCACCGTGGCGCGGCATACGGACATTGTGCATGGTAAGATGGGCGCGATGCATCACGAGGGCAAAGGCGTGTTCGCAGGCCTGCCGACCCCGTTTGACGCCACGCGCTATCACTCGCTGGTGGTGGAGCGGGACAGCTGCCCCGACTGCCTTGAGATCACCGCGGAGCTGGACGACGGCACGATCATGGGCCTGCAACATCGCGATTTGCCCGTCCACGGCGTGCAGTTTCACCCCGAATCCATCGCATCGCAGCACGGTCATGCCTTGTTGAAAAACTTTCTCGATGTGATGAAGGTGACGGCATGAGCGATATCCTCAAGCCCCTGATCGGCATGGCGGCAGAGCGGGCGCTGACGCGGGACGAGGCCGAGCGCGCCTTTGCCGTTCTGTTCGAGGGCGAGGCGACACCGGCGCAGATGGGCGGCTTTCTGATGGCGCTGCGCACGCGGGGCGAGACGGTGGACGAATACGCCGCCGCCGCCGCCGTGATGCGCGCCAAATGCAACAAGGTACGCGCTCCCGAGGGCGCGATGGACATAGTCGGCACAGGCGGCGATGGCAAGGGCACACTCAACATCTCTACTGCGACGGCCTTTGTCGTGGCGGGCGCGGGCGTGCCGGTGGCCAAGCATGGCAACCGCAACCTCAGCTCCAAATCCGGCGCGGCGGATGCGCTGACGCAGATGGGCGTCAACGTGATGGTCGGCGTGCAAGTGGTTGAAACCGCCCTGAAAGAGGCTGGGATCGCTTTCATGATGGCGCCGATGCACCATCCGGCTATGGCCCATGTCGGCCCGGTACGCGCCGAGCTTGGCACGCGCACGATCTTCAATATCCTGGGGCCGCTGACCAACCCGGCGGGTGTCAAACGGCAGCTTACCGGTGCGTTTTCCCGCACTCTGATCCGGCCGATGGCTGAAACGCTGGCACAGCTTGGGTCAGAGCGCGCCTGGCTGGTGCATGGCGGCGACGGCACCGATGAACTGAGCATCGCCGGGGTAAGCCATGTCGTCGCGCTCGAAGAAGATGGCACGATCCGCGAGGTAGAACTGCACCCCGAGGATTTCGGCCTGCCGGAACATCCGTTCGAGGCAATTTTGGGCGGCACGCCCGAAGAGAACGGTGCGGCCTTTCGGGCCTTGTTGCAGGGGCGGACCGGGGCCTATCGCGACGCCGTGTTGCTGAACGCCGCCGCGGCCCTAATTGTTGCGGGCAAAACAGAGGATCTGCGCGAGGGCGTGGCCTTGGCCGCCCAAAGCATCGATTGCGGTGCTGCATTGGCCCGGATCGAAACCCTTGCACGCGTCACATCGGAGGCCGCATGAGCACCCCGTCCATCCTTGAAAAGATCAAAGCCTACAAGCTCGAAGAGATTGCGGCCGCCAAGGCCGAGAAATCCCTTGAGACCATCGAGGCAGAGGCCCAAGCGGCCCCCGCCGTCCGCCCGTTTTCCGAGGCATTGCTGCAAGCCAGCAAATCCGGCTTTGGCCTGATCGCCGAAATCAAGAAGGCCAGCCCCTCCAAGGGATTGATCCGCGCGGATTTCGATCCTGAATCCTTGGCGCAGGCTTATGTCAAGGGCGGTGCAACCTGCCTGTCGGTACTGACCGACACACCCAGTTTTCAGGGCGCGCCGGATTACCTGAAACAGGCGCGCGCCGCCTGCGCATTGCCGGTGCTGCGCAAGGATTTCATGTATGATCCCTACCAGGTGGCCGAGGCGCGCGCCTGGGGCGCGGATGCGATCCTGATCATCATGGCCTCGGTCAGCGACGCACAGGCCCGCGAGTTGGAAGAGGCCGCCGCTGAGCATGGCATGGAGGCGCTGATCGAGGTACATGATCGCGCGGAACTTGACCGGGCGACTATGCTGTCCTCCCGGATGATCGGCATCAACAATCGCGATCTGAATACCTTTGAAACCACGCTCGACGTCACCAAGAGCCTTGCGAAATTCGTGCCCGCCGATCGGCTTATGATCTCCGAAAGCGGTCTGTCCGGGCCGGACGACCTGTCGGACCTGGCCCGCTACGGTGCCCGCTGCTTCCTGATCGGCGAGACGATGATGCGGCAAGAGGACGTAGCGCAGGCCACGCTTCAGATGCTGTCGGCCCCCGCCTCGCCCCACGGAATGTTCTGATGGCCGGGCTGACGCATTTCGACGGCAAGGGCGACGCGCATATGGTCGATGTGTCGGACAAGGCTGTGACAGACCGTGTCGCAGTGGCCGAGGGCCACGTGAAGATGGCACGCGAAACATTTGATATCATTGCCGAAGGTCGTGCAAAAAAGGGCGATGTTCTGTCCGTGGCCAGGCTAGCCGGGATCATGGGTGCGAAAAAGACTCCCGATCTGATCCCGCTTTGCCACCCCTTGCCGGTAACAAAGGTGGCCGTGGATCTGACGCTTGACCCGGACCTGCCCGGCGTGCGGATCGAGGGCACGGTCAAGACCTCGGGCCAGACCGGCGTAGAGATGGAAGCACTGACAGCCGTCAGCACAGCGGCGCTCACCGTCTATGACATGGCCAAGGCAGTGGATAAGGCCATGGAAATTGGCGGCATCCGGGTGATCCTGAAAGATGGCGGAAAATCAGGACGGTACGAGGCGACATGATCACCGTCGAAGAGGCGCTGCGCCATCTCTTTACGCTCGTCTCGCCGCTGGAGCCGGAAACCGTCGCACTGGCCGAGGCCGGTGGCCGGGTGCTGGCCGAAGGGGCGCAGGCGCGGCGTGATCAGCCGCCTTTTGCCGCCTCCTCGATGGATGGTTACGCGATCAACGGCACGCGCCTGTGCATCGGCGACAGTTTCGACGTGATCGGCGAGGCGGCGGCGGGCCATGGTTTTGCAGGCGAAGTCGGCATCGGGCAGGCCGTGCGCATCTTTACCGGCGCGCCGGTGCCCAAAGGGGCCGACAGGATCGTGATGCAAGAGGACATCACCCGCGAGGCGGACCGCATCACCGTCACGGGCGCCTCTTCAGACAACACGCATATCCGCCCGGAGGGCAGCGATTTTCGCGTCGGCGACCGTATCGATGCGCCGCGCCGCCTCAGCCCCCCGGACATCGCGCTTCTGGCGGCGATGAACGTGGCCGAGGTGACGGTACGGCGTCACCCGCGCGTGGCCTTGATTTCCACCGGCGACGAGCTGGTGATGCCGGGCGACGATCCGGGTCCGGATCAGATCATCGCGTCCAATACCTATGGCCTCAAGGCGATGCTGGACGCCGCCGGTGCCAAGGCCCGCATCCTACCGATTGCGCGGGACACAAAGCGATCGTTGGAAACCGCATTCGAACTGGCGCAAGGTGCGGACCTCGTCGTGACGATTGGCGGCGCCTCGGTGGGCGATCACGATCTGGTCGGCGCGGTCGCGGCGGATCTCGGCATGGAGCGCGCGTTTTACAAAGTGGCAATGCGGCCGGGAAAACCGCTCATGGCCGGGCGTATGGGACAGGCCGCGATGCTCGGGCTGCCGGGCAACCCGGTATCGGCGATGGTGTGTGGCCATGTGTTTCTGCTTCCCATGATCCGGGTGATGCTTGGCTTGGGCGCGCGCCCTGCCCCACGCCTGCGTGCCCGCTTGACCTGCGACATGGAGACGGGCGGACCACGCGAACATTACATGCGCGCAGAGGCAGCAGACGGGCGTATCACGCCCGAACCCCGGCAGGACAGCGCCCTGCTGTCGGTACTGGCGCGGGCAAATGCGCTGATGATCCGCCCCGCCGGAGACGGCCCGCGCAGGGCCGGTGACGAGATGGACTACATCGCGCTCTGACAGGGGCGCGCACCGTTGCCTGAAGCGGACTTGACACAAAACGTGAACATGTGTAGAACAAACGGCATTTGAGGATGCCCGGAGGACGCGCCCATGTTGACCCGAAAACAGCTTGATCTGCTGGACTTCATCCACAAACGCGTCCAGCGCGACGGCGTCCCGCCAAGTTTTGACGAAATGAAAGACGCGCTTGACCTGCGATCCAAGTCGGGGATCCACCGTCTGATCACCGCACTGGAAGAGCGCGGGTTCATCCGGCGGCTGGCGCATCGCGCCCGCGCGCTCGAAATCGTGAAACTCCCCGAAAGCCTCACTAGCGACGTCGTCGGTGGATTTGCCCCCCGCGTGATCGACGGCGACCGCCCCGACAGCGCCCCGCCGCCAGACGCACAACAGGTCAGCACCCGGACCATGGCCGAGCTGCCCTTGATGGGCCGGATCGCGGCCGGCGTCCCGATCGAGGCGATTGCACATGCCGCGCAGAATGTCTGTGTGCCGGGCAGCATGGTGTCAGGGCCGGGCGAGCATTACGCGCTGGAGGTCAAAGGCGATTCGATGATCGAGGCTGGCATCAACCATGGCGATGTGGTCATCATCCGCGAAACACAGGCCGCCGATAATGGCGATATCGTCGTGGCACTGGTCGAGGATCACGAGGCGACGCTCAAGAAATTCTATCGCCGCGGCGACGCCATCGCGCTCGAAGCGGCCAACCCGGCCTATGAAACGCGCGTGTTGCCCGAAGACAAGGTCAAGGTTCAGGGCAAGCTTGTCGGCCTCATTCGCAGTTACTGACCGCGCTATTGTCGCGGGCGTCTTGCGGCGGGCCGGTTCCACAGCCTGTCCCCGCTTATCTCGCGCGCGGTGACCTGCCTGACGCCATTCCCTGTTCGGTACAAGGCAATAGCACCCGTTGTCTTCATCCGTTTCGGGGTCAGTACCCGGCAGGGCAAATCAGGCTTGGGCGCGGCATCCACGCTTAGCACGACCAGGGTCTCCGGCGCGCAATTTGTCAGTGACGCGGCCGCGCGCTTGCCGCGCAAGGCAAGCACGGGCCAGTCCGTCAGCGCGAGATTGTCCCAGCGCTTGAACGCGGCCGCCTGTTCGGCCGCATCTCCGTCATTTTCCAGCCAGTTCATTGCAACAAACCCTGCCCCGCGCGGTGCCGAAAGCGCCCTCCCCTCGGGTGTCATGACCCCGACAAGCCCACCCGTCTCGGAAATCAGAACATCGGGGCGGGTTGTCTGCGTCCAGATCAACAGTCCCGCACAAAGCGGCACAACACCCACCAGCCGCAAGCGCCCTTGCCAGATGATCGCGAACAGCGCGCCCATGGCCATCAGCGGCAACACGACAGGCGACGGGCGTGGGACCGTTCCGCGCGCACCGTCAAGCGAGGCTGTCCAGTGGGCAACTGACACGATCCAGTCAAGTGCCAGCCCCATTGGCCAGAATGCAAGCCAATCAAGCCCCAGGGGCATCAACAGAACCGCCAGAACCGCCATCGGCATGATCAGCGCGCTCATCAGCGGAACCGACAAAAGATTGGCAATCAGCCCGTAATGCGAAAAAAGGTTGAAATGCGCCGCTGCGATCGGGGCCGTGGCCAGCCCCGCGACAATCGATGTGATCAAGACCGCCAGAACCGGCCGGAGCCATCGTGGGCCAAGCGGCACCTCGTGGTCGCGCATGGCGTTATAGGTGGCGATCAGCGCCGTTGTTGCCGCAAAGGACATTTGAAAGCCGGGGCCAAGCAACGCCTCGGGCCGCAAAAACAGCATGATGACCGCCGCAATCGCCACCCCGCGCAGCGACAGCGCGCGCCGATCCGCCAGAACCGCGCAGAGCATGACGCAGACCATGACAAACGCGCGTTCCGTCGCGACATTGCCCCCCGACAACGCAAGATAAAAGCTGGCTGCGATCAGCGCGCCCACCGCGGCAATCTTTTTTGCGGGCAGCCGCAGTGCCAGCCATGGGATCGCGGCCAGTGTCAGCCGTAATCCGCCAAAGACCACCCCGGCCAAAAGCCCCATATGCAGCCCGGAAATGGCCAGAAGATGGGCCAGATTGGCAATTCGGAGCGAGGTCAGCGTATCCTGCCCCACGCCCGAGCGGTCGCCGCTCATGATCGTGGCGGCAAAGCCCCCTGTTTCGCCGGGCAGGGCGGCCTTGATCCTTTCCGACAGGGCCATGCGTGTCTTGAAAAGAAACTGACCTGACGCGGGCGGCGCAAGGGCCAGAACCGGGGTTCTGGTATAACCCACCGCACCAAGCCGTTGAAACCATGCGTGGCGCTGAAAGTCGAAGCCGCCCGGCTCTACCGGGCCACCGGGAGGCGACAGATGACCGGTCAGGATCACGGTCAAACCGGGGCGCGGCGTGACATGCGGGCCGTCCCCGTGCAGCGAAACGCGCACTCGGGAGGGCGTGCGGGCGGGGTCCATCCGCGCCAGTACCACCCGGTCCAGTGTCAGGCGCAGCGCATCCGAGCCCGAGCGGTCGATGCCCACGATCCGCCCTTCGATAGGACCGTAATACCGAAACCCGATCTTTGGTTCCGCCAACATATTGGCCCGCGCCCCGGCCACGCAAACCCCCGCCGCGAACAGCGCCAGCGCAAAGGCAAGGGGCCGCCCGCCCGCGCCCAGCCTGACCCCAAGCAACGCCGCCGCGATCGTGACCGCCGCCGCCACACCATAAATTGGCAGCCCTGGTTCGACGGGCAAGGCGAAATAAAACGCGATCCCACAGGCCAGCATCACCGGAACCCACGGAAAAAGATGCCCGCGCTGCGCCATCCAAACAACCATGAGATCGTGCCGGAGCGCCAAGGCTTGTCTCCTCTTTGACGGGCCGGTAAACAGGCACGCGTTCTCAGGCTTTCACGCTACTCTTCTCATGATTACCGAAAGGTTAATGCCCGCCATGTCTCAGCAGGTTGTCACCCGTTTTGCCCCCTCGCCCACGGGTTTTCTGCATATAGGCGGCGCGCGCACCGCGCTGTTCAACTGGCTTTATGCGCGTGGGCGCAATGGCCGGTTTCTGTTGCGGATCGAGGATACCGACCGTGCCCGGTCCACGCCCGAGGCGACACAGGCCATTCTGGACGGTCTGACATGGCTCGGGTTGGATCATGACGGAGAGGCGGTAAGCCAGGCCGCACGCGCAGACCGGCACGCGCAGGTCGCGCGCCAGCTTCTGGACGAGGGCAAGGCATACAAGTGTTTCGCGACGCAAGACGAAATAGAGGCGTACCGCGAAGCCGCACGCGCCGAAGGCCGCTCAACCCTGTACCAAAGCCCCTGGCGCGACGCCGATCCCGCGACTCACCCCGGCGCACCTTATGTGATTCGCATCAAGGCCCCGCAGGAGGGGGCCACGGTGATCCGGGACGAGGTCCAGGGCGATGTGACGATCCGCAACGATCAGCTTGATGACATGATCTTGCTGCGCTCTGACGGCACGCCCGTCTACATGCTGGCGGTGGCTGTCGACGATCATGATATGGGTGTCACCCATGTCATACGGGGCGATGACCACCTCAACAACGCCGCGCGCCAGATGCTGATCTATCAGGCGATGGGCTGGCCCCTGCCCGTTTACGCGCATATCCCGCTGATTCATGGGCCTGACGGCAAGAAATTGTCGAAACGGCACGGCGCGCTTGGCGTGGACGAGTATCAAAAGATCGGCTACCCGGCGGCGGGGATGCGCAACTATCTGGCCCGGCTGGGATGGAGCCATGGAGATGACGAGTTCTTTACCGATGCGCAGGCGCAGGCGTGGTTCGATCTGGGTGGGATAGGCAAATCGGCAGCCCGGTTCGATGTCAAGAAACTGGAGAATCTGTGTGGGCAGCATATTGCCGCCTCGGACGATGCTGCACTGCTGCATGAACTGGGCAGTTTTCTTGGGGCAACGGGTCAGGCTCCGCTTTCAGAGCCAAAGGCGGCAGCTATGCTTAGGGGTATGTTCTGCCTCAAAGAGCGCGCAAAGACATTCCCGGAACTTCTTGATAAGGCGGAGTTTATCATTGCAGACCGCCCTATTCGACCAGACGGGAAAGCCGCAGAACACCTTGATTCTGTATCCCGCAGTATACTGAACGAATTGACGCCGCGCCTGCAAACTGCTAACTGGACGCGGGATGAATTGGAGGCTGCGGCCATGGGTTTTGCAGCCGAGAAGGACACGAAGTTCGGCAAGCTCGCCGGCCCGATGCGGGCCGCCCTTGCAGGCCGCAGCGCCACGCCAAGCGTGTTTGACATGCTGGTGGTGCTGGGGCGCGAGGAAAGCCTTGCCCGGCTTGAGGATGCCGCACGCGAGCCAGCGTAACAGCTTGGCAATGCGTGTTGTTATATGCAGTCCGGGCGTGATGCGCAGCGGACAATAGCGAGGGAGACCACCATGGCCGACGGCACCGAAAAGACAGCAAGGCTGACCATAGACGGCAACGAGTATGACCTGCCGGTCTATTCCCCCACCGCGGGGCCGGATGTCATCGACATCCGAAAGCTGTACGCGCAGGCGGGTGTCTTCACCTATGACCCCGGCTTTACCTCGACGGCAAGCTGCGACAGCACCATCACCTATATCGACGGTGACAAGGGCGAACTGCTGCATCGTGGCTATCCGATCGACCAGCTTGCAGAGAAATCGCATTACCTCGAAGTGTGCTACCTGCTGCTTTACGGAGAGCTGCCCTCTACAGCGCAGCTCGAGGATTTCGAAAGCCGCGTGACCCGGCATACCATGCTGCACGAGCAGATGATGTATCTCTTCCGGGGCTATCGTCGCGATGCGCATCCGATGGCGATCATGGTCGGTGTCGTTGGCGCACTTTCTGCCTTTTATCACGACAGCACCGACATTTCCGATCCCTGGCAGCGCGAGGTCGCCTCGATCCGGATGCTTGCCAAGATGCCGACGATCGCCGCAATGGCTTTCAAATACACGCTTGGCCAGCCATTCGTTTACCCGCGCAACGATCTGGACTATGCCTCCAACTTCCTGCGGATGTGCTTTGCCGTCCCGGCGGAAGATTACGAGGTGAACCCGATCCTGAGCCGCGCAATGGACCGGATCTTTACGCTGCACGCCGATCACGAGCAGAACGCGTCCACCTCGACCGTGCGTCTCGCGTCCTCATCTGGAGCGAACCCGTTCGCATGTGTGGCGGCGGGCATTGCCTGTCTTTGGGGTCCGGCGCATGGCGGGGCCAATCAGGCATGCCTTGAAATGCTTCAGGAAATCGGAACGCCCGACCGTATTCCCGAATATATCGCCCGCGCCAAGGACAAGGACGACCCATTCCGCCTCATGGGGTTCGGGCACCGCGTCTACAAGAATTTCGATCCGCGCGCGACGGTGATGAAACAATCCGCCGACGAGGTGCTCGACCTGCTGGGGATCGAGGACAACCCGACGCTTCAAGTTGCAAAAGAACTTGAAAAAGCCGCGCTTGAGGATCCCTATTTCGCCGACAAGAAGCTGTTCCCGAACGTGGATTTCTACTCCGGCATCATTCTTGAGGCGATGGGGTTCCCGACCTCGATGTTCACGCCGATTTTCGCGGTCAGCCGCACGGTGGGCTGGATTTCCCAGTGGAAAGAAATGATCGGCGATCCGCAGCTCAAGATCGGGCGGCCGCGTCAGCTTTATACCGGCTACACGGCTCGCGACTACGTGGATATGGAAAACCGTTAAAGCCTTCCGCCTTTCACCTGAGCCATCAGCGAAATTTGGAACGCTTTAAGGTCGGCCCATCAGTACATTTTTAGGAAAACGGCGCTCGGGGAACTGCGGCGCCGTTTACTTTATGTTGAGGTGCCTCCGGCATTCTGCCCCGCATAACCAACCTGTGAGGGAACAATGGGCCTTGTGACACTTCTGTTGCTGATTGGCGGCGCGCTAAGCGGACTAAGCGCGCTTTCACCCCCGGAATTGCCCGCCCATGCGCAAGACGAGGGCCAAACCGGCCCGGATCCAGACGATGCCTCTTTGCTGACAGGAACGGATGGCACGGACGTTTTGATCGCCGGGGATGGCGCGGATTGGCTTCTGGGGCTGGACGGTGCCGACCTGTTACGCGGCGGTGACGGGAATGATGTGTTGATCGGTGGGGCCGGCGCAGATGACATAATCGGCGGGACTGGCAATGATTTCGTGGAAAGCGCGCATATCGTGGACGAAGCAGCGCTGCGCGCATCGGTCGGGGATGGCATAAATAACGTGATTTTCACCTATGACCTGCCCCGCAGTTCGGATGAAGGCGACAGCGTAGATCTTGGGCCAGGTGACGATACTGTCGTCGCTGGAAGCCATGATCAGATCACGGGTGGCGCTGGTGCGGATGAAGTCGCGCTTGGTGACTGGATTACCCCTGAACAACCTGTCGAAATCACCGATTTCGACGAGGCGGAGGATCTGGTGTCTTTCGTCCATACCGAAAATGGCCCTGCCCCGGAACTGGAAATTCATCGTGACACCCAAAACGGTGTCACCACGCTCCACGCTGATGGCCGCCCCATTGCGGTGATACGTGGGGCCAGCCCGGATTTTTCCCTGCGCAACGTGGTGATGGGCCACTATGCCGCCTAATCCGTGAAACGGATATCAGCGTCCCTCGTAGCGGGGCGCGCGCTTTTCCAGAAAGGCCAGCACACCTTCCTTGAAATCACGGGAGGCACCACATTCCCCCTGTAATTGCGCTTCCAGATCAAGCTGGGTCGCAAGCTCGTTGTCCCACGTGCCACGGATCGCTTTCTTGAGGCTTCCATAGGCAACGCTTGGACCACGCGCCAGATGCGCCGCCCGTTTGCGCCATTGCGCCTCGAACGCGTCATCTGGCACGGCCTCCCAGATCATGCCCCACTCATCCGCCTGTTGGGCGCTGATCGGCTCTGCAAAAAGGGCGGCCCCCATTGCCTTGGCCGCACCCATCTGGCGCGGTAGCCAAAAGGTGCCCCCGGCATCCGGCATCAATCCAATACGGGTAAACGCCTGAAGAAAGTAAGCACCATGCGCGGCAATCACCACATCTGCCGTCAAGGCAAGATTGGCCCCTGCCCCCGCCGCAGGCCCGTTGACCGCGCAAATGGTTGGCACAGGGCAATCCCCGATAGCGCGCAACATCGGCTTGTATTCATCGCGCAGCACCCGTTCCAGATCAAGCTCTGAGAGATCGCCGCTATCGGACAGATCCTGCCCTGAACAAAACGCCTTGCCATTTCCGGTGATCACAATCGCTCGCGCATTGGCAGACGCCACCCTGATCGCATCCGTTATTTCAGCCCGCATTTGCGTGGAAAGCGCGTTCATCTTGTCAGGCCGGTTCAGACGAAGGACCGCCACCTGCGCCTCGATATCGAGCGTTATTGTCTGGTAGTCTTTCACTTGGCCTCTCACATGCTTATACGGATGCTCATAGTGAAACTCGCGACAGCCAGACATGCAATCGGGAACGATGCGTCACTCGTCCATTATTTTACGCAGACGGGCCTGTTCCGCGTCGGAAAGCGCATCGACCACGGGCTCCGGCGTGACAGAGCGGCGACGGATGTAAACTGCGCCCAAACCGACACCAAGCAAAAGCATCACCGGCCCTGCCAGCCAGAGGATCATGTTTGACCCCCCGGTCAAAGGGGTCAGCAAGACGTATTCGCCATAACGGTCGACCACGTATTCGACGACCTCCCGGTTGCTGTCACCGGCCACCAAGCGTTCGCGCACCATCAGACGCATGTCACGCGCCAGTTCCGCGTTCGAATCGTCAATGCTTTCGTTGCGGCAAACGAGGCACCGAAGGCCCGATGAAATTTCGCGGGCCCGCTCTTCCATAACCGGGTCGTCAAGGATTTCGTCGGGCTGAACGGCAAAGGCCGGAGCAGCCAAAAGGCAAAGACACAGGATCAGTCGCTTCATTCCGCGGGTACCCCTTCGACAGCGCCGGTACGACGACGGTTGCCAGCCGCCACACGGTAACGGCGGTCCGTCAAAGACAGGGTTCCACCTATCGACATCAAGATAGCCCCGCCCCAAATCCAGTTCGCCAGTGGTTTGTAATAGGTCCGCACCGCCCAACCGCCATTCGCCTGCGGATCACCGATCACGACATACACGTCCCGCAAAAAGCCGATATCAAGAGCGGCCTCCGTTGTGGGCATGGCGGCGACCGGATAGACACGCTTTTCAGGATAGAGCGTACCGATTTCCCGACCGTTGCGCTCTAGCGACACCTCGGCCATGGTCGATCGGTAATTCGGTCCGGGCACCTGCTGCACATCATCCAGCGTAAGGGTGAAGCCAGAAACCTCGAAGCTTTCCCCGATTTGAGCGACGCGGATATCCTCTGTTTCCCAAGCCATCATGCCCGCAACGCCGGCCATTGTCACGCCAAGCCCGGCATGGGCCACGGATTTACCCCAATCGGCGCGTGGCAGACGCAACAAGCGCGACAGCCGGTTGTCTCCGCGGCCTGTGCGGCTCCACAGGTCAATCACCGCGCCGGACACCAGCCAAGCCCCGAGAAACAGTCCCACCGGCCCCAAAAGGCTTCGACCTGTCTGCATGGCCCAAGCAAGACCACCCACCGCAATCGCCAGGACAAAAGCCGTCCGCAACGGTTTGATTGTGCGCTTCAGGCTCGCACGCTTCCAAGGCAGCATCGCGCCGACAGGCAGGATCAGCCCCAACGCGACCATGAAAGGAGCAAACGCAAAGTTGAAGAAGGGTGCGCCAACGGACAGTTTCCGGTCAAAGAATATTTCTGCAACCAGCGGCCAGATGGTCCCGACGAAGACCACAAAAGCTGAAACTGCAAGGATCACGTTATTCGCCACAAGACCGGTTTCCCGGCTGGCGAGAGAGAAAACCCCCTTGGCCTGCATAGACTGCGCCCTCGCCGCGAAAAGCGTAAGACCCACGAGCATGAAAAAGGCCGTGATCATCAACAGGAACATGCCGCGATCCGGGTCGGTTGCGAACGCATGTACCGACGTCAGAACGCCTGATCGTGTGATGAACGCACCGATCATCGAAAAGCCGAATGCGATGATCGCCAGCAGTATTGTCCAGCTTTTCAACGCTTCGCGCTTTTCCACCACGATGGCCGAGTGAAGCAAAGCCGCCGCAATAAGCCATGGCATGAAAGAGGCGTTCTCGACCGGATCCCAGAACCAGAACCCGCCCCAACCAAGCTCGTAATAGGCCCACCAAGAGCCAAGCGCGATGCCGAGGGTCAGGAACACCCATGCCGCCAGCGTGTAGGGACGCACCCAACGCCCCCAAGCCGCGTCGACACGCCCCTCGATCAGGGCGGCGACAGCAAAGGAAAAGGTCATCGAGAGCCCGACATACCCGAGGTAAAGAAACGGCGGGTGGAACGCGAGGCCCGGATCCTGCAAGAGCGGATTCAGATCCTGCCCGTCAAAGGGCGGAACGTCCATCCGCAGGAACGGGTTGGACGTAAAGATGATGAAGGCGAAAAAGGCCACGCCAATAGAGCCTTGCACCGCCAGCACCCGCGCCTTCAGCGTTGGGGGCAAATTACCACCGAACCATGCGGCGAACGCGCCGAATAGCGTGACGATCAACACCCACAGCAACATGGAGCCTTCGTGATTCCCCCATGTGCCAGTGATCTTGTACAGCATCGGCTTGTCGGAATGACTGTTGGCAACCACAAGCTGCAAAGAGAAGTCCGAGATGACGAATGCCCATGTCAACGCCATGAACGATCCCGCCGTCAGCAGGAATTGTAACGTTGCGGCCGGTTCCGCCGAGGCCATCCATCCCGGCCATCGGTAATGGGCTCCGACCAGCGGAACGACGGTTTGGAAACACGCGACTAGAAACGCGAGGATGAGGGCGAAGTGTCCGAGCTCTGTAATCATGCCCTATGTATACCCCGCCATGCCGCGTCCTCCAAAAGGATTCGGACACGGCATCGGATCACATTGTCGCGGGGTCGGCGTTGACCGAATGCCTGCCTGATCGTGACGCTATCCGTGACGTTCGCGCCATTCCATCAGGGCCGGATTGTCATCTTGCGGATCTTGTTGCGCCAAGCGCGCAGCCTGATCCCACGCTCCGGCATCAAGCGCGCGCAAAGTGTCGATATTGTCCACCACTTGCGGAGTGCGAGCCATGGTCACGGCGATGGAACGCTGGAATTCCTGCCCTTTGGCCTGATGGCGCGCGCCAAAGTAGAAACTGACGATCGCCCCCAAGAGCCACCATAATGGCTCTGGCACGAGGCTGATTCCCTGCATCCGTTCGGAAAACCATACCGGGTCGACCATCGCCGTCACGAACAGTGCCAGCGTGCCAAGCGCCATGGCCGGGCGCGGGATGCGATTGAGCCCGTCGATCAGGCGATCATACCACCCTTTGCGCTCGCGCGAAAATTCCGCGGCCAGTTGTTCCAGCGCAGCGCCTTGAAGATCGGCAGCGCGGGCATCTGCATTGTCGGCATTGACGCGAAACACCTCTGCGGTTTCGGCAAGCGCATTGCGCCCGCCACCGAACAAAACCGACAGGACGCGTTCTATCAGCCCCATGATGCCACCCGGTCTTCAAAGTCATCGGCGCTCAGATGAAAGCGAGGCGAAATGAATTCTTCGGCCCGCCTGATCCAGCCGCCTTTCCCACCCGCACGGCTACGCGCGAACTTTCGCAGCGTCGGGCGCCGATCCGCAAGACGTAAATAATAGTTACGCCGGGCGATTCCATACGCGTCGCTCAGATGATCCGGCGCCAGATCGAAGGCGGCGCGCGCCGCCGCCAGTGTCTGCGGGCCGATCACGCCATCCGCCGCAACGGTCTGGCCAAAGCTTTGCAACACCTGCTGCAACAGGATTACGGCGCGCGCGCCCGCATTCACATACATGTCGAAAACACTGGCCTGTAGCGGCGCAGGCAATGCGCCGATACCGGGACGTTCAAAATAATGTTCGATAAAGATGGCTTCGGCCTGAAACGGGCTGAGCGCCTTGACATCCGAAACGCCCACCCGGCCATCTTCGTCAAGGTCCAACCCAAGCCGCCGCATTGTATGAATGGTCACGCCAAATTTAGTGGCCCCGCCGGGATCGTCCGGGTCGTTCACATAGCCGCCCTCGCGGGCGACGATCTCTTTTGCAATCTGTGAAACGCTTTGCATCTTGCCCACCTTTCGCGCCATTTCGGTGCGCAAAGGATTGGGCAAGAAAGGTTAACCGTTTGCTTAACTACCGCTCGGCTCTTTGTAGACACCCTGCTCTTTCAAGGCATCGACAACTTCCCTGGGCATGTATTGCTCGTCATGTTTGGCCAAGATTTCCGTGGCGCGGAAAGTACCGCCATCATAGATCCCGGTCCCCACCATGCCCTGATTTTCCTCGAACAGATCAGGCAGGACGCCCTTATAGGTGACTGGCACAGAAGCGCCGCCATCTGTCACGCGAAAATGGATGGTCTCGCCCTGTCCGCGCTTCAGCGACCCTTCTTCGACCAGGCCGCCGATCCGGAACATTTCCGTCGGCTCGGGCGGTTCTGCCATGATCTGGCTGGGCGACCGGAAGAAATTTATGCCGTCGCGCATCGCGTAGCCGACCAGCGCCGTAGAGATCACAAGCGCCACAGAGGCCACTGCAACAATCTGAATGCGGCGTTTTTTCTTGAGTGATTTCATCGGCCTGACACCCTTTCAATCCTTTGGTCACGGAAAGACAGGGGCCAGCATCAAGCCCTCGGTCTCGTTTGCATTTAACATCAGATTCGCATTTTGCAAGGCTTGACCGCTCGACCCCTTGGTCAGATTGTCGAGCGCAGCCACAACGATGGCGCGACCTGCCACACGGTCGGCCACCACGCCGACATGGCAGAAATTACTGCCGCGCACATGCCGCGTGCTGGGAGTTTCACCCATCGGCAGAACGTGCAGGAACGGCTCGTCTTCATACGCGTCGTGAAGCGCATCATGGATCGCGTCTGCGTTGCCCTGAACATAGCCCGTTGCCAGGATGCCGCGATTGGCCGGCACAAGATGCGGCGTGAACTGGATGTGTACATCACGCCCCGCAAGCGCGGAAAACTCCTGATCGAATTCACCCAGATGCCGATGCGCGCCGCCGACGGCATAAGCGTGATAGCCCTCGGACAGTTCGGCATGCAGCAGGTTTTCCTTGAGACTGCGGCCCGCGCCGGACACGCCGCATTTGAGATCGAGAATGATATTATCAAGGTCGATCAGCCGGGCCGTGATCAACGGGCGCAGGAGATATTGTCCCGTGGCGGCATTGCAGCCGGTCCCAGCCACCAAACGGGCCGCGCGGATCTCCTCGCGGTAAAACTCTGTCAGTCCGTACACCGCCTCTTTTTGCAGCGTGGGCGCGGCATGTGGATTGCCGTACCATTTTTCATAAGCCGCAGGGTCGCGGAGGCGAAAATCAGCGGACAGGTCGACAATGCGCAGATCCTGCGGCAGGCTCGAAATCACCTCCTGGCTGGTCTTGTGCGGCAGGGCGCAAAAACAAAGATCCACATCCGCGAAATTGATCTGGTCGATGGTCACCAGCCGGGGCAGGTCAAGATGCCGTAGATGCGGAAACGCCTGTGCCATGCTTTGCCCGGCCTTGGAATTGGCGGACAGCGCGACGACCTCCATCCCCGGATGCGTGGCAATGAGGCGAACAAGTTCCGCGCCGGTATAGCCCGACGCGCCGAGAATGGCGATCTTGTGGGTCATGGGCCCTCTTTTCTGTGTCGAACAGGCTTTAGGAAAAATCCCGTGCCACCGCAACCACGTGCTGGTCAGGCCGCGGTAAAGGTGATCTGTCGGCGTAGGAATTGAGTGGCACGGTCCGAGACGCGCTTGGGATCGCCGGTTGTCAAAAAGCGGGTTCCCTGCCCCTCTCCCACCATTTCGGGGTGGCGGGCCAGGTAATCCGCAAGGCTGGCCGCAACAAGGCGCGGTTGCGAGAACACCTGTACATCCGGCCCAAGAGCCACTTGGAACACATGCTCCAGCAGCGGATAATGGGTGCAGCCCAGAACGGCGGCCTCGGGGGTCGGCATCTTGCGTCTGAGCGCATCTACATGGCTGCGGACCAATGCCTCGGCCAGGATCATGTCACCATCCTCGATCGCATCCACCACCCCGCCGCAGGCCTGCGCCTCGACATCCACGCCGATGGCGCGAAACGCCAATTCCCGCTGAAAGGCGCGGCTTGATACCGTAGCAGGCGTGGCGAACAGCGCGGCATGTTTGAGCGCGACCTCGCGTGGCGGAGAATTGTCCCCCCATTGGCGTTCCGTCAGCGCCTCGATCAGCGGCACGAAGACCCCCAGCACGCGCTTGCCCTTTGGCACGCCGGCCTCCTGCATACGGCGCAGCGCGGCGGCAGAGGCGGTGTTGCAGGCCAGGATGACAAGGTTGCATCCCTCGTCCTGCCAAAGCCGGGTCACGTGAGCCTTGGTCAATTGGTAAATGTCTTCGGCGTCGCGCACCCCATAGGGCGCGTGTGCATTGTCGCCCAGATAAACAATCGGTAAATCCGGCAGCCGTTTTTCCACCGCGTCCAGTACCGTCAGGCCACCTAGCCCGCTGTCGAAAAGTCCCACCGCCATGATCGTTCCGCGCGGCGCGCGTCCCTATTCGAATTCAAAGCCAACCACGTTCGGATTCACCGGGCGTGTGCTAAGCTCATACGTCTTGTGACGCAGGAACGCCATGAGGGATTTCGTATCGCTGGCCCGCGCCGCAAGCGCGTCGCGGTCGATGGGCTGGCCAATGACGGCGCGCACGGGCGTGTCCACGCGCTTGCCGAATTCCTTGATCAAAAGCCCCATGCGCAGGGTCACATGCACATGGCTGGCCACCTGAAACACGCGGCTGTTATGCCCCTCGAAAAAGATCGGTACGACCGTGGCCCCCGATTTGGCAATCATCCGCGCCGTGAAGCCCCGCCAGTTCGGATCCATCGGTTGCGCAAAGGGTTTGGCCGCCGTGCTGACCGCGCCGCCCGGAAAGATGCCGATAGCGCCCCCGTCGGCAAGATAGCTAAGCGCGGTCTTGCGGGTGTTGAGGTTGAGCGCAAGCGCCTCCCTGGTGTCGTCAAAACTGATGGGGAGAATGATCCGGTTGATGTCCTCGGCCTTGTTGAACACCGAATTCGCAAGAATGCGGAAGTCCCCACGCGTATGGGACAGGATGTGGCCCATCATCATTCCGTCCAGAATGCCGTAAGGGTGGTTGGCGATCACGATCAGCGGACCGTTGCGCGGGATGCTGTCAAGACTGCCCCGCACGATCTCAAGCGACAGGCCGTATCGCTCTGTTATGACCTGCCAGAAATCGCGGCCCGCCGCGACCTCGGCCTCATAGCCCGCCGCACGCTTGATCAGGCCCATGCGCCCGCCAAGCGTTTCCATGGTCCGGATAATCGCCCTGCCACCGCGTGTCTGAGCGGAATGGGCATAGCTGATGTCACGGGCAATCTGCCGATCATGGCCCATCTTTGTCAGTTCCGCTGTTACGATTCGCGTAAGTTCGACATGTCTACGACAAATCTGGATGGATCACGTGAAATTTCGATGACAGCCGCCGTTCTATTCAGCGGCCTGCCCCAAAGGCACCCCGCCCGCGCGGATGACCTCGCGCAACTGTTTGCGCTTTGCCGCCGCTTTTTCGGCATTCGCAGCCTTGACCGGCCCGAACCCACGGATCGCCAGCGGCAATTCCGCCAGTTCCAGAATCGCGTCACGCGTATCGGCGTCGACCTTCGGCAAAAGCGCGCCCATGTCGCGTTCATAGTCGCGGATCAAAGCGCGCTCCATCCGCCGCTCGGCGGTGTAGCCGAACGGATCGAAGGGCGTGCCCCGCAGGAACCGCAACCGCGCCAGCACCCGCAGCGGGCGCAAGATCCACGCCCCGAAAGCGCGCTTTTGCGGGCGGCCATCCGGGCCTTTTCGCGCCAAAAGCGGCGGCGCAAGGTGGAATTGCATTCCGAACTCCCCGTCAAATGCATCCAGCGCCTTGTCGGCGGTTTGTAAATGCAGACGCGCGACCTCGTATTCGTCCTTGTAGCTCAATAGCTTGTGGTACCCCTTGGCCACTGCCAGACGCAGCGCGTCGTCCTCGATCCCGTTCAGCATCCTGGTATAGCGCCGGGCCAGTCGCTTGCCCTGATACGCGGCCAGATGCTCGGCGCGCAGCGCGATCCGGGCCGCGTCTGTCAGCGGTTCGTACGCCGCATCTCCGGCAATCTGCGCCTGCGCCTGTTGCGGACAGACCGTAGCCCACCGCCCGATCTCGAACGCGCGCAGATTCTGCGTCACAGCGGCACCGTTCAGCGTGATTGCCTCGGTCAGGGCCGCGCGTCGCAAAGGCAGCAAGCCGCCCTGCCACGCCGCACCCAGCAAGATCATATTGGCATAGATCGCATCCCCCATCGTCGACCGCGCCAGTTCCGAAGCATCGAAAAGCCGCAAAGCGCCGCCGATACGCTGGCCAAGAGCGCCGGACAAATCCTTGCCGGGAATCCGGAATTCAGTATCGCGAGTGAAATCACCGGTCATCGTTTCGTGGCTGTTGACCACGGCGCCGGTGCGGCCCGGTCGCAGCAAGCCAAGCGTCTTGCCCCCCGCGCTGACCACCAGATCCCCCCCGATCAACAGGTCCGCTTCGCCGGCGGCCACGCGAATGGCGCGGATATCCTCGGGGCGGTGGGCCAGACGGCAATGGATATGCACCGCACCGCCCTTTTGCGCCATGCCGGCCATTTCCATCATGCCCGCGCCCTTGCCGTCGATCTGTGCCGCCTGCGCCAGCACCGCGCCGATGGTGACAACACCTGTCCCCCCAACGCCGGTGATCACCACGTTATGCGTGCCGTTGATGTCCGGCAGATCCGGAGCGGGGAGATCCGGCAACGCAAGGTCAGTGCCGCTGTCCTTGCGCGGACTGGCGCCGGTCAGCGTGACGAACGAGGGGCAGAAGCCGTTCAGGCACCTGTAATCCTTGTTGCAGGCGGATTGGTCGATGACGCGCTTGCGCCCGAACTCCGTCTCTTTCGGCAGGATAGCGACGCAGTTCGACTGCACCCCGCAATCGCCACACCCCTCACAGATGTCCGGGTTGATGAAGACGCGTCGGTCGGGGTCGGCAAACTGGCCGCGCTTGCGGCGGCGGCGTTTTTCCGCGGCGCAGGTCTGCACGTAAACTATGGCCGTTACGCCCTTGATCTCGCGAATTTTCTTCTGAACCTGCTCCAGCTCTGCCCTTGGATGCCAGCCGATCCCGGCGGGAAAGGCCGCGCGATCCGGTTCTTCCTTTTCATCAAAGACGACAGCCACTTCGCGCACGCCCATGGCCAGCAATTCGCGCACGATACGGTCAGGGCCAAGCCCCCCATCGTTGCCCTGCCCGCCGGTCATCGCCACAGCGTCATTGTAAAGAATCTTGTAGGTCATGGTCGCACCCGCCGCGACGGCGGCCCGAATGGCCAGCAGACCCGAGTGATTATAGGTGCCGTCGCCGATATTCTGGAACACATGCGCGCGGGTTGAAAACGGTGCCTCCCCGATCCAGTTGGCCCCTTCGCCTCCCATATGGGTGAAGCCCGATGTCTCGCGATCCATCCACAGCGCCATGATGTGACAGCCGATCCCGGCATAGGCGCGGCTGCCCTCGGGCAGTTTCGTGGAGGCGTTATGCGGACAGCCCGCGCAGAAATACGGAAGCCGGGAGGCAATATCCGGGTCTTCGCCATGATCCATTGTCTTATCAAGTTCTTGCAAGGCGAACTTGACGCGCTCCGAGCCGCGCCCTTCTTCCACCAGGATATGACCGATACGCGCCGCCACCAGCACCGGGTCGATCGACATCTCGACCGGAAACAGCTCCTGTCGGTGCAAGCTGCCCGCGCCGCCCTTGTGCCAGCCATAGACGCGCCGCCCGCGCCTGTCGTCGAACAGCGCCTCCTTGATCTGACCCTCGATCAGCTTGCGCTTTTCCTCGACCACGACAATCAGGTCCAGCCCCTCGGCCCAGTCATGAAATCCCTTCATGTCCAGCGGAAAGGTCTGGCCGATCTTGTAGGTCGTCAGCCCAAGGCGCACAGCTTCGTCCGCATCTATGCCCAACAGGTCCAGCGCATGGCACAGATCCAGCCAGTTCTTGCCCGCGGCGACAAAGCCGATCCTTGCGCCCGGCTTGCCCACACCCCGCCTGTCGATCCGGTTTGCATGGGCAAAGGCCTCTGCGGCCAGCCGCTTGTGCTGGATCATCCGCGCTTCCTGCGCGATCCAGTGATCGCCAAGCCGGATGTTCAACCCACTGTCGGGCATGTCGAAATCGGGCGTGACAAAATGCATTCGGTCCAACGCGCCATCGACAACGCTGGTAACCTCGACGGTGTCTTTCATCAGCTTGAGACCGCACCAGACACCGGCAAAGCGCGACAACGCATAGGCGTAAAGCCCGTAATCAAGGATCTCCTGTACGCCGGCCGGCGACAGGATGGGCATCTGGGCATCGACCATCGCAAAATCAGATTGATGGCACACGGTAGAGCTTTCGCCGGTGTGGTCGTCGCCCATGGCCATCACCACGCCCCCATGGCGCGATGTACCGGCCATGTTGGCATGGCGCATCACATCGCCGGAGCGGTCAACGCCCGGACCTTTGCCGTACCAAAGGCCGAAAACTCCGTCGTGACGCCCCTCGCCGCGCAGTTCGGCCTGTTGCGTCCCCCAAAGCGCGGTGGCGGCCAGATCCTCGTTCATGCCGGGCTGAAAGATGATCCGGGCCTCGGACAGCTCTCGGGCGGCGCGGGTCATCTGCATGTCAACCGCCCCCAAGGGCGAGCCGCGATAGCCCGTCACGTATCCGGCCGTATCCAGCCCTGCGGCCCGATCGCGCGCCGCCTGCATCAGCACAAGGCGTACCAGCGCCTGCGTTCCGCTCAGCAGAACTGGCGACGCCATGAGATCGAACCGATCCTCCAAGGTAATGTTCCGATCGCCCATCCCCGCGCCTCCCCGATGCGTGCCCGCCTCAATCTAAGGCAAATATAGGTCAAAGCGGATGACCCATGAAGCAGATTTCAAGAAACCCGGTCTCTTGGCTGTCCCGCGACACAGATTTTCTGCTATTGCACCTCAGGGATGCAAGCGAGTCGAAAGCAACGGGTATGGACTGGGACAAGCTAAGGATATTTCACGCGGTGGCGGATGCCGGAAGCCTGACCCATGCGGGGGACATGTTGCACCTGTCACAGTCGGCGGTGTCCCGGCAGGCGCGCGCGCTTGAGGAATCATTGAACACCACGCTGTTTCACCGTCACGCGCGGGGGCTGATCCTGACCGAACAGGGCGAACTTCTGTTCGACGCGACCAAGGCAATGATGAAGCGTCTGGATGCCGCCACCGCACGGATACGCGATAGCGAGGAAGAGGTGTTCGGAGAGCTGCGGGTGACCACCACCATCGGCTTTGGCACGCTTTGGCTGGCCCCTCGCCTGCCCAAGCTTTTTGCCAAGCACCCCGAGCTGAATATCGACCTGATGCTGGAAGAGCGCGTGCTTGACCTGCCCATGCGCGAGGCCGACGTGGCAATCCGCATGAAAGAACCCAGTCAGGCCGACCTGATCCGCAAGCGGCTGATGAGCGTGCATATGTGCCTTTACGCCTCGCGCGATTACCTGGCCGAGAACGGCACGCCCGAAACTTCCGAGGATCTGCGCAACCATCGGCTCTTGTGCCAGAACCCGCGATCCGCACAGGTCGGCGCGGGTGCGACATTGGTGGGCGAGCTGATGACCTATGACATCCCGTCACTTTTGACGGTGAACAATTATTTCGGGGTCTTGCAGGGGGTGATCCACCATATCGGCATCGGCGTGTTGCCTGATTACCTAAGCCGCGACTTCCCCAACCTGGTGCAGGTTCTGCCCGATATCCACTCTGTCGAGGTCCCCGTCTTCCTCGCCTATCCAGAGGAGTTGCGACAATCGCAACGCATCGCCGCGTTCCGCGATTTCGTGCAAGAGGAGATCATATCCTACCGGAAAACGATGAAAGAACAGGCAGATAGCAGATTTTCGCGGCTCTAGAAGTCATAGCTATGCGTGTTCTGCATAACGGCCATTCACGTAATGCGACATGTTATCTCTTGATCGGTGAAATGACAGTCACTAATTGCCGATCATGACGGTGGCCGCGCAAGCGGTCATCATCATACCTCCCTGTTGGACTTTGGCCGAGCTTAGTGCTCGGCCTTTTTTTGTGACAGATCGCGCGGGTTACAGAACGGGGATCTGTGCGGGAGCTTCGGGCGTGATCTGGCGCGCGCCATCAGTCGTGATCACGATCACCTCTTCATGCACCATGATGCGGCCCTGCCCGGTCTTGACCGCGGGTTCCAGCGTCAACACCATGCCCGGTATCAACACGGTTTCATCCGCAGCAATCAGGGAAAGCCCCTCGGTCAGTTGCGTGCCAAGCCCGTGCCCAAGTCGTCCGTCTTGCGCGTCGGATCCCACAACCTGTGCCATGGCGCGCCACAGATCACACGCCCGCGCGCCGGGTCGTGCCGCGTCATGCCCGGCGCGGACCGCGTCCAGCAGGCGGGCATGGGCGCTCTGGCCGCCACGGGTGACGTGGCCAATGGCAAAATTGCGATCGAAGTCACAGAAATACCCGTCAAACACCGCGCCGGTATCCAGCATCAACACATCGCCCCCATCCAGGGCTTTGTCCGTGGCCGGAGAGATCACGTCGGCATAGCCATCCGGACCTGCGCCTCCGGCAAGATAGGGCACCCAATCGGCGCCTTCTTGCAACAAAAGGCACTGAAAGTCCCGAAAAACATGCGACAGCGGCACGCCCTGTCCGGCGATCTCGCCCACCCGGTCAAAAGCGCGGCCCGCGGTGGCGCAGATCCTTTCGATCCTCGACACCTCCGCCGCCGACTTGATCGCCCGCGCCCTGGCGACGATACCGTGATCCGGCCCGAACCGCAGGTCGCAAATCTGCCTGAGCCGGTCGAAATGCGCGAGGGGCATACGAAGGTGACTTTCCAGATGTGAGGGCATCCCGACCGGCCCCCCGACCTCGCACAGGGTTTCCGCCAAAAGGGCGATTCCGTCATCCTCGGGCACCGGGGCGGGCCATGTGCGGATATCGCGGATCCATGTCGTGCCCATCAGGGCCGCACCGATGGATGGGATCACCGCGATGGGCGCGCCCTCTGCCGGGACGACAACGAACCAGGGCCGCGTCGGGCTTTCCCAGAACCGGGTCAGAAACCCGGTGACATAGCGAATATCCGCCTCGCAGGTCAAAAGCAGCGCGCCAAGCCCGTTCCGGGCCATGCCCTGCTGGATCCGGATCACGCGCGCCTCGAACTCGGCTGGCGGAAACCCGCGCGTCATGCGTCTGCCATCTCGGACAAGATCACCAGCGCCACATCGTCGGGCCCCAGATCGCTCAACGCAAGCGCGGCAACCCCGGCCGCCCCGGATTCGGTGGTGGCCATACCCTGACTTGCAAGCCGGGGCAGGATTGCCCCCGCTTCGGCCTCTGACAACAACGCAAACCGGTCTGCATCCCGTGCCAGCCCTTTCAGCGCGATCAGGGACGGCTCCTTGCAATCCAGACGCCCCATTGCCGAAACCGGCCCGCTCGTGGCAACAGGCTCGCCCGCGCCTATACTGGCCTGCAAAGCCGGTGCCGCCGCCGGTTCGACCACGGTGATGACCGGCCCGTCACCCCAGACTTGCCGGAAATGCGCTGCACAAGCGGCGGCAAGCCCGCCCACCCCGGCCTGCAGAAAGATATGCGTGGGTACCTGCGGCATCTGTCGTGCGGCCTCGGCGGCCATGACAAGATAACCCTCCATCAGGCGATGCGGCATCTCCCAATAGCCGGGCCACGAACTGTCGGACAGCAGGGTCCAGCCGTTCACATGGGCGGCGTCATGCGCGGCTTCCATGCTGCTTTCGTAATCGTGGCCGGCGCGGATCACCTCGGCCCCTTTGGCCTTGAGCCTCTGGGCAAAGCCATCGGGCACGGTTTCGGAAAGGTAGATCACCGCCCGCGCGCCAAAGATGCGCGCCCCGGCGGCCACAGACAGCCCGTGATTGCCCGCACTGGCGGTGACATAGGTTTGCCCCGTCAGCGCCGTTGACATGTCCTGTGCCCCGGCTTGCGCAGCGGCATGGGCGATCACATAGGCCGCCCCGAGCGCCTTGAAGCTACCAAGCCCCATGCGCGCGCGCTCGTCCTTGGCCCAGACCGTGCAACCGAAGCCATTGAGCGACACAAGCGGCGTAACGGCGGCAACGGGACAGCGAGTCAACAGCGCTTCTGGAGTGGCGGTGTCGATGCTGGGTGCGTCGATGCCGGACAGGCTTTGGTGGCAAAGCCCCGCGCCGCGAAACGGGTTCTGGTCAATCTGCATGAGTTTCCTTTCCTGATCGGCGCACTGAACGGCCTTCCGCGCTGACGGTCAATCCCCATGGCGTCAGGCCGCTTTCGGGCATCAGGGCACGGCACAGGTGTAAGGCTTTGAAATTCTTTTGAAATAACAAAGATCACAGGCGCATTCCGAAAAATTCCTGCCTGCTTTGGAACTCAGCCCGTCGCGTGCCGTTGGTACAGCATACCGGCGCAGCAACAGGACGCCGGGGCTACGGACACACAGAAAGCAAAAGGAGTTTCTCTATGCAATTCCGCAATGTCACACTCGTAACCCTTCTCACCAGTGCAACCGCGATGGGGGCTTTTGCTGCGGATCCGGACAGGGGCGAAGGCAACACCTATGAAGACGCCGCAGAGGTTTCTGGCCAGTACATCCATGACGGTGACAGCTATTCGGTTGAAGGGAAAACCTACAGCAATGTCGGTGGTGAAACCCGCAGCGAGGCGAACATAATCCCGGACGAGGGCCACGACCCTACCCAGAGCCACGCCGAGAAAACTCTGGCAGAAAATATCATTGCCGCCGCAGATCAGGGCACGCCCGTGTCGACTTCTGATGACATCGTGGTGGGCAACGTGGCCTACACGCAAGAAATGAGCAACGGTTACCGCATCTTTGTCTCGGTCGAAGATGCACAGGATGTCGGTGCCGAAATGATCGGTTTTTCCGCCGAGGTGCTGGAGGTGAAATCCGTGGGCGAAGGTCTTGAATACAGCGCGACACTGGAAGACCTGCGTGAGCACGTCGCCGACAAGAAGGGCTAAAGCGTTTCGCGAAACGCAGTACTCCGTTCAGTCTTTGCACGCGTTCCGCCTTTCGCTGATGTCTCAGGTTAAAGGCGGAACGCTCTAAGATCCGTCTGTAACCAAAGACGTGATATCGGCGTCAGCAAAAGGTCCGGCCCCGCGTCGGGCCTTTTCGCATTTGGGGCAAGGCGGGCCTTTTCCCGCTCCGCGTCATGCCCTAAAGAGGCGCCAAGCCAGATTTTGGGGGACCATCCAGATGCAAGAACCGGCGATCACGCCCGACCTGATCGAGGCCCACGGCCTCAAACCGGATGAATATGACCGGATCCTCGATATCCTTGGCCGGGAGCCGAGTTTTACCGAGCTTGGCATCTTCTCGGCAATGTGGAACGAGCATTGCTCCTACAAATCGTCCAAGAAATGGCTGCGCACCCTGCCTACCGACGGCCCGCAGGTGATATGCGGCCCTGGCGAGAATGCGGGTGTCGTGGATATTGGTGACGGACAGGCCGTGGTCTTCAAGATGGAAAGCCACAACCATCCCTCTTATATTGAGCCTTATCAAGGTGCTGCGACCGGCGTGGGCGGTATCCTGCGCGATGTGTTCACGATGGGCGCGCGGCCCATCGCCTCGATGAACTCGCTCTCTTTCGGTGAGGTGGATCACCCCAAGACCCGCCAGCTTGTGCATGGTGTGGTCGAAGGCATCGGCGGCTATGGCAATTGTTTCGGCGTGCCCTGCGCGGGGGGCGAGGTGCGGTTCGATCCGGCCTATAACGGCAACTGCCTTGTGAATGCCTTTGCAGCCGGGTTGGCCGATGCCGACAAGATCTTTTACTCTGCCGCGTCCGGCGTGGGTATGCCAGTGGTCTATCTCGGGGCCAAGACGGGCCGCGATGGCGTGGGTGGCGCGACCATGGCTTCGGCGGAATTCGACGAGACCATCGAGGAAAAGCGCCCCACCGTGCAGGTCGGCGACCCGTTCACCGAAAAGCGCCTGATGGAGGCAACGCTGGAGCTGATGCAAACCGGCGCGGTCATTTCGATTCAGGACATGGGCGCGGCGGGCCTGACCTGTTCGGCGGTGGAAATGGGCGACAAGGGTGGCTTGGGCGTCAAGCTCACCCTTGACTACGTGCCGCAGCGCGAAACGGGCATGACCGCTTATGAAATGATGCTGTCTGAGTCTCAGGAGCGGATGCTGATGGTGCTGCGCCCAGAAAAAGAGGCCGAGGCGCGCGCGGTTTTCGAGAAATGGGACCTCGATTTCGCCATCGTGGGTGAAACCATCGCAGAGGATCGCTTCCTGATCCTGCATGGCAATGACGTTAAGGCCGATTTGCCGCTGGCCACCCTGTCGGGGAGCGCCCCGGAATATGATCGCCCGTGGCAGCAGCCCGACCCAGCGGCCCCGCTTGACCCCGCCAGCGTGCCCGGCGTGGATGCCATCGACGGGCTGCGCGCGCTTGTTTCCTCGCCCAACTATTGCTCGCGTCAATGGGTGTACGAACAATACGACACGATGGTCATGGGCGACAGCGCCCGTCTGCCCGGCCTTGGCGCGGGGATCATTCGGGTGCATGGCACCGACAAGCTGCTCGCCTTTACCTCGGACGTGACCCCCCGCTACGTCAAGGCCAACCCGGTGGAGGGCGGCAAACAAGCGGTCGCCGAAGCCTACCGCAACCTCTGCGCCGTGGGGGCGACGCCGCTGGCCACCACCGACAACCTGAATTTCGGCAACCCGGAAAAGCCCGAGATCATGGGGCAGTTTGTCATGGCTATCAAGGGGATAGGCGAGGCTGTCGCGGCGCTCGACACCCCTATCGTGTCGGGCAACGTGTCGCTTTACAATGAGACCGATGGCTCTGCCATCCTGCCCACCCCCACCATCGGCGCGGTCGGCCTGATCGACCACGAAGACCACGCGATAACCGGGCAGGTTCGTGAGGGCCACGTTGCGCTCGTCATCGGTGAAACCAAGGGCCATCTGGGTCAATCCGCATTGCTGGCAGAGGTTTTCAACCGCGTCGAGGGCGACGCACCGCCCGTCGATCTGGATGCGGAAAAGCGCAACGGCACCTTCATTCGCGAACAGTACGAGCTGATCCGCGCCTGTACCGATCTGGGCGATGGTGGGCTGGCGCTAGCGGCGTTCGAGCTGGCAGAGGCAGCGGGCGTGGGCGTGGAACTTGACACAGACGACACCGCGCAATTGTTTGGCGAAGATCAGGCCCGCTATCTGGTTGCCTGCAATTTCGATCAGGCCGAGGCCCTGATGTCAGAGGCATATAAGGCAGGCATACCAATATCTTACGTGGGAAAGTTCACCGGAGATCAGGTGCGCTTTGGCGGCACCTCTGCCCCGCTGGCAGAGTTGTCGGCCGTGTTCCGCGGCAGCTTTGGGCAGATCTTTGGGTGAACCGACACGCCACGGGGGCGCTTGCACTTGAAAGCCGCCCTCTCTACATCTTGGAACACGAAGGTAAGGAGACCGGCGAATGCCCATGCAAGCCAAGGAAATCGAAGACCTTATTCGCGAAAGTTTTCCCGATGCGCAGATCACAATCACCGATCTCGCGGGGGATGGGAACCACTATGCGGCAGAAGTGATCGACGCCTCTTTCGCGGGGAAGAACCGCGTACAGCAACAACGGGCGGTCTATGCCGCGCTAAAGGGCAAGATGGATGGCCCCTCGGGTGAACTTCATGCGCTGGCGCTGACCACGAAGGTGCCGGGCTAAGATGAGCGGCGGCACTATCCTGTTGATCGGATTGATCTTTCTGGCGGTGATCGCGCTTTGCCTTGTTTCCCTGCGCAAGGATCGCGGAACACGCGGAAGCCAACCGGGAACGGGATTTCACACGCTGCGTTCTGACTACAACTCGGGCATGGGCGGGGGGAACTCGGCCGAATGGCAGGTGCCCCGCGATCCGCAAGCCTACGCTAAACGCTTTGTACCAAAGGAAAAATCGAAATGACCGACGCAAAGACGCAGATCGAAGACACCGTCAAGGCCAATGACGTGGTACTTTACATGAAGGGCACCAAGACGATGCCGCAATGCGGATTTTCCAGCCGGGTGGCCGGCGTGCTGAACTTCATGGGGGTGGAGTTTCAGGACGTGAACGTGCTGTCAGATGACGCGATCCGTCAGGGAATAAAAGATTATTCCGACTGGCCCACCGTGCCGCAACTTTATGTCAAGGGCGAGTTCGTGGGCGGCTGCGACATTATCACAGAGATGACCCTGTCGGGCGAACTGGACCAGTTGTTCGAGCAAAACGGCGTCACCTACGACAAGGACGCCGCCGAGAAAATCCGCGAGGCGAATGCCTGACCCGTGCTGGTTTTGGACGGATCAAAAGGCGGGGGCGACCCCGCCTTTTTTTGCGTGCGCGGGGTGTTTGTACAAAACGCAGCAGATTTTCCGGGGGTGACGTGCAATTTGTACAGAGGGTTTCGGGTTGTAGAGGTTAACGGGTTGGCAACATCCTGCACGGCCGCTGCCCGAATTCTTACTGCACAGGTGAAGTATTTTGAGCCAGCTTTTGCCCCCGCCGTCGCGCATGTCGGGTGTGCGCCTAATGGCGTTTTTTGCAAAAGCGTTTTGCGAAAAACCATGATCACAGCTTTTCGTGAAACGCACGCAACAGACCATCGTTGCAAGCGTTTCACCTTTAATTGATGCCTTAGGTGTCACATCCCGGAAGCTAGTGTGACCGTTTCCAAAAAGCGCCCCTTCTGACAGCTTGCGGTGAAAACCGCCCGGAGCCACGGTGCAGACGTTGTTAACGATCACACCGGATTTTACTGCGCAAAAAAATGTTGGCTAAAGCGCTGTCAGAGCATAGTAGAAACGGCCATTTTCTTATTGCAAAATTTCTGTTAGACTTAAATGGGTCTTTCAAAAGCGTTCGTAATACGACCTAGGTTTTCTATCGAATCTAAATAGAAATTACGTCGAAGAACGCTCATCTGTTCTTGACGAAGCCGTACATCTTGCGATGATGCTTCTAAAGCAGTAAGCATACCAACTTCCAATTGACCACCTTTGTGAACAAATGCAGAGTCAGAAAACTCATAAGCGGACGCAAGTTCACTTTCACAGACCATGACTTTTTCAAGACCAAGCGCGAGAAAGACAGAACTTGCAATCATGTCAGAGTAATGTCTCGCCCCGACTTTTTCTTCATACTTGTCGATCAGCGGCATTACAAAATCTGAATCGATAATTTCACGCACAAACTGCTCATGCGTTGTGTCTGTTAAAAATTGAAAAAACCCAGATACACCGGCACTATGGATTTCTTTGAGAAATATTTCGCCATCTTTTTTGTCATGCCTTCCCACAACTTTTACAATGAAATTTTCTTTCCCTTGTTGTTTAAGCTTCTGGACGCTACGCACCAATGCCGAATATGTTCTACCTGTAAAACGCACTGTGCCAGGCACGCAAAAAACGGTATTTGAGGCGTTGTTTTCGTATTCCAAAAACTGATCATCGGCATACGTCAAAGGTACGACCCATGGCAGATTAAACGCTTCGCCCATAGCTCTGCTAAGCACAAGTGCCCGATGCCCGTTGGCGACGAAATGTTTGTATCTGCTTTGCTTCAAACCATGTTTAGGGGTGTGCAGTACCGCTAATGCGTTCGTGACCTTGCTAGAAATATGATTGGTGACAGGCAATTCTGTACGAAAAGTGTTGAGTAATACCAAATCGAAATCTCGCAGCGAATCCAAGGAGTCAAAGCCTTTTAAATACCGCTCCCAAAAGTGGTTTTTGTTGCGCCCCTGATACTTTGAAGCATCCAACGTAATAACATCGTATTCCAAGGAGGGTAAAAGTGCTGAAACCTCTTGGAAACCTTGCGTAGGGCTGTAAACGGTAACTTTATAGCCCAGTTCTGTCAGGTATTTGATGTGAGACGGAATTACGTGGTCATGGACCGAAAATAGATCAAGGATTGCGCAAGTTTTCATGTTGAAGCCATCTCATCTATCAACCGATCGATGTCACAGCTCATGGATACACCTAGGCGGTGTAGCAGTTCGGTGTTTGCAACAAGAGCCTCGGTTGATCCCTCAGGAAATTCAAATTTCAGGTCTTCTCTACCTAGGCGAGTTGCAACTTTAAGAACCAGGTCGCTCAGTTTATGAGCCTGACCAGTGCCAATGTTTACAGATCCCTCATATTTTTTCTCGCCAAGGGCAAAAATTGTTTCGCAAATCTGAGGTACGCGCAAGAAATCTCTATAGCCCTGAACGCCAAGAATTTTAAGAGTTGCGCCTTTTTCCGCTTCACGGATTTTTTTGAACATAGCTGGCAGGAAGTAGTAATCTGGCTGTTGTTGGCCAGAAAAGCTGAAAATACGCCCAATGCAGAGAGAAATATCAAAGTCGCGTGCAAACGCCTCGCACCACTGTTCACCCTGCAATTTAGTCATCCCGTAAAGAGTGAATGGATCTCGTGTAGCGTCTTCTTTAATTGGATTGTGAGATGGTGCATAGACATGCGAAGTGGACGCATAAAATAGCCACGGTGTCTTTTGACCCAAAGCCCTCATACGTCTAAGAGACTCGAGAATGTTTATTGTACCGCCAACATTTATTTCAAATGCTTTTCTTGGTTCCAGATCGACAATTTGTTTGGGCACAAGAGCTGCAAGATGGATAATGGCATCTACATCTTTGAGTCCGTTTATCCAAAATGATACGTTTTCATAAGCGCGAATATCTCCGGTGTATATGTTTTCTGGTTTGCTAACCTGAGTTAGCGCAGTTCCCAAGAGACCTGTAGAACCTGTGAGTGCGTAGCGTATCATTTCAGCATTCCATCTACAAAGTCGAAGCGTTGTGGCACCACTTAAAAACACATGCAAGTCGGTATCGGAATGCAAATTCAGCATCCAGAAATATCTTAGGATGTGCCTATCTCAAGCTCCTGAACCGTCGGACTTGCAAGCACGATTGCTCTGCCTCCCGGTGACAGGTGCTTGCCTGATAGACGTTGAGAATGCAATGGATCGCACAAGCTTGCCATTGGCCGGAGCGTGGGTCTGACAGAAAAAGTTTGGACACGCCCTGTCTGCGTACGCGCGGGCCGAACGATTAGCTTGCGCAACGCGTCGGTAGATCGGGTACAGAGACGTGATACTTCATCGTTTATGTAACCCGCTGCCCATTTCGTCGTCACGAGGGTAAGATCGGGGTCAATGGGTCGGAGTGGTGTCCTATCGGGTGGTGTATGACGCCAATGGATGCGCCGCCGGTTCGGGCAACCGCTGATGACGCATTCTTCGTGCGGAAAGCCGCGGGACATTCGCGCTCATCACGCAGAACCGGCACATCTGCATCGCGGCCCTGCCCTAACGGCTGCGATCGGTGCAGGCGGACCAAGGTGACACAGCCTTGAGGGAAGGGCTTGGTACGGATTTCATCGCGGCCTGCAATTTCTCGCGAAGGCTCATCACCCCGGCTGCCTGGCGCCTTACGAGCACATAGGCAATATATGGATATCCGAGCCAGACAGAGTCAGGTCAACTTCGAGACACCATATGCCGGGGCTGAACAGCTAGTGAGTGGTGGTGGCCCCCTGCCCGTCCTGTGGTTTCAGGGCTGCTTCGGCGGCGGCGGCCTCCTCTGCGGCCTCGTCCCATTCCACCGGCTCCGGCTCTGTGACAAGAGCAAGTTTCAGCACGTCGCGCACATGTTCGACCGGCACGATATTCAGGCCTTCCTTCACGTTGTCGGGAATCTCCGCCAGATCCTTTTCGTTTTCCTGCGGAATCAGCACTGTTTTTATGCCGCCGCGCAGAGCCGCGAGAAGCTTTTCCTTCAACCCACCGATGGGCAGCGCATTGCCGCGCAACGTCACCTCGCCCGTCATGGCGATATCCTTGCGCACCGGAATGCCCGTCAGGACCGATACGATCGATGTCACCATCGCCAGACCCGCGCTTGGCCCGTCCTTGGGCGTTGCACCTTCGGGTACGTGGACATGGATATCCCATTTTTCAAACTTCGGCGGCTTTACCCCGATGGCGGGGGCGATTGACCGGACATAGGAACTGGCCGCGTCGATCGATTCCTTCATCACGTCACCCAGCGTGCCGGTTGTCTTCATCCGACCCTTGCCCGGCAGGCGCAACGCCTCGATGTTCAGCAGCTCGCCCCCAACCGAAGTATAGGCAAGCCCGGTGACAACGCCGACCTGATCGCGTTCCTCTGCCAAGCCGTATTTGAACTTTTTCACCCCGAGGAAGTCATTGATATTGTCCTCGGTGACGTGAACAGCCTCCACCTCTTTCTTGATGATGCTGGTCAACGCCTTGCGCGCCACCTTGCCGATTTCGCGTTCCAGGTTCCGCACGCCGGCCTCGCGGGTGTAGTGGCGGATGATCGCCGTCAGCGCGCTGTCATCAAGGCTGAATTCCTTTTGCTTCAGCCCGTGATTCTTGATCTGCTTGGGTAGCAGGTGCTGTTTGGCGATTTCGCGCTTTTCATCCTCGGTGTAGCCCGCCAGCGGAATGATTTCCATCCGGTCCAGAAGCGGGCCGGGCATGTTGTAGGAGTTCGCCGTGGTCAGGAACATCACGTTCGACAGATCGTATTCCACCTCAAGATAGTGGTCAGCAAAGCTGGCATTCTGCTCGGGGTCGAGCACTTCCAGCATCGCAGAGGCCGGATCGCCCCGGAAATCCTGGCCCATCTTGTCGATTTCGTCGAGCAGGATCAGCGGGTTGGTCGTTTTCGCCTTTTTCAGCGCCTGGATGATCTTGCCCGGCATTGATCCGATATAGGTGCGGCGGTGGCCACGGATCTCGGATTCGTCGCGCACGCCACCAAGGCTGATGCGGATGAATTCGCGACCCGTCGCGCGCGCCACGGATTCACCCAGCGATGTCTTGCCCACGCCCGGCGGGCCGACAAGGCACATGATCGGGCCCTTGAGCTTCTTGGAGCGTTGCTGCACCGCAAGGTATTCCACGATCCGTTCCTTGACCTTTTCAAGACCGTGGTGATCACGATCAAGAATGTCCTGCGCGCGAGTCAGATCCTTTTTGACGCGGCTTTTCACGCCCCATGGGATCGACAGGATCCAGTCGAGATAGTTGCGCACAACCGTCGCCTCGGCGCTCATCGGGCTCATGTTCTTGAGCTTCTTGAGTTCCGCGTCGGCCTTTTCGCGGGCTTCCTTGCTCAGCTTGGTTTTGGCGATCTTCTCTTCAAGCTCGGCAATCTCGCCTTCGCCCTCCTCGCCATCGCCCAATTCCTTCTGAATGGCCTTCATCTGTTCATTCAGGTAATATTCGCGCTGCGTGCGCTCCATCTGGCTTTTGACGCGGGTCTTGATCTTTTTCTCGACCTGCAAGACGCTCATTTCGCCCTGCATCAGGCCATAGACCTTTTCAAGACGCTCGCTGATGCTGAGCGTTTCGAGCAAATCCTGCTTTTGCGCCACCTCGATGCCGAGGTGACCCGAGACGAGATCGGCCAGCTTGGCGGCGTCGTCAGCCTCGGTGACGGCGGCCAGCGCTTCGTCGGGGACGTTTTTCTTGACCTTGGCATAACGCGCGAATTCATCGGTAACCGTGCGCAAGAGCGCCTCGATCGTGGCGGCATCGCCGGGCATTTCACCAAGGTATTCGGCACGGGCCTCAAAGAAATTGGCATTGTCGAGATATTGCACGATCTTGACGCGCGACACGCCCTCTACCAGCACCTTGACGGTGCCATCAGGCAGCTTGAGCAGTTGCAGCACGTTGGCCAGAACGCCGGTATTGTAGATGCCGTCGGATACGGGATCATCTTCGCCGGGATCAATCTGGCTGGACAGAAGAATCTGCTTGTCGTCCTGCATCACTTCTTCGAGCGCGCGGACGGATTTTTCGCGCCCCACGAAAAGCGGCACGATCATATGGGGAAATACCACGATGTCCCGCAGGGGCAGCACCGGGTAAGAAGCGTTGAGTGGGTCTTGCATGCTCGTATGTCCTGTTCTGGCAAGAAGGCACCGGTCCCGCATTCGCAGCAACCACGGCCTTCTCCGTTGCGTTGTCAGGTATTTGGGGCGCTTTCGGCCCCTTTTCAACCGGGCGTGTCATACCATGCCGTGCCCGGCACAGCAGGGCAAGCGGCAATTCAACACCCGCAACGGGACGCCCGTGCCGCAGTATCAGGCCAGCACAAGCACAGCCAAAGCCGCCGCGAAAAACCAGCTTGCCGAGAAAATCGCATATCCCATTACCGTCTCCGATGACCCAACATCAGATACGAGCGTCGGCGACAAAACTTCACAAAAGCTGAACGCCAGCAGGCGTTTTGCGAAAACTTGAGCGGAAAACACAGGTAACGGGACGGCGGGCGGGGCGACCCGCCATGCGGGAGCGCCGGATCGCACGTGCCCGCCTGTCACAACGGCGCGATATCGCCCTGTGCGCGGCCTGCGTGGAAATCGGCTTCCCACGCGTCGAATTGCTCCTCTGCAATCGCTGCGCGCATCCCGGCCATGATCTCCTGATAATAATGCAGATTATGCCATGTCAGCAGCATCGAACTGATGATTTCCTGGCTGCGGAACACGTGATGCAGATACGCGCGGGAATAGTTCCGGCAGGCCGGGCAGGTGCAGTCCTCGTCCAGGGGGCGCGGATCGTCCTGATGGCGTGCGTTCTTGATGTTGACCACACCGCGCCGGGTAAAGACCTGCCCCGTGCGCCCCGAGCGGGACGGCAGCACGCAATCCATCATGTCCACGCCGCGCTTCACCGCGCCCACGATATCGTCGGGCTTGCCCACCCCCATGAGGTAACGCGGGCGATCTTCGGGCAGATACCCTGTGGCGTAGTCCAACACACCGAACATGGCCGCCTGCCCCTCGCCCACCGCCAGCCCGCCGATGGCGTAGCCGTCGAATCCGATCTCGCGCAGCGCCGCCGCACTTTCCTCGCGCAGATCCTGCGTGACGCCGCCCTGCATGATTCCAAACAGCGCGTGTCCGGGCCGGTCACCGAATGCCGCCTTCGAGCGCGCGGCCCACCGCATCGACAGCCGCATGGCGCGCGCCACCTCCGTATCATCAGCGGGCAGCGCGGGGCATTCGTCGAAACACATCACGATGTCGGACCCAAGCAATCGCTGAATCTCCATCGAGCGTTCGGGCGTCAGTTCGTGGCGCGAGCCGTCGATATGACTTTTGAAGGTGACGCCGTGCTCATCCAGCTTGCGCAGTCCGGCAAGGCTCATCACCTGAAAGCCGCCGCTATCTGTCAGAATGGGCCGCTCCCAATTCATGAAGCGGTGCAGGCCGCCAAGCCGGTCGATCCGTTCCGCCGTGGGGCGCAGCATCAGGTGATAGGTGTTGCCCAGCAGGATATCCGCACCGGTCTCGCGCACCGATCCGGGCAGCATCGCCTTGACCGTCGCCGCCGTGCCCACGGGCATGAACGCGGGCGTTCGGACCTCGCCGCGCGGGGTTTCGATCACGCCGGTGCGCGCCTGCCCGTCCACGCCAAGCAACTTGAAGTCGAATTTCACGGAAGCATCCTGTCATTGCCCTGTTTCGACCCCACTTAAATGGGATTAGGGTGACATGCAAAACCCTGATCGCCGATCTGTCGGCCCACCGGAGTGATACGTCCATGAACGAAGACCTGTTACTTGAATTGCTTGGCGCGAACCTGATCTGGATCCTACTGGCCCTGCTGATCCTTGCCGTGATCTTCAAGGGGGTGCAGATCGTGCCGCAATCCGAACAATACGTGGTCGAGCGTTTTGGCCGGCTGCGCGCGGTGCTGGGTCCGGGCATCAACCTGATCGTGCCGTTTCTGGATGTGGTCCGGCACCAGATCTCTATTCTGGAGCGGCAATTGCCTACCGCCAGTCAGGACGCGATCACCCGTGACAACGTGCTGGTGCAGGTCGAGACTTCTGTCTTCTACCGCATCGTGCAGCCAGAAAAGACGGTTTACCGCATCCGAGACATCAACGCGGCTGTCGCCACCACCGTCGCGGGGATCGTGCGCGCCGAGATCGGCAAGATGGATCTGGACGATGTACAGGCCAACCGTTCGGCGCTGATCGACACGATCAAGGCGGCGGTCGAGGACGCGGTCGACAATTGGGGCATCGAGGTGACCCGCGCCGAGATCCTTGACGTCAACCTTGACGAGGCCACGCGGCAGGCGATGCTGCAACAGCTCAATGCCGAGCGTGCCCGCCGCGCCCAGGTCACAGAGGCCGAGGGCACCAAGCGCGCCGTCGAACTGCAAGCCGACGCAGAGCTTTACGCCGCCGAGCAAAGCGCGAAGGCGCGGCGCATCGGGGCCGATGCAGAGGCCTATGCCACCGAGGTCGTCGCCCGCGCCATCGCCGATAACGGGCTGGAGGCGGCACAGTATCAGGTGGCCCTGAAACAGGTGGAGGCATTGAGCGCGATGAGTGCCAACGGGGCCGGGCAAACCGTGATTCTTCCCGCGCAGGCGGTCGAGGCATTCGGCAACGCCTTCAACATGCTCAAGGGGCGCGGCTCGTGATGGGGGTTCTGTCACTCTGGTGGGTCTGGCTTGGCGCGGCGATTGCGCTGGCCCTGCTTGAAACGCTTGTTCCCGGTTTCATTTTTCTGGGTTTCGCCGCGGGTGCCGCGATCATGGCCGGGCTTGTCGCCCTGTCGGTGCCCATTGGTCCGGCCGGGCTGTTCGCCCTTTTCGCGGGCCTTTCCCTTTTGACATGGTTCGTGCTGCGCCGGATCTTTCGCGCGCCCAACGACCAGACCCGCATCATCGACGAGGATATAAACAACTGATCCAAAGGCAGGCATGGAACCAACCTGCTGTCCGGGCTATGATGTCAGGCTGACAGGACCAAACCCAATTCGCGAAGCGAGAGCGCCATGACCGACACCCCCGACATGCCCGAGCCCCTGAACTTCGGGTGGGAGGAGTGGATCTCCTTGCCCTCTCTTGGGGTGCCCGCGCTGCGTGCCAAAGTCGATACCGGCGCGCGCACCTCTGCTCTGCATGCGTTTGATATCGAAACCTTTGGCCCCTCGGCCAAACCCAAGGTTCGATTCACCGTGCATCCGATTCCCGGACGCGACGATCTGGTGATTCCCTGCTCGGCCGCGATCATCGACCGGCGCGAGGTGGCCAGCTCCAACGGCGAAAAGGAACTGCGCTACGTCATCGAAAGCACCCTGTCGGTGAACGGCCACGAATGGCCCATCGAGATCACGCTGACCAACCGCTCGAGCATGACATCGCGGATGCTTCTGGGGCGGCAGGCGCTCAAGGATCATATCTCGATCGTGGCCACCGACCGCTTTTTGCAGCCCGAATTGTCGTTCGACATCTACCACACCCAGAAGATCCGTCAGGCGCAGCCCGCCCGCGCCCTGCGCATCGCCGTGTTGAGCCGGGAAAACAACTATTCCACCCGCCGTCTGGTGGAAGAAGGCGAAAAGCGCGGGCATTCGGTGGAAGTGATCGACACCACGCGCTGCTACATGGCGATCAACACGCTGGCGCCCGAAGTGCATTACGATGGCAAGCGCCTGCCCCGTTATGATGCCGTGATCCCGCGCATCGGCGCGTCCATCACCCCTTACGGCACGGCCATCATCCGCCAGTTCGAAACCATCGGCACCTATTGCGTGAACCCCTCTGCCGGGATCACCGCCAGCCGCGACAAGCTGCACGCGCATCAGATCATGTCGCGCGCCAAGGTGGGGATGCCAAACACGGCCTTTGCCGCCTCGCCCAAGGATACCGGCAACCTGATCGGGCTGGTGGGCACCGCGCCGCTGATCGTGAAACTGCTGGAATCCACCCAAGGCAAGGGCGTGGTGCTGGCCGAGACCAAGAAAGCCGCTGAATCCGTGATCGACGCCTTTCGGGGCTTGCGCGCCAATTTCCTCGTGCAGGATTTCGTCAAGGAAGCCGCAGGCGAGGATATCCGCTGCCTGGTGATCGGCGGCAAGGTGGTCGCCTCGATGAAGCGGACCGGAGCGGATGGCGATTTCCGCTCGAACCTGCATCGCG
>JANSXS010000069.1 GCA_024742835.1 Paracoccaceae bacterium | reverse complement strand
TTTTCTGCGCGCAGCACCGGACACATGCGCGCCCTCACGCACGGGGCCATCCCGCGCCACATGCCCCGCCCCCGCCGAAAAGTTTTGCGATCCTTGACGCGGGCTGATTTGGCGGCCATCCGGAGGATATGCTTCCGCGCTCATGTGTGTGTGGTTTGACGGTAGGTTTGCCCGACCCGAGCAGGCAAACGGCCCGACCGGACGCGGAAGACGGATGAAGCGGCGGGATCGTTTTGGCCTCGGGCCAAAACAGACCAGAGCGCAATCCGGCGGAGCGGCCGGGGAGGGACGTGCTCGCGAGGCGGGCAAACCGGGATGCCGGGTGCGACGCCGCGGTGAGGCCGCATGGCCGAATGCGCGACGGACCGAAGGGCCGTTCTCCACTGCGACACGCGAAGCCGAGCAGGGGAGGCCGACAGGCAAGACCGCAGGTCGATGGTCGAGAGCACAAAACCAACACACTCTACCTCCAAACAGCGCAAATTGTCTGGTCTGCTAAAGGGTTCGAATGTAGAAAAGACCTTAGCATCAGTGAAAATGATCATTCAGAAAGAGCAGTTCGACCTTGGCTTCCGCCCAACAACTCATCGGTCTCGTTAAGAGCCACGCAGAAGGGGACGTTGATCGTTTTTACGATCTGGCGATGCAACTCTCTGCGGCCGAAGAGCAGAAGGGGCATACCCGTCTGGCTGAACAGTTGCGACAATGGGCTGAAGCGGGGCAGAAGCCGCCTGCGAAGCGAACCCCTGCGATCACTCCCATCGCAACACCCCGCGGTGATCTGGCGGAGTTCCTTGCTGCGTCCTATCCCACCGAGCGCCTCGTCGATGTCATCTTGCCAGACAGGATCGAGAGCGAACTCGCGCATCTCGTTGTCGAGACACGAATGCGCGAAAAGCTCGAGGCAAAAGGGTTGAAACCACGGCGGCGCGTTCTCCTCTCCGGTCCTCCTGGAACCGGCAAGACCCTGAGTGCTTCAGCGCTTGCCGGTGAGCTGCAGTACCCCCTCTTTTCGGTCATGCTCCACGGGCTGATCACGAAGTTCATGGGTGAAACAGCGCAGAAGCTGAAGATGATCTTCGATGCCGTCAAGACGACGCGTGGTATCTATCTCTTCGACGAAATCGACGCATTGGCTGCGGCCCGGGGCGGCGAGAACGACGTCGGCGAGGCCCGACGGGTTCTGAACTCGTTCCTACAGTTTCTGGATGAGGATGCTGGTCCTTCGATCATCATTGCGACTACAAACCTGCCGGGAATTCTTGACCGCGCGGTGCTGCGCCGCTTCGATCTCGTTTTGCCATATGTCATGCCCGATGGCCCGGCCATTCGGCAGGCGCTCGAGCGCCGTTTGATCGGTTTCTCACTGGCTCGCATGGGATGGAAACGGGTGACAGATGTTGCAACCGGCCTCTCGACGGCCGATGTTGTGGCTGCGGCAGAAGATGCCGCTCGACGTGCCGTGCTGAATGATACCGACAAGATTGCGACACAGGATTTGCTTGATGCCCTCGAACGCCGACGGTCGCTCCAAGAATTAGGGACCGATGACAATGGCGCGAGACCTTCTACACTTCCACCTTCGCAATCTCGGACAACCTCGCCCGTTCCAAGCAAAGGGCGGGGGCGGGTCCAAAAGACCAAGTGACGTCCCCAATCGCGCTGCGCACGCCCAAGCATTGCTTCAGGCCATCGACGCGCTGCCGGATATTCCAGCAGCCGAACTTCCTGGCGTTTATCTGGAAGTCCGCTCTCGAGTAGACGAACGTCTGAAAAAAGACAGCTTGGACGCTAGCGGCCTGATGCTTCTTCGCATCGAAGATGCTCCAGTTCCCGGTGGCGCCGAAGAGCGAGCGACGGTGTTTGCGACAGCCAAGGGTATCGAAAAGCTGCGCAAGAAGGTCGAGCAGTTTCGGACTGAAGACACGCCTGATCGCGAAAAAGATGGTGAAATCGTCCCGGGCCGTCCGAAGAACGCGGACCTTGTGCAAAGTGTCGCTGCCATCACGGAAGCGGGGTTGCGTGCCCTCTGGCGCAGCCCCCCAGGCAAATTTCCCGGAGTGGATGTTGCGACCGTCTGGGAGGTTTGGCTCGAGCCAAATATGACCGAAGCCTTCGTCGCGGCCGCACCAAACTACGGCGTCACAGTGGGAGCGGATCGACTGGAGTTTCCCGAAGATACCGTTGTAGTCGCACAGGCCGATCGCAATCAGCTCGCTCAGGCCGTCCGCCGACTGGGCGGCGTGCGCGCCCTTGCCGCTCCGACCATCACAGCGGATTTCTTCGACGGCTTGCCAGTGGCCGAACAGGCGCAGTGGGTCGATGAACTGGCGGGTCGTACGACCTACACTGACAATCCCGATCCAGGCTACGTTACGCTTTTGGATACCGGTGTCAGTCGCGCTCATCCTCTCATTCAGCCGGCGCTCAGCGTGGATGACCGACATGCCGCCAACCCAGCTTGGGGACTGGAAGACGTGAAGGGCCATGGCACGGAGATGGGAGGACTGGCGCTCTTTGGCGATCTCACGCCGAAGCTGCACCAAGCGAATCCAGTTTCCGTCTTGAACCGTCTGGAATCTGTGAAGCTGCTCCCTGATGCAGGGATGAACCCGCATCATCTCCTCGGCTCGGTTACCAGGCAGGCGATCAATACAGTAGAACTGGTTGGTCACCGACGCCGGACGTTCACCATGACGACGACGACAGGCGAGGATACGCCGCACGACGGCGCTCCCACCTCTTGGTCAACGGAAGTCGATCAGCTTGCCGCCGGTGTATCAGGTGAAATCAAACATCAGCGCCTGGTGCTTGTTTCCGCAGGGAATACCGACAACTTCACCTTTGGTGCCGGAAACTACCTCGACCGATGCGATCACGAGGACAACGAAATCGAGTCGCCGGCCCAAGCGTGGAATGTTCTGTCTGTCGGGGCCTTCACAGAGAAGACCGTACTGCCAGACGGAGAGCCGGCCCAAGCGCTTGCACCATTCGGCGATCTATCGCCAGCTTCGAGAACTGCATCGTGGTCGTCCCATTGGCCGAACAAGCCGGACGTCGTCCTTGAGGGTGGAAACTGGGCGCTAAGTGCCATGCCACCGCCAATGCGGCATGGATGG
>JANSXS010000062.1 GCA_024742835.1 Paracoccaceae bacterium | reverse complement strand
GGTCATACGCCCGGAAATCGCCGAAATACTTCGTGATCGCCGCCGTCAGCGTCGTCTTGCCGTGGTCAACATGCCCAATCGTGCCGATGTTCACATGCGGTTTCGAACGGTCAAACTTTTCTTTTGCCATGATGGCCTCCTGTCTTTTGCGGATGGTGGGCTTGCAGCCCACCCTACGGTGGTGGGTAGGGCGGGGTTCACCCCGCCACCCGGGTTATGCGTATTTCGACTGGATCTCTTCGCTGATATTCGAAGGCACCGTGTCGTAATGCGAGAACTGCATCGTGAACTGGGCCCGTCCCGAAGACATCGAGCGCAGCGTGTTGATATAGCCGAACATGTTCGCGAGAGGCACGTTGGCATTGATCGCGATGGCGTTGCCGCGCGGCTCCTGCCCCGAGACCTGACCGCGACGCGACGTCAGATCGCCGATGACGTTGCCCGTGTAATCCTCGGGCGTCACCACCTCGACCTTCATGATCGGCTCCAGCAGCTTGGCCCCCGCGCGGCGCAGACCTTCGCGCATGCACATCCGGCCTGCGATTTCGAACGCCATGACCGAGGAGTCCACGTCGTGGAACTTGCCGTCGATCAGCGCGACCTTGAAGTCGATCACGGGGAAGCCAGCCAACGGACCACTGTCCATGACGCTTTCGATGCCTTTCTCGACACCGGGCACGTATTCCTTGGGAACCGAGCCACCGACAATGCGGGACTCGAAGGAATAGCCTTCGCCCGGCTCCGTCGGCGAGATGACCATCTTGACCTCGGCGAACTGGCCCGAGCCACCCGACTGTTTCTTGTGGGTGTAGGTGTGCTCGATCTCGTGGCTGATCGTTTCCCGGTAAGCCACCTGCGGCGCGCCGATATTGGCCTCGACCTTGAACTCTCGCTTGAGGCGGTCGACGAGGATATCGAGATGCAGCTCGCCCATGCCCTTCATGATCGTCTGACCGGATTCGATATCCGTTTCGACGCGGAAGGACGGGTCTTCGGCCGCGAGGCGCGCAAGGCCTTGTGACATCTTTTCCTGATCGTTCTTGGTCTTCGGTTCGACCGCGATCTCGATCACCGGATCGGGGAAGGTCATGGTTTCGAGCACGACCTGTTCCTTGGGGTCACACAGCGTGTCACCCGTGGTGGTATCCTTGAGACCGGCCAGCGCGATGATGTCGCCGGCGAAGGCCTCTTCGATCTCTTCGCGCTGGATCGAATGCATCATCATCATGCGGCCGATACGCTCTTTCTTGCCTTTGGTCGAGTTCTGGACGGTGTCACCCTTCTTGAGCGTGCCCGAATAGATGCGGGTAAAGGTCAGGGAGCCGACGAAGGGGTCGTTCATGATCTTGAAGGCGAGGCCGGAGAACGGCATGGCATCGTCCGCACGGCGCGGGATGTTGCGCGTCTCGGTCTCGTCATCGGGCGAAAAGCCCATGTAATCGACCACATCCATCGGGCTGGGCAGGTAATCGACCACGGCGTTCAGCAGCGGCTGCACACCCTTGTTCTTGAATGCGGAGCCACCCAGAACCGGCACGAAGGTAAGCGACAGCGTGCCCTTGCGGATCAGCGTCCGCAGGGTTGGCACGTCAGGTTCGTTGCCTTCGAGATATTCCATCATCGCGTCGTCGTCCATTTCGACGGCGTTCTCGATGAGCTTGGCGCGCCACTCGTCAGCCTGATCCTTGAGGCTGTCGCGGATCGGCTGGCGCGTCCAGGATGCGCCCAGGTCTTCACCCTTCCAGGTCCATTCTTCCATGGTGACAAGGTCGATGATGCCCTCAAGCTCGGTCTCGGCTCCGATCGGCATGGCGATCGGCACGGCGCGCGCGCCTGTGCGATCCTCGATCATTTCAACGCAGTTGAAAAAGTCCGCGCCGATCTTGTCCATCTTGTTGACAAAGACGATGCGCGGAACCTTGTAGCGGTCGGCCTGACGCCAGACGGTTTCCGTCTGCGGCTCAACCCCGGCATTGGCATCCAGCACGCAGATGGCACCGTCGAGCACGGCGAGCGAGCGCTCGACCTCGATGGTGAAGTCGACGTGTCCGGGCGTGTCGATGATGTTCATCCGGAACTTGGTGTCGTCGGTGCCCTCTTTCGTCGGATCTTCCTGCCACTGCCAGAAAGTGGTGGTGGCCGCCGACGTGATGGTGATTCCGCGCTCTTGTTCCTGCTCCATCCAGTCCATCGTGGCCGCACCATCGTGCACCTCGCCGATGTTGTGGGACTTGCCAGTGTAGAACAGGATACGCTCCGAGCAGGTTGTCTTGCCTGCATCGATATGGGCCATGATGCCGAAGTTGCGGTAGCGTTCGAGCGGATAATCGCGTGCCATGATGCTTATGCCTCTAGGAGTTTACCAGCGGTAGTGGCTGAAGGCCTTGTTGGCTTCGGCCATCTTGTGGGTGTCTTCACGTTTCTTGACGGCGGAGCCGCGCGAGTTCACCGCATCCAGAAGTTCACCGGCCAGGCGCTCTTCCATGGTGTTCTCGTTGCGGGCGCGGCTGGCGTTGATCAGCCAGCGGATCGC
>JANSXS010000072.1 GCA_024742835.1 Paracoccaceae bacterium | reverse complement strand
GACAGCTTCATCAGGTAGGTATCCATCGTCATGCTCGCGGTCGCGTATACCTTGGACGCGTTGAGCGTGTTGACGATGTCGCCATCCTTGAACGGGTTGAGGTATTTCGACATATCCGCCTTGGCGAAATAGTCTTTCACGATCACCTCCGGATCCTTTCCGAACGGTGCCTTGGCCCCGGCCAGCACTGCGGAGTCAAGCGTGGCTTGCAGCCGGGCGCGTTCCATCTCGTGGCGCATCGTGTCGATGCCCAGCCCCGCCATCACCATCATGAACATGAAGATGAACATCGTCATGACGATCATCGAGCCCTCTTCATCGCGACGAAAGACGCGCAGCCGCGCCCCGATCCACGCCCGACGGCGAGCGGCGGACTGATCGGATTTGGAGCTGCTGTGCTCGATATCGAACAAAGAATTCATGTCACACCTCGTTGGACGCAATTTGCCCGTGGTCCGGTTTTCCTCGGTGTCGGTATCAATAATCTCTGTGTTCAAAATATGGCGAAATCAGGAAGAATTGGGCGCTATTTAATCTGAATCAAATACAAAACTCAGATATTTATAATATTGTAGACGTGTCCGGACTCAGATGATGTGACCGCCCCAACGGCGGTCGGTCATATCGGAGATTATCACGGTCGGGCTTGATCTGGCAAAGAATGTGTATCAGGTCCACGGGGCAATCGCTTTGTAGGCAGGTGGCTCGCCGGAATAATTGACACGCTTCTCTCGAAAAAGCCAAACGCCGCGTGCACGCAGCTCGACAGGGGTATGTGGCCGCTTCGTCACAGGGCGCACCTATGGAGTGATTTACGCTCTGGCAAACACGGGGGCGGTTCACAATCCATGTCGCGTCAGAGAAGCAAGGCAAGCCAATTAACCGGAGTCGGGCGACGCGGGAAGTCCTGCGATTCAAGGTGAAAAAATGCAGGGAAACGTCTTTTTCAAGGCCACGTCCACATCCTCCATAGCGACGGGCAGGCCAAGATCGACAAGGCTCGTCACCCCGTGTTCTTGAATGCCACAGGGCACGATCCCGTCGAAATGGCTCAGATCGGGTTCCACGTTGATCGAGATCCCGTGAAAGCTGACCCATTTACGCAGGCGAATACCTATGGCGGCGATCTTGTCTTCCGCAGCCGCGCCCGAGGCCGTCAACGGCTTGTCGTCTCGGACGACCCAAACGCCCACGCGCCCCTCACGGATCTCGCCGCGGATGTTGAACTGGTCCAGCGTGGCGATTACCCAGGCCTCCAGCGATTTGACGAAGGCGCGCAGGTCGCGCCCGCGCCTACCTACGTCCAGCATCACGTAGACCACGCGCTGCCCCGGTCCGTGATAGGTGTATTGCCCACCGCGCTTGGTTGTATGAACCGGAAAGCGCGACGGGTCTTTCAGGTCGGCCGCCTGCGCGGATGTTCCGGCTGTGTAAAGGGGGGGATGCTCCAGCAGCCAGATCGCTTCGGAAGCCTCGCCCCGCGCGATGGCTTCCGCTCGCGCCTCCATCGCCGCGCAGGCGTCGGGATAGGCCACAAGCCCCGACGAGGTGATCCATTCAACCATGATATCCCGCTTTGCAACGCTGTTCCGGGTCTGCGTCTGGCAGGCTCTTGGGAAATTGTCAAAGCGCATGCATTTTGCCCTTCACAAGCCCCGGTGCATTTCGTATACGCCCGCCACCTACCTGATCACGTGCGGTCGTGGCGGAATTGGTAGACGCGCAGCGTTGAGGTCGCTGTGGGGTAACACCCGTGGAGGTTCGAGTCCTCTCGACCGCACCAATAACTCCAGATTTTCTCTTTGTCGTCCGACGGTTAACATCCGCTTGGAGAGACAAATGGAACACAAACTAGCATACACGGTACAGCGTGGCACCACTTACTTCTACAATCGTCGCGTCCCGTGAGAGGTCGCGGACTCGTTTGGCAAGGCGACGGTCCGGGTCAGCCTTGGACGAGACAGAGAACTTGCAGAGTTTCTGAGTGAAGCACTTACAGAAAAACTGTCTAGCCTTTGGTCTGCACAAGTTGTCCATCCGGTTGATATTCAGCAGTTACTCAAGACACTGGAACCCAAGACGCTTGACCTGTTGAGTTGTGCAGAACTTTACCTGCAAGAGCGCAACATCGACGAAAAGCCTGTGCGGCTTGCTGTCGCCACGTAAACCAAGATCGCAGGTAACAAGGACATAGCCGCATACACCCGAACAGAAGCGCGTCGTGTGATTGAGGCCCTTTTGAATAAAGGCAACAAGAGCGCAACGGTTCGGCGCAGGGTGCAGTCCCTTCACGCGGTTTTCGAGTTCTGATTTCATGAATTGGATCAGAACAAACGCAATCCGTTTGCTCGTTTGACGATTCAGATGGAAGGCAAGGACGCAACACGTCGGGGGGTTTTCTCTGACGATCAAATATTTTGACTTTACGCGTCTGCCTTGGCGTCGGGAAAGGACACAAGATTGATCTTGCCCATCCTGGGCGAGACTGGGGCGAGGTTGGCAGAATTAGTAGGGCTGCGTTGGGAAGATGTGGCTTGACCCAAGAGGCCATTACTATCACGCCACACGAAGCGAGGAGCCTCAAGACGGCTGGTTCAGAACGTCAAGTTCCCTTGGTGGGGGCTGCGCTAGAGGCCATGAGGCGGCTGCACAAGCGGTCAGAGGGACGGTGG
>JANSXS010000022.1 GCA_024742835.1 Paracoccaceae bacterium | reverse complement strand
GGAATAATCGGCACGGTTCTCTCGAAACATCCGAACACCGCGTTCGCGAAGCTCGGCCGGATAGGCGGGGGTGAATCTCTGCTTTGTCATAGGGCTCATCCTTTGAGTATTTTACTCTCCGGTAAACCCGGGGCGGTTCAAAGGGGCAGGATGCGGCGACGCAATGGCGGTAGCCAGATTTGTTCGCGGCGCCGTTCGAGAACCTGCCGCTGCGCCAGGCGCTGGATTTCTATCACCACGAAAAGGGCTGGTCGAACCGGCTGGTGGCCGGGGATTCGCTGCTGGTGATGAACTCGCTTCTGACCAAGCAGAGCATGGCTGGCCGCATCCAGATGATCTACATCGACCCGCCCTGTGGCATCAAATACGGGTCGAACTTCCAGCTATTCACGAACAAGCGCGACGTGAAGGACCGCTCGGACGACGACCTCACCCAGGAACCCGAGATGATCAAGGCGTTCCGCGATACCTGGGAACTCGGCATCCACTCCTATCTCACCTATCTGCGCGACCGGCTGATGCTGGCGCGGGAACTGCTGACCGAGACCGGTCGGTGTTCGTCCAGATTTCGGATGAGAACATCCACCACGTCCGCGAGTTGCTCGACGAGATATTTGGCTACAACAACTTCATCAGTCTCATAACCTTCAGAAAAGGCATGAGCTTGTCATCGGCGACGATCTCAAACAACAATGATTATCTGCTTTGGTACGCCAAATCGAAATCACAAGCGAAAATACACGCCATTTTCGATGAGCGCGATTTGGAGAACGACTCGTCCTATTCACTTACCGATCCTGAATATCCACCGGTTGCAGAGGAAGGTGACGGAAGAAAAGACCCCGACAAGGTATTCTCAACTCAGCCCTTTCATGCGGCTGGGTACAATGCCTCATGTATGTTTCCGATCCAATTTCGGGGCGCGCAACTGCCGCCGCCGACTCAAGGTTGGAAGACCAAGGCGATTGGCATGGAAAGAGCTGCCAAGGCAAACCGCTTGAACCCGTCTGGCGCAAGTGTGCGTTACAAGGTCTACTTGAGAGACTATCCTGTGCAGGCTATTTCCAACAATTGGTCGAGCTTCGTTGGTGAATCGTCAAAAACTTACGTGGTTCAAACAGCGAGCCGGGTAGTCGAACGCTGCCTTCTGATGACCACCGATCCCGGCGATCTGGTGGTTGACCCCACCTGCGGAGGGGGAACCACCGCCTTCGTCTCCGAGAAATGGGGGCGGCGCTGGATCACCTGCGATACCTCGCGCGTGGCGATCACGCTGGCCAAGCAGCGGCTGATGACCGCCAGCTTCGACTATTACGCCCTGCGCTATCCGCATGAGGGGCTGAAGGGCGGGTTCGACTATGAAACCGTGCCGCATATCACGCTGAAAAGCATCGCCAACAACCCCGACATCGACACGATTTATGACGAGGATCACCCCAAGATCGCGGCAGCGCTGGTCGATCTGAACGCCGGGCTAAAATCCGCACCCCCGCTGCCGATCAAGCTCACCCAAGGCTATCGCAAGGGCAAGCAGGCCTCCTTCCGCGATGGCGATAGCCTTGAGGAATGGGAGGTGCCCTTTGACCCGCCCGAGGGTTGGCCCCAGGCGGCCAAGGCCCCGTTCGAGGCCTTTCACACAGCCCGCCAGGCCATGCAACGCCGCATGGATCAAAGAATCAGTGATCACGCCGAACAGGAAACGCTCTACGACAAGCCCCGCATCGACCGCAACAAGCTGCGCATCACGGGCCCGTTCAGCGTCGAGGCCGTTCCCGCGCCCACTGTGCTTTCGCTGGACGAAAGCCTGCCCGCGGAAGAGGCCGATGGTACCGTCGCGCGCTCTGGCGAGACCTCGCGCCAATCGCTCTGGCGCGACGAGCTGCTGAAAACCGGCGTGCGCGGCAAGGGCGGCAACATGATGCGCCTTGCCGAATTCGAAGTCATCCCCGGCACCCGTTTCCTGCATGCCAGCGGGTCCGTCGCCAATACAGGCGAGCGCGTGGTGGTCAGTTTCGGCCCCGAGCATGCCGGGTTGGAGCAGCGCCAGATCGAAGAAGCGATAAACGAAGCCTACACGCTGATGCCCAACCCGGCAAGAGCAAGCCAAGACTCCCTTGGGGTTGCCTATGAAGAGGCGGGGGGAAACCGGATGGTCCGCCCAGACTTCGTTTTCTTTGTGCAGATAGAGGATGGCAGTATCGCCGCCGACCTGATCGACCCACACGGGGACCATCTCGCGGATGCATTGCCGAAGCTCAAAGGGCTGGCAAAATATGCTGCCGAGAATCTGGCGACCTTCAGACGTATTGAGGCCATCACCAAACTGAAAAAGACCGGAGCCTATAGGATGCTCGACCTAACGAAGGAGGATGTGAAAAAGGCAGTCAAGGCCGCAACGAGTGCAGAAGGCTTGTACGGAAGCACAGCAGCAGAAGACTACGTTGCGTGAAATGGGGTAGCGGTTGAAGATTTCAGACCTACCCGGCCCCATCACTGCCTCAAAAGCGGACTGGCTTGCCGGAACGACTTGGCTTGGCTTCACTCCTACCAATGGTAGTCTGCAATCACGAAGCCAATGCCAGGGCACGATCCAGCGCCAGTATGCAGGCGGTTATGTCATCGAGTACATCACCGAACAATTCAGTGAACCCAACCCGGGCTTCGAAACAGACCCACAGTATCTTGCAGAGCGGGAGGCACACAAAGAGCTGGCGGGCAGGTTCATCGCCGTTCACAAGCTGAGGACGTCAGCACGCCCACTTGAGACTATCCTCGGGCCAGAAGAATTCACCCGGCTACAAGATATGTGGGCACAGGGCGAAAAACGGTGGCGCTGGTCAGTAGCTTTTCCAATTGTCGAAACCTACGACATTACAGATCGCCCGAAAGCAAAGGATGTCCTTGGAAAAACTGGCTACAGGCGGCTGTTCCAAAGATCGTCTGCAACACTCGGGGTTCTAAACGAGGAAGAACGCGCGGCACTTGCAGATTTGGAGATCGAACAACGGCCCGCTGCCAACGCATGGATCGGGATTGAAGACGAGTTTGTTTTGGCCGAGGCGAGCGAGATTGACGACCGCATCCGCAGAGCGATTGAGCGCGACCTATCTGACGGGGCGTTGGAAGGAATCGAAGTAGAGCGACGTGTCAAAGTTCGCAAACGAGCGGCATGGCTCGCTCAGGAGTTCGTCAAAAGAAGAAGGCGCGAAAAGACGCTGCATTGCGACGCCTGCGAGTTTGATCCGTCGACGGTAAGCGGGATCGAAGGCATCAATCCCCGCTCCCTGTTGGACGTCCACCACATGCACCCGTTGGACGAGGGTGCGAGGTATACAACGATTAAGGACTTCGCCATGCTGTGTCCGACATGCCACCGCGTCGAACACGCGCGGATCAAGGTCGCGGCAAAGGGATGATCACTCTTGCTCACCAAGGAAAACCCGCTTGTTTCCCTCGAAACCGCCTCCGCCGCGCATGTGAGGGGCGCGAAGGCGGCTCCGAGGAAAACAAGCTCTCTTATAGGCATACCTATCTCTATCTATCTTAGGGGGCGAAACGGCGGCGGATGACCTATGAAGACGTCGAGCCATTGAGGGCAAGTTATCGGCCCGCGCAGATCAAGGCGCTTTTCGTCGGAGAAAGCGCGCCCGCCGGGGGCGCGTTCTTCTACAAGCAGACCGGTCAGGTTCACGGGCAGTTTCGCCAAGCCCTCGCGCCACACATCGGAGACACCCCAACCTTTGTAGAAGCATTCAAACAAGCGGGCTTCTATCTGGACGATCTGGTGCTGGAACCTGTGAACTGGCTCTCCCGGTCAGAGCGACAGGCGATCCATGCCGCTAGCATCGCCTCGCTGGCAAAGCGACTAAGGGACTACGACGCGCCGCTTGTTGTGGCCTTCATGAAAGGTATCGCGGCACCAGTCAAAGCTGCGATTGCAGCGTCGGGAACACCGTGTCAGATTGAAGTCGTGCCGTTTCCGGGCAATGGGCGACAGGGTGAGTTCCGTGCAGCAATGACGGCGATCTTGCCGATGATGCTGAACCGGTAGCCTATAGGGGCAGATTCGACGCAAAACGACCCGGATTTACCTCTGCCGTGCTTACTACGTGCTTACCGTAGCAGTAAGCACATTCCCAGAGGACTTGTAAGTCTTTGAAAAATTGGTCGGAGTGAGAGGATTCGAACCTCCGGCCCCTGCCTCCCGAAGACAGTGCTCTACCAGGCTGAGCTACACTCCGACCGTTCGCAGGCGGATATACTTCGCCTGCGCGTTTTGCAAGAGGGGAATAATCCGCGGCGGACGGATCAGGCGGACGTATCCAGCGCCGCGACTATTGCATCGCCCATCTCGGCTGTGGTGACCGGCTGCACCCCCTCTTCGCCCAGAAGATCAGCGGTGCGCAGCCCGTCTGCCAGCACCTTTTCCACCGCCTGCTCCAGGCGCGTGGCCTCGTCGCCGTGATCAAAGCTATAGCGCAGCGCCATGGCAAAGCTTAGGATACAGGCGATCGGGTTCGCCTTGCCCTGACCCGCGATATCGGGGGCGGAGCCGTGTACCGGCTCGTAAAGCGCCTTGGGGCGGCCGTTGGCCATCGGTGCGCCAAGGCTCGCAGAGGGCAGCATGCCAAGCGAGCCTGTCAGCATCGCAGCGGCGTCCGACAACAGGTCTCCGAACAGGTTGTCTGTCACGATGACGTCGAACTGCTTGGGCCAGCGGCAAAGCTGCATGGCGCCCGCATCGGCGTACATGTGGCTGAGTTCCACATCCGGGTAATCCTCGTCATGGACCTTTTGCACGACCTCGCGCCAGAGCACGCCGGATTCCATGACATTGGCCTTTTCCATCGAACAGACCTTGTTGCCGCGCTTGCGCGCAAGCTCGAACGCGGAGCGCGCGACGCGGTCGATCTCGGACTCGGTGTAACGCTGAGTGTTGATACCCACGCGTTCATTGCCTTCCTGAATGATGCCGCGCGGTTCGCCGAAATATATGCCCGAGGTCAGTTCGCGGATGATCATGATGTCGAGACCGGCGACCACGTCCTTTTTCAGGCTCGAAAAATCGGCCAGCGCGTCAAAGCACTGCGCCGGACGCAGGTTGGCGTACAGATCCATCTCCTTGCGCAGACGCAGCAGGCCGCGCTCTGGCTTGACCGAGAAATCGAGCACGTCGTATTTCGGTCCGCCCACCGCGCCAAGCAGAACGGCATCGACAGACTGTGCCTTTTCCATCGTCTCATCGGTCAAGGGAGTGCCATGCGCGTCATAGGCCGCGCCGCCCACCAGATCCTCGCTGACATCAAAGGCCAGTCCGCGCTTGGCACCGTACCAGTCGATGACCTTGCGGACTTCGACCATGACCTCGGGGCCAATGCCATCACCGGGCAGAATAAGAAGCGAGGGGTTGCTCATCGGGGGTCCTTCCAGATGGAGATATAGTCGGGACCGCCTAGCCCGAACCGCCAGTAGCGTCAAGAAAGCGCGTGATGTGCCACCGGCCTCACTCCAGCACAAGATCGACCCAGATCAACCTGTGGCGGCTTGCCGTTTCAGCCATCTGCGCAGCATCCGTGCCGTCTGGCGGCCAGTGGATGCCACTGGCGGTGACACGCAGGTCGGCAGACGGCAGGATGTAGCTGGCACGCAAGGCCCCCGGCCCGGGGGCTGGCCAGATCGCGGTATCAAGGCGCGGATCCCCTTCATGCCCCGCGGCCTGGGGGGCTGCGTGTGGCCGCATTGGCTGTGGATCAAGGAGCCGTGGATCTGACAGCAGGCGGTGGATCGCGGGTTTCTCGCCGTCGCCATCCACTGGATCGAGGTTCGCAACCCCGGCAAGCACGAAAGGCGCCTTTGGGGGCGGTGCGACAGCACCGTCAAGCAGCTTGGACCAGAACAACAGTTCATCGTGGTTGCGCAAACCATTGCGGTTTTCGGGACCATCAAACGCCGGCGGGCTGGCATGAAAGCTCAGCACATTCAGGCGCCGGTCACCGACCCGCACCGGCACCATCCAATGCCCTGTCGTCGAAAGGCGCTGTTGCGCCTGCGCATCAGGTGATGGAAAGGCACCCGCCTCTGTTCTCGGCAGGTGGGCCCAGGGCAGTTCCGCCCACAGGAGATGACTGAAATCGCGCAGCCCGGTATGATCCACGCGATAGCGCGACAAGATCGCCATTCCCCCCTGACCCGCAAAGGCACCGTAGCCTTGCGCGTCGCGCGGCCCGCCCCGTCGTCCGTCGCCGTCCATGTCATATCCGGTCGCCACGCCTGTATTCGGCGGCAGCGCGAAAACATGGGGCAGATCGTGCCCAGATGCGTCGATGCGGTCGCGCAACACGCGCAAGGCGCGTAGCTCCATGTCGTAATCGACCCCCTGAAGCACGATGATATCGGGCGCAATTGTGGCGATGATGCCTGCCACCGCGTCCACCTGCGGGTCACCGCGCAGGATATCCCGAAGCAAAAGACCGGGACCCTTGCGTTCAAGTTCGGTGTGAAAACTGGCGACCCTTATCTTTTCCTGCGCCAGCAAGGGCGACGCAAGCCACAACTGCGTCAGGACAAGGACAAAAACGATCAGGTCCTTTGCATCGCCTCTGCTTCTGCCTTGGCATAAACACGGCGGCGCTTTTCCTCTATCAATTCGCTGACGCGCATCAAGGCAATCCCGCGCATCAATATGCTTGCTGGCAAAAGCGCCCATACCGTCATTGTCCAGATCAACGTTTGGTGGCTGTCGAACGCGACCGGATCGATCACGAACGATGCGGCCTTCACGACCGCCGGGATCAAGAATGGCAGCAAAATTCCTAATACAATGTTAAGGGCTGCATCCCTTTTGAGCCGTTCAACGATATCACCGCCCCGCGTCGGATCGAAAAGCGGCAGATTTACCCAGACATTGAACGCGCCGTTTCGCATGGGCCAGCCCAACAGGCGCACCATGACGACAAACGCAAAAACCATCAAAAGCGATACACAGTAAGAAACTGCACCCGCGACCCGGACGAGCGCAACCTCGCCCACCGAGGTGTCCGCCGGCAGCATAAGCACGATCAACCGTACCGGGGAAAAGGGAAAATCCAGAAGATCCGCCACCCGGTTGCCGACATGAGTGATGATGACCGTCAGCGGCGTAGGATCGGTCAGCCCACGGCAAATAAACGACAGCGAAAGAATAACGGCCAATAAGGCCAGAAATTTCAGCCGGTTGAAGGGGGGGGCAAAGCGGAATTCCACGATGCTGGGATAGCGGCCGAAATATTCGATGAAGGTCAGGAGAGAGAACAGGATCGCGATAACCACGACCATTTGTGCCGTGTCCACCGCAATTGATGGGAGCACAAGCGCCGGTGTTGCCACCAGCAAAGCCACAAGTATCGCACGCGTCAGCGCGCTGATAATCTGAGAAACCACTGTTCGTTTCCCTTCCAAATGGATCGACCCGGTACAATGCCGCGTCATTATTTCCAGTTTGGGTGCGTCACATAAGACGGTTTGCCTCAATCTTGCCCAATTTTTGCCTTGTTTCGTCATACGGCTCAAGACGTGTAATGATTACACTTGGAATTTCCGGCAAATTCATGGTCTTGGTGGTGCGGTATTGCATCATTTTTTATACCGAAATGTGGCGCGGCTAGATGTATCCACCATAGCTTGTGGTGACGCGGAAATTGACCACAAGAAACGATTAAACTTTAAAGTGTGTTGTTTGCTCTGCGCAGTCTGCGAAGGCGCCGCAGAACGGTCTGCGACGCCTCATAGCCTGCCAGGATCCACTCAGACCCAGGGACGGGTCATGGCCAGCTTTCCTTCGAACGCGTCAATGGCAGACGCCTTTTCCAGTGTGAGGCCGATATCGTCGAGCCCCTCCATCAGGCAATGCTTCTTGAACGGGTCCACCTCGAAGGTGAATGTTTCGCCATCCGATGTGGTCACGGTCTGCGCCTCAAGATCGACAATCATCCGCGCGTTCGATCCTTTTTCGGCGTCTTTCATCAGAATATCCACCTGCTTTTGCGGCAAGGCGATCGGCAGGATCCCGTTCTTGAAGCAATTGTTGTAAAAGATGTCGGCAAAGCTGGGGGCGACGACACAGCGGATGCCGAAATCCTTGATCGCCCAGGGCGCGTGTTCCCGGCTGGAGCCACAGCCGAAATTGTCGCCACCGATCAGGATCTCCGCCTCACGATATTGCGGCTTGTTGAGCACGAAATCCGGGATCTCTTTGCCCTCGTCATCATACCGCATCTCATCGAACAGATTCACACCCAGACCAGACCGCTTGATCGTCTTGAGGAACTGCTTTGGAATGATCATGTCCGTGTCGACATTGATCAGCGGCAAGGGTGCCGCGACCCCGGTGATTTTCTTGAATTTTTCCATCACATAATCTCCCGTACATCCGTCAACCGTCCTGTCACGGCCGCCGCCGCCGCCATGGCGGGGCTCATCAGATGGGTGCGTCCGCCTCGCCCCTGGCGGCCTTCGAAATTGCGGTTCGACGTCGCCGCACAGCGTTCGCCGGGCGCAAGCTGATCGGGGTTCATGGCAAGGCACATGGAACAGCCCGCAAGCCGCCACTCAAAGCCAGCTTCCTTGAAGATATCGGCCAGCCCCTCTTCTTCGGCTTGCGCCCGCACAAGGCCCGATCCGGGCACGACCATGGCACGTTTCACCGCGATCTTCTTGCCCTTCAGGATCTCTGCCGCAGCGCGCAGATCCTCGATTCGGCCATTGGTACAGGACCCGATGAAAACTGTGTCGATCTCGATATCCGACAGTTTCTGCCCGGGTGTCAGACCCATATAGTCGAGCGCACGCTTGGCGGCCTCGGTCTTGCCGCCCTGAAAGCTGTCGGGCGCGGGCACATCCGCGGTGATCGGCAGCACGTCCTCGGGGCTGGTGCCCCATGTGACGACAGGGGCGATATCCTCGCCCTTGATAGTCACGACCTTGTCCCAATGCGCGTCATCGTCGGAATAAAGTGTCTTCCACCAGGTCAGCGCGGCTTCCCATTGGGCACCCTTGGGCGCGTGGGGGCGGCCTTTGACATACTCGAATGTGGTTTCGTCGGGCGCGATCAGGCCGGCGCGCGCGCCACCCTCGATGGCCATGTTGCAAACCGTCATGCGACCTTCCATCGACAGGCTGCGGATCGCCTCGCCGCAATATTCGATCACATAGCCGGTGCCACCGGCGGTTCCGGTATGGCCGATCACCGAAAGCGTTATGTCCTTGGCTGTCACGCCCGGAGCAAGCTGGCCAGTGATCTCGACCTTCATGTTCTTGGCCTTGCGCTGAATCAGGGTCTGCGTGGCCAGCACATGTTCGACCTCTGATGTGCCGATACCATGGGCAAGCGCACCGAATGCCCCGTGCGTGGCGGTATGGCTGTCACCGCAAACGATCGTCATGCCCGGCAGGGTCCAGCCCTGTTCTGGCCCGATGATATGCACGATCCCCTGACGCACGTCCGAGACGGGGTAATAGTGAATCCCGGTTTCGCGCGCATTCCTGTCCAGCGCCTCGACCTGAATACGGCTTTCCTCGTTCTGGATCCCGTCCACCCGGTCCGGTGTGGTCGGCACGTTGTGATCGGGCACCGCGATGGTCTTGTCCGGCGCGCGCACGGTGCGCCCCGCCATCCGCAAACCCTCAAAGGCCTGCGGGCTTGTCACCTCATGGACAAGGTGGCGATCAATATACAGCAGGCTGGTGCCGTCCTCGGCTTCATGCGCAAGGTGTGCATCCCAGATTTTGTCGTAAAGCGTCTTGGGGGACATCGGTCCTCTCCCGTCATGTCAGTGGAAACGAAATGTCACGATACAGCGTGCGGCGCCTCACCGGCGCGCAAGCACCGTCAGGGACGCACCGAAAAACCGCCAGGGCAGGCGCGCGCGGTCGTCGATGTCGAAAATCCGTGTCATGGCGGTTCAGATACATGGCCGCCCCCGATCTATCAAGGAAAACACGCATTGCCGGTCTTTGCGCGTCTTCTTGGGGAAAATACCCCGGATTGCGCGGCAGCGCCCCTTATATCACCGAATCTGCGCGCCACAGGCGCTCCTCCGGATTGCCGCAATCAATCGGGGGCCAGCATGTATCCTTCCCCGCGGACCGTCTGCAAGTATCGTGGTTGCTTGGGATCGCTTTCGATCTTGCGCCGCAAACGTGTGATCTGCACGTCAACGGCGCGCTCCTGCGCCTGGCCTCCGTCACGTCCCAGATCCTCGACCAGCTTGGCGCGACTGACCGGCTGGCGCAGATGCTCGGCAAAAATCCTCATCAACTGCACCTCGGTGGCGGTCAATCGCACCAGATCGGTGCCGCGCATCAATTCCGCCCGGTCGATGTCGAACCGCACCGCACCCATGGTCAACATTTTCGGGGCTGCTGCGTCAGGCGCGGGGTCCGGCATTCGGCGCAGGATCGCATTGATCCGCAGCAGCAATTCCTTTGGCTCGAACGGCTTGGAAAGGTAATCATCCGCGCCCGCTTCCAGCCCCTTGATCCTGTCCTCAGTTTCGCCCTTTGCGGTCAGCAAGAGGATTGGCGTCGCCAGCTTCTCACGTAGCGCGCGGGTCAGGCTGACACCGTCTTCGCCCGGCATCATCACATCCATCACGATCAGATCGAATTCCAGACCAGACAAAACCCGGCGCGCATGTGCCGCGTCACGCGCGGCGGATGCAAGAAATCCCTGTCTGACAAGAAATTTTCGCAACAGGTCACGTATCCGCTCATCGTCGTCGACAATCAGTAGATGCGGGGCCGGTTCGCTCATGTATCGCTCTCCCTGATCGCATGATACTTGCGACGCATCTCCGGGTCCATCATCGCTTCGAGCACCTGCCGAAACCCTGTGACGGCCTCGGGGCCGGCAGCGCGGTAGGCGGCGCGCATCCGCGCACGCTGTGCATCCGACAGCTTGCGTTCCAGCGTCGCGCCCTCGTCTGTCAGCGTCAGGTGCCTTTCGCGCCGATCCGTGGTGCCCTGCCGACTTTGAACCAGCCCGTCCTCGATCAGGGTGCGCAGCACGCGGTTCAGCGATTGCTTGGTGACGCCAAGGATGTTGAGCAAATTGTTCACCGTCGTTCCCGGACTGCGCGCGATGAAATGCAACGCGCGGTGATGGGCGCGCCCATAGGCCATGGAGGCAAGGATACGGTCAGGGTCCGCGGTGAAGCCTCGATAGGCGAAAAACATCGCCTCGATGCCCTGTCGCAGCTGTTCATCGGTGAGAAAAAGAAGGCTTTCGCCACTCTGCGCCTCTGCCATCTGGGACTCCTGTTCACAAATCGCCCGCTTCTTGATCAGAATAAGTCAGCCTTGTTGACATTCCAAGACCAAACTGGTAGCGAATCGCAGTTTTTGCGTAACTAAACGTCCACATCGGACATATTTGACGCAACAAATGCAAAGATGGCTTGAGGAGGCGGCTTTATGACCGGGTATGATGATCGCGATGGCAAGATCTGGATGGATGGGCAGATGATAGATTGGCGCGACGCCAATGTGCATATCCTGACCCACGCAATGCATTATGCCTCGTCGGTATTCGAGGGCGAACGCGCCTATAACGGCAAGATCTTCAAAAGCCGCCAGCATTCGGAACGGCTGCATTTTTCCGCAGGCGAGCTTGATTTCGAAATTCCCTTCACCGTGGACGAGATCGAGGCTGCCAAAGCCGAGGTCATGCAGGCCAACGGCTATACCGATGCCTATCTGCGTGCGATCGCATGGCGCGGCGCGGGCGAGGACATGGGCGTGGCCTCGTCGCGCAACCCGGTGCGGCTTGCCATCGCCGCCTGGGAATGGGGAGCCTATTACGGCGACGCCAAGATGAAGGGCGCCAAGCTCGATATCTCCAAATGGAAGCGACCCAGCCCCGAAACCATCCCTTGCCATGCCAAGGCCGCCGGGCTTTACATGATCTGCACTCTCAGCAAGCATGCAGCCGAAGCAAAGGGCTGTTCGGACGCGTTGATGTTCGATTATCGCGGCTACGTGGCCGAGGCGACCGGCGCGAACATGTTCTTTGTCAAGGATGGCGAGGTACATACGCCCAAGCCCGATTGCTTTCTGAACGGAATCACACGCCAGACCGTGATCGCCATGTTGCAGGATCGCAAGGTGCCCGTCCACGAACGCCACATCATGCCCGAAGAGCTGGAAGGCTTCGAACAATGCTGGCTGACCGGCACCGCCGCCGAAGTTACCCCTGTTGGCCAGATCGGTGATTACAATTTCGAGGTCGGCGCATTGGCGCGTGATATCGCGGAAAGCTACGAAACGCTGGTCCGCAGCTAAAGCGTTTCGTCTGACATGAAAAAGGCCGGGCTGTTTGCCCGGCCTTTTGCGTATTCAGGGCGCTTCGCGAAACGCTTTAGCCCGGCGACATACCGCGCAACCGTTCCGAGCGGCGGCGCAGAACCTCGACAGTAGCCAAAAGCAGGATCGACAGCGAAACAAGGATCGTCGCGACTGCAAGGATCGTCGGGGATATCTGTTCCCGCAGACCGATGAACATCTGCCATGGCAGCGTCTTTTGCCCTGCCGAGCCGACAAACAGCACCACCACCACCTCGTCGAAGGACGTGATGAATGCGAACAGCCCGCCTGAAATCACACCTGGCAGGATCAGTGGCATCTGGACCCGGAAGAAGGTTGTGACCGGGTTCGCGCCCATATTGGCCGCCGCACGGGTCAGCGAGCGGTCAAAGCCCACCAGCGTCGCGGTCACGGTGATGATGACGAACGGAATGCCAAGCGCAGCGTGAGCCAGAACAACCCCCCAATAGGTGCCTTGCAGCCCAAGACGCGAGTAAAAGAAATACATCCCCGCCGCCGAGATGATCAGAGGCACAATCATGGGCGAGATCAGGATTGCCATGATCGCGCGCTTGAACGGCACGTGTTCCGACGAAAGACCGATCGCCGCCAGCGTTCCGAATGTCACCGACAAAAGCGTGGCGACCGGGGCGATGGTGACAGAGTTCCACAAGGCCTGCTGCCAGTCGGGGCTGTTGAAGAAGTCCCTGTAATGCTTGAGGCTGTAGCCCGCCGGATCAAAGCGCAGCATTTCCGGGGTAAAGGTGAAAAAGTTCTCGGCGTTAAAGCTGAGCGGCATCACCACCACGATGGGCGTGATCAGGAAGAAAAAGATCATGCCGCAGATCACCCGGAACGAATAGTGCCACAAAACCTGACCGGGCGTGAGATAGGGCACAAGGTTGGCCCGGTACCGCCCTTCACCGATCCAGTAGATAAACCAGCCGAAGAACCAGCCGAACAAGGCCCCCACGACAAGCCCCGGCAACGCACCAAAGGCATAGCCCGCGGCGGCCATTCCCAACAGGATCAGCCAGCGCGCGATCTTTTCCTTGTCGTTGGAAAGCGCCGTCAGACAAACAAGACCCAGCAATGCAAGCATCACCGCGCCGCCGACAAAGCCAATCGGGCCCGATCCCTGCGCGGTGCCAATAAAGAGGCCCGCGAAAGCGCCCGCCGCCGCAAGGACCGGCACAGAAAAGCTGAGAGGCTTCTTTTCGACATGGGTGAGAGTATAAGTCGCCATGATGTCTTACCCCAGCTTCACGTTGTCGATGCCGACGATCTTGTCGTAGGCCCAGTACAGGATAAGGACCGCCGCCAGCAGGATCGAACCCAAGGCCGCAGCCAGACCCCAGTTCAGGGAACTGGAGATGTGATAGGCAATCCTGTTCGAGATGAATGTACCGGTCGTGCCGCCCACGATCTCGGGGGTGATGTAGTATCCGATTGACAGGATGAACACGAGAATTGAACCCGCCCCGATACCCGGAATGGACTGCGGGAAATAGACCCTCCAGAACGCCGTCCAATTCGTGGCACCCAGTGATTTCGCCGCGCGCAGGTAGGTTTGCGGGATTGTCTGCATGACCGAATACATCGGCAGGATCATGAATGGCAGCAAGATATGCGTCATCGCAACGATCGTGCCGAACTGATTGTTGATCATAACAAGACGACTGTCATCCGCGATCATGCCCAGCCATACGAGGATATCGTTAATCACGCCTTGTTGCTGCAACATCACCTTCCACGCAGAGGTCCGTACCAAAAGCGACGTCCAGAAGGGCAAAAGCACAAGGATCAGTAACAGGTTCGCCGTGCGGACCGGCAGATTCGCAAGGATCCACGCGATGGGATAGCCCAGCAGGATGCACGACCCCATGATGACCATCGACATGAACAAGGTACGCTTGAAAAGCGTGCCGTATATCTTCTCACCATCCGGCACAGCCTCGACACCGCCGACGGTCTTTTGCAGATCGACGGCCTTCAGGAAATACCCTGTCGTAAAGGGCGGACTGTAAAGTTTGATCGTTTCCCAAAGGCCGGAATCGGCCCAATCCTCGTCATCGTCAAGAAACGCCTGCTTGAAATCAATGGCCGGCTGATCGGCCAGCATGTCTTGCGCGGCGCGCAATTCTGCGGCACCGGGTCCGGAATAGCCCGCAAGATCGACACCGGATGTAAGCTCTTGAATAAGAGAGACCTTCACGGCCTCCCATGGCTCTTCCTCGGCGACTACATCCTCATCGGCGAACACGGTGAAAAGAGCAAAGGTGGAATATTCGGAAATCGTGCGCGGAAGAAGCTCTGAAATTTCGGCCCCCGGCACGAAACCGGCACTCCCGATGAAATCGTCAGTGGTCAGCGTCGTCAGGCGCTCCCGCGCGGCGCTCAGGTGGCGCGAGTTCTGTTCCGCACCGTCGCCGCCGCTCATGAGCGTGTACCAGAACATCTCGTCTTCCCAGACGGGATCGAAATCCTCTAGCGCCTCTACCTGGTCTTCGCCAAAATCATCTATGCCACGGCCAACACCCCGAAACAGCGAGGAAACCCCCGTTTCCTCATAGTTCAGGCGCGTACCCAGCTTTGTATGCTCCTTGGCTTCGGCGGCAAGAAACAGATCCCAGTACAGCGCCTCGAATGTCGGCTCACCGGGGATATCTGCACCGGCGGGATCCCAATCTTCCAACTCGACGACGGTGTTTTGCAGCGTGCTGGAAACGATCTGGTTCTCAACCGAGCGGAACAGCATATCACCGATCGGCGCGATAAAGGTTATGAGTATGAAAATCAAAAGTGGCGCGATCAGCGCCAGCGCCCGCAGCTTTTGTGCCCGAAGGGCACGTTTCAGACTTTTCTTGAGCGGGGTGCCATCGGCGGCGAGAACCGGGCCGCTGGCCTTGCTGTCCGAGATGCGCAGGGCATCATCCGGTGTGGGCGCGTTTTTGGCGGTCGTGGCGTCTGTCACATCGCTCATGGTGTCCCCGTTGGCATCTTTGTTTTTGTCGAATTTATTTTTGTCGGTGTGGAAGGGCCGCACACGGCCCTTCCTTTATGCGCTTACCGCAAGCGGCTTATTGTGCCAGCCACGACTGGAATTTCGCGTCGATATCGTCGCGATAGTCGGCCCAGAACTCGTAGTTATAAAGGAACGTGTTCTGTGAGTTGTTCGGATCGGTCGGCATGTGCGGCGCCATGTCGATGCCCAGTTCGGCGTGCTGGCCGACCAGCGGTGCAGACGACTTGCGTGCGGGGCCGTAGGAGATCCACTTGGCCTGATCCGCCAAACGCTGCGTGTCGGTGGCGAACATGATGAAATCAAGTGCGCGGGCCAGACGATCTTCGGGAAGGTTGGCGGGGATGATCCAGCCGTCCAGGTCGAAAACCTGTGCGTCCCACATCATCGCAACCGGCTGGTCCTGCTCTTCGATCACGCTGAACAGACGGCCGTTATAGGTCGAGCCCATAAAGACTTCGCCATCCGCCAGAAGCTGCGGCGTATCGGCACCCGCGGACCACCAGATCACACTGTCCTTGATGGTACCAAGCTTGTCGAGCGCCTGCTGCTGACCTTCCGGTGTTTCAAGCACATCATAGACGTCGCCCTTGGCGACACCGTCGCAAAGCAGGGCCCATTCCATGTTGTTGATCGGGCGCTTTTCCAGCGCGCGCTTGCCCGGATAGGTTTCCAGATCGAACACCGAGCAGATGTCTGACGGCGGTTCCACACCATCGGGCACCATGTCGGTACGATAACCGAATGTGGTCGAGTAGACGATCTGCGGGATGAAGCAGTCACCCACAAGCAGATCACCGAAATCATCCTCGGCCGAAGTCCCATCCGGCGCAGCGGCAAGAATTTCGTTAGGGTCGATTTCCATCGCCAGGCCTTCATCGCACAAACGCAGAGCATCGGATGCCACGACGTCGACGACATCCCATGTCACGTTGCCGGCTTCGTCCATGGCGCGCAGCTTGGCGACAGCCTCGTTGGAGCTTTCGTCCCAGACAACTTCGAGACCGGGATGCATTTCCTTGTAAGGGTCTGCGTAAGCGTTCACCTGGCTTTTCTGGTAGGCACCGCCCCACGACACAAGTGTCATGGAATCCGCCATATCCTGTGCGAGGACCGCACCGGCAGTGACCGTCAGAGCAGTCGTGGCCATAAGGGTCTTTGTCAGTTTCATATCATACTCCCAAGTACGTTTCCCGTTTTTGATTTATGGACCCTGCAACACGGGGCGGAAGGACAGGGCCTCGTTTCACACCCGCGGAACCCGCGAGCGCGAAACGCAACTGTTACAGACCTCAGCGCGCTTCGAGAGCGCGGCAATCTTCGGGCAGCCAACCAATCTCGATCATCTCGCCCGGCTTGAGCCGCCGTTGGTCTGGCGCGTTCCGGGTCTTGATTACGAAATCGTCGTTGCCCGCGACACGCAGCTTGGTGCGGAAAATATCGCCCATATAGACGAAATCCAACACTTCTGCCTTGATCGTGTGTGTGCCTTCCTTCAGACGCGAAGGATCGTATTCAACCCGCTCCGGCCGGATCGACACAAGGGTGCGCTCGCCCACGTCAGATACGTTCACCGCCTTGCAATCGATCACCTCACCGTCGTCCAGTTCCACTTCGCACAGGCCGTCAGAGATTTTCTTGACCACCCCCGTCAAAGTGTTGTTTTCGCCGATGAATTGCGCGACAAAGCTGTTTTTCGGGCTTTCATACAGCGTATCGGGCGCGTCGATCTGCTGGATACGGCCATCATCAAACACTGCAACCCGATCAGACATGGTCAACGCCTCTGTCTGGTCATGCGTGACGTAGACGGTCGTGATGCCCAGATCATGGGCCAGCTTGGTGATCTCGAACTGCATATGTTCGCGCAGCTGCTTGTCCAACGCGCCAAGCGGTTCATCCATCAGAACCAGTTCAGGCTCGAACACAAGAGCGCGGGCAAGCGCGATACGCTGCTGCTGTCCACCAGACAATTGCGCCGGACGACGCCCACCGAAATCGCCCATCTGCACCATGTCAAGCGCGCGCTTCACCTTGGCCTCGCGGTCGGATTTGCCGATCTTGCGCACCTCCAGCGGAAAGCTGAGGTTTTCGGCAACGGTCATGTGAGGGAACAGGGCGTAATTCTGAAACACCATGCCAATACCGCGCTTATGCGGCGGGATGTTGTTGATCGACACACCGTCAAGCAGGATACTGCCATGCGTCGCCGTCTCGAAGCCCGCCAACATCATCAGGCAAGTTGTCTTGCCCGATCCTGACGGCCCCAACATCGTCAGGAATTCACCTTTCGGGATGGACAAGTTCAGGTCTTTGACGACCAGATTTTCGCCATCATAGCTTTTCTGGACGCGTTCAAATGCGACAAACGCATCGCTGGATTGCGAGTCTGTCAAATGTGTCTCCCCATGTGCTTCGTGGTCTATGCCACGTTTTGACCGACTAAAGCGAGAATCCCGGGGCGATGCAAGCCGACTTACACGATTTTGACACACAAGATCGGCGTGCCGGGCGTTAACGCGTTGATGGTGAATAATTAATCACTGGTTTTTTCGTCAAAACCGGCCCGATACGCCTGATTTGCTGAACGGGCCGGCCGTATTGATGAAATTTCAGCCCAGCACACTCCTGGCTGCACGAACCGTTTTTTCGACGATTTCGTCCACCTCCTGATGCGTCAGGCAGAAGGGCGGCGCAAAACCAAGGATGTCACCCTGCGGCATGGCCCGTGCGATGACGTGTTCGGCAGCCAGCGCCGCGGCCACTTGCGGACCGATCTTGTCCGCGACGTCAAAGAAAGTCCGCGTCTCGCGGTCCTTCACGAACTCGACCGCACACATAAGACCCTCGCCTCGCACCTCGCCGACATGCGGATGATCTGCCAGCGCCTCGGACATGGTCTTGTTGAGATAGGCCCCGACCTTGCCCGCGTTCTGGATCAGGTTCAACTCGTCAATCAGTTTGAGGTTCGCAACGCCCGCCGCCGCCCCGATGGGATGCGCGGAATATGTCCAGCCATGGCCGATGGGGCCGTTCTCATCCGTGCCCTGCTCCAGCACCTTCCACATCTTGTCCGACACGATGGACCCCGACAGCGGCGCATAGGCGCTGGTCAGACCCTTTGCGATGGTGATCAGATCGGGCTTCAGCCCGTAATGCTCGGACCCGAACATGGTGCCCAAACGGCCAAATCCGGTCACGACCTCATCGGCGACCAGCAGGATGTCGTGTTTGTTAAGCACGGCCTGAATCGCCTCCCAGTAACCGGCGGGCGGTGGAACAAGCCCGCCTGTGCCAAGCGCAGGCTCGCCGATGAAGGCAGCGATCGTGTCAGCGCCTTCGCGGTCGATCATGGCCTCCAGCTCGGACACGCAATGCGCCACGAACTCGGCCTCGGACATGTTCGTGTCCTCGCGGCGATAGTAATAGGGCGCTTCGGTATGCAGCACCTGCGCCAACGGCAGATCGAACTTCTTGTGAAACAGGTCAAGCCCGGTCAGCGATCCGGTCATCAGGCCAGAGCCGTGATAGCCGCGCCACCGCGAGATGATCTTCTTTTTCTCGGGACGGCCAAGGATGTTGTTGTAATACCAGATCAGCTTGACGTTGGTCTCGTTCGCGTCCGAGCCGGACAGACCGAAATAGACCTTGCTCATGTGATCGGGCGCACGGTCCAGCACCATCTTGGCCAGCGTGATCGACGCCTCGGTGCCGTGGCCGACATAGGCGTGGTAATAGGCCAGTTCCCGCGCCTGATCCGCGATCGCCTCGGCGATCTCTGGGCGGCCATAGCCGACATTGACACAATAAAGTCCGGCGAAGGCATCCAGCAGGCGATTACCGTCACGGTCAGTGATGTGGCTCCCCTTGCCACCCGTGATTATGCGGTTGGGGGCCTCGCCACGTGCGAATTGCGCCAGATGGGTCGAGGGGTGGAAAAAATTCTCGCGGTCCCACTGGTCGAGTTGGTCGTTCTTCAGCATCGTCGTTTCCTTCCTTGCGTGCCACGCGCAGCCTTAGGCCCAATCGCGGCAGACGTATTTGATTTCCATGAATTCTTCCATGCCCTTTCGGGCACCTTCGCGGCCCAGACCCGATTGCTTGACGCCGCCAAAGGGAATGGGCGCGCCGGTGACCTTGGTCCGGTTCACCGCGACCATGCCGAATTGCAGCGCCCGCGTGACACGGTAGATGCGCCGCGGATCATTGCTATGGATATAGGCAACAAGGCCGAATTCGGTGTTGTTGGCACGGGTTACCACCTCTTCCTCGGTATCGAACGGCGTCAGCGCCGCGACCGGGCCAAAGGTTTCCTCGCGCATGATCGTGGCCTCGTCAGGCACGTCGATCAGCACGGTCGGTTCGTAAAAGAGCGGACCAAGCGCGTGCCGCTTGCCACCAAGGCTTAGCGAGGCGCCCTTGGCGATGGCATCGGCAACATGCTCTTCCTGTTTGGCGACGGCTCCACCGGTCATCAACGGGCCGATATCGGGATCATCCATGCCGTGCCCGATGGTCAGAGCGCGCGCGGCTTCGGTAAATTTCTCGCAGAAGGCATCGTAAACGGGACGCTCTACATAGATGCGGTTGGCCCCCAGACAATCCTGCCCGGAGGTGGCGAATTTGGCCTTGATCGTCTCTGTTACAGCCGAATCCAGATCCGCGCCCTTGAACACGATCACCGGCGCATGCCCGCCAAGTTCCATCACGAGACGCTTCACGGTCTCGGCGGATTGGCGATAAAGCAGCCGGCCCACCTCGGTGGAGCCGGTAAAGGACAGTGCGCGCACGCGGCTATCCTTCGTCCACGGCTCCACGATAGGCGGTGCATCGCCCGTCACCACGTTGAAAACACCCGGCGGCAGGCCCGCGCGCTCTGCCAGTTCCGCAAGCGCCAGCGCGGAAAACGGTGTTTCCTTGCTTGGATGCGCGACCACGGTGCAGCCAGCGGCAAGGGCTGCGGCGGCCTTGCGTGTGAGCATGGCAGAGGGGAAGTTCCACGGCGTGATCAACGCGGCAACGCCGACAGGTTCCAGCCACAACTCTACCTCTGCATCAGGCAGGTGGCTTGTGACGCCCTCGATATTCGGGCGCTTGGTTTCCTCGGCATAATACTCGACAAAGCTTGCCGCATAGTCGATTTCGCCCCGCGCCTCGCTGATCGGCTTGCCCTGTTCCAGCACCATGATCCGGGCCAGATCCTCTTTGTGCAGAATCATCAGATCGAACCAGCGGCGCAGGATTGCCGCCCGCGCCTGTGGCAGTGTCATCGACCAATCGGCGAACGCGGATTGCGCCGCATCAACCGCGCCCCGGCTTTCGTCGGCATCAAGGCTGGCGACCTCGCCGATCACCGCACCATCGCCGGGATTGGTGACCTTGATCACCTCACCAGAGGCCGACGCGCACCATTTGCCCCCGATATAGGCGAAACTGCGGACAAGGCGTGTGTCCTTGATGTCGTGGCGCGTCATGATTGCGGTATCCAGCATGGAATGTCTCCTTTCGCAGACGAACCTACCTGACCGGCACAGAAAAGGCGGCTGTTCTTGCCCTATGTAAAAGGTGTTTCTTCTGAAATATAAGAAATTTTCAGAAGAATCCTCTGCGGTATGGCGCAGAGCCTGTCAGACCTCGCCCTCGCGCCCCAGCAAAAGGCCCAAGGGAGGCAGCGCGAAAGGTTTGACCGGCTTGGTCACGATATAGGTGAAATATCGCGCCAGCCCGATCCGTGCCTCCAGCATGGCATCCATCAGCCGCTGATAGGCGTCGATATCGGTGGTGACCACCTGCATGAGATAATCGAACCCGCCACCCAGCGCCCAGCAGGCCGTGACCTCGTCGAAGCGCTGTACCTGCGCCTCGAACGCCTGAAAGCTGGCGGGCGTGTGGTCGGCCAGCTCTGCCACGACAAACACGGTGACGTTCGGCCCCAGCTTGCGCAGGTTGATCTGCGCCTTGTAGCCTTCGATAACACCGGCCTCTTCCAGACGGCGCAGGCGTTCCCAGCAGGGGCTTGCGGACAGGCCCACGCGCTCTGCCAGTTGCGCCTTGGTGATCCGGCCATCCTGTGCAAGCACGCGCAGGATCTTGATATCGCGATTATCCAGTTTCAGCATTGCCCAAAGCCTCTAGCGCAGGCGCGACCTTGCGGACACGGTACGGGCAAAGCCATACCCTGCCTCATGCCGTGATGACCGTGCCAGCGGTGCTGCCACGCAGCCGTTGGTATACATGCGTGGCAATCGCGGTGTCCTGCGCACCCGTACCGGTCAGATCCGCGATGGTGATGTCCGCGTCATCGCGCCGGCCCGGCGCGTCTCCGGTGATGATCTGCCCCAGTTCCGGCGGGATGCCGCCCTGCCACAGACCCGCCGCGATGGCGCTGCGCAATTCGCCCAGCTTTTCGGCCTGACTGACACGGTCGGCGACATACAGATCCGCGCGGGCCAGCGCGGCCGGATCGATCTCGTTCTTGCCGTCCTGATCCGACCCCATCGCCGTGATATGCAGGCCAGGATGCAGCCATTCGGCGCGCAGCACAGGTTCACGGGCCGGTGTGGTGGTCACCACAAGCTGGCTTTGCGCCACAAGTTCGGCAGGATCAGAGACGGTTTTCACCTCGATACCAAGGTCGTCCGCGATATCGGTGGCACAGGCGGACGCACGGTCTGCATCGCGCCCCCAGACAAGGCAGGTGGCAAAGGGGCGCTCAAGATGTGCCGCGCGCATTTGCAGCCGTGCCTGAACCCCAGTGCCGATCACACCGGCCACATCCACGGTCCGCGGTGCAAGATGCCGGGCGGCCACGGCCCCGGCAGCAGCGGTGCGGATATCCGTCAGATAGCCGTTATCCAGAAACAGCGCTTGCACCAGCCCGGTTTGCGCGGAAAACAGGATCATAAGCCCGTTCAGCGACGGCAGGCCAAGCTTTGGGTTGTCGAAAAAACCCGGACTGACCTTGATCGCGAAACCATCAAATCCGGGAATACAGGCGGTCTTGACGTCGACCTCTCCATTGGCGTGCAGCAGATCCATCGACAGAATGGGCGGCATCACGACAGCGCCGCCCGCAAGCGCCGCAAAGGCCGCTTCGATCACATCGACGGCCCCCGGATCAAGCTGCACGATTTCGCGCAGTTCGCCCTCGGTCAGGATCCGGATATCATTGCCCAAGCGCCACCTCCCGCGCGAGGGCGTCTGTTTCTTCCATCAGCGCCTTTTGGCGCAGTACATCACCCGCCGCCCGCATCCCGCAGGCGCGCAGGCAATCGCGCCGCTCGAACCCCAGTTGATCCAGCGCCGGGCCGTATGTCGACAAAAGATCCCTGCAATGGTCTTCGGGTTCGCCCTGTGTCTGCAACAGGATCAAACGTTTGCCCCGACCAAGGCGCGAGGGCTCTTCGGCGGTCATGTAATCGGGTTTCAGGAAGGAAAAGAACCGGTCCATCGCCTGTTTCATCAGCCCGGTCATGTTGCAGAAATATACCGGGGTGGCGATCACCAGAACATCGGCTTCCGACAGGTCCGCCAGAACTGGCAGCATGTCGTCGTCGAGGCCGCAGCGCTCTCCGCCGATCTTGCAGAACAGCACGTTCATGCAGCCCTGAAACCGCAGGTCGCGCAAAGAATGCGTGCGCACCGCCGCCCCCTCGGCCTTGGCGGTATTGCAGAACCGCCGCGCCAGAAGATCGCTGTTTCCGTCCTTGCGCGGACTGCCCAGAAGGCAAACGAGCCTTGTCATGCTGTCCTCCTGTATGGCTGACCCGCCACCAGCCTGTCACCAAGCTGCACGGGTTGGCCGGTTATGACCTGTGTGAATAAATCCATGTCGAGATTGCGCCCGGTCACGATGGTCGCGGCTGGCCCGTCAAGCGTGACCTTGCCCGCCAGAACCGCCGCGATCCCGACGACGCAGGCGCCTTCGGCCACGATACGATCCTCGAAATACAGAACCTGCATGGCGTGATAGATCTGCTCCTCGGTGACAAGGATCGTCTCGTCAAGCAGATCGCGGCACATCGGAAAGCTGAGCCGGTTGTCCAGCCCGATCCCGCCGCCCAGGCTATCGGCCAGCGATGGCAGCTCTTCGGCCGCAACAGGCCTGCCCGCGCGCAGGCTTTCATACATGGCCGCGCCCCTGTCCATCGAGATGCCGATCACCCGGATGGCCGGGTTTATCGACTTGGCGGCCAGCGCGACCCCCGCCGCCAGACCACCGCCCGAAAGCGGCACCAATATCGTCTCTATGTCAGGGCGTTGTGCCAGAATTTCCAGCCCGATTGTGCCCTGTCCACAAATCACGCGCGCATCGTCGAAGGGCGATATCTCGGCTAGGCCTTCCTCTGCGACAAGGCGCTCTACCTCTGCCTGCGCGTCGTCCTGACTATGGCCAACGATGCGCACATCCGCGCCCAGAGCGCGTATGCCGTCCACCTTGGCCCTTGGCACCAGGCTGGACATGCAGATCACTGCCGACAGGCCACTGGCGCGCGCCGCATAGGCCACACCGCGCCCGTGATTGCCTGTCGAACAACAGGTCACGCCCGCCACATCGCCCAGCCCATCCACGGCATTGAGTGCACCGCGCAGTTTGAACGCGCCGATGGGCTGCATATTTTCCAGTTTGAGCAGGAAATCGGCCCCCGTGTGGCCGCGCATGAACGGCGACGGCACCAGAGGCGTGCCATCGGCCACGCCACGGATGCGCCGTGCCGCCGCATATATATCGGCCAGCGTCGGTATCATTCTGTCCTCCCGTTGGGGCCTATGATGTTTTTTTGAACCGGAACGTCAACAGTTTAGACTGCGTTTCATAAACGACGTGCACTGTCGCATACGATCGGTCATGCTTTGAACCAGTTGCGAAACTGAACAAAATCAAACCGGAGTGGGCCGCCATGAACCTCAAGAACCTGCCATTCTCCGATGCCGAGTATGAACGCCGCATCGCATTGACCCGCTCTACCATGCAAAGGGCCGGGATCGAGCTTTTGTTCGTGACCGACCCCTCGAATCAGAACTGGCTGACCGGCTATGACGGATGGTCGTTCTATGTACATCAGGGCGTGATGCTACCGCTGAGCGGTGATCCCGTCTGGTGGGGGCGGCACATGGACATGCTGGGCGGGCGACGCACCTGCTGGATGCGTGAAGAGAATATCGTGGGCTACGCGGATCATTTCGTGCAATCCACCGTCCGCCACCCGATGCAGGATCTGGCCGAACGCATCCACGAGATGGGTCTTGAAAAAGCCCAGATCGGGGTGGAGATGGAGAATTATTATTACTCCGCCAAGGCGCATGAGGTTCTGACACGCGAATTGCCCGATGCCACGTTCATGGATGCGACCGCGCTGGTGAACTGGCAGCGAATCGTGAAATCCGAGGAAGAGATCGGGTTTATCCGCAAGGCGGCAAGGATTTCCGAAAAGGTCGTGCAAACGGCCATCGACCGGGCCGAACCGGGCGTTCCCAAAAACAGGCTGGTAGCCGATATCGTTCATGCGGGCATATCCGGCGTGGATGATATCTGGGGTGATTATCCCGCCATCGTGCCGCTGACGCCCTCGGGGCTGGATGCCACCGCCGCGCATCTGACATGGAACGGCGATCCGATGCGCACCGGCGAGGCCACCTTCTTTGAGCTGTCGGGCTGCTATCATCGCTATCACGCGCCGCTGTGCCGGACAGTCTATCTGGGGCAGCCCCCGCGCGAAATGCTGGAAGCAGAGAAGGCCCAGATCGAGGGGATCGAAGCCGGGCTGGAGGCCGCGCGCGCCGGGAACCGAACCTGCGATATCGCCATCGCCTTTTACAGCGTGCTTGAAAAATACGGGATTCAGCGCGAAGGGCGCTGCGGCTATTCCGTGGGTCTAAGCTATCCCCCCGATTGGGGCGAACGCACGGCCTCCATCCGGACAGAGGACCAGACGCTGTTGGAACCCGGCATGGTGTTTCATTTTATGCCCGCACTTTGGATGGATTCCTGGGGCCTGGAGACGACCGAAACCATCCTCATCACCGAGGACGGCCCCGCCGAGGCCCTTTGCAACATGCCGCGCAAGATGTTCGTAAAGGACTGAAACAGGGCCAATACGTTGCGCCTTTTGCCGATGTCACAGGCAAAAGGTGCAACGCCTCAACCCGCCGCCTTCATCAACCCCTCGTGCTCCAGCCGCGCCTGTGTCTCGTCAAACGCCGTCCACGCCCGTTCGACCAGCGTGTCGATTTCGGCCTTCGTGATGATCAACGGCGGAGACACCACCATCCGGTCGCCAACATGGCGCATTACAAGGTTGTTGGCAAAGCACCGGTCACGACAGATCAGCCCGGCAGTGCCCTTCTCGGCGGCGAATTTCGCACGGCTGGCCTTGTGCGGGGTCAGTGCAAGCGACGCCAACATGCCGCATGTCACGGCCTCGCCCACCAGCGGATGGTCGGCCAGCGTCGCCCATTTCTCGGCCAGGTAAGGCGCGGTTTCCGCACCCGCGCGGGTCACGATCCCCTCTTCGTCCAGGATGCGCAGGTTTTCCAGCGCCACGGCACAGGCCACCGGGTGGCCCGAATAGGTGTAACCGTGACTGAATTCTACAGAGTTCAGCACATCGGCCACCTCGTCATTGACGATCGAACCGCCAATCGGCTGGTAGCCAGAGCTTAGCCCCTTGGCGACGGTCATGATCTGCGGGCGGATGTCCAGCGTTTGCGATCCGAACCATTGTCCAGTGCGTCCGAAACCGCAGATCACCTCGTCGGCGATCAGCAGGATGTCATGTTCGTCGCAGATGCGCTGAATCTCGGGCCAGTAGCTGGCGGGCGGAATGATCACGCCGCCCGCACCCTGTATCGGCTCCCCTATAAAGGCGGCGACATTGTCCGCGCCCAGCTCAAGGATCTTTTGCTCCAGTTGACGCGCCCGCACCTTGCCGAATTCCTCGGGGTCGGTATCGCCGCCCTCGCCGTACCAATAGGGCTGGTCGATATGATGGATGTCGGGGATGGGCATCCCGCCTTGCGCGTGCATCGCCGCCATACCCCCAAGGCTGGCGCTGCCCATGGAGGAGCCGTGATAGGCGTTCTTGCGGCTGATGATCGCGCGCTTGGACGGTTTGCCCTTTGCCTCCCAATAGGTGCGGACAAGGCGGATGTTGGTGTCGTTCGCCTCTGACCCGGAACTGGCGAAAAAGATGTGGTTCAGGTCGTATGGCGTCAGGTTGGCGATCCGCTCTGCCAGCGCGATCACGGGGGCGTGGGTCGTCTGGAAGAACGTATTGTAATAGGGCAGTTCCTTCATCTGACGCGCCGCCGCCTCGGCAAGTTCCTCGCGACCATAGCCGATATTCACGCACCAAAGCCCGGCCATGCCGTCAAGATACTCGTTGCCGTCGCTGTCGGTCAGCGTCACCCCCTTTGCACGGGTGATCACGCGCGCGCCCTTGGCATTCAACGCATGTCCGTGGCTGAAGGGATGCAGGTGATGCGCCGCGTCCAGTCTTTGCAGCTCTGCGGTTGGCATATGGTTCGTGATCAGGTTCATGGCGATCCCTTTCGCATGGCAAGAAGCGCTGACAGGCCATGCCAGCCACCCAAAGTCCGCAGCATAATATGATCAAATTATACCCTGTCAATCGAATCGGCGGTTCAGCCCTGATGCTCAAAGACCTTGGCGCACCTGCTCCATGCCCTGAATCACGTCCTCTGTAATCGCCCGCGCGGCCGCGTCGGCATCGCCATCGCGCATTGCGACAAGCGCCTCTTTATGCTTGTCGGGTAAATTCTGTGTCCCCATGCGCCCGCAAACGACCCGCAGGGACGGTCCGAAACGCAACCAGAGACCATCGGCCAGATCGGCCAGAATGGGCGCATCGGCCAATTTATAGATCTCGCTATGAAAGCGATAGTTCAGACGAAGATAGCCATGCAGATCGCCCAGTGTGATCGCCGCATCCAGATCCGCATCCAGACGTTCCAGCGTGCAAATGTCCCCGGCAGAGGCGCGTAGCGTCGCCCTGGCCATCAAATGCGGGTCAAGCCATTGTCGTGCAACGATAAGCTCTCCGATATGGGCGGCCGACAGGATCGGCACGCTCACCCGGCGGTTGCCCTGAAATTCAAGCGCACCGCCAGAGATCAGCCGCCGGATCGCTTCACGGATGGGGGTCACACCAGCCCCCAGCCTTTCCGCCAGCCCATTGATCGTCACCGCCTGACCGGGGGCCAGATCCCCGTACAGGACAAGATCGCGCAGTTCGCGATAGATCACCTCATGCGCCGGCAGGCGGGTCACTTCGGCAGGATCCGTGCCGAATTTCTGGGCGGCGTTCGTCATTCCACTGGGCCTCTTGACCGGTGTCCCCTGTCGCTGCTTGCCAGTTTAACGACTGCATGAAAACATTACCATATTGCGCCGCAAATGGATTTTTGATCAAATCCACCGCCAAGGCACAAAAAGTGCCACTTCAAGGGAGACCACGATGAAACACGCTTTCCTGACCACCGCCGCTCTTCTCGCGCTCGGCACCTCCGCCGCTTTGGCCCAAGAAGTGCGGGTTTACAACTGGTCCGACTATATCGACGACTCGCTGATCGAGAAATTCGAGCAAGAGACCGGGCTTGATCTTGTGTATGACGTTTTCGATTCCAACGAATTGCTGGAAACCAAGATGCTCGCCGGCGGGTCTGGCTATGATGTCGTGGTGCCCACCGGCACTTTCCTGCAACGCCAGATCGGTGCGGGCGCGTTTCAAAAACTCGACACATCGCAACTGCCCAACCTCGGCAACATGTGGGACGTGATCGAAAAGCGGACCGAAACCTATGACGAGGGCAACGCCTATTCGATCAACTACATGTGGGGGTCTACCGGCATCGGGGCCGATGTGCCCAAGGTGCAGGAGATCCTTGGCGAGGACGCGGCCATCGGTTCGCTCGACCTGATCTTCGACCCGGCCAATATGGAAAAGCTGGCAACATGCGGCGTACACTTCCTTGACGCACCCACAGAGATGATCCCCGCCGCGCTGGCCTATGCGGGCATGGACCCGGATTCCAAAAGCGACGAGGCGCTGGCCAAGGCGGAAGAGGTGCTGATGGCCGTGCGCCCCTATGTGCAGAAATTCCACAGTTCCGAATATATAAACGCGCTGGCGAACGGCGATATTTGCGTCGCCTTCGGCTGGTCGGGCGATATCCTTCAGGCGCGCGACCGCGCTGCCGAGGCGGATAACGGGGTCGAGATTGCCTACAACGCCCCGTCCGAGGGGGCGCTGATGTGGTTCGACCAGATGGCGATCCCCGTTGATGCGCCCAACCCCGAAGGCGCGCATGTGTTCCTGAACTTCATCATGGACGCCGAGAACATGGCCGCGGCGTCGAACTACGTCTATTTTGCCAACGGCAACAAGGCAGCGCAGGAATTCCTGAATGACGACGTTATCGGCGATACGGCGATCTATCCTGACGAGGCCGCGCTGGACAATCTCTACACCGTGACGCCGTGGGGCGCACGTGACCAGCGTGACCTGACCCGCCTTTGGACCAAGATCAAGTCGGGCACCTGACACCCTGCTTACCGGCCCGCGCGCGCAATCGCGCGGGCTTTTTTCTGCTGGGATACGCATCATGCCCGAAAAGACATTCGAGCCGTGGAACGATCCGACCGAAAAACCCCTGATCGAGTTCAAGGGCGTGTCCAAGCGGTTCGGCAGTTTCACCGCCATCGACAACCAGACATTCGACATCTACGCCAAGGAGTTCTTTGCGCTTCTGGGCCCGTCCGGCTGCGGCAAGACCACGATGATGCGGATGCTGGCCGGGTTCGAGGCCCCGACAGAGGGCCATATCCTTCTGGGTGGTCAGGACATGGCCCCGATCCCGCCCAACAAGCGGCAGGTGAACATGATGTTCCAGTCCTACGCGCTGTTCCCGCATCTGTCGGTCTGGGAAAACATCGCCTTTGGCCTCAAGCGCGACGGCAAGGACAAGGCAACCATCGCGGCACGCGTGGACGCGATGCTAAAGCTGACGCGACTTGAAAAGTTCAGCCAGCGCAAGCCGCACCAGATTTCCGGTGGCCAGCGGCAGCGTGTGGCGCTTGCCCGAAGCCTTGCCAAGGCCCCCAAGCTGTTGTTGCTGGATGAACCGCTTGGCGCACTGGATGCCAAGCTGCGACAGGAAACGCAATTTGAGTTGATGGACATTCAGGAAAAGACCGGCACGACCTTTGTCATCGTGACCCACGATCAGGAAGAGGCGATGACCGTGGCAAGCCGCGTTGCCGTGATGGATGACGGGCGTATCGTGCAGGTCGACACGCCGGACCGGATCTATGAGAACCCGAATTCCACCTATGTCGCGGATTTCATCGGCGACGTGACCATCCTTGAGGGGCGCGTGACCCCGGTCGATGGTGGCTTTGATCTTGCCTTTGCCGAAGATCAGCCGGCGATCTACGCTAAATCCTCGCAACACCTGGCCAGCGGGCAGACTGCCTATCTCGCGATCCGGCCTGAAAAAGTCTCTGTCACGCCGGAAAAGCCAGCGGATCGGCGCAACGTGATCCGGGGAAAGATCCTTGATATCGCCTATCTCGGGAACCTCTCGACCTATCACGTCGCCTTGCCCGGTGGGCAGATCATCAAGGCGCAGACAGCCAACACGCGGCGCCTGGCCAACCGCCCCTTTACGTGGGAGGACGAGGTGTGGCTATCCTGGACAGACACCGCCGCCGTCCTGCTGGAGCGTTAAGGGATGCGCCGTGCGCTTCTTATCGTTGTTCCCTACCTGTGGCTTTTGGCGCTCTTCCTTGTGCCATTCGTGATCGTGTTGAAAATCGCGCTGAGCGATTACAACCTGTCGATCCCACCCTACAGCCCACAATATGATCCAAGCAGCGGCTGGCAGGGTCTTCGCGACATGTTCGCGGCCTTCGATTTCGAGAATTTCGTCTTCCTGACCGAAGATGATCTTTACTGGAAGGCATATCTGTCTTCGCTGCAAATCGCGCTGATTTCGACACTGCTCTCGCTTCTCGTCGGCTATCCGATCGCCTATGCGATGGCCCGCGCGCCGGAACAATGGCGGCCCACGCTGATGATGCTGGTGATCCTGCCTTTCTGGACCAGCTTTCTGATCCGCGTCTATGCGTGGAAAGGCATCCTGTCGACCGAGGGCTATCTGAACCAGTTGCTGCTCGGCCTTGGCGCGATCGAACAGCCCCTGACGATCCTGAACACCGATACCGCGGTCTATATCGGCATCGTATACACCTACCTGCCGTTCATGATCCTGCCGATCTATGCCGCGCTCGACAAGATGGATGGCTCACTGCTGGAAGCCGCCGAAGATCTGGGGTGTTCGCGCCTGTCGGCCTTCTGGCTTGTCACCGTGCCCTTGTCACGCAACGGCATCATCGCAGGCTCTTTCCTTGTCTTCATCCCGGCGGTGGGTGAATTCGTGATTCCCGCGCTCTTGGGCGGATCAGACACGCTTATGATCGGCAAGGTGCTTTATGAAGAGTTCTTCAACAACCGTGACTGGCCCGTTGCCTCCGCCGTGGCGGTTATCCTGCTGCTGATCCTTGTTATTCCCATCGTGCTGTTCCAGCGCAACCAGCAAAAGCAACGGGAGCTTGACGGATGATCCGGCTATCATGGTTCAATGTCACGTCGCTGACGCTGGGCTTCGCGTTCCTCTATCTGCCAATGCTGCTGCTGATCGTCTACAGCTTCAACGAATCCAAGCTGGTCACGGTCTGGGCCGGGTTTTCGACGAAATGGTACGGCGAACTGTTGACCAACGACGCGTATCTTGATGCGGCCTGGGTCACAATTCAGGTCGCGGTGATCAGTTCCACCATTGCCACGGTGCTGGGGACAATGGCGGCGCTTGTTCTGATCCGCGCGGGACGCTTCCTGGGCCGAACGCTTTTCTCCGGCATGATCTATGCGCCGCTGGTAATGCCAGAGGTGATCACGGGCCTGTCGCTGCTGCTGCTGTTCATCGGGATCGGGCTGGACCGGGGCGTGTTCACGATCATCCTCGCGCATACGACCTTTTCAATGTGCTACGTGTCCGTCGTTGTTTCGGCGCGGCTGATGAGTTTTGACAAGTCGCTGGAGGAAGCCGCGCTCGACCTCGGGTGTTCGCCCCTTCAGGCGTTTCGGCTTGTCACCCTGCCGATCATCGCACCTTCGGTCATTTCCGGGTGGTTGCTGGCCTTCACCCTGTCGCTTGATGATCTGGTCATCGCCTCCTTCACCGCAGGCCCATCGGCCACCACGTTGCCAATAAAGGTCTGGTCGTCGATCCGGCTGGGTGTCAGCCCCGAAATCAACGCGCTGTCCACGATCCTGATCGGCATCGTCGCAGTTGGGGTAATCGTGGCATCGTTGATTTCCAAACATACGATGTTGCGCCAGCTCGCTGATGAAAACGCGGCGAAACGCGGATGAAACGGCTCTTTCCCGCCTACGCCTACGGCGAAGGACCGCGCGAGCGTTGCTATTGGCCCACCACGGTTGACGGTCAGGGATGGCCCACGCTGCGCGGCGCGCAGACCTGCGACGTAGCAGTGATCGGTGGCGGGTTCACCGGGCTGTCGGCGGCGCTGCACCTGGCCCAGGGCGGCGCGGATGTGATGGTGATCGAGGCGCAGATGCCCGGCTGGGGCGCGTCGGGGCGCAATGGCGGATTCTGCTGTTGCGGCGGGGCAAAAGCCAGTGACCGTAGCCTGACACGACGTTTCGGCGAAGATGGCCGCCGCGATTGGCGCCGCACCGAGGCGGACGCGGTGCAGTTCGCGCGCCACCTGATCGACAGCCACGACATCGCCTGCGACACACATTCCAACGGCGAGACGCTTATGGCACACAGCCCCCGCGCCTTTGCCGGGTTCGAGGCAGAGGCCCGCCGGATAGAGGCCGATCTTGGTGTGACGCCAAGCATCATACCCGGCCCTGAACTGGCGCAAAACGGTATGACCGGCCCCTTCCACGGCGCGTTGACGAACCCGGTCGGCTTTGCCCTTAACCCGATGAAATACGCACAGGGTCTGGCACGCGCCGCCAAGCAGGCAGGCGCGCGGATTTTCGGACAAAGCCCGGTTGACCAGATCAAGCGGAACGCCTGCTATCACCTTCGCACCGACAATGGCAGCGTCACCGCCGACAAGCTGATCGTGGCGACGAACGGCTATTCCTCTGATGATCTGCCGGATTGGCTGTCGGCGCGCTACCTGCCGGTGCAATCCAACGTGATCGTCACCCGTCCGCTCAGCGAGGCCGAGATCGCCGCGCAAGGCTGGAGCACCGCGCAGATGTGTTTTGATGACCGCGTCTTCCTGCACTATTTTCGCCTTATGCCGGACCGCCGTATGCTGTTCGGGATGCGCGGGGGGCTGCAAAGTTCGCCCGCTGCCGATGCGAGGATGACCCGCCGTCTGCGTGCCCATTTCGACCGGATGTTTCCCCGCTGGGCCAATGTAGAGACTGAGTTTCAGTGGACCGGGCTATTATCCTTTTCCCCCGGACTGACGCCCTTTGCCGGGCCGATCCCGGACATGCCCGGCGCGTTTGCCGCGCTGTCCTATCACGGAAACGGGGTTGCCATGGCCTCTTACTCCGGGGCGATCCTTGCGGATCTGGCCCTTGGGCGGCAGCCAAACCGGCGGTATCCCGCTGTCATGCAAGCCCCGCCGGAACGCTTTCCGCTAGGGCGTTTCCGCCGTGCCACGCTCGCCCCGCTTTATGCAATGGCCGCATTGACCGGCAAGTAATGCCTTAGCCCTGAGGGGTTTTGACAGCCCGCGCACGACCCCGCCGCAGCCCCAATTGCCGTTCGCGCAGGATGATGATGATCCCCGCAAGGATCACTAGCGAGGCCCCAAACAGCATCTGGCCCGTGGGCACCTCGTCAAAAAAGACATAGCCGATCACGATGGCGAAAAGCATCGACGCATAATCGAACGGCGCGATCACGCTGGCATCGGCAAAGCGATAGCTGGAGGTCAGGAAGATCTGCGCAGTGCCGCCGAGAATGCCTGCAAGGATCAAGAAAATCGTCTCTGTTCCGCCGGGAAGAACCCATCCAAACGGTATCGTCAGAAGACTGAGAAGGCTGGAGGTGAGCGAGAAATAAAATACGATCGCGCTGGTCTGCTCGGTTCGGACAAGCTTGCGAATATAGATCTGCGCCAGCGCCGCGCAGACCGCGCCAAGCAGCACCAGAACCGCGCCGATAGCCTGTGTCATTTCCACCGTGTCATCGCTGAGCGTGGTCAGACGTGGGGCCAGCACGATCAGAACACCGACAAGGCCCAGCGCCACCGCGCCAAGCCGGAACACCCCCACCTTTTCATCCAGAAACATCGCCGCGAACACGACCACCAGCAACGGCGCCGCATAGCCCAGCGCCGTCACCTCTGGCAGAGGCAAAAGGCCAAGACCGGCGAACATCAACCCCATCGCTGTCGTGCCCACAACCCCGCGCCAGAAATGCCCCATGCGGGACGTCACGCGCAGCCCCGTGCGCAGATCCCCACGCAGGGCCAACCATGCCAGGATCACCGGAAGCGCGAAAAAGGACCGAAAGAACACCGCCTGACCGGGCGGCACCTGTTCGGACGCGGCCTTGATCAGCGATGACATGACGATGAACAAAACCACCGCCACCAGCTTTAGCGCGATCCCCTTGAGCGGGCTCATATGCGTTTCTCCATGGTCGTGCAGTGGCGCAAACACCGCGCGATGGCAAAGAAAACCCGTCATGCGATGGCCGCAAACCTTGATCCATTTCGCCACCTGCTACGTACCAAGAACAACCCCATGGAGGTCCAGATGCGTTTTCTCGCCACTATCATTGCCTGTGTTCTTGCGCTTCCTGCCCTGGCGCTGGATCTTGACGCGCCGTTTGACAATATCGACGGTGGCACGATCAAGCTGTCTGATTGGCGCGGTCAACCGGTTCTTGTGGTCAATACCGCCTCGCGCTGCGGCTACACGAAACAGTTCTCTGCTCTGCAAGAGCTATATGACACGTACCGCGATCGCGGGCTTGTCGTGCTGGCCGTGCCCTCGGACGATTTCAAACAGGAATTGTCGAGCAATGAAGAGGTAAAGGAATTCTGCGAGTTGCAATATGGCATCGACATGCCGATGACCGGCATCACGAATATTCGCGGAAAGACAGCGCACCCGTTCTTTCGTTCTCTTGCGTCCGAGGCCGGGTTCGAGCCTTCCTGGAACTTCAACAAGGTTCTGCTCGGCCCGGATGGCAGGGTGGCGGGCACCTACGGATCTCCGGTTCGGCCGATGTCGGGCCGCATGACCGGAGATATCGAAAAGCTGCTCAAGTAAACGCTAAAGCGTTCCGCCTTTAACCTGAGACATCAGCGAAAGGCGGAACGCGTGCAACGACTAAACGGAGTACTGCGTTTCGCGAAAATCCGTGATTCAGGTTTTTCGCGAAACGCTTTATTGAGCGCCCGCGCATCGGCTATTCCGCAATGCGCGGCCGTCCGCTCACCTCGACTGTCACATGCGCCTCGATAAACACCTCTCGGGCTTCGACCGTGACCGTCTTGCTGTCCTCTTGCACAGCGATGTGAAGATCCAGCGCACCGGCCTTGATCGCGGCCTCTGTTGCGCTTTGTTCGAGCAGGTCGCGCAATTCGGCTAGACCCGTTTGCGGATCGCTGAAATCCTGCGGCCCATGCGGCCCATGCACCCGGTAAAGCCCTTCTGACGGGCAACTGATCGTGCCACTCTTGCGCACCGAAATTCGGCCGACAACGGCACCGATCGCATTGGCCACCCCGCCATGCGCGGGCAGGATCATCCGGCATCGCAACTTTTCACCGACCGCCGGGTAATAGCCGGCCGCCGACGCGCCAAGGCCCACCACGGGTACGTTCAGCCCCGTGTCGATGCGCAGCAACCCTTGATGAGGTGTCAGCCCGGCCTGCATTATCTCATGCGCGGCAAGCTCCGCTGCCGGCAGATGGAAACCGGGGTCTTCCTCGGCAAAGGCCGTTTCAAGCAGGGCAAGGCCCGTTTGCCGGGTCAGTTGATCGACAATCTTCTGCGCCATGCCATGCGGATCGGAACAAAGCCGCCCGCCGGTGCCGATGCGCCGCCGCCCCAGAATGCGCATCGCCTTTGTTGCGGCCTGTGCATCCCACACGGTCAGACTCCCCAGCACATGCGCCGCATCAGAGGGCGTCGGTCCGGCCAACTGAACCAGCCCACGCGCAACCAGACGCCGTAACCCGGCACGGTCCAAGCGCGCCTTGAGTATTCGCGACAAGGGTTGCACGTCTTCTGCGACCCGCGCCAGAAGATCCGCTTCTTTCGTGCTCAGACCGCTGGCATCCACACCTGCAACAGCCCTGACGAATACCGCGTCCTGCTCGTTGGGCGTTTCACGTCGCAACTGCTCATCAAGCGCGTTATGAACCAAGCCCCCCATCTCATGCGCCAGAAGACTGATCGGGATCACACGGCGCGGGCCAAGCGTGACACCGCCCTGCAAACCGGTCTCTTGCACGTGAACCTCGCTGTCACCACCCAGCCCGGTGGTGCGCATCGCAACGGCCTCGACCATGGTGCGCCATGACCCGACGCGCGCGCCCGCCGGGTCGATCATCGGCTTGCCATCGCGCAAGACGGCGACATCCGTGGTTGTCCCACCGATATCGGATACCAGCGCGGTTTCGGCCCCGGTCAGCCATCTTGCTCCAACGATGCTTGCCGCCGGGCCGCTCAGGATCGTCTCGATAGGGCGGGCACAGGCCTGTTCCGCGGAAATCAGCGCACCATCGCCGCGCACCACCATCAAAGGCGCGGTCACGCCCAAATCGACAAGCGTGTGTTGGGCACGCGCGATCAGCGCCGCGATCATGCCAATGAGCCGCGCATTCAAAAGCGCGGTCAACGCCCGTTTCGGGCCGTTAAGCCTTGCCGACAGCTCATGCGACATCGAGACAGGCCGCCCCGTGGCCGCGCGAATGATCTGCGCTGCGCGCAGCTCATGCGCCGGGTTGCGGGTCGCGAATTGTGCGGCAACCGCATAGGCCGAGGCAGGCTCGATACTCTCTAACCATGCCGAAAGGGCGGCTTCGTCCAGTGGTGCGGCCTCTGTTCCCGCGTGGCCATGGCCACCGGCCAGCACCAGCGCGGGATCGGGGCCAAGCGCCTCTTGCAGGCCGTGACTCTCCAGATCCGTTTCGCGAAAGCCGACATAGACCAGCCCGACACGCCCGCCCTGCCCCTCGACCAGCGCATTGGTGGCAAGCGTGGTCGACAGTGATGCAAGCCCGACCGCCCCCGGCGCGACCCCGCTGGCATCAAGCACCGCACGCACCGCCTCGCCGATGCCAATGGCCAGATCCTGTCTTGTGGTCAGCGCCTTGGCGCTTGCGATAACCTCTTGGTCGTCACGGATCAGAACGGCATCGGTATACGTCCCGCCGGTATCCACGCCCAGTAAAACTGCCATTCAACCGGCCTTTCCAAAACTTCCATATCGTAGGTATCGGCATGTCTGCGGCCATGCCTATCCGTTAGCGTCAGTACGAAGTCGCATCACGGCCCAGCGTGCGGCATCTGCCACGGTAGCATCCGCATCATCACATAGGGCCTGTACCGCCGGTAAAAGCCGGGGCTGCCCGGAATTTCCGATGGCATAAGCCACGTTGCGCACGAACCTGTCGCGCCCGATCCGTTTGATCGGACTTCCCGAAAACCGCGCGCGAAACCCGGCATCGTCCAGCGCGGCAAGGTCGGCCAGTTCCGGTGCTTCCAGATCGGCGCGGGCGTGATATTTCACCTCGCTTGCGCGCTGCGCGAACTTGTTCCACGGGCAGACGGCAAGGCAATCGTCGCAGCCATAGATCCGGTTGCCCATCAGGGCGCGCAGATCTTTGTCCACGGGTCCGCGATGCTCGATCGTGAGGTAGGAAATACACCGCCGCGCATCAAGCTGGTAGGGCGCGGGAAAGGCATCTGTCGGGCAAATGTCCAGACAGGCCCGGCAGGAACCACAATGATCGATTTCAGCCGGATCAGTGTCAAATTCCAGCGTGGTAAACACAGAGCCAAGAAAGAACCAACTGCCAAGATCCCGGCTGACAAGATTGGTATGCTTGCCCTGCCAGCCCAGCCCGGCGGCCTCTGCCAGCGGTTTTTCCGGCACCGGCGCAGTGTCGACAAACACCTTCACCTCGCCCCCCGCCTCGGCGATCAGCCAGCGCGCAAGCCGCTTCAGGCGCTTCTTGACGACATCGTGGTAATCACGGTTCTGCGCGTAAACGGATACAAGCCCGCGATCGGGATGTTGCAGAATGTCCAGCGGATCACGGTCCGGGCCGTAATTCTCGGCCAGCATGATGACAGATCGTGCCTCGGGCCAAAGCACATGCGGCGCACCGCGCCAATTGGCCCGATCTGCAAGCCAATCCATCTGCCCGTGATAGCCGCGTTCCAGAAACGTGGCCAGCCGTTCGGGCACATGCGCCACATCCCACGGGCGACAGATGCGGCAGGCGTCGAACCCTTCGGTCAATGCCTGTTCGACCAGTCTTTTCTTTAGCGAGTCCTGCATCATACCGGCACGACCTCCGGGGTGGGGTGGCTTATGCGCAAGGGCGCGCGGACTGATTAAAAATCAAGATCCGCATAATGCGCAGGCTGTGGAAAGCCCGGCACCTGATCGGCAAGGATGCCGCGAAAGGCCGGGCGTGACTTGATCTTGGCGTACCAGTCCTTCACGGCCTCGCTGCGGTGCCAATCCACATCCGAAATGTAATCGAGGCTGGACAGATGCGCGGCAGCCGCGAAATCCGCCAGCGTCATCACGTCTCCAGCAAGCCACCGGCGCCGATCCAGAAGCCAGGCAAGGTAATCAAGATGGAACTTGACCGCCTTGGCACCCGACTTGACATTGCCGCTATCGGGAAAGCCCAGCCCCATGACCTTTTTGTTCACCCGTTCGTAAAGCAGTTTCGATGTCACTTCGCTATGAAACTTGTCATCGAACCATGCCACGAGTCGCCGCACCTCGTATCGGCCCTCATGCCCCTTTGGAAGCAAGGCCGGTTCGGGATAGCGTTCTTCCAGATATTCGCAAATCGGTGTGCTTTCGGAAAGCGTCTTGCCGTCAATACGCAGAACCGGCACCTTGCCGGCGGGGTTGCGACGCATGAAATCAGGGTCTTTTTCCCAGTAGCGTTCCTCGACCAGTTCGCATTCGATCCGCTTTTCAGCCAGAACAAGCCGCACCTTGCGGCAGAACGGGGACAGCGGAACGTGATAGAGCCTTGCCATTGCGAAATGTTCGAACCTTTTCTGCTTCTGGGAAACGTGCCCTTCTCCATGCCCGGAATGCGGACATATTTCAATCCTCGAAACAGGCGGCGCGCCCGTCACGGCGGATCGTGGCCGCACCATCAAGGATCTGTGCCGCCCGCTTGCGCGTGAATCCGCTCGGCTGGCTGGCAGAGCGATCTTTCGGAGCAGGCAGGATCGCGGCCAGCCGCGCGGCCTGAACGGGGGACAAATCTTTGGAACCGATACCGAAATAGTGGCGAGACGCGGCTTCTATACCAAAGACGCCCGTGTCGAACTCGGCGACGTTGAGGTAAACTTCAAGTATACGACGCTTGGGCCAGAACATTTCGACCACCGGCGTGATCGTCGCCTCCAGCGCTTTGCGCGGCCATGACCGCCCATGCCACAGATAGACGTTCTTTACCACCTGCTGGCTCAGGGTAGAGGCCCCGCGCCCCGCGCCATCCTCGATCGCCGCGCGAATGGCCCCCATGTCAAAGCCCCAATGCAGGCAGAAATTCGCATCCTCGGCCGCCACGACAGACCGCGCCATGACCGGCGCGATACCTTTCATCGGCACCCATTGATGATCAAGCGCGCCAAGTCTCGCGGCCTCCTGCCTCATGTAAAGCGTGTCCGGCGGATTGAAGACGCGATGCGCGCCCACGATACCCAACGCGATCAGCACGGCCAGCAGCACGGCGCGCAGAAGCCATCGCCGAACCCACAGGATCGGCGCAACAATCCTGTCTGCCAACGTCGGGGCGGGCTTGGATTTGGTCTTTTTGGCCATGGGTGCAGCTATACCGATGCGCCCGACCTGTCAAAAGCGCAAACTTTTCAACGCACGTCGCCGCGGGCGATCAGACACGCCCGCGGCGAAGCAGCAGATCCTATTCCGCCGGAACCGATGTGCCCTCGACATCGATTGGATGCTCCAGCTTGTTCAGCATTTCCAACGGGCAGATCTGCACGAACTTGTCTTTTTCCTGCGCCCAGTATTGCAGGATCTCCTTGGCCTTGCGGCTGCCGGTTTCCTCTGCGTGACGCGTGACAAGCCCTTTCAGCTCGTTCTCCCAATGCTCGACGGTCACGGGGCAGGTCACTACGGATTCGCGGTTGATCAGCTTTCCGGTCAGTCCCTTCGGATCGTAAAGATAGGCCATGCCCCCGGTCATGCCCGCCGCGAAATTCGCGCCGATTGCGCCAAGGATCACCGCAACACCGCCGGTCATGTATTCGCACCCGTTGGAGCCGCAGCCCTCGACCACCACCTTGGCGCCCGAGTTGCGCACGGCAAAGCGTTCACCTGCACGGCCCGAGGCAAAGAGATACCCATCGGTCGCGCCATAAAGCACGGTATTGCCGATGATCGTATTCTCGGCCGCGTCAAGCGGGCTCATCATTGGCGGGCGCACGACGATGGTCGCTCCCGACAGGCCCTTGCCCACGTAATCGTTGGCATCACCGGACACCTCGATCTTCAGCCCCGGTGCGCCAAACGCCCCAAGGCTTTGCCCCGCACTACCCGTCAGCTTGACCGTCAGGTGATTGGGTTGCAGCCCGTTGCGCATCCCGAAATTGCGCACGATATGGCTGGACACGCGGGTGCCCACGGTGCGGTCGGTGTTCTGTACCGCATAGTGCAGTTGCATCTTTTCGCCGTCGTTCAGGAATCGCTGCGCATCGCGCACGATTTCGGCGTCCAGCGTATCGGGCACCTCGTTGCGCGGTTTGTTACGGTCATAGGTAATGTGGCTGGCCCCATCGACGGTGATCAGCATCGGATTGAGATCCAGATCATCCAGATGCGCCGAACCACGGCTGACCTGTGTCAGCAGATCCGCGCGCCCGATCACGTCATCAAGGCTTCGCGCCCCGATGCTTGCCAGAATTTCCCGCACTTCCTGCGCGTAGAAGGTGATAAGGTTCACGACCTTGTCCGCATTGCCGGTGAACTTGGCGCGCAGGCTTTCATCCTGCGTACACACGCCCACCGGGCAGGTGTTGGACTGGCACTGGCGCACCATGATGCAACCCATCGCGATCAGGGCTGCGGTGCCGATGCCGTATTCCTCTGCCCCCATCATCGCGGCCATGACGATGTCACGGCCGGTGCGCAGCCCGCCATCCGTGCGCAGCGTGATGCGCGAGCGCAGGTTGTTCATCGACAGAACCTGATGCGCCTCCGTGAGGCCCATTTCCCACGGCAGGCCGGCATATTTGATCGACGTCGCGGGTGACGCGCCCGTGCCGCCGTTATGGCCGGAAATCAAGATCACGTCCGCCTTCGCCTTGGCCACACCGGCGGCAATGGTGCCGACACCGGATTGCGATACCAGCTTTACGCAGACCTTCACGGTCGGGTTGATCTGCTTGAGGTCGTAGATCAGCTGCGCCAGATCCTCGATCGAGTAGATGTCATGATGCGGCGGCGGCGAGATAAGCGTGACACCCGGTGTCGAATGCCGAAGCCGCGCGATCAGCTTGGTCACCTTCATGCCGGGAAGCTGGCCGCCCTCGCCGGGCTTGGCGCCCTGCGCGACCTTGATCTCAAGCTCTTCGCACTGGTTAAGGTAGTCCGCCGTCACGCCGAAGCGGCCAGAGGCCACCTGCTTGATCTTGGCAGACGGGTTGTCGCCGTTCGGCTCTGGCACGAAATGCGCCGGATCTTCGCCACCCTCGCCCGAATCCGAGCGTGCGCCAATGCGGTTCATCGCCACGTTCAGGGTCTTGTGCGCCTCGGGCGACAGCGCGCCAAGGCTCATGCCCGGCGTCACGAAGCGCTTGCGGATCGCGGTGACGCTTTCCACCTCTTCCAGCGGAATCGGCCCGCCCATCGGCTTGATCGCCATCAAATCACGCAGGTGAATGGGCGGGTTGGCCTGCATCGCCTGACTGTAGCGTTTCCACAACTCGAACGACGCCTTGTTGCACGCCATCTGCATCATGTGCATGGATTGCGCGCCCCAGGCATGGGTTTCGCCAGATTTGCGCGCCTTGTAAAAGCCACCGATGGGCAACACGTTGCGCGCGCCTCCGAAGGCCTGCGCGTGGACTTCTTCCAGCTTGGCCTGAACGCCCGACACGCCGATACCGGAAATGCGGCTGACAAGGCCCGGGAAATATTCGGCGCACATGGCGCGGCTCAGGCCAATCGCCTCGAAATTCAGGCCGCCGCGATAGGACGAGATCACGCTGATTCCCATCTTCGACATGATCTTGAGCAGACCCTGATCCACCGCAACACGGTAGCGCGCCATCGCCTCGGTGAGCGGGCCATCGACAAGGCCGCGCTCAATCCGGTCGGCAATGGTGTCTTCGGCCAGATAGGCGTTGACCACGGTCGCGCCCGCGCCGATCAGCACGGCAAAATAATGCGGGTCGATGCATTCGGCGGACCGCACATTCAGGCTGGTGAAGGTGCGCAGACCCTTGCGCGTCAGGTGACTGTGTACCGCGCTGGTGGCCAGGATCATCGGCATCCCGATGCGCGTGGCGCTTACCGCCTGATCCGTCAGGACGATATGCCCGGTGCCCGAACGCACGGCATCCTCCGCCTCGGCGCGGATACGTTCCAGCGCCTCGTGCAGGGCGTTCTTGCCGGGGGTAAAGCTACAGTCGATCTCTGTCACGCCAGCGTTGAAATGCCGGGTCAGTTCCGCCCATTGCGCATTGCCCACAAAGGGGCTTTCCAGCACGATGATTTCGGTCTGCGCGCCGCTTTCATCCAGCACGTTCTTGAGATTGCCGAACCGCGTCTTCAGGCTCATGACCCGGAATTCGCGCAAGGAGTCGATGGGCGGGTTGGTGACCTGGCTAAAGCTCTGGCGGAAATAGTGGCTGAGCGGGCGATACTTTTTCGACAACACGGCAGAGGGCGTGTCGTCGCCCATGCTGGCGATGGATTCCTTGCCATCCTCGGCCATCGGCGACAGGATGCTTTCGATCTCTTCCACCGAATACCCGGCGGCGATCTGGCGGCGACGCAATTCGTCGCCGGAATGGATCGCGGCCTCGGTCACGCCAGCAAGCTTTTCGTCAAGATCCTTGATCTTGCCGACCCATTCGCCAAAGGGCAGCGCGCGGGCCATCTTATCCTTGATCTCTGTGTCGTGGTAGAGAACGCCCTTTTGCGTATCCACCGCCAGCATCTGACCGGGGCCAAGCGCGCCTTTTTCGCGCACGGTGCCTTCGTCGATCGGGACCATGCCCGCCTCGGACCCGGCAATCACCAGCCCGTCGCCGGTGACGACATAGCGCATCGGGCGCAGGCCGTTACGGTCAAGACCCGCACAGACCCAGCGGCCATCGGTCATGGCAAGGGCGGCGGGGCCGTCCCACGGCTCCATCACCGAATTGCAGTAGGAATACATGTCGCGCCACGCTTCGGGCAGCTCCTCTGCCTGCTTTGACCAGCTTTCGGGCACCAGCATGGTCTTGGCCATCGGCGCGCTGCGCCCGGCGCGGACCAGCACCTCGAACACGGAATCAAGCGCGGCGGAGTCGGACGAGCCTTGCGCGATGATCGGCTTGATGTCCTCTGCATGGTCACCGAAGGAGGCGCTTGCCATGCGAATCTCGTGGCTTTTCATCCAGTTGATGTTGCCGCGCAGCGTGTTGATCTCGCCGTTATGAGCCAGCATGCGGAACGGCTGCGCCAACCACCATTGCGGGAAAGTGTTGGTGGAATAACGCTGGTGATAGATCGCGAAGTTGGAAACGAACCGCTCATCCTTGAGATCGGGATAGAACTCTGCCACCTGCTCGGCCAGCATCATGCCCTTGTAGATGATGCTGCGGCACGACAGGCTGGCGATATAAAGCCCGTTGATGCTTGCGGCGGCGGCGGCTTTCTCGATCCGGCGGCGGATCACGTAAAGCTCGCGCTCGAAGGTTTCCTCGTCCACGCCCTTGGCGTTGGAGATCAGGATCTGCTCGATCTCGGGGCGGGTCGCGTTAGCCTTGTCACCCAGCACGCTGATATCCACCGGCACATGACGCCAGCCGTAGATATAATGGCCCATGCGCAGCACTTCGGTTTCCACGATGGTCCGGCAGGTTTCCTGCGCGCCGAAATCGGTGCGCGGCAGAAAGACCTGACCAACGGCCAGAAGCTGATTTTCCTTCGGCTCATGGCCGGTGCGGCGCACCTGATCGTAAAAGAAGGGCACGGGGATCTGGATATGGATACCCGCGCCATCGCCGGTCTTGCCATCGGCATCGACAGCGCCACGGTGCCAGATCGCCTTGAGCGCGCTGATGCCGGATTCGACCACCTTGCGGCTGGCCTTGCCATTGATCGACACGACAAGCCCCACCCCGCAAGAGGAATGCTCTTCTTCTTCGGAATACATGCCGTTTTCGGCCAGCCACTTGCGCTTGGCTTCTTCGCGTTCGGCCCAGTCGAGATCAAATTCGCTCATCGTCATACCCTTCCTTCGATGGGTGGGTCGGGGTCTTTGCCCCGTCACACTTTAATTCCAGCCCGCCTTGACGGATGTCGGCGTTCATTCGGCGTTCATTCCGCCGCAACAGCCTTTGCGCCGCTGTAAAACTGTTCCAGGATCGCCTCTGCCGCATCGCGCCCGTCGCGGATCGCCCAGACCACAAGCGACGCACCGCGCACGATGTCGCCCACGGCATAAACACCGTCGAGGCTGGTCTTGCCGGTGGTGAACTCTGCCTTGATGGTGCCCCAGCGGGTGACTTGCAGTTCTTCCTGCCCCCAAAGGGTCGGCAGATCCTCTGCCTCGAAGCCAAGCGCCTTGATCACCAGATCAGCGGGTTCGTCGGTTTCGGCACCCTCGACCTCTTCGGGCGATTGACGGCCCGTGGCATCGGGCGCGCCAAGGCGCATCTGCTGCACCTTGACCGAGGAGACGGGATCACCGTGAAACGCCTTTGGCGTGCTGAGCCACAAGAACTCCACGCCTTCTTCCTCGGCATTGGCAACCTCGCGCTGGCTGCCGGGCATGTTCTCGCGGTCGCGACGATACAGGCACTTGACCGATGTCGCCCCCTGCCGGATCGCCGTGCGCACGCAATCCATCGCGGTATCGCCACCGCCGATGACAACCACGCGCTTGCCTTCGGCGTTGAGTTCACCAGACTCGAACTCTGGCACCTCATCGCCAAAGCTTTTGCGGTTGCTGGCGGTCAGAAAGTCGATGGCACGCACAATCCCCTTGGCCCCGGCACCTGGGCCAGGCAATTCGCGGCTTTTGTAAACGCCCGTGGCGATCAGAACCGCGTCATGCTTTTCGCGGATCTCGTCAAAGCTGATATCGTCGCCAACAGTGCAGTTCAGCACAAACTTGACCCCACCCTGCTCAAGCTGGTCGATCCGGCGCATGACAACCGGCTTTTCCAGCTTGAAGCCGGGAATGCCGTAGGTCATCAGCCCACCGGCGCGATCATAGCGGTCATAGACAGTGACCTGCACCCCGGCCTGACGCAGCATGTCCGCGGCGGCAAGCCCGCCTGGACCGGACCCGATGATGCCAACAGATTCGGCGCGTTCCTGCGTGGGCTGCACCGGCGTGACCCAGCCTTCGTCCCAAGCGGTGTCGGTGATGTATTTCTCGACCGCGCCGATGGTAACGGTGCCATGGCCCGATTGCTCGATCACGCAATTGCCTTCGCACAGCCGGTCCTGGGGGCAGATGCGGCCACAGATCTCGGGGAAGGTGTTGGTGGCCTGGCTGACTTCATACGCCTCTTTCAGACGACCCTCAGCGGTAAGGCGCAGCCAATCGGGGATGTTGTTGTGCAACGGGCAATGGTTCTGGCAGTAGGGCACGCCACACTGGCTGCACCGCGCCGATTGTTCCGCTGCCTTCGCGCCCGCGTATTCGGCGTAGATCTCGTGGAAATCTTCCCGGCGCGAGTCTGCTCCACGCTTTTCCGGCATGTCGCGTTCCACAGTCACAAATTTCAACATCGGTGTCTTAGCCACGGCACATTCTCCGGTCATGATCAGCTTTTGGCGCTGTGTATCGCAAAGATAGGGCGAATTAAAGTCATGACTACTGACGTAAATCCATTTTATGCGGGAACACCGCAAGGCTTTGGTGTGATTTATGTTAATTTTAGGTCCGATGCGGAATTAAATAGCTGCTTTCGCCCTCGGCAGCGTGGGGTATAGCCTTTCCAGGTTTTCCAGAGAGGCGCGCGCCGATGCTGCTTTACCATTTGATTCTTGTTGCCGTCGTTCAGGGCGTGACAGAGTTCCTGCCGGTGTCCTCTTCAGGGCACCTGATCCTGATACCAAGCTTCACGGGACTGAAGGATCAGGGACAGGCGATCGACGTGGCGGTGCATGTGGGCACGTTGCTTGCCGTTATCCTCTATTTCTGGTCCGACATGAAACTGGCCTTTGGTGGCCTGCCCCGCCTGTTTGTCGGGCGCGCTGACACCGAAGGCGCGCGGCTGGCGCTGTTGTTGCTTTTATCATCGGTGCCGGTGGTGGCGTTCGGCTTGATCCTAGAACTTACCGGGCTTGATGCCTATCTGCGCTCGATCACGGTGATCGGTTGGTCAATGCTTATCTTTGCGGCCTTCCTTTACTGGTCCGACCAGATCGGAGAAACCACCCGAACGCAGCGGGATTTTTCAATTCAGGATGCCATGGTCATCGGTGTCTGGCAGGCCGTCGCACTGATCCCTGGCACGTCCCGGTCAGGCATCACCATCACTGGAGCGCGGTTTTTGGGCTACACGCGCCATGACGCGGCAAAACTCGCAATGATGATGTCGGTGCCCACCATCGTGGCCAGCGGGGTATACCTTGGCGGAGAGACCTTGGCGCAGGCGGATATGGCCTTGCTGAAAGATGGCGCGATTGCGGCCTTCTTCGCCTTTATTGCCGCGCTGTTGTCCCTAAGCGTGATGATGCGCCTGCTACGCACTGTCAGCTTCACGCCCTACGTGATCTACCGCGTGATGTTCGGGATCGGCCTGCTTGCCTATGCCTATAGTTAAGCCCCTGCTATGACAGGCGCGAGTTGCCGCCTGTGCACCCGCGTCACAAACGCAGATTGCGTGCGGAGTCCCGGATGGAATCGTACTGACCGCCGGGGCGGAACCGCCACAGGTAATCGGGCAACACCGCCTCGATCGCCACCGGCTTGATCCCAAGATCCGTCAGTCCTTTTGCATCCTGTGCAACGATATTGTCACGGCGCAGGCTGCGCACCTGATCGCGGGTGATCTGGGGCTTGAACAAACCCAGCGTCAGGATTTGAAGCGCCTCCATCCCGGATGCCATGGCCGTCGCCGCCCAGAAGGGAATATTGACGATCAACCGACGGCGGCCGATGACGTGCAGCATATGTTCCATCAGCTCACGGAACGTGTTCACATCCGGCCCACCAAGCTCATAGATGCCCGGCTTCGCCTCGCCGGTGATGGCCTTTTCGGCGGCTTCGGCGACATTATCGACATAAACAGGCTGAAACCGGGTCTCGTCACCAACCACCGGTAAAATCGGCCCCAGACGGCTCATGGCCGCGAAACGGTTAAAAAACGCGTCCTCCGGGCCGAAAACGACCGACGGTCGCAGGATCATAGCTTCAGGCATGTGTTCAAGCACAGCCGCCTCGCCCCTTGCCTTGGTCTGTGCATAGATGCTGTCAGATTCGCAATCCGCCCCGATGGCAGAGATCTGGACCATCTGGCCCACGCCCGCATCGGAGGCCAGGCGTGCAACGCGCTCCGCACCTTCGGCCTGAATCGCGTCAAAGCTGTTCTTGCCCCGCAGATCGAACGTGCCCACACAGTTCACAGCCACATCCGCGCCCTCAAGCACCGCACGGACACTGTCATCATTCCTGATATTGCAAAAGACAGGCTCGACCTGCCCGACATCGCCGTAGGGCCGCACGAACATCGCCTCGTTCGGCCTGCGAACGGCCACTCGCACACGCCAGCCGGCCTTGGCCATGCGCCACGCGATATAGCGCCCCACGAAACCGGATCCGCCAAAGATAGTCACAAGTTTCGGCATGAAAACGCGCCCCCTTAGGCAATGACGTCACAGGATATTACCTAACGTCCCGGTTACGGTTGGACAAGGCGATTTGGCCGATGGGACGAAGTTGACCAAATCCGCGTTGACAGTTCGTCAGGCGCAGTCTAAACGGCGCTCCACGACACCTGCCCAGGTGGCGGAATGGTAGACGCGCTAGCTTCAGGTGCTAGTGTCCGTATGGACGTGGAGGTTCGAGTCCTCTCCTGGGCACCAT
>JANSXS010000036.1 GCA_024742835.1 Paracoccaceae bacterium | reverse complement strand
TGCACCACCAGATCGCCCGCGCTCAAGCTCTGCGCCTCGGTCAGGAAATTCTCGGCGCGGCGGCGCTTGCGGGGCGACCGGATCAGCCTGTCGCCCAGAACATCCTGTTCGGCGATCACGGTCATGTCGGGTGTCTGGAACCCGTGTTCCAGCCCCCAGACCGCCAGATGCAGCCCGTAGCGGTCGATGGACCCGGCCTGTTTGACGGTGACGGCCCCAAGCAGACCCTCATCCTCCAACAGCCCCTCAAGCCGCTCGCGCGCACCTTCGGAATAGGCCGCGATCAGCACCGGGCCATGGGCAAGCCTTTCCTGAACATGATCCTTGAGAACACTGAAAAGGTTTATCTTTTCCTGTTGACGCTCGGGCGCGAAATTGCGCCCGATTCGCCCGCCCGCATCCAGCACACCCGGCCCCGGCGCCTGTGGCAGCGGCGACAGCGCCAGCACCCGGCGCGCGCCTATTGCCGCGTCCCATGCGGTGTTGTCCAGATACAGCCCCTCCGGCGAAAGCGGCTTGTACACCGTGTCGCCCCGGCCCTTTTGCGCCATCGCATGGCGGCGCGCATCGTATTGATCCGCGACCTGCTCCCAGCGGGCCTCGCGCAGGCTGTCGATCTGGTCGTCCTGACTGACCGGCGCGCCGGGCAGGTAATCGAACAGGGTCTCCAGACGTTCATGGAACAGCGGCAACCAATGTTCCATGCCCGATTGCTTACGCCCCGCGCTGACCGCCTCGTAGAGCGGATCATCACTGCCCGCCGCGCCGAATTCGATCCGGTAATTCTGCCGGAACCGCCGGATGGCCGCGTCGTCGAGGATGACCTCGCTCACCGGGGCCAGCTCGATCCGGTCCAGCTTTTCCACCGTGCGCTGCGTGGCGGGATCAAAGCGGCGCACCCCGTCCAGTACATCCCCGAAAAGATCCAGCCGCACCGGCCCGCTTTCGCCGGGCGGATACACGTCGATGATGCCGCCGCGCACGGCGTAATCGCCCGGCTCCATCACCGTGTGCGATTGCGCAAAGCCCATCCGCACCAGAAACGCGCGCAACGCGTCCTCGTCGATCTGGTAATTCACCTGCGCGCTGAAAGCGGCATCGCGCAGCACCTCGCGCGCCGGGATACGCTGCATCGCCGCATTGAGCGTTGTCAGCAGCACGAACCGCGATGGCCCGCCATGCACCAGCCCCGCCAGCGTCGCCATGCGCGCGGCGGAAATATCGGCATTGGGCGACACCCGGTCATAAGGCAGGCAATCCCAGCCCGGAAAGCGCAGTATCGGCATACCGGGATCAAAGAAACGCAACGCCTCTTCCATGGCGGCCATGCGCTTGTCGTCACGCGCCACATGAATGACCGGCCCGCCCGCCTTTTCGATCTCGCGCAGTACAAGCTGCGCGTCAAACCCTTCCGGCGCGCCACCGGTCCTGATGCGTTCTGCCTTTTTCACGAAGATCACCCCAGTACGTTTGCCGTCATGTTCTGCAACATGCCCCACATCGCCGTGGCGAAAATGGCCAGCATCCCGATGATCTGCGTGATCACCCGATGCTTGTGCAGACGTTTACACAGCGCCTCGTTGCGCAAATCCTGTGCTTTGATGGCCTGTGCCGTGCCCACCGACAGGATCGCGACCATGCTGATCGGAAAGAACAGCAGGAACACGGCCTGCGAAAACTGGTTGTCATATATAAAACCAAGCAAAAACATAGAGCTGAGCAGGAAACAGGCAAATCCCGACAACAGCAGGCCGGTTTCGCTGGCAATATAGAGAATCCGGTTGGTGTTGATGCGGATCAGGTCGTGCAGATCCGCAATGCCCTGTTCATCGCCGCGCCGCGCGCGCAGCACCATATCCCATGGCACGCCAAGCACCCAGTGGCTTACTGTCGACCATGTCACCGCCAGAACGATCCAGAACCAAAGGTTGCTGAAACTGCGCATGTCGATAAGTTCGAAAATCTCGTGGATCAGGTCCAACGCTCAGGCCTTTTCTTCAATACCGGCCACCTCATAGCGCCGCGTATCGGCAATTCCTACCCTTGAGATGCATGAAGTTCCATGCCACTCAGACAGAAAAGACCGCACGAGAGGATCAAAGCCCATGCGCCCCACGCAAGCCCCCTATCCCCTGACCCGTCTGCGCCGCACGCGGCGCTCATCCGCGATCCGGTCGCTTGTCGCGCAGAACAGCCTGTCACCGGCGGATTTCATCTGGCCTGTCTTCGTGCGCGAGGGCAATGACGTGCAAGAGCCCGTACCCTCGATGCCCGGCGTGATGCGCCGTTCCGTGGATCGCGTGGTCGAAGCCGCGCGTGAGGCGCATGACCTTGGCATCCCCGCGATTTGCCTGTTTCCCTATACCGACGCCGCGAACCGCACAGAGGATTGCGCCGAGGCGTGGAATCCCGACAATCTTTCCAACCGCGCCACCCGCGCCATCAAGGACGCGGTGCCCGATATCGCCATCATGACGGATGTGGCGCTCGACCCTTATTCGGACACCGGCCATGACGGGTTCGTGCGCGACGGCGAGATCGTGAACGATGAAACGGTGGCCGCGCTGGTGCGTCAAGCCCTCAGCCAGGCGGATGCCGGTGTCGACATCATCGGCCCGTCAGACATGATGGACGGGCGTATCGGTGCGATCCGGGACGCGCTGGAACAGCAGGGGCATCACGATGTGCTTTTGTTGTCCTACGCGGCCAAATACGCGTCGGCCTTTTACGGGCCGTTCCGCGATGCCGTGGGCGCGTCGGGCGCGTTGAAGGGCGACAAGAAGACCTATCAGATGGACCCGGCCAATTCCGACGAGGCGCTGCGTTGTGTCGCGCGCGACCTGAACGAGGGCGCGGACATGGTCATGGTCAAGCCCGGAATGCCCTATCTGGATATCTGTCGCCGGGTGAAAGACGCGTTCGGCGCGCCGACCTATGCCTATCAGGTCTCCGGCGAATACGCGATGATCCAGGCCGCCGCCGCGCAGGGCTGGATCGACGGGGATCGCGCGATGGCCGAAAGCCTGATGGCATTCAAGCGCGCCGGGTGCGACGGGATACTCACCTATTTCGCTCCGCAAATGGCCCGCGCCCTGCAATCATAAGCCACCGGCACCCGGCAAACCGCTGCATATGCGTGGTGACAGACCCCGCGCATGAGGGTATACTGTCACCTGGGTCGGCAACTTCAAAAGACCGGCATATTCAGGCAACAGACAGGCAATCCCATGAGCAATCTTTCCCGGCGCAGCTTTACCCTCGGCGCTTTGGCCGCCTCCCCGCTTCTGGCGGCCTGCGGCAATGGCGTGGGGTCCACCGGCGCGCAGAAGATCGACGCGCGCGTCGATTCCACCATGAATTACCTTTTCACCCAATACCCAAACACTCAGGATCTGGCCGAGAAATCCACCGGTAGTCTTGTCATGCCGCTTGTGACAGAGGGCGGATTTCTGGTGGGTGGCGGCTATGGGCGCGGCGCGTTGCGCGTCGGCGGCGTAACGGTCGATTTCTATTCGGCCACCAAGGGCAGTTTCGGCTTGCAGATTGGCGCACAGCAATTCGCGCATGTGCTTTTCTTCATGACAGAGGATGCGCTCGCCCGCTTCCGGCGCTCGTCGGGCTGGGTTGCGGGCGCGGATGTCGAATATGTGTTCAACGACAATGGCGGCAATCTGCGAGCGGATACCACCACGGCCACAGCCCCCGTTGTCGCGGTGATCTTCGGCCAGGCGGGCGCGCTGGCCGGTATCTCGCTGGAAGGCATGAAATACACCCGGATCATTCCCTGAAACACCCGCCCCGGACCTGATCCGGGGCCGCGTACCAGGCCCAGCACGTCAGTGCAGGGTAAACTCCCCGGTGACCTGCCGCCATTCACCGGGGCTGAGCATCTTGCGGTGAACGAATTTTACCGAATGCAGCGGGCCCTCGATCTCGTCTTGCCAATAGTCGATGAATTTGAACAGCCGCGGATGATCCGGCGCGATATCATAATCCTGCCAGATGAAGGTATTGAGAACATGGGCATAATCCGGCATATGATAGTAAAACTCTGCCGTGGTCAGCCCGTAGCCCTTCAACATCATTTCGGTTTCGCTCATCGCCATGATCGCTCTCTCCTTTCGGCTCTTTTTATGCCGCTGGAGTCAATCATGCGCAGAAATTCTTACTTTTCAATAAAAACAGTATGTTAGCAGGTCACACCGGTGGCTGCCAGCCGGGTCGGGCATGAGCCATTGCACCCCATATCCAGCCTCTGATATAGTTAGTTCAACAAGATATAGACTTCATCGACAGGATGGGCAGCCATATGAGCGACACGCCAGAAACCCCTGAAACCGAAGGCGAAATGCCGCCAGAGCGCCCGGTATATGACGGGCCTTCCATATCGATCACCGATGAGATGAAGACCTCTTATCTGGACTACGCGATGTCGGTCATCGTGTCCCGCGCGATCCCCGATCTGCGCGACGGGCTGAAGCCCGTGCATCGCCGCATCCTGTTCGCGATGCACGAAACCAGCAACACCCATGACAAGCCCTATCGCAAATCCGCCCGCCCCGTTGGTGACGTGATGGGCCAGTACCACCCACATGGCGACAGTGCGATCTACGACGCGCTGGTGCGCATGGCGCAGGATTTCTCGATGTCCCTGCCGTTGCTGGACGGTCAGGGCAATTTCGGGTCGATGGACGGCGATAACCCGGCTGCGATGCGCTACACCGAGGTGCGCATGGACAAGCCGGCGAATTACCTGCTCGCCGATATCGAAAAAGACACGGTTGATTATCAGGACAATTACGACGGCAAGCAGAAAGAGCCGACCGTCCTGCCCGCGCGTTTTCCCAACATGCTGGTCAATGGCGCCGGCGGCATCGCCGTGGGCATGGCCACCAACATACCGCCACATAATCTGGGCGAGGTGATCGACGCCACGCTGGCGCTGATCGACGATCCCGATCTCGGCTCCGAGGATCTGATCCGCTACATACCCGGCCCGGATTTCCCGACGGGCGGCATCATGCTGGGCCGCTCAGGTGCTCGAAAGGCGTATACGGAGGGTCGCGGCAGCGTGGTGATCCGCTCAAAGACCCGGATCGAGGAGTTGAGAAAAGACCGCTACGCCATTGTTATTGATGAGATTCCCTATCAGGTGAACAAGGCGGCGATGATCGAAAAGATCGCCGAGACGGTCCGCGAGAAAAAGATCGAGGGCATCGCCCATGTGCAGGACGAATCTGACCGGCATGGTGTGCGCGTGGTGGTCGAGCTGAAGCGCGACGCCACCGCCGAGGTGGTGCTGAACCAGTTGTTCCGCTTCACCCCGATGCAGACCTATTTCGGCTGCAACATGCTGGCGCTCAACGGCGGGCGGCCCGAACAGCTGACGCTTTACGGTTTCCTGTCGGCCTTTATCGGCTTTCGCGAAGAGGTGGTCGCGCGGCGCACCGCGTTCGAGCTGCGCAAGGCGCGCGAGCGTAGCCACGTGCTGTGCGGTCTGGCGGTCGCGGTATCCAACGTCGATGAGGTGGTGGCCACGATCCGCGCCTCCGCCGATGCGGCCGAGGCCCGGCACAAGCTGATGACCCGCCGCTGGCCGGCGGGCGACATCCTTGAATATATCGCCCTGATCGACGACCCGACCCATACCGCCAATGACGACGGCACCTATAACCTGAGCGAAATTCAGGCCCGCGCGATCCTTGATCTGCGCCTGCAACGCCTGACCCAGCTTGGCGTCAAGGAAGTCACCGACGAGCTGCGCGAGCTGGCGGGCAAGATCAAGGAATACCTTGCCATTCTCGCCAGCCGCGAGCGGATCATGCAGATCATCTCGGACGAGCTGCAAGAGGTGAAAGACCAGTTCGCCGTGCCGCGTCGCACCCAGATCGTGGACTGGTCGGGCGACATGGAAGACGAAGACCTGATCGAGCGTGAAGAGATGGTCGTCACCATCACGCAAGGCGGCTACATCAAACGCACCGCGCTGGCCGATTTCCGCGCGCAAAAGCGCGGCGGCAAGGGGTTGTCGGGGATGCAGACCAAAGAAGAGGATGTCGTCACCAACCTCTTTGTGGCCAACACACATACGCAGCTTTTGTTCTTCACCACCGATGGCATGGTCTACAAGCTCAAGACATGGCGTCTGCCGCTTGGCGGACGCACGTCAAAGGGCAAGGCCATCGTCAACATCCTGCCGATCCCCACGGGCGTCAGCATCGCCGCCGTCATGCCGGTGGATGTGCCCGAAGAGGATTGGAACGATCTTCAGATCTTTTTCGCCACTTCGGCGGGCGACGTGCGCCGCAACGCGCTGTCGGATTTCACCAATGTGAAATCGAACGGCAAGATCGCGATGAAGCTGCCCGACGAAAACACGAAGCTGGTCAATGCGCGCATCTGTTCAGAAGAGGATGACGTGATGCTTGTGACCCGGTCGGGCCGCGCGATCCGTTTTCCCACCGCCGATGTGCGGGTGTTCAAGGGGCGCGATTCGACGGGTGTGCGCGGAATCAGGCTGTCAGATGATGATTCGGTCGTGTCGATGTCCGTGATCCGCCATTTCGACGCCAGTGCCGAGGAACGCGCCGCCTATCTCAAGATGCGCCGCCAGATGGCCGGTGCCGTGGACGAGGCAGACAGTGACGACGAGGACCAGATCGAGGGCTCCATAAGCCCCGAGCGGTTCGACGAAATGAAAGCCGCCGAAAACCTGATCCTGACCATCACCGAACAGGGCGCGGGCAAGCTGAGTTCCAGCCACGGCTACCCGGTGCGCGGGCGCGGCGGCATGGGTGTGCAGGCAATGGACAAGGCGATGCGTGGCGGAGCGCTTGTGGCGTCCTTCCCGGTGCAGCTTGAAGATCAGATCATGCTGGCCACCTCGCGCGGGCAATCCATCCGCGTCCCGATCGAGGGCATTTCCTTTCGGTCGCGCAGCGCGGGCGGAGTCAAAGTGTTCAACACGGGCAAGAATGAAAAGGTCGTCAGCGTCGCGTGGATCGCCGAACCGCCCGAGGACGAAGAGGCCGAAACCCCTGTCGATGCGGGTGCCTCTTCAGAGGAATAAACCGGCAATACGGCTGCGTGATCTTGCAAGGGATCGCGCAGCCGCACAGTTTCCGGGAGCATTGGCGCTGTTACGCGCTGATCAAAGATTGTTCACCGTGCTCGACACGCCGATCACCGTTCCGAACAACCCGATGATGGTCGTGGCCGCGTTGACCGGGCTTTCCGTCGCCAAAAGCGTGTCACCGGGCTGCACCAGAAACTGGCGCGCGGCAAACAGGCCATCGGCAGAGGTCAGGTCGATCGTGAACACCACCTGCTGCTGATCGGGTCCGGCAAAGCCGGGCTTGAGGTCGCGCGGTTCGTAATCGCGCAGGATAAGCACGCCTTTTGGGTTGGCCCGGCTTGCGTTCAGACCGCCCGTTTTCGATAGCGCGTCCATCACTGTCAGCCTGTCTTTTTCGAAATACACAAGCTGCTGAGAGCCCGTGGCCCCAAGCGCGTTAAAGCTGCGGTCATCTTCGACAACGATGACCTGATCGCCACCGCGCACCCGCACATTGCGCGAGGCGTCCTTCAGAACGCTGTTCACGCGGGTCTGATAGGTCTGGCCGCCGCGTTGCAATCGCACCAGCGGATTGCGCAAATCAGGGCTGACCCCGCCACTCTGGGCAAGAATGCTCAGAAGCTGGGTGTTCCGGCTTTCCAGAGGGTAGCGTCCGGGCGAGCCAACGCCGCTGACCACATCAACGGAGTTGTTGCGCCCGGCGACGGCCCGCAACTGCACCTGTACCGATGGCTGGATCTTGTCATATGCTTCCTGGACATGACGGCGCGCGGCAGCCTCTGTCAGGCCCCGCACGATCACTTCGCCGATATAGGGCAAAAAGATCTGGCCCGAGGCGGACACCGATTGCTCGGCGATCGTGGCGGCCTGACCGCCCTGACCGGTCAACAAGGAATTGTCCTGATTGTCCCAGACCAGAATTTCAACCGTGTCCCCGGTCTGAAGCGTCGAGGAATCAGGCGCGCGGTCGGCAGCGAACCAATGGTAATGCCCATGCCAGCCGCTATGCGGCCATTTGGCCAAAAGCGGTGCCGTATTCCGCGTCACCTCTATCACCTGAAAGCTGGGGTCTGGCGCATTGCTTTCGCGAAGGACTTCGGAGTTTACGGCAGCACCGCGCGGCAGTGAGCAAGCAGAAAGGCTTATTGCGCAAGCGGCAGATATAATCAGCTTGGCTGTCGACATGACGCCCTATCCCGGTAATTAGAAATCTCTGGATACGTACATCGCCGTCATGAGACTATACAATTCATTTATCGGAAAATCCGGCCAAGAACCAAGGTTGTAGCAAATTTGACTCAGTCCAGACGAATTCTGATAACGGGCGCGGGCGGCAGGCTTGGCAGGCTTTTGCGCGCCGCGCATCGCCGCGACGGGCAAGCCGGGCAGAATGTGGTCTTTCAGTCGCGCCAGCCCGGCGCGGATGTGCAATGGTCCCCCGGCGACCCCACACAGGCCCTGCCCCATTGCGCCACGCTGGTCGCGTTGTGGGGGGCGACATCGGGGGACACCGCCGGGCTGGAGCAAAACAGCGCGCTGGTCGATCTGACCTTCGAGATCGCCCGCATCTGCCGTGCCCGCCGGGTGCTGCACCTGTCCACCGCCGCCGTCTATGGCTCTGGCAGCGCGCTTTGTGAGATCAGCTCGCTGCATCCGCTCAACGCCTATGGCCGCGCGAAGTGCCGGATGGAGGCGCGGATCAAATCCTGTCTGCCGGGGGCCACGGAGCAGCATGTCATCCTGCGGCTGGCCAATGTGATCGGGGCCGACAGTCTTGCACCGGCTTTGCGTGGCGATGGGGCGGTACGGCTGGACAGGTTCCCGGATGGCGAAGGACCGCAACGCAGCTATATCGCCGCAAGCGATGTGCTGCGGGTGATCCTGAAACTGTCAGAACTGCAATCCGCGCGTTGTCCCCCCTTGTTGAATGTCGCGGCACCCAGACCCGTGGACATGGCGGCGCTTGCCCGCGCGGCGGGCAAACCGGTCATCTGGCAACCCGCACCGAAAGATGCCGTCCAGAACGTAACACTTGACGCAACGCGACTTGCAAGACTAGTCGCACCGGAAACCCTGGTGTCACGGCCCGAGGCATTGATCAGGGATTGGCAAGAGCTGGAGACCTGACCATGACGGCTGGCAAACGCGCGCTGGATATCGGCCTTGGCCTGCTGCTCAGCGTTGTTCTGGCCCTGCCCATGGTGATCATCGCCGCGCTTATCCTGATCCGCGATGGACGGCCTGTGTTTTATCCTTCGACAAGGATGAAGGATCCCACAACGCCCTTCACCTTGTGGAAATTCCGCACCATGGCTCCCCGCGCCGCCGATCACACCGTCTCGGCCGGGTACAAGAACAAGGCGATCACCCGAACAGGCCATGTCTTGCGCCGCACACGGCTTGACGAGTTGCCGCAGCTGTTCAATATCCTGCGCGGCGATATCAGCTTTGTCGGGCCGCGACCGCCGCTGCCGCGCTATGTTACGCTTTGCCCCGAAATCTATACCGAGGTGCTGCGAAACCGCCCCGGCGTGACAGGATTGGCCACATTGCGCTTTCACCGACGCGAAGAGCAACTTCTGGCACGTTGCCGCGACGCGGCAGAAACAGATCATGTCTACAGGCAACGCTGCATTCCCGCCAAGGCGAAGCTGGATCTGATCTGGGCGCGGAATCACTCACTCTGTTTTGACCTGAGATTGATTGTCGAGACGGCCAAAAGGGTATTTTCCATAGGACCACAACGGTAGATGTGCTATATTTTTAGCGTGACGTTCATTTTATAAGCGTCATTTCGCTCTTGCAGAAACGTCAAACTTGTCTGACCGCCTGATGTCACGTTACCGTCATTACGTGTAGTGATTATATATATTTGGGTAAATCCGATTGCAGTTGGCCAATGCGTATCTGGCAAATTTTTTTCGTTATTATGGATTTTGAATTGAAATGCTTTACCGATTGGTCGTTTCCCTCAGCCGGCAACAAAAGCGCCTCGTCCTGCTCGGCATCGACATTGCGCTGATCGCCGTTGCGCATGTTCTTGCAACCACGCTTTTTCTTGGCCCCGATACATTCTGGCTGCTATTCGACAGTTTTGTGGTTGGCCTGATCATCGTTGTGTCAGTTGGCACTGTGCTGACAGTGTTTCTGGGCCTGCACCAGGTCAAGCTGAACGCCTACCAGATGCAAGGCGTTGTCGAATCGGCCTTTGTTGCCTCCATTATCAGCGGTGCAGGCGTGATTTACGCGCTTCTGGCCACCCCGCCCACCTTCCCCGCGGCGCTGTATGTCGTAACGGGTATGCTGTTCCTGATCCTGTCGGTGACATCGCGCCTGTTGATGCGGCAGGCGCTGCTGTTGATTTACCGCAAGGGCAATCCGCGCGTACCGATCATCATTTATGGTGCCGGGCAGACCGGGCAACAACTGGCAACCGCGCTGGCCGTGGATGACGCGGTGGAACCAATTGCCTTTGTGGATGACGACCGCCGCCTGCAAAGCCTGACAATCGCGGGGCTGCGTGTGTACGCCCCGGTGGAAATCGACGATCTGATCGAACGCCACGACGTTCAGCGCATCATCCTTGCCATGCCAAGCGCAAAACGCGCCGTTCAGACGGCGATCACGCGGCGTCTGGCCGATACGGGCTGCGAGGTTCACGCGCTGCCCTCTTTTTCCGATCTGATCGCAAACAAGGCCGATGGCCTGTCGGACACGAGGCCGGTGGATCTTGACGATCTTCTGGGCCGCAAGCGGCTCGAGCGTGAATTGCCCGGCGTCAGCAGCAACTACCGGGATCGCAATGTCCTGATCACAGGCGCCGGCGGCTCCATCGGGTCAGAGCTGTGCCGACAGATCGTCGGCTGCAAGCCGCGCAAGCTGGTGGTGATGGATCACAGCGAACTTGGGCTTTTCGACATGCACCGCGAACTGGCGTCGCTGTCCCCGGAAACGCCGGTCGTTCCCGTTCTGGGGTCGGTCTGCGAACGCAGCCTCGTCATGGACGTGATGGAGCGCAACAAGATCGATATCGTGCTGCACGCCGCCGCCTACAAGCATGTGCCGCTGGTCGAGGACAATGCGCTGGAAGGTATGCGAATCAATGTGTTCGGCACCAAGACCGTGGCCGACGCCGCGCGCCTTACGGGGGTAGAGCGGTTCATCCTCGTATCCACCGACAAGGCGGTGCGGCCTTCTTCGATGATGGGGGTATCCAAGCGGTTCGCGGAAATGGCGGTTCAGGATCTTGCCACGCGCTCGACCATGACGCGATTCTCCATGGTGCGTTTTGGCAATGTGCTTGGCTCGTCGGGCTCGGTCATACCGCTGTTTCAGGAACAGATCGCGAATGGCGGTCCGGTGACGCTGACCCATGCCGATGTGACGCGCTTTTTCATGACCATCCCCGAGGCGGTGCGACTGGTGCTGCTTGCGGGGTCTTTCGCACGGGGCGGCGACGTTTTCGTGCTCGACATGGGCAAGCCGGTTCCAATCCGCAAACTGGCCGAGAAGATGATCGAAAATGCCGGGTATTCGATTCGCGACCCGCAAAATCCCGATGGGGAGATCGAGATAGAGATTACCGGCCTGCGGCCCGGCGAAAAATTGCATGAAGAGCTTTTGATCGGCACCGACATGCTGACGACACCGCATCCCAAGATCCTGCGCGCACAGGAAAGCCATCTGTCCGAGATAGAGATGGCCAACGCCTTTCAGGCGCTGCGACAGGCCATCGACACGCGCAATACCGACCTGCTCAAGCAAACGCTGGACCAATGGATAGAGCGACAGCTTGACGCCCCCATCACCGGCAAGTCGGTCAATCTTTGACCGGCAGCGGCTACAGTGTGTTGCGTTTGATCTGAAACACCCGCCCCGGTCAGTTGCACCCTGCCGCAAAGCGTTCCGGCTTCAAGCGTGTCGCGTTCAATCGCATCTCTGCGCGGCAGGTTTTGGCGAAAGGCTTTACTGTCCCATCGTCTCGGCTTTTTCGGCCAGTGCCAGCCAGTCTTCCTCGGCTGTGCTCAGGGCGGCCTGACGCGCGCCAAGGGCCTCTGTTGCCTTCTGGAACTTGTCGGGTTCGCGCCGGAACAGATCAGCATCCGCCAACAGCGTTTCCAGCTTGGCGATCTCGGCCTCCAGCCGCGCGATCTCGTCGGGCAGCGTTTCCAGCCGGTGCTTTTCCTTGAAGCTCAACTTGGCCGCCGTTTTACGCGCGCCTACCTTGGCGTCGGCAGCGCCTTGTGTCGTCCCGGATGATTTGGGCACCGTTTTGGCGGCAGCCTCTCGCGCCGGGCGCTGCGCGATGTAATCCGTCCAGCCCCCGGCATAGACGGTCGCCTGTCCGTTACCTTCCATCGCGATGGTAGTGGTGGCCACGCGGTCCAGAAAATCCCGGTCATGGCTGACCAGCAGAACCGTGCCATCGTAACTGTCGAGCAATTCCTGCAACAGGTCCAGCGTCTCGATATCCAGATCGTTTGTCGGCTCGTCCAAAACCAGCACGTTGCTTTCCCGCGCCATCAGCTTGGCCAGAAGCAGCCGCGCCTTTTCGCCCCCGGACAACGACCGCACCGGCGCGCGCGCCTGGCGTTCATCAAACAGGAACTCCTTGAGATAGCCCACCACATGCTTGGGCTGTCCGCGCACAAGGATCTGATCGGCCTTGCCGGACACCCGCATGTCGGGATCCCCGGTCAGGCTGTCCCAAAGCGTCATGTCCGGGTCAAGCTGCGCGCGGGCCTGGTCGAATACCGCCGGGATCAGGTTGGTGCCGTGTTTCACCTCGCCCGCGTCGGGGTCTGTTTGCTTCATCAGCATCTTGAGCAGGGTCGTCTTGCCCACGCCGTTCGGGCCGACAAACGCGACCCGGTCGCGCCGCATCACCGTCAGGTCGAAATCCCGCACGATGTCGCCCGCGCCGAAACTCTTGGAGATACCACGCGCCTCGATCACCTTGCGGCCCGTCTGCGGCCCGCTGTCAAGCGCCATGGCCGCCGTGCCCTGCCGGTTGATCTGCAAAGACCGCTCGGCACGCAGATCCTGTAGCGCGCGCACCCGGCCCTGGTTGCGCTTGCGCCGCGCGCTGATGCCCTCGACCGCCCAACGCGCCTCTTCGGCAATCTTGCGGTTGAGCTTGTGACGGGCCATGTCCTCGTCTTCCCAGACCTTGTCGCGCCAGGCTTCAAAATCCTCGAACCCCTTTTCCTGCCGCCGCACGCATCCGCGATCCACCCATAGCGTCGCGCGGGTCAGCGCGCGCAGAAAGGCCCGGTCGTGGCTGATCAGGATGAACCCCGCGCGCGTGTCGCGCAGCTGTTGTTCCAGCCAGGCGATTGCGGTGATGTCCAGATGGTTCGTCGGCTCGTCGAGCAGCATCAGTTCGGGGGCCTCGGCCATAAGCTTGGCCAGCGCCGCGCGCCGCCGTTCCCCGCCCGACGCGGTGGCAACAGGGCGATCCGCATCAAAGCTCAGCCCCTCGGCGGCCATCTCGATGCGGTATTCCTCGGCGGGGTCAAGCTGACTGGCGGCAAACTCGCCCAGGGTGGCAAAGCCCTCCATGGTCGGGTCTTGTTCCATGTAGCCGACGGTTTTGCCGGGGCTGACCACCCGTGTGCCCTGATCGGGTTCGACCAGCCCGGCCATGACCTTCATCAGGGTGGATTTGCCAGAGCCATTGCGCCCCACCAGCGCCACCCGGTCCCCCGGCTGAACCACCAGGGACAGGTCTGAGAAAATGGGATCGCCACCGAAGGTAAGCGAGATGTCGGAAAGTTGTAAAAGGGGTGCGCGCGCCATGAAAGCGGGCTAGCCCGCGCCCGCGCCAGCGTCAAGCGACCTCTTGCGCCACGGCCCGCAGCAGTCGCTTGCGGGCGGGCGGAATTGCGCTGATCTCGACCCCGGTGAAAACATGCAGCGTGTTCATCTGCCCATCGACCACCGCATGATCACTGACCCAGCCGCCCATCATCAGATAGGTCCGCAACAAGGGCGGCATCCCCAGCATGGCGCGTTTGACATCCGGTCGCCGTAGCCGCAGCGCGTGTGCAAAGCGGAACACCTTTGGCGCTTTCACGCGCGGCAGCCAGCGGCGTGGCGCAAGATGGCGGTCCTTGAGCATGGCAAAGGCATCCAGGTAGTCTTCGGCATCCGTACCCTTGAAAGACGAACAGCCGAACAACAGCTCGACGCCCGTATCATCGACAAACCGTGTCATCGCCGCCCAGGCAACGCGCAAGATATCCGGATCGCGCGCGTCGGGATGGATACAAAAGCGCCCCATCTCGACCATCGGCCCCTGAAACCCGCTCAGGGCCGAAAGCTCGTAGAATTGTGCGGAATAGCTGCGGTCGATCTCATGTCCGGCCCGCAGCGGCAACATGCGGAAACAACAGACAAGCACGCCGGTGGTGTTATCCTCGATCATGATATGGGTGCAAAGCCCGTCAAAGCCGTCACTGTCGCGAATCGCGACACCCGAGGCGTCCTGCCCGTGAAAGGCCCGCCCACGCAGATCCTGGGCCGCGGCGATATCCCGTGGCGTCCGGGCCATGCGCGCCCTGTAGCGTCCCTTGCTGAACATCCGATCACGCCCCCGTGCCACATGTCTCACGCTATCGGGGTCGGGTCTGGCACACAAGCGGTGACAGTATCGTGACGGGATCAGTTGAACAGGTCGCCAGGGTCGATATTGCCGAAATTGCCCAGAAGCTGGCGCAGGAAACCGTTGCCCACCACCGAGGAATCCGTCACCCGGCGGGTCAGTGGCACGATATTGCCATCCGCAAGGCTGAAGCTTTCGATATTGGCGATGGTGTCATCCTCGGCAAAGCTGATCGCAAGGACCTGCCGTTCGATTACTTCGGGGCGATAGGCACCGTATTCGCGCACCCGGCTGCGCACGTAATAGTAATCGCCCCCGCTCAATACCCCCGATGCAGAAGGCGCGCCGACAACATCGTCAACCGTCGCGCGGGTATCCACCCCGACGACAAGGGCGTTGAGATCCTCGTCATTGGGCACGTAGCCATGATTGCGATAAGATGCCACGCAGGCGGACAAAGAGGCGACAAGGCCAACCATCGTGGCCGTTCTGACGAGCCGTTTCATCATGCCACCCATAACCGTCCTCTTGAACTTTTCGCCAGCAGGCTTTGATCCCGCTTACAACAAGGTAGCATCGGGGTTCAAGAAAGGATAAGCCGCAGCGCATGACCGAACACAGCGAAACCACCGGCCGTTTCCGCGTTGCGACGCTGAAAGCGAACCGCGAACAGCCCTTCGAGATCACCCTACAGCATGACGGGTTGGCGCGGCTTGCACGCGATCTTGGCCTGCTCGATTTGCGCAAACTCCGCTTTCGTGGCTCGATCAAACCCGAAGGCCAGGCCGACTGGCGCATCGAGGCCACTCTTGGGGCCACGGTGGTGCAGCCCTGCGTCGTGTCTCTGGAGCCGGTGACCACCCGCATCGACGAGCCCGTTATCCGCCGTTTCCTGCGGCACATGCCCGATCACGCGCCGGAAACCGACGAGATCGAGATGCCCGAGGATGAAACGATCGAACCGCTTGGCGAAGTGATCGACCTGCACGCGGTCCTGCAAGAGGCGCTGGCGCTGGCACTGCCGCCCTACCCGAAACGCGACGACGCGGCACTTGATCAAACCGGTTTCGCAGCACCCGGCACGACCCCCTTGGGCGACGAGGATGTCAAACCCTTTGCCGGGCTTGCCTCTTTGAAACGCAAGATGGAAGGTGATGACGGCTAAGCTGACCAACTGGCCGAAAATTTTCTTGCCATGGGGATAATTCCCTGTATTTTCGCGCTTTCACCGGATTTGGGGTTGAACCTGTGGCGCTACACCGCGTATCAGCCGCCCAAGACTTGTAACCGGGCCAAGACGCCCTCCAGACCTGAGGTTGTGACATGGCTGTCCAACAGAACAAAGTTTCCAAATCGCGCCGCAACAATCGTCGTGCGCATGATGCGCTCGTGGCGGCCAACCCCAACGATTGCCCCAATTGCGGCGAACTCAAGCGCCCGCACCACGTCTGCGCGGCCTGTGGCCATTACGCGGACCGTGAAATTGTGGCCATGGTCGACGACGTCGATCTGGAAGACGACGCCGCATAAGCACCCGCGGGGGCCGCGATCCCATGACATCATCTAAGGATCAGGGCACATCGCACAGCGGTAGAATCCTGATTTCCGTAGACGCTATGGGCGGGGATCTTGGACCGGCGACAGTTGTCGCCGGTATTGCCCAATCCGCCACGAAAAATCCCGATATCGGTTTTATCCTGCATGGCGACCAGCCAATGCTGGAGCCTATTGTAGCGCGCTTCAAGACGCTGAAAGGCCGCTGCGAAATCCGCCACGCAGAAGATGTCGTGGCGATGGAGGACAAACCGAGCCAGGTCGTGCGCCAGGGCAAGACCACCTCGATGTGGTCCGCTATAGAATGCGTGCGCGAAGGCGAGGCATCTGTCTGCGTGTCCTGCGGCAACACCGGCGCGCTCATGCTGCTGTCAGTGGTGCGCCTGCGCAAACTGCCGGGCATATACCGGCCCGCCATTGCTGTGCTCTGGCCCTCGCAAAACCCGCAGAAGCACAACATCATGCTGGATGGCGGGGCCGACATTCGCGCCGACGCCAAGGATCTGATGCAATATGCGCTTATGGGCACGTCCTATGCGCGCAACGGCTTTGGGCTGACGCGCCCGCGCGTCGGCCTGCTGAATGTGGGCACCGAAGAGCACAAGGGCCGCGCCGAGCTGAAAGAAGCCTACGACCTGATCCAGAATAATGCGCGCAACGGCGATTTCGAATTCGTTGGCTTTGTCGAGGGGCGTGACCTGCCCGGCACGGTTGCAGATGTGATCGTGACTGACGGGTTTACCGGCAATGTCGCGCTGAAAACCGGCGAAGGCACGGCCAAGCTGATCCGTGATCTTCTGAAAGACGCATTCCGCCACTCGCCCCTGTCGCGGCTTGCCTCGGTGCTGGCCTACACATCCTTGCGCCGGATGAGCAAACGGGTCGATCCCAGCCGGGCAAATGGCGGAGTGTTCCTTGGCCTGAACGGAACGGTGGTGAAATCGCACGGCTCTGCCGATGCCACCGGCGTGTCGGCGGCGGTCAAGCTGGCGTTTCAGCTTGCGGAAACCGGCTTTTCCGAGAAACTGGCCGCGCGCGTCGCCTCCGCCAACCCGCTGGACAGCGAAGAGATGAAACTCGCTCAAGACAATGGTGATCCCGAATGACCACACGTGCCGTTGTTGAAGGCGTCGGACATTACCTGCCCGACCGCGTCGTGCCGAACGCGTATTTCGAAAGCTTTCTGGACACCACCGATGAGTGGATCAAGACCCGGTCCGGCATCGAGCGGCGCCATTTTGCGGCAGACGGTCAGACAACATCGGATCTTGCCGTGCGCGCAGCGCGTCATGCGCTGGAAAACGCGGGCTGCACGGCGGATGATATCGACGGCATTCTTGTCGCCACCTCCACCCCGGACCTGACCTTTCCGTCAGTGGCGACCATGGTGCAAAACGAACTGGGCATGACGCGCGGTTTCGGATTCGACGTGCAGGCCGTCTGCGCGGGGTTCATCTATGCGCTGGCCAATGCCAACGCGCTGATCGTGTCCGGCCAGGCAAGACGGCTGCTGGTGATCGGCGCCGAAACCTTTAGCCGGATCATGGACTGGACGGATCGCTCAACCTGTGTGCTGTTCGGTGACGGGGCGGGCGCGATCGTTCTGGGTGCGCAACAGGGCACCGGAACCGCGCAGGATTCCGGCATCCTGTCCACGGATCTCAATTCCGATGGCCGCTACCGCGACATGCTGTTCGTGGATGGCGGCGTCTCGAGCACGGGCACCGCCGGCAAGCTGCGGATGCAGGGCAATCCGCTGTTTCGACAGGCGGTCGAAAAGCTGACATCGACCGCCGAATCCGCGCTGGAAAAGGCAGGGCTTGTTGATGCGGATGTGAACTGGATCGTACCGCATCAGGCCAATATCCGCATCATCCAGGGCACGGCACGCAAGATGGGTATTCCCATGGACCGGGTCATCGTGACGGTTCAGGATCATGGCAACACCTCGGCGGCATCGATTCCCCTTGCGCTGTCGGTTGCGGTCGCGGAAGGCAAGATCAAGCGTGGCGATGTGCTTGTATCCGAGGCCATCGGCGGCGGTTTGGCATGGGGCGCGGTGGTTCTGCGCTGGTGAAGCCGGAAAAACCGGCGGAATCTCCGCCTAAACATCGCCTGACAAGTCATTGAGATTGACTCGTAATTTCCTTCGACTTTAATGTTTTGAAAAGCGCAGAGGGACGGTTGATGGTTAACAAGACACTGACACGCATGGATCTCAGCGAGGCGGTCTTCCGGGAAGTTGGCCTTTCGCGCAACGAATCTGCCGATCTGGTCGAAAGCGTTCTGGAAAGCATGTCGGACGCTTTGGTAAGCGGAGAGCAGGTCAAGATCTCGTCATTCGGCACGTTTTCGGTCCGGGAAAAATCCGCCCGCGTTGGTCGCAATCCAAAGACCGGCGAGGAAGTTCCGATCAAGCCGCGCAGGGTGCTGACCTTCCGGCCCTCTCACCTGATGAAAGACCGGGTCGCGGCAGGAAACAAGCGCTAGGATATCGCGGCCATGCCCAAATCCGCAGACGCATTCCGCACGATCAGCGAGGTCGCCGACTGGTTGGAAACCCCGGCACATGTTCTGCGTTTTTGGGAAAGCAAGTTCAGTCAAGTCAAGCCCGTAAAACGCGCGGGCGGACGCCGGTACTATCGCCCGGCGGACATGAAATTGCTGGGGGGCATCAAGAAGTTGCTGCATGATGACGGCATGACCATCAAGGGCGTGCAAAAGGTGCTGCGCGATCAAGGGGCGGCACATGTGTCAGACATGTCGCAGCCCTTGGGCGACGCCGCCGACGATGTCCCCATCGACCATGACGACGCGACCGCGCCAGTGACAGGGCTGACCGTACCGCGGCCCGAGACGCCCACCGATCCCGTCACGGTGTCAGACGCTCCGTCACCGGCGCAGCCCGAGCCAGATCCGGCAGCGCCCGTCTTGACACAACCGCCTGAACCCGACCCTGCGCCGCAAGCGGAACTGGTGTTTCCAGAAACCACACCCCCGCCCCGGCCCAGCTTTCGCGACGGGTCGGAACAGGAGCAAGACGCACCAACCACGCCGCCGCTTGCAGTTGACATGCAGCCGTCCGAGCCTGCTTTACAGGACGACACGCAAGGCAATCAGAACACCCGCTCTCCCCTGATACCAGAGCCTGTCTTGAACCCGCCCATCATTGCAGTGCCCGACGATCCGACGGATGATATCGCCAGCGATCCGGGTATCCTAAGCCGCCTTGCATCCTTGCCGCGCCCCTTGACCGTGGCGCAGGCCGCACCGCTGAAAGCACTTCTGGAGCGGCTGCGCCCCAGCGATCGGGCCGGACAGGAAACCGGGACGTAAAAGTGGGATTTGCCCCTTGTTCTTGGCGTCAAAACCAGTATGACACACTTCAAGTCGGGCTATGGCGCAGCCTGGTAGCGCGTCCGTCTGGGGGACGGAAGGTCGCAGGTTCGAGTCCTGCTAGCCCGACCAATAAACAGCGCACGACCAGAGATGCCACAAAGCCGATATGCCGGCATTGCAAAACACGGGGGACGACATGACCGGGGTTTTGGCAAGCCAGCAGATCGCAGCCATGATCGCGGACGGCTCCTTGTCGGCTGCAACGGCCATTGCCTCCGATCAAATTCAACCCGCCTCTCTTGATCTGCGTCTGGGTGACGTCGCCTACCGTGTGCGCGCGTCCTTCCTTGCCGGGGACTCGGCCAAGGTCAGCGACCGGCTGCAAGAATTCGAAATGCATCGCATTGATCTGTCGGGCGGGGCGGTGCTCGAAAAAGGCTGTGTTTATGTCATGCCGCTCATGGAGCGGCTGTCCCTGCCCGACGATGTTCAGGCCGTGGCCAATGCCAAATCCTCGACCGGGCGGCTGGATCTTCTGACCCGCACCATCATCGACGGCGGCACAGAGTTCGACCGTGTGCCCGCTAGGTATCGCGGGCCGCTTTACGCCGAAATCTGCCCGCGCTCGTTTTCCGTCCTCGTGCGGCCGGGAATGCGGCTCAACCAGATCCGCTTTCGGCAGGGTCAGGCTGTGTTGAGCGATGCCGAACTTGCCGCCCTGCACGCGCAAAGCCCACTAGTGGACGGGCCCGCGATGATCAGCGACGGTCTTGGATTTTCGGTCGATCTGCGACCCGAAACCGGCAGCCTGGTGGGCTATCGCGCAAAACCGCATACCGGGCTGATCGACCTGGATCGAATCGGCGGCTACGCGCCCGATGATTTCTGGGAAGAGGTCCATGCCGACGCCGGGCGCATCATTCTTGATCCCGGCTCTTTCTACATTCTTGTCAGCAACGAGGCGGTGCATATCCCGCCGGCCTACGCCGCGGAAATGGCCCCCTACCTGGCGATGGTCGGCGAATTTCGCGTGCATTACGCCGGGTTTTTCGATCCTGGTTTCGGTCACGGACCCGCAGGGGGCAAGGGATCCCGTGGTGTTCTCGAAGTGCGCTGCCACGAAGCGCCCTTTGTTCTGGAACACGGGCAGGTCGTGGGGCGGCTGGTCTATGAGCGCATGAATGAAGTGCCCGAGCAGCTATACGGCACGGGCATCGCGTCCAACTATCAGGGACAGGGGCTGAAGCTGTCCAAGCATTTCCGGGCCTGAACGGATTCAGCCGATCCTGCGTCCCGCGCGAATGGCCTGTGCGGCGCGCTTGGTTGCGGCGCGCGCGTCCGGGCCATCCGACTGCGAACCGTCCTGTGGCGGCTCGGCTTGGGCGCTCTGCGCCTTCTTGCCACGGCCCATCTTGCTGCCGACGGCCTTGATCCCCGCATTCATGCCAGATCGCAAGACCTGCCGCATGACCAGGCGCATGACCATGTTGATGATCTGATTGGCGTTCATGACGTCCTCCTGTTCTGCCTCGGCCTCAAGGTAACATCAAAAGATGCAAATTTCAGGGCATAATCGGAGATTTTTGAAACTAAAGCGTTTCACCTTCAACCTCGCGCATCAATACATGGCGAAACGCGTGCAACGCTGGTTTTTTGCGCGCGTTTCACGAAAAGCTGTGTTTCAGGTTTTTCGTGAAACGCTTTGCGTCAATCCTCAAAGAGTTCGCTTTGCCCGGTCTGGGGGGCCTCGTCGGAATCCGCATCTCCGTCGCCCACCTGCGGCATGGCACCAATTGGCGCGCGGTTTTCCAGAAGCCCGGCGGCGCGCAATTCTTTCAGCCCCGGCAGGTCGCGGGCGTTTTCCAATCCGAAATGGTCCAGAAATTCCTGCGTGACCACAAACGTCACCGGGCGGCCCGGCGTCATCTTGCGCCTGCCAAAGCGGATCCATTCCATCTCCAACAGTTGATCGACGGTGCCCCGACTGACCGACACGCCGCGGATTTCCTCGATCTCGGCGCGGGTCACGGGCTGGTGATAGGCAATGATCGCCAGCGTCTCGATCGCGGCCCGGCTGAGCTTGCGGGTTTCCACGGTTTCCTTTTCCATCAGAAATCCAAGGTCCGGCGCGGTGCGAAAGGCCCAGGCATCCCCCACACGGACCAACAGCACGCCGCGCCCCTCGTAGCGTTTGTGCAGATGCGCAAGCGCTTCGGCCGCATCGCAGCCATGCGGCATTCGCGCCTCAAGCTCGCGCAGGGTCACCGGCTCGGCAGAGGCGAAAAGCATCGCCTCGCACATCCGCTCCTGTTCGGCGACGGGCGGGGCCTGAAACAGGCTTTGTTCTTTTTCATCCGTGTCTTGCGACATGATCCTAATCCTTGCGGCGTAGCTCTACCGGGGCGAAAACCCCGGATTGACGCAGCTCTACCTTGCCCTCTTTGGCCAGTTCCAGCGCCGCGGCAAAGGTGGATGCGGTAGCGGAGCGCCGACGCGCCGGATCGTGGGTGAACCCGTCCGGCAGATAGCCCGCGATATCCGTCCAGTTACCGGCGAACCCGATCAGCCCGCGCATCCGTTCCAACGCCTGTTCCAGCGTGAAAAGCGCCTCGCGGTCAAACGCATAGGGGCGGAATTCATCCTTGGTGCGAATGCGGGCATAGCCCTGCATCAGATCCAGCAGGGTCGCGGTATAGCGTAGCTTGCGCACGCGCGTCACATCCTCGGTCCGGCCCCGCGCAAAGAAATCCCGACCCAGCCGGTCGCGCGCCATCAGCCGCGCCGCGACATCGCGCATCGCCTGAAGACGTTCAAGCTGAAACGCCAGATGGGCGGCCAGTTCCTCGCCCGATGGCCCTTCCTCGGTCGGGTCGGGCGGCAGCAAAAGGCGCGATTTCAGAAAAGCCAGCCACGCCGCCATCACCAGATAATCCGCGGCAAGTTCCAGCCTCAACGCCTTGGCGCGGTCGACAAAGCTCAGATATTGCCGGGCCAGTTCAAGCACCGAAATCTTGCGCAGGTCCACTTTCTGGGTGCGGCTCATGGTCAACAAAAGATCGAGCGGGCCTTCGTAGCCGTCCACATCGACTATCAGCGCCTCTGCCGCGACCCTTTCGCTGACGGTGTCGAACCCGTGCTCCTGCCTGTTGAATTCATCTTCAGACATGGCCCGGACCATTCGCCGCCCCGGTCAGCCTTGCCTCCAGCGCGGCCATGTCAGCCTCCAGCGGCGGGCGGCGCGCGGAAAGCGCCTGAATGGCGCGCGCCTCTGCGGCACCGCGCAGACGGCCGGAGGCTTCGGCAACCTCGACCATTTCCTCGAACACGCCGTTGCAGTGCAGGATCACGTCACAACCCGCCGCCAGCGCCTGTGCCGACAGGTCGCCAAGCCCGCCCTGCAAGGCCTTCATCGAGATATCATCCGTCATGATCAGCCCGTCAAAGCCGATCTCGTCCCGGATCAGGCCCATGACCTTGGCAGAGGTGGTGGAGGGCGCGCTGTCCAGCGCGGAAAACACCAGATGCCCGGTCATCCCGAGCGGCAGGTCGCACAGCCTTCGGAACGGCTCGAAATCACGCGTCAACAGGTCTTCCGGCGCCGCATCGACCCTTGGCAGGTCAAAATGGCTGTCCACAACGGCCCGCCCATGTCCGGGCATGTGCTTGACCACCGGCAGCACGCCACCGTCCAGCAGCCCATCCGCCACCGCGCGCCCGATATCCGCGACCGTCGCAGGATCGCCGCCATAACATCTGTCGCGCAGGAAGGCATGTGTTTGCACAGTGGCTACATCCACCAAAGGCGCGCAATTCGCGTCGATGCCAAGATCCAGCAGCTCTGCTGCGATCAGGCGCGCGCGGGCATACATGACCTCGTTCGCGCGGGTGCCCGCGCGGGCGATCTCGTCCATCGGGGAACACCAATCCCGGCCAAGCGGTGGTCTTAGGCGCTGCACCCGCCCGCCTTCCTGATCTATCAGAATGGGGGCGTGGTGGCCCGCCGCCTCGCGCAACTGGGTACACAGCACACGGATCTGATCCGCGTCTTCCAGATTTCGGGCAAAAAGGATGAACCCAAAGGGGCGCACCTGGCCAAAAAACGCGCGTTCACGCGATGTCAAACGCGGCCCCTCGACGCCAAGTATACACGCCCCGTACCCTGTCACCGGGTCACCACCGGGATACACTCCGCGTTTTCCGCCACCAGCGCCGAGCAGAACCGCCGCGCGTCGCTCAGGTCGTCAAAGCCCATGGCGCGCAACCGGTAAAAGACGCGTCCACCGCTTTGCGCCTTCTGGATCACGCGGGTCTTGTCGGACAGATATTCATCAAACCGGCCAGACAGGCGATCCCATTCGCGTTCCGCCACATCTGTGCTGGCAAAAGCCCCAAGCTGCGCCATGCGGGTGCCTACCGGAATATCGTCAGGATCCACCGAAGCCGGGGTCACGCGAGCCGCAACGGCCTGTGCCACGGCCTGCTCGACAAAGGCCACGCCGGCGGGGCGCGCCTTGGGGCGCAAGGAACGCGCAAGACCACCAACCGCCCGCTGCGGCTCTGGCGTGGCGGCGGGGCTTGTTCCGGACGTTGTATCCGAATTGGCCGCATCGGCCCCTGATGCGCTTTCAAGCGGCGTCACACCTTGGGACAACTCTTCGGCCAGCAACCGTAGCGCGGCGTGGCGTGCGGTTTCTTCCCCGGTCTTTGGGGCGGGTACGCGCTCTGCCGCTTCGGCCTTGGGCGTGACCTCGGTCGGGGTCTGATCAGACATGTCTGCGCCGGTCGCGCGGATTTCCGCAACCGGTTGATCTTCTAGGCTCAAGGTCAGCGGTTCGGGCGCAAGAACAAGCCGGTCAGCGGGCTTTGCCGCCGTGCCCTGTGCCGCCACCTCGTTGACCGCAAGCCCCTGATTGCGGGCCTGTTGGCCGCCCGGATCCTCGGGCTGAACGCGCATCGGCCCTTCGACAGCGCGCACGACAGGTACGCCGCTGACATCACGCACAAGGATCTTGTAGCCCCAGACGCCGATCCCCACGATCAGCGCCATCGAAACTACGGCCCCCGCGATATTGGTCAATTTCTGAATCTTGTTCGCCTGCCCGCTTACAGCGTCCTGCTGTCTGCGCTCCATATCTGCCATGTCTCGCCTCTTGTCCTCCGGCGTTACATGGACGCCGGGATTATGAACTGCCTCATGCCCGGCGATGATATCATGTGGATACGTTCAGCGCATCTCTTCGGCCGGATTTACGCCCAAGATACCAAGACCTGCGGAAATAACAACGGTTACGGCCCGCGCAAGGGCGATTTTAGCCTGTGATGCGGCAGGATTGTCCTCATCCAGAAAACGCAGGGACGGCACGTCATTGCCGCGGTTCCAAAGCGCGTGCAGGTCGCTGGACAGATCATAGAGGAAAAACGCCACGCGATGCGGCTCGTTGGTGCGGCCCGCGATCTCGATCTGGCGGGGCCATTCGGCGATCTTGCGCGCCACGCTGAGCTGCGCCGGATCCGTCAGCCCCGACAGGTCGACCTGCGCCAGCGTGGCGTCGTCCACGTCCAGACCCGCCTCGCGCGCCTTGCGCAGCACGGAACAGATCCGCGCATGGGCGTATTGCACGTAAAAGACGGGGTTTTCCTTGGATTGCTCCAGCACCTTGTCGAAATCAAAATCCAGCGGCGCGTCGTTCTTTCGGGTCAGCATCACAAAGCGGGTCACATCGGGGCCGACCTGATCGACCACGTCGCGCAGGGTGACAAACGTCCCTGCCCGCTTGGACATCTTGAACGGTTCGCCGTTCTTGTAAAGCTTCACAAGCTGCGTCAGCTTGATATCCAGCGGCACCCGCCCGTCGGTCAGCGCCCGAACCGCCGCCTTCATCCGCTTGACATAGCCCCCGTGGTCGGCGCCCAGCACATCGATAAGCGCGTCGAAC
>JANSXS010000005.1 GCA_024742835.1 Paracoccaceae bacterium | reverse complement strand
GGAAATCTCCAACGCCGATCAGGCCGAGATGCAAGACGCGATGGGGCGTGACCCGTCGATGATGTTCCTGACAGAGGGGCCCACCCTGATCGACCTGCTGGGAGAAAAGGACTGGACCGCCTATGCCGACGCCATGCGCGCGCGGGGCATCCCCCCGTTCATGGCCGCAAAGTTCAAACCGCTTTGGGCGACGATGATGCTGGGCATGGGCCCCTGCGAGATGACGTCCGGCGCGCTCAAGGCGCAGGGGATCGACACGCTTGTGGGCGACGTGGCCGCAGCACGGGGCAATCCCAGCCGGTCGCTGGAAGATTACGCCGAACTGCTCGGGCTACTGGACGCGGCGCCGATGGAAGAGCAGCTTGACCTGATCCGCCTGTCACTTGCCTGGCCCGGTGATACCGACGATCTGTCCTACACGATCCGCGAACGGTATCTGGCCGAAGAAACCGCGCTGATCTGGGAATTTTCCCGCTTTCTGTCGCTTGAACATGGCGGGCCGACGGCCAAGGCGGATTTCGCGGCGCTGACCGACATCTTTCTTGAACGCCGCAATCGCGCGTGGGTTGATACGCTGATGGCGGAAACACAGCCCGGAGAGCGGCTTTTCCTGGCCTTCGGGGCCGGGCACCTGCCGGGCGAGATCGGCGTGCTGCGCCTGCTTGAGGCGCAGGGCTTTACGATAGAACGACAGGCCCTTGATCCCTGACGCGGCTTAGTCGCGCGCGGCGCTTTCGCCCAGTTCGGTCAGCCCGTAGATGCCACGCGCGACCCGCTGGAACCAACCCGCGTGATTGTCTGCCATGATCCGTGTTGCGCGCCCCACCCCCGTGGCGCGCGCCACCTCGGCCCCCTTGCACGGGCCCGACAGCGCCAGATGCCGCGCACAGGCAAGGCTGTCCTGCTTGTAGGCCGTCTCGATCGGGCCACGCGTACCGCCCAGATTCGGATCGCCCCGGCGCGCGGCGAATTCGGCCTCCAGCCTTGCGCGTTTGACCTTGGATTTGCGCGGCCGGAACGGCGCGGGGTCGCAATGGCACTGCACCTCGCCCTCTTCCACCCTCACGCTCAGCACGCCAAGACCAAGCCGCCGGCACAGCCCGATATTGCCCTTGAAGGCCCGCCACCCCGCCTTGCCAGACCAGCGCGGCACGGCGACGTAAACCTCGTCCGTCAGCGCCTGCCGCGCCACCGCCTGTTGCAACAGGGTCAGCGAAAAGCCTGTCTTGAGCTCCACCACGACAGGCGCGCGTCCCTCGCGCAGGCCCATGACATCGGCCGCGCCGATCTCTGCCTTCACCTCGTATCCCCGCGCCTCCAGCCACGCCTTGACCGGGGCATAAAGCGCTGTTTCCGCCGCCTTTGTCATGCGCCGCACATTGGCCGCATACAGGGCTGGTGACAAGCCTGTCACGCGGCCCTATAAGGCGCGAAAATCGACCCCACCAAAGGAAAAAGTGATATGACCACACTTGTTTTCGGGCATAAATCCCCCGACACGGATTCTACCGGCTCCCCAATCCTCTGGGCCTGGTATCTCAACGAAGTCAAAGGCATCAAGGCCGAGGCTGTTCTGCTGGGCGAGCCCAACACCGAAGCCGCCTTCCTGCTGGAGCGCTGGAACCTGCCCAAGCCGCGCATTATCGCGGATGTCGATGACAGCCAGCCCTGCGTCGTGGTGGACACCAACAACCCGGCCGAACTGCCCGCCAATATCAACGGCGCGGACCTGAGCGCGATCATCGACCACCACAAACTGGTCGGCGGGCTGGAAACCAAGGGGCCGATCGACATCACCATCCGCCCGCTTGCCTGTACCGCGACGATCATGCTCGACCTGATGGGCGAAGACGCCGCGCGCCTGCCGGAATGGGCAAAGGCCACGGCGCTGACCTGCATCCTCAGCGACACGCTGGAATTCCGCTCGCCCACAACCACGGACCATGACCGCGCCGTGGCCGAACAGCTTGCCGCGCAGCTTGGCCTTGATATCAGTGCCTATGCCGCCGAGATGTTCGCCGCCAAATCCGATGTCAGCGCCTTTTCGGATGCCGAACTGCTGCGCATGGACAGCAAGGAATATGCCGTCGGCGATACCAGGTTCCGCGTTTCGGTTCTGGAAACCACCGCGCCCGACATGGTGCTGAACCGCAAGGACAGCCTGATGGACAGCATGACCACCGTTGCCACCGAGGATGGTGTCGATCAGGTGCTGCTCTTCGTTGTGGATATCCTGAACGAGCAAGCCACGCTTCTGGTGCCCAACGAGCTGGTCAAGACAGTGGCCGAGAAAAGCTTTGGCACCACGGCAACCGGCGACACGGTTGTTCTACCCGGCGTGATGAGCCGCAAAAAGCAGATCATCCCGAACCTTGCGGTCTGATCACCGGCCCGCCGGAAACCGCCACAGGTCCGCGCCAAGGCGCGGGCCTTGTGCGTTGCGTCAAAGGGATCAGCCCTTGCGCACCATATCCAGCACATCACGCGCCGCGACCGTGGGTGTAATGCGCCCCTCGGCCACGGCAGCGGCAGCGCTTGCCATCGCCTCGCGCGCCTGCGGTGTCTCAAGCTGGGCCAGCAACCCGCGCTTGACTTCCTCGTTGAACCAGTACCGCGCCTGCGCCGCGCGCCTTGCCTCGAAATGACCCTCCGCGCGGCGCCACTCGGTCAGCGCCGTCATTTCTTCCCACGCCGTTGCCAGCCCGTCATCATGCAGCGCCGAGACCATCATCGCTTTTGGAAAGCCCGCGGGATCCTGCGGGCGTTTGCGCAAGAGCCGCAGCGCGCCCGCGTAATCCGAACAGGTCCGCGTCGCCGCCGGTTTCAGATCCCCGTCCGCCTTGTTGATCAGGATCATGTCGGCCATTTCCATGATGCCGCGCTTGACCCCCTGAAGCTCGTCCCCACCAGCAGGGGCCAACAACAGGATGAACAAGTCGGACATCTCCGCCACCACGGTTTCCGACTGTCCCACGCCCACCGTCTCGATCAGCACCACGTCGAATCCCGCCGCCTCGCACAGCCGCACCGCCTCACGCGTGCGGCGCGCCACGCCGCCCAGATGGCTCTGGCTGGGTGACGGGCGGATGAAAGCGTCAGGATTGCGGCTGAGCAGCTCCATCCGCGTCTTGTCACCAAGGATAGAGCCGCCCGAGCGCGCCGAGCTAGGGTCGACGGCCAGTACCGCCACCCGCAGCCCCTGCGCCGTCAGCATCATGCCGAACGCCTCTATGAAGGTGGATTTGCCCACGCCGGGCGTACCCGACAGGCCGATCCGAATCGCCTGCCGGTCGGTGGCGTTCAACCGCTCCAACACGTCAAGCGCCGCCTCGCGGTGATCCGCGCGCCCGCTTTCCACCAAGGTGATGGCCCGCGCCAGCGCGCGGCGGTCACCGGACAGAACCTTGCTGGCAAGCTCTTTGGTGTCGGTCATGCGATGGACCCTTTCAGCAGTTGGCGATATCGCGGCCTCTGCGTTTTGCCCCACTCCACCCCGAAATGTCCAGCCGTGGCGCCGCGCACTGGAAACCGGCCCTGCTTTGGCCGATAAGATCGCCATGTCGCGCCAACACCTTCCAATCCACGATGCCCTGCCCGAGCTGACACGCGCCTTGCGGTCAGGCAGGCGCGCCGTGCTTCAGGCCCCGCCGGGCGCGGGCAAGACCACGGTCGTCCCGCTGGAAATGCTGCGCGCCGGGCTGTGCGCGGGGCGGATCGTGATGCTGGAGCCGCGCCGACTGGCCGCGCGCGCTGCCGCCGAACGAATGGCCGATACTCTGGGAGAGCCTGTGGGGCAAACTGTCGGCTACGCCGTGCGCGGCGAGGCAAAGGTATCGGACGCCACCCGTATCGAGGTCGTGACCGAAGGCATCCTGACCCGCCGGATCCAGCGTGACCCGGAATTGCGCGGCATCGGCGCGGTGATCTTCGACGAGTTTCACGAACGCTCGCTTAACGCCGATCTGGGACTCGCGCTTTGCCTTGAGATCGCGGGCGCGCTGCGCAACGACCTGCTGCTGCTGGCCATGTCCGCCACGCTGGATGCCGGGCCGGTGGCAGATCTGATGCGGGCACCGGTCATCACCTCCGAAGGGCGCGCCTATCTTGTGGATATCCGGCACCTGCCCCGGCCCTTGCCGAAAACGGCCCGGTGGGATCAGGCGCTGGCGGATCTGGTGGTCGAGGCCACGCAGAACACGACAGGCGGCGTACTCGTCTTCCTGCCGGGCGAGGGCGAAATTCGCCGGGTCGAGCGCCTGCTGCAAGGACGCCTGCCCGCAGATTGCGCCATCCGCCCACTTTTCGGGGCAATGGACTTCGCCCGGCAACGCGCCGCCATCGCGCCGGTGGCAATGGGGCGCAAGATCGTGCTGGCGACCGCGATCGCCGAAACTTCGCTGACCATCGAGGATATCCGTGTTGTGGTGGATGGCGGGCGGGCGCGCCGCGCGCGGTTCGATCCCGGCAGCGGCATGTCGCGGCTGGTCACGGAACCCGTGACCCGCGCCGAGGCCACGCAGCGCGCCGGACGCGCCGGGCGCGTGGCGGAGGGTGCGTGTTACCGCCTCTGGAGCAAGGGAGAGGACGGCGCCCTGCCCGCCTTTCCGCCGCCAGAGATCGAGGCGGCGGATCTCGCCGGGCTGGCGCTTGATCTGGCGCTTTGGGGCGCGGCACCGGGCGAAATGCCTTTTGTCACGCAGCCCAATCCCGCCAGTTTCACCGAGGCGCAGGGCCTGCTGCACATGCTGGGCGCTTTGGATGACAAGGGGCTGATCACGGCGCATGGGCGCGATCTGGCCGGGCTGCCGCTGCATCCGCGGCTTGCGCACATGCTGGCACGGGCCGGGGCGGAGGCGGCAACGCTGGCGGCGCTGATGGCGGATCGCGATCCCCTGCCCCGTGATGCCCCCGTGGATCTGGCCCTGCGGCTGGAGGCGCTGCGCGATCCGCGCGCCTATGCAGAGCGGCATCCGTATCCGGCCAATCGCGGCGCGGTCGAGCGTATCCGCACCGAGGCACGGCGCCTGCGGGCTCAGGCGAAGCCCGCGCGCAAGGGCGGGATGAGCGATGCCGAAATGGCCGCGCTCGCCTATCCAGACCGGATCGGGCTGCGCCGCAAGGGCGACGCGCCGCGCTACGTGCTGTCAGGCGGCAAGGGCGCGATCCTGCCCGAAAGCGACCCGCTGGCGGGCGCGCGCCTGATCGTGGCGACCGATCTGGACGGCAACCCGCGCGAAGCACGCATCCGGCAGGCCATCGACATTTCCGAGCCGGAACTGCGCCGGCTTTTCGCCGATCAAATCCGGTGGCAGAACATCTGCATCTGGGACAAACGGCAGGCGCAGGTGAGCGCCCGGCGGCAGGAGCGGCTTGGTGCGCTGGTTCTGGATGACCGCATCTGGAAGGATGCGCCACCCGAGGCCGTGGCCCGCGCCATGCTGGACGGCGTGCGCGAGCTTGGCCTTGGCTGGCGCGACCCTGCCCGCCGCTTTGCCGCACGAGTGGCCCTGATGCGGCAGGCAGATGACAGCTTTCCCGATCTGGGCGAGGCTGTGCTGATGACCCGGCTGGAAGACTGGCTGCTGCCCTTTCTTGGCGGGGTCAGGACGGCGCAGGACTGGAAACGCTTTGACATGCTGGATGCGCTGCGCGCCACGCTGGACTGGGAACAGATGCAGCGCCTCGACCGCGAGGTGCCGGGCCGGTTCACCACGCCGCTGGGGCGCGAGATCGCGATTGATTACAGCGGCGAGCACCCAGAAATCGCGCTGCGCCTGCAAGAGATGTTCGGGCAGGTGACGCAGCCCACGGTGGCCGGACAGCCCTTGCGCGTCACGCTGCTATCCCCAGCAGGCCGCCCTGTGCAGACCACGATGGATCTGCCGGGGTTCTGGCAAAGCTCTTACGCGGATGTGCGCAAGGACATGCGCGGGCGCTATCCCCGGCACCCCTGGCCCGAGGATCCGACACAGGCGGATCCGACACTGCGCGCCAAGCGCCGTCAATAGCCCGGCGCTATACTGTCAGTTATTTACCGAGGCACCAGCGCATGATCGCCTTTTGCGCGTGCAGGCGGTTTTCTGCCTCGTCGAAGATGACCGATTGCGGCCCGTCCATGACGCCGCCGGTCGCCTCGTCCTCGCGGTGGGCGGGCAGGCAATGCATGAACAGCGCATCGGGCTTGGCATGGGCCATGAGCGCCTCGTTGACCTGGTAGCCACGCAGCAGGTTGTGCCGGCGTTCCTTGCTGGACTGGCTGTCATGCATCGACACCCAGGTATCCGTGACCACCAGATCCGCGCCCTCGACCGCCTTGACCGGATCGCGTTCGATCGTGACCCGAGCGCCCTTGTTGCGGGCAAAGCCCACGAATTCGGGTTCGGGATCAAGCGGCGCGGGGCCGGTGAAGGTCAGGTCGAAACCGAACTGCCCGGCAGCGTGCAGAAAAGAAGAACAGACATTGTTACCGTCGCCTGTCCACACGACCTTCTTGCCCGCGATAGGCCCGCGATGTTCTTCATAGGTCAGGATATCGGCCATGATCTGGCAGGGATGGGTACGATCGGTCAGGCCGTTGATCACCGGCACATCGGCATATTCGGCCATCTCGTTCAGCACAGCCTCGTCGAAAGTGCGGATCATGATAAGATCCACATAGCGCGACAGCACGCGGGCGGTGTCCGCGATGGTCTCGCCGTGGCCAAGCTGCATGTCCGTGCCCGACAGAACCATCGTCTGCCCGCCCATCTGACGCACGCCCACGTCAAAGCTGACACGGGTGCGGGTCGAGGGTTTCTTGAAGATCAGCGCAACCATGTGCCCTGCCAGCGGCTGATCGGCATCGGGCATCCCGCGCGGCTGTCCCCGGCGCGCGTCCTTGATGCGGCGTGCGGCGTCGATCATGCCGCGCAGGGCTGTCTGGTCGGTTTTGTGAATGTCGAGAAAATGGGTCATCTGTACGGGCTTTCTGGCTGTCGGCGTAGCGGGGGCTCTGGCCGTCGCCATTGTCGCTTGGACCAATGGCGCGTCAAGGGAGTCCCCCGGGATGTTTCTGGCAAGATGAAGGATCAGGCGCGGACCGGTTCACTCCGCGAAGCAAGGGACGAGGCGGCGGCATCAAGGCGGATCACGGCCAGCGCGATGTCCTCGTCCGAGATGGTCAGCGGCGGCAACAGGCGCACCACGTTGTCGCCCGCCGGCACGGTGCAGAGTAGCGCTTCGTAATTGGCGGCGACCACGTCCGTATTGGGCAGACGGCATTGCAGGCCAAGCATCAGCCCCGCGCCGCGCACGCTCTCGAACACATCCGGGTGTGCGGCGACCAGCGCTTCGAGCTTCTGGCGCAGCAGGCCGGATTTGCGGCTGACCTCGGGCAGGAACTCTGGCGCGGTCATCACGTCCATCACCGCGCAACCCACGGCACAGCCCAGCGGGTTGCCGCCATAGGTGGAGCCATGCGTACCGGCGGTCATGCCCGACGCGGCGTGTTCCGTGGCCAGAACCGCACCCAGCGGAAAGCCCCCGCCGATGCCCTTGGCCACCATCATGATATCAGGCGCGGCCCCGGCCCATTCATGCGCGAAAAGCCGCCCCGTGCGGCCCATGCCGCATTGCACCTCGTCATGAATGAGCAGGATGCCTTTCTCATCGCATAGCGCGCGCAGACCCTGAAGGCAGTGATCGGGCACCGGGCGGATGCCGCCTTCGCCCTGTATGGGTTCGATCAGGATGGCGGCGGTCTTGGCATTGATCGCGGCATGAAGCGCATCATGATCGCCGAAGGGCACATGACGGAACCCCGGCAGAAGCGGGCCAAAACCCTTGGTCATCTTTTCCGAGCCCGCCGCCGCGATCCCGGCAGAAGAGCGACCGTGAAACGAGCCTTCGAACGCGATGATCTCGACCCGGTCGGGCTGACCGGCATCGAAGAAATGCTTGCGCGCCATCTTGACCGCCAGTTCACAGGATTCCGTGCCGGAATTGGTGAAAAAGACGGTATCGGCAAAGGTCGCCGCCACAAGCTTGTCGGCCAGCTCTTGCTGGCGCGGGATCTGGTAAAGGTTGGAGGTATGCCAAAGCTGCCCCGCCTGTTCGGTCAGCGCCGCGACCAGCGCAGGGTGCGCATGGCCCAGCGCGTTGACAGCGATGCCAGCGCCCAGATCCAGAAATCGGCGGCCATCGGCCTCGATCAGCCAGCTGCCCTCGCCCTTGACAAAAGCGAGCGGCGCGCGGGAATAGGTCGGCAGAACGGAGGCGATCATGGCGGTTTCCTCTTGGATCAGGCTACGATGAGTGCCGCAAGGGCGGGCGTTCGTCAATCATTCAAAGGGAAGATGCGCGGCAGGCGCGCGCGGGACGGCAAAGCGGCGTCAGGCGCGTCGGCACCGGGTCGCGGGAGATGACGGCCCTTTGGTCATGCTCGCGCTGGATAAACCGGGTCCGCGCGCGTCTCAAGCACAAACTTGACGCTTGGACAACCGCTCAGACGCAAAGCAGCTCGTCTACCCATTGCGCCACCGTAAAGCTGGCGGGGCCGCGATGATGCTCGGCGAAATCCCGGCTGGCGGCGGAAATCTGGGTGTTGAACTCGACCGTATGCGCCCCCATCCGGCGCGCGTGCTGGCCGTAGGCCGCCGCCGGGAACACATTTCCGGAGGTGCCGATCGCAGCAAAGATATCGGCGGTGTTCAGCGCCGGATCTATGCGGTCCATGTGATAGGGGATCTCGCCGAACCACACGACATCGGGGCGCGTCGCCTGCCCACCGCAGGCCGGGCAGGCATCTTCGGGGCGCATCATCGGCGGGGCGGGCCAGCGGTGATCGCAGGCATGGCAAAGCGCGCCGTCAAGCTGCCCGTGCATATGCAGGACATTGCGGCTGCCGGCGGCCTCGTGCAGGCCGTCCACGTTCTGGGTGATGATCAGCACCTCACCGCTATACAGGTTTTCCAGCCGCGCCAGCGCCTGATGCGCGGCGTTGGGGCGGGCCTTTGCGGCCTCGGCGCGCCGGGTGTTGTAAAAGTCATGCACAAGCGCGGGATCGCGCGCGAAGCCCTCGGGCGTGGCCACATCCTCGATCCGGTGTTGCGCCCAAAGGCCCTGCGCATCGCGGAAGGTGCCCAGCCCGCTTTCGGCGGATATGCCCGCCCCTGTCAGGATCACGATGTTTGTCATGGCAAGGCGGCGCTCCTTTTGCGGGTCATGCGACATGGCTTGGCACAGCATTCACCCGCGGCGACCGGAACTCAAGGGATGGCCCGGTATGACCTGTCCCGCCCCCGCACTTTCATCTTTATTCGGGTTTTCCGAAGCGCGCTTTCGGCGGCGTCAAAAACAGCCCACGCGCCCGGCCAAACCGCTTGTCTGATGGCCCGAAGCGGCGCAATCCAGACACAAGGAGAGTGCGCCATGCCCATCACACCACTGAAACCCGCCCTGCAACCGCCCCCGGAGGCCGGACGCGACCTGTCGGATACCGTGGCGATCATGCTGGCGCGGCTGCGTCTTGGCGGGGCTCAAACCGCGTTGGAGTATGCAAGGCAACTGGATGGGTGGAACGGGCCTGTCACCGTGCCACAGGAAACGATCACAGCCGCCATCGCGCGGGTACCGGAAAACCTGCGCGCGGATATCGACTGGGCGCATGAGAATATCCGCCGCTTTGCCCAGGCGCAGCGGGCCAGCGCGCAGGACATGGAAATCGAGCTGCGCCCCGGTCTATGGGCGGGACAGCGCCAGATCCCGGTGCAGGCGGCGGGCTGCTACGTGCCCGGCGGGCGCTACACGCATGTTGCCTCGGCGTTGATGTCTATCGCCACGGCGCGCATGGCGGGGGTCACGGATATCACCGCAGTCTCACCCCCAAGCCGTGCGAGCGGCATCCCCGATGCGATGCTGTACGCGATGCATGTGGCCCGGGCTGACAGGATCCTGTGTCTGGGCGGGGTTCAGGGGATTGCCGCGATGGCCTTCGGCATGTTCGGCGCGCCGCAGGCGGATATCCTTGTCGGGCCGGGCAATGCCTATGTGGCCGAGGCCAAGCGACAGCTTTTCGGGCCCGTGGGCATCGACATGTTCGCCGGGCCCACAGACAGCCTGATCCTTGCCGATGACAGCGCCGACGCCGAAACCGTGGCGACCGATCTTGTCAGTCAGGCCGAACATGGCAGCACCAGCCCGGTCTGGCTGGCCACCACCCACGCGCCGCTGGCGCACAAGGTACTGGAATGGATGCCCGCGCTGATCGCCACCCTGCCAGAGCCCAACCGGAGCGCCGCAGAGGCCGCGTGGCGCGATCTGGGCGAGGTGGTGCTGTGTTCCAACCGCGAAGAGCTGGCGCAATATGCCGACGCGAAAGCGCCCGAGCATCTGCATGTGCAGGCCCGTGATCCCGATTGGTGGCAGGGCCGCCTGCGCGCCTACGGCTCGCTGTTTGTGGGCGCGGAAACCACCGTCAGCTTCGGCGACAAGGCGGCTGGCCCCAATCACGTTCTGCCAACGTCGGGTGCCGCGCGCTATACCGGCGGGCTTTCGGTCCACAAGTTCCTGAAAACCGTCACATGGCAACGGGTAGAGCATTCCGCCCTGCCCGATCTGGCGCGCGTTACCGCAAGCCTGAGCCGTGCCGAAGGCATGGAGGGCCATGCCCGCGCCGCCGATATTCGTCTGGACAAAGCGCCGCAGAGCGTGAAACTTGCCGCCAATTCCAAAGGATGACTGCATGAACCTCGCCAAATTTCCCCGTGTCCACCTGGCCCATCTGCCCACCCCGCTGGAGCCGCTGCCGCGCCTGTCCGCCTTTCTGGGCGGGCCAGAGATCTGGATCAAGCGGGATGACTGCACGGGGCTGTCCACCGGCGGCAACAAGACCCGCAAGCTGGAATTCCTGATGGCCGAGGCACAGGCGCAGGGCGCGGATATCGTGCTGACGCAGGGTGCCACCCAATCCAACCACGCGCGCCAGACGGCGGCGGCGGCGGCGCGGATGGGAATGGATTGCCATATACTGCTCGAAGACCGGACTGGCTATAACTACGACAATTACAAGTATAACGGCAATGTCCTGCTGGATCACCTGCATGGCGCGACGATGGAACATCGCGGCGCGGGTCTGGACATGAACGCAGAGATGGAGACGGTCGCGGACAAGTTCCGCGCCGAGGGACGTAACGCCTACACCATTCCCGGCGGCGGGTCGAACGCGACGGGCGCGCTTGGCTATGTGAATTGCGCGCTCGAAATGCTGGGCCAGTTCGTGACGATGGGCCTGAACGTGAACCATATCGTCCATGCCACCGGCAGCGCGGGCACGCAGGCCGGGCTGATCACCGGGCTGAAGGCGATGAACGCGCAAATCCCGCTTTTGGGCATAGGCGTGCGCGCGCCCAAGGACAAGCAAGAGGCAAACGTCTATAACCTCGCGGTCAAGACCGCCGAAAAGCTGGGCTGCCCCGGTGTGGTCGCGCGCGAGGACGTGGTGGCCAACACCGATTATGTCGGCCCCGGCTACGGCATTCCCGCCGAGGATACGCTGGAAGCCATAGACATTTTCGCCCGTTACGAGGCGATCCTGCTGGACCCGGTTTATTCGGCCAAGGGCGCGGCGGGGTTGATCGACCTTATCCGCAAGGGCCACTTCAAGGCGGGCGAAAAGATCGTGTTCCTGCATACCGGCGGCGCGATCGGGCTGACGGGGTACAGCCATTGTTTTGACGTGCCTGAATGAAACCAGTCGGCATTCTGGGCGGGATGGGGCCAGAGGCCACCATCCTGCTGATGCAAAAGGTTGTGGCGGCCGTACCCGCACAGGACGATGCGGATCACGTGCCCCTGATCGTCCACCAGAACCCGCAGGTGCCGTCCCGCATCAAGGCGCTGATCGAGGGCGCCGGGGCGGACCCGATGCCGGTACTGATGTCGATGGCGCAGGATCTGGAACGCGCGGGCGCACAGGCGCTCGCCATGCCCTGCAACACCGCGCATCACTACGCCATGGCCGTCAGCCATGCGACAAGCCTGCCCTTTCTGGACATGATAAAGCTGACAGCGGCGCATCTGGCCGCCAAGGGCGCGCAAAAGGTGGGGATGCTGGCCTCTCCGGCGACACGCAGGGTGGGGGTATTCGACGCCTGCTTTGCCGCGCATGACCTGACGCCGGTCTGGGCCACGAAAGAGGCCGGGCTGTTGTCGATCATCAAGGGTGTGAAGGCGGGACATGACACCCAAAGCCTTGCCCCGGCCTTGCAGGCAGAGGCCGAAGACCTGATCGCCAAAGGTGCGGATCACCTACTGGTGGCCTGCACGGAACTATCGCTGATGCACAGCGCCCTGCCGCGCGACGTGGCCTGTACGGACAGTCTGGATTGTCTGGTTGCGGAAATCCTGCGCGTCGCGAAAGGCTGAGCGGGTATCGGTTTCAGCCCTGCGCCTTTTCCAGCTCGTTGCGCAGATATTCTGCCTCGTGGCGGGCCTCGCGCAGGCCATCCATCGTGGCCGACAGTTCTGCCTCTGTCTGGCTAAGCTGGTTTGTCAGCTCCGCCTCGCGCTGTTGCAGATAGGTAATCGCCTGATCGCGGGTTTCTTCCGCCTCGTGCAGCTCTTGCGCCATGCGCTCCAGCTCGCCGATATCGGATTGCGACACGCGGGTGAAACGGTGCACCAGCCAGTTCGCGAACCAGCCCATGCAGAACGCCACAAAGAGAACGATGGCCGTCGCGATAATGAATTCAGTCCTGTTCATCGCCGGTCTCTTCTTTCTCTTGCCCGTCGCCGCCTTCTGTTTGCGCCGGTTCTTCCTTTTGCGCCCCATCTTCGAGTGCTTCAAGGGTTGTTTGCTCTTCTACGATGGGTTCAGGGCGGATAACGCGGAATTCGATACGCCGATTTGCCTCACGACCCTCTTCGGTATCGTTATCCGCGATCGGACGGCTTTCGCCATACCCTTTGGCGGTTATGTCCGAGGTCAGAACGCGGCGAGCGCGCAATTCGTTCAGCACGGCCTGTGCCCGCGACTGGCTGAGTTGCTGATTCATCGTCTCGCGCCCCTGACTGTCGGTGTGGCCACCGATCTCCATGCGCAGCACGCCGCATTGTTTCAGGATCTCGGCGATATCATCCATGATCGCCGCACCGTTGGCGTCAATCGTGGCTTCACCGGGTTCGAAATTGATCTTGCGGCTGTCTTGCACCTCGGCGATGCGGGCCTCGCATTCGGCGGGTGTCGGAAGGCTGGCAACCGGATCCAACTCTTCGCGGTAAGTCACGTCGATGTCAAAGCGCGCCGCCTCGCCCAGTTTTTCGGCAAACAACCCCGCAATCTCGGCAGAGGCATCCTCCTCCCCCGTATTGCCACTGACGGAAATCATCTCGGGCGTGACAGTGACGGCCCCGTTCGACAAAAAGGCCAGCGCCTCGACCCCGGCAAGAACCCGCGTTGTCCAGCCCTTTGGCAGACCGTCGGCGACGCGCACGGCGGTGTTGACCGCCGTCGAGGTGAACCGCGCCTGTGCGAAACTTTCGACCGTGTCGCGCGCCCGCGCGCTGCCCAGCCGCCCCCGGATCAGCACCAGCCCCTCGGGGGACAGTGTTGCCACGAATTCGGGCACGGCCGCGGGCTTGTCATCCGATGGTTTGGGCAGGGCGGCCTGCAAGGCAAACACCTCCGGTAAAGCCGTCTCCAGCCGTCCGATCACATTGTCAAACCTGGAGTCTGCTATGCCGCTTTGCGCAACCAACGAGATATCGGCATCCGAAAAGGTCAGCGTGCCGCCGCCCAGCTGCGCCAGCGCGTCGATGGCCATTTCCGCCGCCGCGCCCCATTGCGACGAGGGCACGCCCAGCGCCAGCAGGCATTTCGCCTTGCCATCCAGCCCCGCGCGCCCCGCCGCGCGCAGAATGCGGTCGCGCGCCTCCTCGGTATCGGCGGAGCAGGCATCGAATTTGCCGCGCCCATCCTCCAGCGCATAGCGCAGCGTGAAGGGCGTGCGCACCGGGCGAGGTGCCGAGATATCAAGCGCAAGCCGCACGTCATCAGGCAGTTTGCGCGCCAGTTCCGTTTCCAGATTGGCCTTGTCGCGGTCACTGTCGGCCATCGCCACGATCTCGACCCGGGCCGCATCGACCGAAATCTTGGTGCGTGGCAACAGATCCAGTATCGCCACGGCATACTCCAAAGCAGCGCGCCATGTTTCAGGTGCGGGATAATCGGCAACCTCCAGCAGGTCGGTGATCTTTTCTCCCTCAGCGTGCGCGGCCACGTCGTCCAGCAGGTCCTCGCGGTCGGTGGAGGCGGGAATCAGGCCGATCAGGGACAGGCCACCGTCATTACGTAGGATCTCCACCGAAAAGCGCGGCGGCGCGATATCGGCGCTGTCCCTGACAAGCATCTGGTCGATAACGCGAGCCGATTCGACCACCGTGCCCGCAACGGACAACGCCTTGAAACGCGTCGCCTCCGACGGGGCGGTGCCTGCAAGAAATACCTGCAACCCATCGGCGTCCACCTCTGTCCAGGTCATGCCCGCCTCGTCGAGCGTGTTGCGCACGCCATTGCGCGAACCTTCCTCGATCACATTGACCGAAAAGCGCGCCGCGAACAGGCACAGGATAAAGGCGACAAGGAATGTCCCGGAAATCGCGAAAAGGGAAGAAAGGCGCATGGGTGCGGGAAACCGTGATTGCATGTGCGAACTCTTTAGGCGCAGCCCGAACCAAGTGCAATCAGACCAGAAGGGCACCGGCGAAAAACAGCAAGGGCAGCAAACCCGCGTCCCGATTGGACCTGAACAGCGTAAGCAGGCGCGCGGTGTCGCTCATGTCGAAGCGCCGCAATTGCCACTGCATGTGCCCGCCAAAGGCCAGTGGCCCGGCCAACGCCACCAAGAGCACCGGAAGGCCCTGATCACCCACCGCCAGAAGCACCGCCAGCGCCATCAACACCACCGTGGCCACCAGAAAGCGCCACAGCCAGATCGCGGAGCGATCGCCGAACAGCCGCGCCGTCGACTTGACCCCGATCAACGCATCGTCCTCGGCATCCTGATGGGCATAAATCGTGTCATAGAACAGCGTCCAGCAAATACCGGTGAGATATAAAACCACCGCCGGCCAGTCCAGCCGCCCGCTATGGGCCGTCCAGGCCAGCAGCGCCCCCCAGTTGAAGGCCAGCCCAAGAAAGACCTGCGGCCACCATGTGAACCGCTTGGCGAAAGGATAGATCGCGACGGGCAAAAGCGACAGAATGCCCAGAGCAATGGCCGCGAGGTTGAAGGTCAGAAGGATGCATAATGCCACCAACGCCTGTGCGACAAGCCAGGCAAGCGCCTGTATCACGGTGACCTGCCCCGACGGGATCGGCCGCGAAGCGGTGCGCCAGACCGACCCGTCGATGTGACGGTCGGTGATGTCATTCCAGGTGCAGCCCGCACCGCGCATCAGGAACGCGCCGATGCCGCAGCCGGCAAGGATCCACAGGTCGTGCCAGCCCGCGCGCCCGTCGTGCAGCATCGACAAAAGCAGCCCCCACCAGCACGGCAGCAGCAGTAGCCAAGTGCCAATCGGACGGTCGGCCCGCGACAGCCGCAGATAGGGCCGCGCCGGGGCCGGGGCGAAGCGATCCACCCAATTGCCCTTGACCGCGTCGATAACCTCTCCGGTCGGCTCTGGCGTCTGGTTCCCGGCGCCCATATGTTGGCCTCATGAAAGCTGCAAAGATCAGGCTCTATGTAGAGCAGCCCCTGGGGCAAGGGCAAACGGTTCCGCTTGACCGCGCACAGGCGCATTATCTTTTCGGGGTGATGCGGCAGGCGACCGGCGATGCGGTGCTGGTGTTCAACGGTCAGGACGGCGAGTGGCGGGCCCGCGTCATGGAAGCGGGGAAGCGAGGCGGCCTGATCAAGGCCGAGGAGCGGACAGCGCCACAGAACGACCCACCGGACCTGTGGTTGCTGTTCGCGCCGATCAAGAAGGCGCGCACGGATTTCATCGTTGAAAAGGCCGCCGAGATGGGGGCCGCGCGCATCGTGCCGGTGCAGACCGAGTTCACCAATGCCGAACGCATCCGTCAAGACCGCCTGCAAGCCCATGCCGTGGAGGCCGCCGAGCAATGCGGCGGCACTTTCGTGCCCGAGGTGACGGGGCTGCACGCCCTGTCGCGGCTGCTGGCCGACTGGCCGCAAGAGCGGCAATTGATGTTTTGCGACGAGGCGCTGGCAGGCCACTCTTCCGCCCTCTCGGGCGGTCTCGTTCGGGGCGCGCCCTGGGCCATCCTGATCGGTCCCGAAGGCGGGTTTTCGCAGGCAGAGCGCGACCGTCTGGCCGCCTTGCCCTTTGCCCATGCCGTCAGCCTTGGCCCGCGCATCCTGCGCGCCGATACCGCAGCCGTGGCTGCGATGACCCTTTGGCAACGGCACTTGGGGGACTGGGCATGAGCTTTGTGCGCCCCGCAGCCGCGCAGGCGCTACACCAGTGGCGCGAAGTATTGATCGGCGCGGGCTGTATCGCTCTTGCGTTTTGGTGGATGCTTGGCCCCGGCGGCATTCTGGCCTGGGTCGGGGCCGTACTGGGTCTTGGCGGCGGCGCGTTGGTCGTGATCGGCGTGCAGCGGGCACGGTTCCGCACCGGCGCGGGCGGTCCGGGCGTGGTGCAGGTGGACGAGGGCCGCATCGCCTATTTCGGCCCGCTCACCGGCGGGGTTGTCAGCCTCAGCGAAATGACCGCCCTGCATCTGGACCCGTCAGGCAAGCCCGCGCATTGGATCTTGTATCAAGCCGGACAGTCGGCGGTGACCATCCCGCTGACAGCCGAGGGCGCGGACCAGCTTTTCGATGTGTTCGCCACGCTGCCGGGTCTGCGCACCGGCAGGCTTTTGTCGGCGATGCAGCGCCATGGCGGACGCCCGGTAACGGTTTGGGAAAACATACCGAACAGGCTGCATTGACACCTAGAAGGATTGACGCCACTTCTGGCCCCAAATCTGAGTGCGGCACAGCAGGAGAGGCCCCATGTCCATCCCACAGTCAGGCGGCGGCCCGATCGAGCACAAGGCCCAGCTGGCCGAATACCTGGAAGCCGGTTGCAAGCCGAAAGAGGCGTGGCGCATCGGCACCGAGCACGAGAAGTTCGGGTATTGCAAGGACGATCACAAACCCATCCCCTACGAGGGCAAGCGCAGCGTTCTGGCCATGCTCGAAGGACTGCGCGACCTGCATGGCTGGGCCCCGCTGGAGGAAGGCGGCAAACTGATCGGGCTGACCAAGGATGGTGCCAATGTCAGCCTTGAGCCGGGTGGGCAACTGGAGCTGTCGGGCGCGCCGCTGGAGACGATCCACGAGACCTGCGACGAGGTCAACGACCACCTGCGCGACGTCAAGGACATCGCCGACAAGGTCGGCGTGGGCTTCATCGGTCTGGGGGCCGCGCCGGAATGGATGCATGACGAGATGCCTGTCATGCCCAAGGGGCGTTACAAGCTGATGACCGATTACATGGACCGCGTCGGGACCATGGGCAAGACGATGATGTACCGCACCTGCACGGTGCAGGTGAATCTTGATTTCGGGTCAGAGGCGGACATGGTGCAAAAGCTCCGTGTGGCGCTGGCGCTGCAACCCGTGGCCACGGCGCTGTTCGCCAATTCACCGTTTTTCGAGGGCAAGCCCAATGGCCACAAATCCTGGCGCGCCCGCGTGTGGCGCGATCTGGATGCCGACCGCACGGGCATGTTGCCGTTCGTCTTCGAGGACGGGTTCGGGTTCGACGCATGGGCGGACTACGCGCTCGATGTGCCGATGTATTTCGTGTATCGCGACGGCGTTTACATCGATGCGCTCGGCCAGTCGTTCCGCGATTTCCTCAAGGGCGAACTGCCCGCCTTGCCGGGCGAGACGCCGACGCTGTCGGATTGGGCCGATCACCTGACCACGATCTTCCCCGAGGCGCGGATCAAGAAATTCATGGAAATGCGCGGCGCCGATGGTGGCCCGTGGCGCAGGCTGTGCGCGCTGCCCGCCTTCTGGGTGGGGCTGATGTACGATCAGGGCGCGCTGGATGCCGCTTGGGATCTGGTCAAGGACTGGGATGCGGACACGCGCGAGGCGCTGCGCGTCGCCGCCAGCAAGGATGCGCTTCAGGCGCAGGTGAACGGCATCGACATGGCGAATCTTGCCCGCCAGGTGCTGGACCTGTCAGAGGCAGGGCTGAAGGCGCGCGCGCGCCCCGGCGCGGGCGGCATGGTGCCGGACGAGACGCATTTTCTGAATGCGCTGCGCGAAAGCGTCGATAGCGGCATGGTGCCCGCAGATGAGTTGCTGGAGCGGTATCGCACTGACTGGAACGGCGACCTGGGCCCGATTTATGCCGAGTACAGCTATTGATGTGAATATCCATGTTGCCTTCGGGCCACATAAAGCGTTTCGCGCAAATCTCCGCGGCAGGTTTTTCGCGAAACGCTTCAAGGCGCAGTTGGTTCCGGCAGGCATCCACGCCGCAGGATTTTGAAAGCGGTCAGAAAACCGCTGTTCAGGATTGGCCGATCCTTGGTTCCGTACCGCTACGCAGGCGGCGTATGTTGGCCGCGTGACGAAAAAAGACCAACATCGTCAGGACCACGCCCAGAACGAACATCTCGGAATATCCCAGGAAGACGATCCAGATCGTGGAGAGCGCCGCCGCATAGATCGCCGCCATGGACGAAATCCGCGTCGCCGCCGCGGACAAGACCCATGTCAGGCAACAGGCCAGCCCAACCGGCCAGGCCAGCCCCAGCAAGACCCCAAGAAAGGTGGCGACACCCTTGCCGCCCCGAAAGCTGAGCCAGATGGGAAAGCAATGGCCGATGAAGGCCATAAGCCCGGCCAGTTGCGCGGCATCCTCGCCGATGGCCGCGCGCGCCAACAGCACCGCAACCACGCCCTTGGCACCGTCAAGCAACAGCGTAACCGCCGCCGCCAGCTTGTTGCCGGTGCGCAGCACATTGGTTGCGCCGATATTGCCCGAGCCGATCTCGCGCAGATTTCCCAACCCAAGCGTCCGTGCAACGATCATGCCGAACGGGATGGACCCGAGCAGGTAGCCGACGATCCCCCAGAACGCGAGCAACGCGTATGATGCTTGGATTTCAGGCATTTGGACTCTCGAACACCGGGCACCCGGCAACATAGGTGGTGATGACCTTACCCTGCATCCGCTGGCCGTCAAACGGTGTATTCTTGGACTTGGACCGCAGCGTCCAGCGGTCGAGGACAAAGGGCTTGTCAGGATCGAAAAGCACAAGATCCGCCGGTGCGCCAACCGCCAGCCGCCCGCACGGCAAGCCAAGCCGCTTTGCGGGATTGAGCGACAACGCACGAAAAAGCGCAGCCAGCGTCAGATCGCCGGATTGATAAAGGCGCAGCGCCGCCGGAAGCAGCGTTTCAAGCCCCACCGCGCCGCTTGCGGCCTCCTCGAAAGGCAGGCGCTTCGATTCCTCGTCCTGTGGGGTGTGCATGGAACTGATCGTGTCGATCAGCCCGTCGCGCACGGCCTCGACCACGGCCATGCGGTCGTCTTCGGAGCGCAGGGGCGGCTTGACCTTGAAGAAGGTGCGGTAGCCCGCGACATCCAGGTCGTTCAGGGTGAGGTGATGGATCGACGTGCCAGCGGTAATATCCAGCCCGTTTGCCCGCGCGCGGCGCAGGGCGGGCAAGGCGCGGGCGGTGGTGATCTGATCGACATGATAACGTACGCCGGTCATCTCGATCAGCGCGATATCGCGGTCGATCCCCATGCGTTCGGCCATGGGGGACACGGCAGGCAGCCCGTACAGCGACGCAAACTTGCCCGAGGTCGCCGTAGCGCCAGCGCTCAGGGTCGGTTCCTGCACATGGCCGATCACCAGCGCGCCAAGCCCGCGCGCGTAGGTCAGCGCGCGCGCCAGCACCTTGGTATCGCGCACCACGTGGTCGCAATCGGTAAAGGCAACCGCACCAGCATCCATCAGAAAACCGATTTCGGTCATCTCGCGTCCCTCGCGGCCCTTGGTCAGCGCAGCCATGGGCAATACGTTGATATCCGCGGCCTCGTTGGCGCGGCGCGAGACGAATTCCAGCGCCTCGGGGCTGTCGATGGCGGGTAGCGTGTCGGGCCTGGTGATCATCGTGGTCACACCACCCGCCGCCGCAGCGCGCCCGGCGGACCGATAGCTTTCCTTGTGCCGCTCGCCCGGCTCGCAAACCTTCACACCCAGATCGACGATGCCGGGGGCAAGGCATTTGCCCGCACAATCGACCCGCTCCTCCGCCTCTGGCGTGGCGGCGTCGCTGCCGGTGGCCACGATGTGGCCGTTTTCGATCAACAGCCAGCCGCGCGTGTCGGTGCCCTGTTCAGGGTCGATGAGCCGCGCGTCGTGCAACAAGGTTCTGGTCATGACACATCCCGTCCGATGGCGGATTTGATCCGCGTCGCCGTCGCGTCCTTGTCAGCCTGGTATTTCATCAGGTGCTTGTCGCCGCCGCGCGTCACGACCTGCACCGCGGATCCCAGCGTGCGGACGCGGGCGATCTCGGACAGGGGCACCGCGCGCTGGCCCGGTCCCAAAAGGCGACGATCCGTCAAATCCCAACGCGCCTGCAATTCGTCCGAGGCAACATAGGTGGCACGGACCGTCACGGCGGCCAGCCCACCCACGGCCCCGGTCCAGACATGCGGGTTGCCAATCGCCCACAGAATGCCCATGCCAAGCGCCATTGCGGCCGCCGCCAGCCATGCGTGATCGCGCCAATACGTGCCACGATCGGCGGTAAAACTGTGGACCACCTTTTCACCATCGGCCAGCGGTGTCGTCGGCGTCATCGACATTTCGCTCATGACGCCACCCAGATAACAAGGCCCGTCAGCGCGAAAAGCACCAAAAGCGCGATCGTTGCCACACGCCCCGACATGGCGGCATCAGAAGGCGGGGCTTTTTGCGGCTTGTTGTCGAGGCGCGCGCTTTCATCGGGCAGCGGATCAAAGCTGAGCGGGGCCTTTTCCTCGTTGAAGGTCGCCACAAGATGCAGCGGCGCGCGGGTGTCCAACGCCTGTGCCGTACCGCCGAAGGCGCGGGAGCCAAGCACCAGGACCGTGCCTGTCAGACGGTCAAGCGCGGCGCGATGATCCGCCAGCTCCGCCGCCGCCACGCCCATGCCATCCTGAAGATATCCGACAAGCCCCACGCCCTCCAGATCCTCGATCTGAAAGAGGTCCACGTATTCGGGATCCAGCAGCTCTGCGCCCAGCGCATCCTTGAGAGGCCAACTGCCGTTGCGCCGGTTGAAGGCCTTGGCCTCTTCAGCGTCAAGGTCCACGTCAAAGACACGGACAACGCCCGCCTCTGTCGGCGTGATCTCGATCCGGTCGCTCATGCCATCACCTCGCCGTTGCCTGCCGCCCTTGCGCGCAGGTTGCGCGCCAACAGGTCCATTGCCGCCATGCGCACTGCCACGCCCATTTCCACCTGTTCCTGAATGACAGAGCGGTTGATATCATCGGCGATCTCGCCGTCGATCTCCACGCCGCGATTCATCGGGCCGGGATGCATCACGATTGCCTCGGGGCTGGCAAAGCTCAGCTTTTCGGCATCCAGCCCGTAGCGGAAATAATATTCCCGTTCACTGGGGATGAACCCGCCATCCATGCGCTCTCGCTGAAGCCGCAGCATCATGACCACATCCACATCGCGCAGCCCTTCTTCCATGTTGTCGTAAACCTCTACCCCGAACGCATCGATCCCCGAAGGCATCAGGGTGGGCGGGCCGACAAGGCGAATGCGGTTTTCCATCTTGCCCAGCAGGATGATGTTGGACCGCGCCACACGCGAATGCGCGATATCCCCGCAGATCGCGATATTGAGCCGGTGCAGCCGCCCCTTGGCACGCCGTATCGTCAGCGCGTCGAGCAGCGCCTGCGTGGGATGTTCATGCCGCCCGTCACCGGCGTTCAGTACGGCGCAGTTCACCTTTTGCGCCAGCAGGTCCACCGCACCCGATTGCGGGTGCCGCACCACCAGAAGGTCGGGATGCATCGCATTCAGCGTCATCGCCGTGTCGATCAGCGTTTCGCCCTTCTTGATGGAACTGGCCTGCATCGCCATGTTCATCACATCCGCGCCCAGACGCTTGCCCGCCAGTTCGAAGCTGGCTTGCGTGCGGGTAGAGTTTTCGAAGAACATGTTGATCTGCGTCAGACCCGCCAATGCATCGGAATGCTTCACGTCGCGCCGGTTGAGATCGGCATATTGATCGGCCAGATCCAGAATCGTCGTGATATCGCCCTGCGAGAGCGGCTCGATCCCCAGGAGATGTGCATGATCAAAGACCATCGGGCGTGCCTCGCTTTCCCGTGTTGCCCGCTTATAGGAACCACAAGGCGCAGGAGCAAGACGCGACCCCGCCGGATGCGACGGAACGCTCTGTTTCGCCTTCTTTCCCCTGTCGCGGCGGCGGGGTAGGTTACCGCTATGGATTCGGAACTCGACCCCCACAGCGCGCTTGCCATGTTGCATTGGCAGATCGACCTTGGCGCGACCGAGGCGATCGGGGATGTGCCCGTCAACCGGTTCGAAGCCCCAAAGACGCTGGCGCAGCCGGTCAGCGCCGCAGCACCGGCGCGCCCGGCATCGCCGGCCGTGGCGGATCAGGTCGATCCCGTGGGAGAGGCACGCGCCGCGGCCTCTGCGGCGAAGACGCTGGACGCGCTGAAAGAGGCGCTGGCCCGATATGATCACTGCGCACTCAAGCGCGGGGCGCGCAACCTTGTCTTTGCAGACGGGCAACCCGACGCGCGGCTGATGATCATCGGAGAAGCCCCGGGACGCGAGGAAGACATGCAGGCAAAGCCCTTTGTCGGGGCTGCGGGACAGCTTCTGGACCGGATGCTGGCGGCCATCGGGATGGACCGGCACGCAAGCGATGTCGCGCAGGCTGTCTACATCACCAATGTCCTGCCGTGGCGTCCGCCACAAAACCGCACCCCGAACGCAGAGGAAATCGCCATGATGCGGCCCTTCGTGCAGCGGCATGTGGATCTTGCGGATCCCGAGATCGTGGTTTTGATGGGCAATATCAGTTGCGAGGCGGGCCTTGGCCGACAGGGCATCACCCGGCTGCGCGGCACATGGGGCGAGGCTTATGGCAAACCCTGCCTGCCGATGCTGCACCCGGCCTATCTGTTGCGCAATCCCGCCGCCAAGCGGGAAACATGGACCGACCTGCTGGAGCTTCAGGCCAGATTGGAAGAACAGACATGAACATACTCGCATTCTCGGATCTTCACATGGCCCGCAACCGTGCCACCGATCTGGTCGCGGCTGCGGCAACAGCCGATCTTGTGCTTGGCGCGGGGGATTTCTGCAATCACCGCAAGGGGCTGCCCGAGGCGATGGAGATGCTGGCCGGTATCACCGCGCCGATGGTGCTTGTGCCCGGCAATGCCGAAAGCGCGGACGAGTTGCGCGCGGCGGCCCGCGATAACATGACCGTCCTGCATGGCGAGGCGGCGACAGTAGCGGGGATGCGCTGTTTCGGTTTGGGCTACGGCGTGCCAACCACGCCTTTCGGCGACTGGTCCTGCGACCTGACCGAAGCCGAGGCCGACGCGATGCTGAAAACCTGCGGCGCGGCGGATATCCTTGTGCTGCATTCCCCGCCCAAGGGGATTGCCGACGAAACATCGGACGGGCTGTCCGTCGGCTCAACCGCCATCCGCGATGCCATCACCCGCATACAACCAAAACTCGCCGTCTGTGGCCATATCCACGACAGCTGGGGCGTCACCGGCCGGATCGGCCGCGCGCGGATTGCAAATCTTGGCCCGAGACCCAACTGGTTCGATATCACTCCCATTCAATAAGGTGGTCCCTGCGCATGACCCGGATCGACGAAACCAAGGAATTCATCCCCGTGCGGATCGCGTTGCTGACCGTCAGCGACACGCGTGACAGCAATCAGGATCGGTCGGGCGATGTGCTGGTCGCCCGGATCGAGGAAGCGGGCCACACCATCGCCGACCGCATGATCGTGCGCGACGAACGGGATCAGATCGCGGATCAGCTGCGCGAATGGATCGCCCATGACAAGGTTGACGTGGTGATCTCGACCGGGGGTACCGGGCTGACAGGACGGGACGTAACCGTCGAGGCGCATCGCGATGTCTATGAAAAGGAAATCGACGCCTTCGGCACCGTGTTCACCATGGTGTCTATGCAAAAGATCGGCACCAGCGCGGTGCAATCGCGCGCCACAGGCGGCGTGGCGGGGGGCACCTATCTTTTCGCCCTTCCCGGCAGCCCCGGCGCCTGCAAGGATGCCTGGGACGAGATCCTGAAATGGCAGCTCGATTACCGGCATCGCCCCTGCAACTTTGTGGAAATTCTGCCGCGCCTGGATGAACATCGGCGACGGAAATAGGCGCCGCCCGCGTTCAACCCTCGCAAAGGCCGGGATTGCGCTTATCTTTCCTGTGGAAAGGCCGTGTAGGGCCGACATGTTGAAAAGGTTTACGGATGCGGTTTCTGCGTCTTAGTCTGACAGGTCTTTTCCTGGTGTCTCTGACACTGGGGTTGATGGTGTATGCCGGGCAGCTTGTCTATTCCGCCGTGCAGGCCCGCATGACCGACGAACCCTCTGTCCCACAGCGCCGCGAGCGGGTGTTTTCCGTCAATCTTGTCGAGGCGCGTCTGGCGACGCAGACACCAATCCTGACCGCCTATGGCAGCGTCGATAGCCGCCGCACACTGGAAATTCGCGCCCGCACGGGTGGCACGATCATAGATCTGGCGCAGGATTTCGAGGATGGCGGGCGGGTGCGCCGGGGCCAGCTTCTGGCGCGGATCGACCCGGCAGAGGCGCAATTCACGCTGGAACGCGCCGAAAGCGACCTGACCGACGCCCGCGACGAGGTGCGCGAGGCCCGCCGCGCGATGGATCTGGCGAAGCAGGATCTTGAGGCCGCACAGATACAGGCAGAGCTGCAACAGCGCGCCTTTCAACGCCAGCTTAACCTTCAGGAGCGTGGCGTCGGCACTTCGGCAGCGGTCGAAACCGCCGAACTGGCCGCCGCGCAGGCCAATCAGGCCGTTGTCTCGCGCCGACAGGCCGAGGCGGCGGCGGATGCCCGCGTGGCACAGGCACAGACCCAGCTTGCGCGTGCGCGCACCGCTTATGCAGAGGCCGAAAAGCGGCTGGACGACACCGAAATCACCGCCGAGTTCAGCGGCACGTTGCGTGATGTCGCAGTGGTGCGGGGGCGGTTTGTGTCGGCAAACGAGAAAATGGCGGATCTTGTCGATCCTCGCGCGCTTGACGTGGCGTTCCGAATCTCGACAGGGCAATATGCACGCCTTTTGGACGAGAATGGCGAATTGACGCGCGCGCCGGTGCGCATCCGGCTTGAGGCCTATGGCGAAAATATAGAAACCACAGGACATATCACACGTGACAGTGCCTCTGTCGCAGAGGGTGAAACCGGCCGATTGATCTTTGCGCGGATGGACGAGCCGGACGGCTTCAAGCCCGGCGATTTTGTTACTGTCGAGGTGACGGAACCCGCGGTCGAAAACGTGGCGCGCCTGCCAGCTACCGCGCTTGGTGCCGACGGTACGGTGCTGGCCTTATCGGGCGAAGACCGTTTACGCGTACTGCAAGTGACGCTGTTGCGGCATCAGGGCGATGACATTCTTGTGCGCGGCGACGGGCTTGACGGGGCGGAAATCGTGGCCGAACGCAGCCCGCTTCTTGGCCCCGGCATCAAGGTGCGCCCGCTGCGCGCCGAAGCCGCCGAACAAGAAGCCGCCGCCGACCTGATCGAGCTGAGCGAGGAACGCCGCGCGCGGCTGCGCGGGTTTGTGCAGACAAGCGACATGCCCGATGCCATGCGCACCCGCCTTCTGGCTGAACTGTCGCAGCCGCGCGTGCCCGCCAGCACCGTCGAGCGGCTGGAACGCCGGATGGGCGGCTAGGGCATGGTGCGCGATCTGCCTGTCCGGGCCAGCGGGGTGCTGTCCTATTTCACCCGCCACCCGACAGCGGCCAACCTGCTATTGGTGGTGCTTGTCGTGCTGGGTCTGGCCGCTGCGCCACGTATGCAGGCGCAGTTCTTTCCCGATGTGATCATCGACAACGTGACCGTCGGCGTGTTCTGGGACGGGGCCAGCGCCGAGGATGTGGACAGCGCCATCGTACAGGTGTTGGAGCCTGCCTTGCTTGCTGTCGAGGGCGTGACCGAAAGCTCCGCCAGCAGCCGCGAGGACCGCGCGACGATCACGCTGGACTTCGAGCCGGACTGGGACATGGGCCGCGCCGCCGACGAGGTACAGGCCGCCATCGACACGATCACCGAGCTGCCCGACGAGGCCGAGGAACCCACCGTGACACGCGGCGCGTGGCGTGACCGGGTGACGGATATCGTCATCACCGGCCCCGTCGCGGTCGAACAACTGGGGCAATTCGCCGACGAACTGGTGGTGCGGCTTTACGATGCTGGCGTGACCCGGACCACGGTGCGCGGCGTGGCGGCCCCGCACACGGTTGTCGAGGTGTCCGGCACCAACCTGATCGCCCACGATATCACCCTGACGGAAATCGCCAGCGTCATCCGGGCCGAGGCCGATGCCGACCCGGCGGGCGATATCACCGGCGGGGCCACGCGCGTGCGCGTGGGCGCCGAAAACCGCGCCGCGGATCAGATCGGCGCACTGGTACTGCGATCAAACCGCGATGGCACCAACCTGACCGTTGCCGACGTGGCGGATGTGCGGATCGAGGGGATCGACCGCAACCGCAGCTATTTCGTAGGCGATGATCCGGCCATCCAGATCCGCGTCGACCGCTCCGCGCGCGGCGATGCCATCGGCATCCAGCGGCAGGTCGAAGAGGTTGCCGCGCAGATGGAAATCACCCTGCCCGAGGGCACGGAAATCAAGCTGATCCGCACCCGGTCCGAGGCGATTTCCGGGCGGTTGGATATGTTGCTGGACAACGCACTGACCGGTCTGGCGCTGGTGGTGGGGCTGCTGTTTCTGTTTCTGAACGCACGTACGGCCTTTTGGGTGGCGGCGGGCATTCCGGTGGCGATGTGCGCGGCGGTCGCACTGATGTACGCGGCGGGCATCACGATCAACATGATCTCGCTTTTCGCGCTGATCATCACCCTTGGCATCGTGGTGGGTGAACATGCCGATGCGCGGGTGCGAAAATATGGCGAAACGCCGGTGCAGGCCGCCGAGCGCGCAGCGCAACGCATGGCCCTGCCAGTGTTTTCCGCGACCCTGACCACGCTGATTGCGTTTTTCGGGCTGGTTGCGATCGGCGGGCGCTTTGGCGATCTGATCATCGACATTCCCTTTACCGTGATTGTCGTGCTGACCGCCTCGCTTGTGGAATGCTTTCTGATCCTGCCGCATCACATGTCTCACGCGCTTGCCCATGGTGGGCGCGATCACTGGTATGACTGGCCCTCGCGCACGGTCAATCGCGGCTTTACATGGATGCGCGAACGGCTGTTCCGCCCCTTGATGGGGCTGGTCCTGCGCGGGCGCTATGTCGTGGTAGCCGTGATGGTCGTGCTTTTGGCCAGTCAGGTGGCACTTTTCATCCGTGGCGATGTGCAATGGCGCTTTTTCAACGCGCCCGAGCAGGGCAGCGTGACCGGCAATTTCAGCATGGCACCCGGCGCGACCCGCGAGGACACGCTGGAAATGATGGCCGAGATGCAGCGCGCGACAGAAGAACTGGGCCGCGAATACGAGGCCGAGCACGGGCGCAATCCACTGGATTTCGTGATTGCAGAGATCGGCGGCAATGCCGGGCGCGGGCTGACCGGGGCTGATACCAAGGATCCCGACCAGTTAGGCGGCATTTCCATCGAATTGATCGACGCCGACCTGCGCCCCTATTCCAGCTTTGCCTTCGTGGCCGATCTGCAAGACAAGGTGAACCGCCACCCGTTGGCCGAAGAAGTCAGCTTTCGCGGCTGGCGCTCCGGTCCGGGAGGCGATGCGCTGGATGTCGAATTCTTCGGTGCCAATGCTGAAACGCTCAAGGCCGCCGCAGAGGATCTGAAAACGGCTGTCTCGCGCTTTCCCGAGGCGTCGGGCGTGCAGGATAATCTGTCCTACGACAAGGAAGAGCTGATCCTTGATCTGACGCCCCAGGGCAAGGCGCTTGGCTTCACCATCGACGATCTTGGCCGGACGCTGCGGGCGCGGCTTAACGGGATCGAGGCAGCGAGCTATCCCTATGGCCCCCGCAGCGCCGAAATCCGCGTGGAACTGCCAGAGGCCGAACTGACCGCGGATTTCCTTGAACGTATGCAGATCCGCACCCCGGCGGGGGGCTATGTGCCGCTGGCCGATATCGTGTCGGTCCAACAGCGCACCGGCTTTTCCACGATCCGCCGCGAAAACGGCATCCGCCATGTCAGCGTGACCGGCGACATATCCGAAGACAACCCGGCACGCGCCACCGAAATAAACGAGACGCTGCGGGATGACATCCTGCCCGAAATCGCCAGCCGCCATCAGGTGGAGTGGCAGCTGAGCGGGCTGGCCGAGCAAGAGGGCGATTTCCTGAACGATGCGCGGACCGGGCTGATCCTGACCCTGCTGGGTATCTACCTTGTGCTGGCATGGGTCTTTGCCAGCTGGACGCGGCCCGCCGTTGTCATGGCGATCATTCCTTTCGGCCTTGTCGGCACGATCTACGGCCATGCGCATTGGGATGTGCCGCTGTCGATGTTCACGGTGGTGGGGCTATTGGGCATGACCGGGATCATCATCAACGATTCCATCGTGCTGGTGACAACGATCGACGAACACGCCCGCGAACGCGGCATCATGCCCGCGATCATCGACGGCGCGGCGGATCGTTTGCGACCCGTGATGCTGACAACGCTCACCACGGTCATGGGCCTGACGCCGCTTTTGTTCGAGCAATCCACGCAGGCGCAATTCATCAAGCCCACGGTGATCACGCTGGTCTACGGGCTTGGCTTTGGCATGTTGCTTGTCTTGCTACTGGTTCCCGCCATCATTGCCATGCAGCATGACATCGCACGGCTAAGGGCGGCGTTGCGCCACGGGCTGCGCTTTCGTGGCCGGGACGTGCGGCTGACAATGCTGGCGAGTTTGGGAATGATCCTTGCCTGGCTTGCGGCAACACTTGGCGCGGCGGCCCTGACAGGCGGGCTGCCGGGGATCATGACACGGGCCATTCCGGCACTGGCAGAGGCACCGGCGATGCCGGTCGCGTTCGGGCTGTTCGCCATGGGCGCGGCACTGGTGCCACTGGTGATTTACATGCTGGCCTGGATCGTTCGGCTGCGCAGGCGTCAGCCAGCCTGACAGCCGTGGATATCCACCGCGCTACCCGGCCCCAGAACAGTGATCCGCAGATCAGACCTCTGCACGGCAAAAGAGCCCCCTGCCACGTGATGCAGCGTGGTTTCCGCCACCAGCCGCTCCCCTTCCCGGCGGGTTTTCGACGGCGCGACCCAGATATTCGGATCGCCCGTCTCGAAAATGGCCAGTTCCCCCGCGCCAAGACTGGGCATGTCGATCACGGCGCGCAGGCTCAGACCGTCCTCGATCGGGGAAAGACGGCAGGTCACCGGGCCAACCCCGGCTTCTGCCGCGGAATAAGGCCGTTCGGCCAGTGCCGCCACAATGACAGGATCAGGCCCGCTGCCATCAGTGCCCAGATCCTGCGCAACAGACAGGTTCACAGGCACGCAAACATCCTTGCAAACGCCCATGTCGATCGTGCCGGTCAGCCGGATATCCGTCCCTGTCCGGCGCGGCTGAATACGTAACGGCAAGGTCACGGTGCGATCATAGCCGATGGTCGTCAGCCCGCCCTGCCTGATCTGGCTGGGTGTCGGCCATTCGACCTGCACCGATGAAAGGTTGCGCGACCCGCGCCAATCGAAGTGCGGGGGGATGCCAGCGTCGCCGGGCGCGCGCCAATATGTTTTCCACCCGTCCTTGAGCGTCAGACGCAGACCGGCGACATGGCTCCCATCCGCCGCACGCCATCCCGGCAGGATTTCTGCCTGAACATAATCCGAGGCGCTTTGCGCCGCGACCGGGGCCGCGCCCCCCGCAAGGCAAGCGGCAAGCAACAGGTTCAAAATGTGTTTCATTACCCCCACATGACGAAGAGTGACGCAAATGCCAACTCACATTCAAGCGAGAAATACGACCGGAACCGCGCCAGACCGCTTGCACCCCGTCATTGCCATGGCCATCATCAACCCACGCGTCAAAAGGAGCCTGACAGTTTGAGCCAGATCGACCTGAACGGAAAACTGCTGATCGCGATGCCGGCGATGGGCGATACAAGATTTGCCCAGACCCTTGTTTTCATGTGCGCGCATTCGGATGACGGGGCGATGGGTCTGATCGTGAACAAGCCCGCAGAAGACCTGCGTCTGACCGACCTTTATGCACAGCTCGACATCCCCCGCGAGCCCGAGGCGCGCGACCTGCCGGTACATTTCGGCGGTCCAGTAGAACATGGGCGCGGTTTTGTGCTGCACGATCACGGCTATCATTCCGCGATTTCGACACTGAAGGTGAACGAGGATTTCGCCATGACCGCCACGCTCGACATTCTGGAGGATCTCGCCGGGGGGCGCGGACCACAGCACAATATCGTCGCGCTTGGCTATGCCGGGTGGGGGCCGGGCCAGCTTGAACAGGAGCTTTCACAAAACGCATGGCTGACGGTGGACGCGGATTACAGACTGGTTTTCGAAACCCCGGACGCCCAGAAATGGGAAGCCGCGTTAAACAAGATGGGTGTCAGCTCTCTTACGCTGTCCAGCCAATCAGGGCGCGCCTGACACGGTTTTGTCCTCCACCAGGGTCAGATGATGAGACATGCCTGACCTGCCCCCCCGAGGCTCCGTCATTGATAACGACAGTTTGCGGGTCTGGTTTTCATATTCTTCGGTTTCGGTTTGGGCAAGCGCGCCGGGCGCGGAGCCCTGCCACTGAACTTTCATCCAGCCTGAACGGCTTCCTTCCCGTCGGGAGCGGATCGTCTGATCGTCATGCCTGCCAGCGTGTCCGATACTTGCGCTGGATGCTGTTCTTCCGCCTCACGCGGTCAGCAACCGCGGTAGTCTTGCGAGATTGTTGGCGGCTATCGTCAGGATGAACCGGGATCGGACGCGTTCAACGCCGCGATACATGGTCTGTGCCATGCCACCGACGTTTTTGGCCAAGCCGAACGGCTCTTCGATCTTCTTTCGGTGCCTCTGGGACAACGCATATTGGACCTGTCGCATATTCGTGCCTTCCAAAGTGCTCGTTTAAGCCACGTTCCGTTCGAATGCGACCGGGCTTTTCCAGCCCAATGCTGAGTGCCATCGACGTGGATCGTAGAAGCCATTTATGTATTCGAAGATTGGCGTCTCTGCGCGTCTGCCAAGACCTTCGCCAGATCAGCTCAGCCTTGATTCGTCTTGAAGAAGGTCTCAACAGCGGCGTTATCTTAGCAATTGCCCTTGGCGCTCATCGATACTTGGAAGCCGTGCTGACGCAGGACCTTCTGATAGTCGTGCGAACAGTATTGGCTGCCACGATCGCTGTGGAAGATGCAGTCCCGATGCGGGGATCGCAGGGCGGTGGCCATCTTCAGCGCCCAGATCGCCAGATCACGTTTCATGCGGTTGCTGATGGCCCAGCCGATGACACGCCGCGAATGCAGATCGAGGAGTACAGCGAGATACAGTCAGCCCTCGCGGGTCCAGATATCAAGCGTTTCACGAAAAGCTGTGATTCAGGTTTTTCGCGAAACGCTTTGATCACACCGATGCGGCACATGAGATCACGCGGACCCGTTTTGCCGTTCACATGCATTTCCAGATAGGTCAGCCCGTCTTCGTGAAACAAATGGATGTGCTTCCAGCGTAGGTTCTGCGCCTCGGTGCCGTGCCGTATGCCTGTGTTGGCCAAGATCAGGATATAGTCGCGCAGCAGATGCCGCATGTCGCGAGACTTGCTCTCTCTCCCCTTGTCGATCCAGTTGGGCAACGTGGCAATCATCTTGCGATATTCTTCACGTCGAAAGTCCGGTCGCCGCTCGCTATCCCTGCCCTTGTTGATCAGCACAGGCACATGTGTGCGGTTCATGTACCCACGCGCCACAGCTTCATCGAACACTCTGTTCAGCGCTGAATTATGGGTGTTCAGCGTCGAAGCGCGCGGGTCATGCCCCATCTTGTGCTCACGCCACTTGCCGAACTGCTGCAGGTCTTCGTAAGTGATGCTGGTGATGAACCGATCCCCGAAGTAGGGGATGAAATACCGTTCCAGCACGATCTTGTAATCGCGGTAGCTCTTTTTGCCTGCCCCTGCCTCAAGCTGCTTATCCATCTGAGCAATGGTGACAGCCGCCACATCCGCAAATCGCTTGCTGATCACAGGCAACCCGTTCTTCTGACGAACTTGATATTCCACATACAGCTCACGTGCCCGCTTCTTCGCGTCGTCGAGCTGCCTGCATTTGGTGCTGACTCGCACCCAGCGTCCATCAATCTTGAACGTGGCCTGCCAAGCCCTGCTGCGATCACGCTTGAAGAGGCGAAGATCGCCATCCAGCAGTGTCACAGTTTGGGTGCTGAGCTTGGGCATGGGCTGGGTTTACGAATGTCTTTCCGAAAGCTGTGTTTGCGTCGATTTTGCCAAAAACTGTGTTCAACACATTGATTCTACGCTCAAAAGCACAACTGCGCGACGGAAAACTGCGCTACAGGTGCGCTACGCGCAAAATGCGTCAACCGAAAATTTAAGCCATTGTTTTTAGGGTGCTTTTGGTAGCGGAGGAGGGACTTGAACCCCCGACACGCGGATTATGATTCCGCTGCTCTAACCACCTGAGCTACTCCGCCAAACCGTGGCGCTAGGTATGACAGGCCCATGGTGCCGTCAAGGGCCTTTTTGCCGCTCTCAGGCCCGCAGATACACGTCCTCTGGACCGCTTATGTCAACATTGAAGCCTTTCGCGAAAAACCTGCCACGCAGATTTTCGGGAAAGGCCGTACTCCGCTCAATCGTTGCACGCATTCCACCTTTCATGGATGTATCAGGGTAAAAATGGAACGCTTCGGCCAGGACCGACACGTGCCGAAAGAATGGGCGAAACCCGCTCTGTCTGGCAATTTTGCGGTAAAGAGCAGAAAAGTTAACCTCGCGGAAACAAATTTTGGTCCACAAAAGACGTGCATCGCCAGCAACGTCGAACGACAACAAGACAGACGATAGTGAATATATTTTACATTTAATGTCAATTATTTGGAGTGACTTTATCCTCCGACAGCATGAACCAAAATTCGCACAAATCGCGAAAATAAACGTACCAGTATTGAACCGAACGCTGAAAGTGGACCAAAAAAATTCTTGGCGCAACACGGATGAGCCGCTTGACTATGGCCATTGCCGGAATCGTCACGCGCGGGATCAGCGCGAACCGGCCAACACGGAGGTCAAGAAAACATGGAAGAACAACTCGCGGAACTCGCGGCCCAGGTGGCCGCGATAGAAGCCAAGGGGAACATGACGAACACGATGTTCGCCGAGACGTATTACTACCTCTCTATCCCTCTCATGATCATCATTCACGCTGGCTTTCTAGCCTATGAAATGGGCGCCTCACGCGCCAAGAACGCGCTGTCGTCAGGCGTGAAAAATATCCTCGCCATCGCGTTCGTCATCCCGGCCTTCTACTTCTTTGGTTGGTGGGTCTATTGGGGTTTCCCAACGGGGTTTTCGCTGTCCGAAGGGCCGAACGGCATCTCCGGCGCAGCCTATGCCAACGCCATCGCCTGGCCCTGGGGCGAATCGGCGGCCTATATGGGGCCCAACACCGAAGACCAGATCGACGGTGTTTTCTGGGGTGCCTTCACGCTTTTCGCCGCAACAACCGCCTCGATCATGTCCGGCGCGGTCATCGAGCGTATCCAGACGGTCGGCTTCGTCATCCTGGCCATCATCCTCGGCGGGTTCAGCTGGACGCTGGCCGCGGCCTGGGGCTGGCACGCGGATGGCTGGTTGGTGCAAAACTGGGGCGTCCATGATTTCGGCGCGGCGGGGCTTGTCCACGCGGTCGCGGCGTTCTTCGCGCTTGGTGTGCTGATCAACCTTGGCCCGCGCATCGGCAAATTCAATCCCGACGGCACGGCAAACCACCTTGCGGGGCACAACATGCCCTTCACGGCAACGGGGCTGATGCTTATCGTCGTGGGCTTCTGGGGTTTCCTGATGGCCTGTCTTGTCGTGGGTGGCGAGGCTTGGTCCTGGGGCGCGAACTTCACCACGATCTACGGCACGCCCACCAATCTTGGCGCGCTCAGCTTCAACATCCTCATGGGTGTCTCGGGCGGCATCATCGGCGCATGGCTCTTCACTCGCGATCCGTTCTGGATGATGTCGGGCGCGCTTGCCGGTCTGATCTCGGTGGCCTCGGGTCTTGATATCTACTTCCCGTCGCTGACTTTCATCATCGCGATCGGCGCAGGCATCATGCTCAAACCCGCCGCCACGATGCTGGAGAATATGGGCATCGACGATGCGGTGGGTGCTGTCACCGTGCATGGCACGATGGGCATCTACGGCATGTTGATGCTGGGCATCTTCGCGTCGGGCTATCCGGCACTGCTTGGGGCCGATGCGCCGACGGTCAGTTTCGTCGGGCAGCTTGTGGGCATCAGCGTGTTCGTCGCGATCGGGTTCAGCACCGGCTATGTCAGCTCTCTTGTGCTCAAGATGCTGGGCATGTTGCGCGTACCCGAAGCGGCTGAGATCGCGGGTCTGGACACCGTCAAGGTACCCGCACAGGCCTATCCCGAAGGCATCATGGCGTCGCCCCCGGCGTCGCAATAACCCCTGTAGGAGGATATACTCATGGGATTTCCGTATGATACCCCGTCCTGGGATGGCGTAAGCGGCGTGATCTTCGTCGGCGGCGTCAATGGCCCCACGCTGATCTACAGCGTGATCGCCATCGCCATCTGCATTGCCGCACTTCTTTACGGCAACGGCGTCGAGGCGAAGAAGTACAAGAACCACAAATAGGGCGCAGCGCGCCGCCCCTTGAAAAAGGAAACGCCCCGTGATCACTCGCGGGGCGTTTTCAATCAGGCCGTATGGTGGTCTGGCTCAGGTGATCCAGTCAAAAAACCCTGGCCCCGCCTGCGCCAGAAGGTCGCGCGCCATGCGCTTGCCCAGCATTGCGCCATCCTCGACCGGGGCCGTGGCCTCGTCGGAAAAGGCTTCACTGCCATCCGGGCGCAGGATCTCTCCGCGCAGGCGCAGCGTGCCGCCCTCAAGCTCGGCCAGTGCCGCAATGGGCGTCTCGCAGGATCCGTCCAGCGTGGCCAGAAACGCCCGCTCCGCCGCCAGCCGCTTTCCGGTCTCGACATCGTGCAGCGGCTCCAACAGGGCAGCCACGCGGATGTCGTCCTCGCGCCGTTCGATCCCGATGGCGCCTTGCGCCACGGCGGGCAACATGTCCTCGGGTGCCACGGGCCCACGGGCCACATGCGCCATGTCCAGCCGGTTCAGCCCGGCCTGCGCCAGAAAGGTGCAGGCCGCGACGCCGTCTTCCAGCTTCTTCAGCCGGGTCTGCACGTTGCCGCGAAATTCCACCACTTCCAGATGCGGGAACTTCACCAGCACCTGCGCGCGCCGCCGTAACGAGGACGTGCCCACCTTGGTGCCCGCCGCCAGATCCGCAAGCCCCGCATGGCCGGGCGACACGAAGGCGTCGCGCACATCCTCACGTGGCAGGTAGGTATCCAGCGTCAGCCCGCCGGGCTGCAAAACCGGCATGTCCTTCATCGAATGCACCGCAATGTCGATCTCGCCCGACAGCATCGCCTCCTCGATCTCGCGGGTGAAAAGGCCCTTGCCGCCGATCTCTTTCAGCGGGCGGTCGATGATCCGGTCCCCGGTCGTCTTGATCACGACGATCTGGAACGCCTCGTGCGGCAGGTCGAAAGCAGCTGCAAGCCGGTCGCGCGTCTCGTTGGCCTGCGCAAGCGCAAGAGGAGAGCCGCGCGTCCCGATCTTGAGCGGTTTGGCGGGGGTGGGCAAATCATGTGTCATATTTCCCGAATAGCCCTGTAAACCTTTCCTGACAAGCTAAGGCTTGACAAGAGCGGGCCATAAGGTGACCACCTTGCCCAAAAGGGAGAAGCATGTATGGCTCAGGACAAGACCATCCTCAAGGCGCTGGCCGGTGAAACGCAGGCGGTTCCGCCGATCTGGATGATGCGGCAAGCAGGCCGGTATCTGCCAGAATACAAGGCTACACGTGCCGAGGCGGGCGATTTCCTGTCGCTGTGCTATAACCCCGAACTGGCGACCGAGGTCACGCTTCAGCCCATCCGCCGCTACGGCTTTGATGCGGCGATCCTCTTTGCCGATATCCTGCTGGTGCCGCAGGCGCTTGGTGCGGATCTGTGGTTCGTCACCGGCGAGGGGCCGCGCCTGTCTACCATCACCAGCCAGGCGGATTTCGACAAGCTGGGACCGGCGGCCGACGTGCATGAAACCCTGAACCCCATCTACCAGACGGTGCGCAACCTGTCCGGCGCGTTGCCACCCGAAACCACGCTGATCGGCTTTGCCGGCGCGCCCTGGACGGTAGCAACCTACATGATCGCGGGGCGTGGCACGCCAGACCAAGGACCGGCCCATGCGCTTAAATCCGAGAACCGCCCGGTGTTCCAAGCACTGATGGACCGCATCACAGAGGCGACGATCCTGTATCTTTCCGCGCAAATCGACGCCGGTGCCGAAGTCGTCAAGGTCTTTGACAGCTGGGCAGGCTCGCTCAAAGGGCAGGATTTCGAGGATTTCGCCGTCGCCCCCGCCAAGCGCATCATCAGCGCACTCAAGGAAAAGCATCCCACCACCCCTGTCATCGCCTTCCCGCGCGAGGCGGGCGACGGCTATATCGGCTTTCACGCCAAGACCGGCGCGGATTGCGTTGCCGTGGATGATAGCGTGACCCCCGAATGGGCTGCCGCCAATGTCCAGAAGGACGGCTGCGTACAGGGAAACCTCGCCTCGCGGCACATGGTCACCGGCGGCGAGGATCTGGTCCGCGAAACCCGCAAGGTCGTGGAGGGTTTCCGCAATGGCCCGCATATCTTCAACCTTGGCCACGGCATCACGCCAGAGGCCGATCCCGACAACGTTCAACTGATGATCGACACGATCCGGGGCGGCTAAGCCCCGAACGACATCAGGTACGACATCCCGGCGGGCAGCAGACGCCACCCAAGCAACGGATTTACAGGATTGCCGCGTGTCACGACTGTCACCTTGCCGTGACGCTGCTAGCAAATGGCTGGCAGAGCGGGCCAGACGTCCCTACCCTTGATGTCCGAAACGACAGCAAGGAGCCCGCCCCATGCCCACGTCACGCTTCACTTTCAAAGGCCATGCAGGGCACGATCTTGCAGCGCGGCTGGATCTGCCCGAGGGGCCACATCTGGCCACGGCGATCTTCGCGCATTGCTTTACCTGTTCCAAGGATATCCATGCCGCGCGACGCATCGCAGCCCGGCTGGCCGGGGCGGGTATTGCCGTGCTGCGGTTCGATTTCACCGGATTGGGCCATTCCGACGGAGAGTTCGAGAACACCTCGTTCCGCAGCAATATCGAGGATCTGGAACGCGCGGCACAAGCGCTTGACGCGCGCGGCATGGCCCCCGCCCTGTTGATCGGGCACAGCCTTGGGGGCGCGGCGGTGCTGGGGGCCGCCGCAGGGATCGACAGCGCCCGTGCGGTGGTCACCATCGCAGCCCCCTACGAGCCGGGTCATGTGACCGAAAACTTCGACGGCGCGCTTGACCGGATCGCGCAAGAGGGCAGCGCAGAGGTGATGCTGGGCGGGCGCACCGTGCGCGTGGGGCGGAATTTCGTCGAAAATGTCCGCTCCGAATCGCTTGGTGCCGCAATCGGGGATCTGAAAAAGGCGCTTCTGGTCATGCATGGGCCACGCGACGCCGAAGTGGGTATAGACAATGCAAGCCGCATCTTCGCCGCCGCGAAACACCCCAAAAGCTTTGTCACGCTTGATGGGGCGGATCATCTTGTGACCGATCCTGATGACGCGGAATACGCCGCCAGTGTGATCGCCGCCTGGGCGACCCGCTATCTCGATCTGCGCCGCCCGGCCCCGCCGCCGGGCATTCCCGAAGGCATCCTCCGCGTCAGCGAGGCGGACCCGGACGGCTTTCTTCAGGATGTGAACGCGGGCTCTCGGCATCACCTGCTGGCCGACGAGCCCGCCGCCTATGGCGGGACGGGGCGCGGCCTGTCGCCCTATGGCTTTCTTTCGGCGGGCTTGGGGGCCTGTACCTCTATGACGATACGCATGTATGCGCGGCGCAAGGGCTGGCCGCTGGACCATGTGCAGGTCGATATCAGCCATGACAAGGTTCACGCCCAGGATGCCGACGCGCAGGGCGCGCAAAAGGTCGATCGCTTTACCCGCGTGATCTGCTTGCGGGGCGAGCTGAGCGACGACCAGCGCCGCCGCCTGTTGGAGATCGCCGATAAATGCCCCGTGCATCGCACGCTGGAACAAACCGCCGAGGTAATCACGCGCGCGGCCTGATCAGCCGGACCCGCGCCCGTAATGTTCCACCATGGCCACAAGATCCTCGGGCGGGGTATCGGCCTGAAGATGGGCGCAGGCGTTGGGGCACAGCGCAAAGATCGACCCGTCAGAGAAAAAGGACGTGTTGGTGACAAAGATCACCCGCGTCGCCGGGTTCATCTCATGCGCCAGATCCGCGATCATGAAGGCGCTGCTGCCGCGCAGCACGAGATTGAGAATCATCACGTCGAACCGCTTTGCCCGCAGCGCCGCCTCTGCCTTGTCTTGCGTCGCAACAAGTTGCACGGCCATGCCGTGCCGGACCAGATGGTTCAGCCACAGCCGGCCCAACGACTCGTTGCTTTCCACGATCAAAACCTCGGCCATACCCTTGCAAAACCCCGAACCCTGAACACAATTGATCCGCCGGAACCTAAAGCGTTTCGCGAAAAACCTGAATCACAGATTTTCGAGAAACGCAGTACTCTGCTCAATCGTTGCACGCGTTCCGCCTTTCGCTGATGTCTCAGGTCAAAGGCGGAACGCTTTGGCGCAAGCAACCCCGCTTCGCCAGCACGGCGCGAAGCGTCGTTAAGGGGATTGTTTTCAGGCCCGGTTTCCGCTTCAACGGGGCCGAAACGGGAACAAGGCGAATGTCATGACAAGCTGGATCACGATCTGCGACACCTGCAAACGCGACGACTGGAGCGCCGAGACACATGGCCGCCCGCATGGCGAGGATCTGGCCGAGCGGATCGAGGCTCGCGCCAGCGACGCCGGTGTCAGAACGCGGCGCGTATCCTGCCTGATGGGCTGCACCCATGGCTGCAACGTGGCGGTACAGGGTAACGACAAGCTGGCCTATACGCTGGGGCGCTTCACTCCTGATGACGACGCGGCGCAGGCCATTGTCGACTATGCTGTGCTTCACGCGCAAAGCGAGACAGGTCAGGTGCCCTACCGCACGTGGCCGCAAGGGGTGAAAGGACATTTCATCACCCGCCATCCGCCCCTGCCGGGCGACGAGGACTGACAGCCATGCAGACGCCGCGCGATCACGGGGGCGGGATCGACGACGCCGCCGCGCGCCATGGCGGGCCGCGCGCGGCATGGCTGGATCTGTCGACCGGGATAAACCCCGTTCCCTACCGGCTTCCGGACTTTCCCGCCGATTGCTGGACCGCCCTGCCCGACCGCGCCGCGGTGGACGAGCTGACAGATGCCGCGCGGCAATTCTGGGCCGTGCCAGATGATCTGACGATTCTGCCTGCGCCCGGCGCATCCAGCATCATCGCCCGGCTGCCCGCCCTGGCGGAACCGGGGCGCGTGCATATCCCGGCACCCACCTATAACGAACATGCCGCCGCCTTTGCCGCGCATGGCTGGCAGGTGGAAACAGACGGCAACATGGCCCCCGATGCGCGTGTGCTGGTGCATCCCAACAACCCGACAGGGCATTGGTGGGACGCGCACGATCTGGATGCTCGCCTGACGATCGTGGACGAAAGCTTTGCCGATGTGGACCCCGCGCGCTCGCTCGTCGGCCTGGGAGATAACGGCACGGTTTATCTCAAGAGCTTTGGCAAGTTCTGGGGGCTGGCGGGCTTGCGGCTTGGTTTTGCCATCGGTGCGCCGGACAGGATCGCGCGACTGGCAGAGCTGCTTGGCCCCTGGGCCGTGTCCGGACCGGCGCTGATCACCGGGCGGGCCGCGTTGCAGGATTTCGAATGGGCGCAGGACACCCGCGCAAGGTTGCGTCGGGATGCCGCCCGGCTGGATGATCTGATGACATGCACCGGCGCGACATTGACGGGAGGGACATCGCTTTTCCGGCTTTATGCGGTTGAAAACGCGCAGGAATTACAGACCCGCCTTGCAACCCACAAGATCTGGAGCCGTATCTTTCCATATTCCGACCACTGGATAAGGCTGGGGCTGCCCGACCCGGACGGGTGGTCACAACTGGAGCAAGCCCTGTGAGCGTTCTGGCCATCGCCATGGTTCTGGATGCTGCCCTGGGAGAGCCGAAATGGCTTTGGGATCGGTTTGCGCATCCTGCGGTGCTGATGGGGCGGGCGGTCGGCTGGACCGACGCGCAGCTGAACAGGGGCCCCGGCCGCCGCATCAAGGGCGTTGTGGCGATGCTGGCGCTTGGGCTGAGTGCGGTACTGCTTGGTGCCCTGTTGACCAGCTTGGGGCCGGTGGTCGAGGTGATCGTGGTGGCGATCCTGCTGGCGCAACGGTCGCTGGTAGATCATGTCCGCGCGGTGGCGGACGGGCTGCGCCTGTCCGTGGCCGAGGGCCGGCGCGCGGTGGCGATGATCGTGGGGCGTGACACCACCGGAATGGATCGCGCGGCGGTGTCGCGCGCAGCCATCGAATCGGCGGCAGAGAATTTCAGCGACGGCGTGGTTGCGCCGGTGTTCTGGTACATTCTGGCCGGGCTTCCGGGGTTGCTTTTGTACAAGATGACCAACACCGCCGACAGCATGATCGGCTACCGCACCCCCCGGCACGCGGCATTCGGATGGGCCGCTGCACGGTTTGACGATCTGCTGAACCTGATCCCGGCGCGCGCAACGGCGGCCCTGTTTGCGCTGGTGCTTGGCGTGACGGGCCAGCGCGCGGCCATCACCGCAGAGGCAGGGCAGCACCGCTCGCCGAATGCCGGCTGGCCCGAGGCGGCCATGGCACGGGGGCTTGGCGTGGCGCTGTCCGGGCCGCGCGCCTATGAGGGCGAGATGCGCGACTATCCCTTCGTCAATCCCAAGGGCTGCCGCGATACCGGGGCAGACGATATCGAAAGGGCCACCGGCGCGCTGTGGCGCACATGGGCGGTTCTGCTTGGCGTGGCGCTTGTTCTGGCCGCATTGGACTGACTGCGTGGATTGACCGGGTGGACTGGCTGCATGGGCTGGCCGCGCGGGTCAGTTCTGGCGCAGCACCCGGAACGCGGCAGAGGCGCCCCAGCCCGCGGCGATGGCGATGGCCAGCGACATCAGGCCGTAAAGCAGCGGTTGCTCGCGCGACATGTTGAACAGCCACCGCTCCAGCCCGACCTTGCGCACGTCGATACTGGTTTGGTACGTCGCCACCACCTCGCCCCCGCGGGTCAGGAAGATCCGCGTGGCATAGACCCCTTCGGTCAGGTTGGCCGGCATCGAGATGGAGGCGCGAAACAGGGTCTGTTCATCCAGAGACACGGCGCCCTCCTCGACCTTGTAAGCGCCATTGCCCTTGCGGATGCGGATCACGGCATCGGTAAAGGCCTGCGCGTCGCCTACCGTGGCGGGTGCCCCGACCGAGCGGATCGCCTGCGGGATGGATACCCGGTGCCGCAGATCCTCGACATTCGACAATACCTGATCGAACGGGCCGGTCGTGGCCACAGCGTAAAAGCTGGGGGCCGCGTCGATTTCGACCGCGTCGATATTGACCCAGATACCAAAGCGGCGCTCCTTGCGGCGCACGATCAGTGGCTTGTCTGGCCCGGCCACGGCGACGATCACGTCAAGCGGCTCTTCGGGGATTGGCACTTCCCGCTTGACCGCGCCGAAGACCAGTATCTCGGACCCCTCGAACGTGGCCGTGATCGCCACCTTGTCCTTTGACAGGCCCAGCACCACCTCCTCTGCCCCGGTGCGCGCCGCAAGCAGGCAGGCCGCCAGGGCAAGACAGGCCAACGCGGCGCGCATCAATGGCCCCCCGCATTGCCGATAGAGTAGATCTCGGACGGGGTGAGCAGCAGATCGAGCGCCAGCTTGGCGCAGACCGCCAGCACCATGATTGCCAGAAGGATGCGCAACTGTTCAGCCTTCATGCGCGTTCCGATGGAGGTGCCGATCTGTGCCCCGATCACGCCGCCCACCAGCAACAGAACCGCAAGCACGATATCGACGGTGAAATTCGTGGTCGCGTGTAGCAGCGTGGTGAACGCCGTCACGAAGATGATCTGAAACAGCGACGTGCCCACGACCACCTTGGTCGGCATTCCCAGGAGGTAGATCATCGCGGGCACCATTATAAAGCCGCCGCCCACGCCCATGATCGCCGCCAGAATACCCACTGCCACCCCCACCAGCACCGGCGGGATCACCGAGATGTAAAGCCCCGAGGTGCGAAACCGCATCTTGAGCGGCAGGCCATGGATCCAGTTGTGTTTCTTGCGCTTGGGGGGCTTGCCCGAGCGGGTGTTGCGGATCGCGCGCAGGCTTTCAACGAACATCATGCCGCCGATCACGCCGAGAAAGACGACATAGCACAACCGCACCAGCAGATCGACCTGCCCCATGCTTTTGAGATAGTTGAAGATCACCACGCCCACGGCCGCGCCGATCAGCCCCCCGACCAGAAGAACCGTGCCCATCGTGAAATCGACCGTCTTGCGCCGGACATGCGCCAGAACGCCGGAAAACGAGGACGCGACGATCTGGTTTGCCTCTGTCGCGACGGCCACCGCGGGCGGGATGCCGATGAAGAACAAAAGCGGCGTCATCAGAAATCCGCCGCCGACACCGAACATGCCCGAGAGCACGCCCACAAGCCCCCCCAGCCCAAGAAGCAGAAAGGCGTTGACCGAAACCTCGGCGATGGGAAGATAGATCAGCATGGGTCGAGTAAAGCCTGCCGGGTGCGCAAGATGCAAGCGCAGGCGTGGCCCTGACCGCCGGTGAGCCACAAAAAATTTGAGAAGTCCGCCTTTGGAGAATCAAAAGGTGTGGCTGCGCCACGCTGATCGGCTTAACGGAGGGGCGCTGCCCCTCCCGTTGAAATTCAAAGAGAATTTCAACGCCCTCCCCGAGGTATTTCAGGCCAGATGAAGCCCGGATCAGACGGCGAAGTCGAGCGCGGCTTGCAGGAGGGTCTTGGCGTAATCTGTTTGTGGCGCGTCAAAAAGATCGTGGGCGCTACCCATCTCGATGATGTCACCCTGTTTCATCACCATGACCTTGTGGCTCATGGCGCGCACGACGGCCAGGTCATGCGAGATAAAGAGATAGCCCAGCCCGTATTTCACCTGAAGCCGGCGCAGCAGGTCGACGATCTGGACCTGCACGGTCATGTCGAGCGCGCTTGTGGGTTCGTCCAGCACCACGAGCTTGGGGCGCAGGATCATGGCGCGGGCGATGGCGATACGCTGGCGCTGGCCGCCGGAGAATTCATGCGGGTAGCGATCCATGGTCTCTGGCGGCAGTTCGACCTCCTGCATGACTTCGGCGACAAGATCGCGCGGGCTTTGGCCGCTGGAATTGCCATGCACGCCCAGACCTTCGGCGATGATCTGTTCGCAGGTCATGCGGGGGCTTAGGCTGCCGTAAGGATCCTGGAACACGATCTGGATATCAGCGCGGCGGCGGCGGAGCTGACCGGTGGACCAGCCGCGCATGTCCTCGCCCTCGAAGCGCATCGCGCCTTCGGACTGGATCAGGCGCATCAGCGCCAGCGCAAGGGTGGTCTTGCCCGAGCCGCTTTCGCCAACGATGCCAAGGGTTTCCCCGGCGCGGAGCGTGAAGCTTGCGTCGTTGACGGCCTTGACGTGGCCCACGGTCCGTTTGAGCAGCCCCTTCTGAATCGGGAACCAGACCTTGAGGTGCTCCGCCTCGATCAGGGTGGGGGCGCTTTCCGGCACGGGGTCGGGCGCGCCCGACGGGGACGCGCCAAGGAGCTTGCGGGTGTAGGGATGTTGCGGGTTGGCGAAAAGCGCGGCGGTGGGGCCGGTTTCCACGATCTCGCCATCCTTCATCACACAGACCCGGTCAGCAATGCGCTGCACGACCCCGAGGTCGTGGGTGATGAAGAGAAGCCCCATCCCCTCGTCCCGCTTGAGATCTGCCAGCAGTTCAAGGATCTGGGCCTGGATGGTGACATCGAGCGCGGTCGTGGGTTCGTCCGCGATCAGGATATCCGGCTTGTTCGACAGCGCCATGGCGATCATCACCCGCTGGCGCTGGCCGCCGGACAACTGGTGCGGATACGCGCCAAGGCGGCTTTCGGGGTCGCGGATGCCGACGCGGTGCATAAGGTCGATGATACGTTCCCGCACCTCTGCCCCGCGCACGCCCTGATGCAGTTCGATCGATTCGCGCAGCTGCTTTTCCAGCGTGTGCAGCGGGTTGAGCGAGGTCATCGGTTCCTGGAAGATGAAAGAGATGTCGTTGCCGCGCACCTCTCGCAGGTGCTGATCGCTGGCACCGATCATTTCCTTGCCGTCATAGGTGACGCTGCCGGTGACGCGCGCGCCGTCTCCAAGAAGCGACACGGTAGACAGAGCCGTGACCGATTTGCCCGAGCCGCTTTCCCCGACAATGGCAACCGTCTCACCGCGATCCACGGTGAAGGAGACGCCCTTGACCGCCTCTTTCTCGATCCCGTCCTGCCGGAAGGCGACGCGCAGGTTGTTGACCTTCAAAAGGCTCATTGAAAGGTCTTTCTGGGGTCGAAGGCGTCGCGCACGCCCTCGAAGATGAAGACGAGCAGCGACAGCATGATGGCAAAGGTGAAGAACGCGGTGAAGGCGAGCCACGGCGCTTGCAGGTTCTGCTTGGCCTGTAGGGTGAGTTCGCCAAGCGAGGGTGCGGAGGCGGGCAGGCCAAAGCCGAGGAAATCAAGCGTGGCCAGCAAGTTGATTGTGCCCGTGATGATGAAGGGCATGAAGGTGATCGTGGCGACCATCGCATTGGGCAGCATGTGGCGATACATGATCGTCATATTGCCCACGCCAAGCGCCTTGGCCGCGCGGACATATTCGAAATTGCGCGCGCGCAGGAATTCCGCGCGCACCACGCCGACAAGGCCCATCCACCCGAAGGCGACGGTGATCCCCACAAGGAGCCAGAAACTTCGCGGGAGGATCGCGAAGAGGATGATGATGACGTAAAGCTGCGGCGTGCCAGCCCAGACCTCTATGAATCGTTGAAAGAAAAGGTCCGTGCGGCCGCCGAAATAGCCCTGCACCGCGCCAGCCGCGATGCCGATGATGGAGCTGAACAGCGTCACGATCAGCGCGAACAGCACCGAAAGGCGGAAGCCGTAGATCACCCGTGCCATGACATCGCGCTTGGTGCCGTCGGTGCCCAGCCAGTTCTGCTCGTTGGGTGGCAGCGGGGCGGCACCGGGGCGGTCCACGGGGGTGTCGTAGCTGTAGGGAATGAGCGGCCAGAGGGTCCAACCCTTTTCGATGGCCGTGCCGTTCACCACGCCGTCCTGCGCGTCTTCCAACACGCCGAACGGGTCATCGAAACAGTCTTCCAGACCGCCGGACACGATCAGGCACTCGACCTCTGGGTCACCATAGGGTGCCTCGGTGCGGAAATCGCCGCCAAAGGCGGTTTCGGGGTAAAATGTGACCACGGGCGTGTAAAGCTCGCCTCGGTAGCTGACCAGAAGCGGCTTGTCATTGGCGACAAATTCCGCAGGCAGGCAGATCAGGAACAACACGGAAAAGATGATGAGCGACCACCACGCTCGGCGGTTGCGCTTGAAGTTGCGCCAGCGGCGCTGGTTGAGGGGGGAAAGGCGCATGTTACCCGGCCCGCCGTTCGAAATCTATGCGTGGGTCGATGGCCACATACATCAGATCCCCGATCAACTGCACCACCAGCCCTATGAGCGTGGTGAGGTACAATGTAGCGAAGAGCACCGGATAGTCGCGCCCCACCGCCGCCTCAAAGAAGAGGCGCCCCAGACCATCCAGCGAAAAGATCGTTTCGATCAGCAGGCTTCCAGTAAAGAAAACCGCGACGAAAGCACCCGGAAAGCCCGCAACAACGATCAGCATCGCGTTGCGAAAGACATGGCCGTACAGAACCTTGCGCTCGCCCAGACCCTTGGCGCGGGCGGTGATCACGTATTGCTTCTTGATCTCGTCCAGAAAGGAATTCTTGGTCAGCAGCGTCAGCGTTGCAAAGCCAGAGATCGACAGCGCCAGTACGGGTAGAAAGATGTGCCACAGGTAGTCGGCGATCTTGCCGAAAAGCGTGAAATCCTCCCACCCGTCAGAGGTGAGGCCGCGCAGCGGGAAGATCTGGTAGTAAGAGCCGCCCGCGAACAGCACCAGCAGCATGATCGCAAAGAGAAAGCCGGGGATGGCATAGGCGGCGATGATGATGCCGCTGGTCCATGTGTCAAAACGGGTGCCGTCGCGCACGGCCTTGCGGATGCCAAGCGGGATAGAGATGAGATAGGACAGCAGCAGCGTCCAGATCCCCAGCGACACGCTGACCGGCATCTTTTCCAGCACAAGGTCGATCACGGTGATCTTGCGGAAATAGCTTTCCCCGAAATCGAAGCGCGCATAATTCCACAGCATCGTGAAGAAGCGTTCCAGCGGCGGCTTGTCCAGACCGTATTGCGCCTCCAGCTCGGCGATGAATTCGGGCGGCAGGCCGCGTGAGCCAAGATAGCCCTCGCTTTCCTCGCCGCCGCCAAGGGCGCTGTCATCCTGACCGCCCGCGAAGCCGCCGAACACGTCTCCCTGCCCCTGGATCTCGGCGATGGCCTGTTCCACGGGGCCGCCGGGCAGGAACTGCACCAGCGCGAAATTGATGATCATGATCCCGATCAGCGTCGGGAACACAAGCAACAACCGTCGGAGGATATAGGCACCCATGTTTCGTTTTTACCGCAACGCGCCTGCGGCCTTCAGGGCCTCGGCCTTTTCCGCGTCATACCACCAGAAGTCCAGCACGCCGAGCGCAAAGGGTGGGATGGTGTCGGGGCGGCCATACATATCCCAATAGGCGGCCCAGTGATCGGGCGCGTAACCGTCCGGGATGAGGAAGAACTCATGCCGCAACGCGCGATCGAGCGCGCGCATGGTCATGTCTTCTTCGGATTGGGTTTCCGTCATCAGGGACGCCTCGATGATCGCGTCGACCATCGGGCTGGCAAGCCCGGCGGGGTTGAACAGGCTGAATTCGGCAGCTTCGGACCCCAGACGCTGTAAAAGTCCGGTGCCAGTGCCCAGAATAGCCGGGTAGCCGTCAAAGATCAGATCGTAATCCCGGTCCCTTTCGCGTTTCGTGTATTGCGACGCATCCACGGATTCGAGCCGCGCGTCGACCCCAAGCTGGGTCAGGTTGCGCACGAAATTTTCAGCAATCGCCTTGTCCGTCGGAGAGCCGGACGCGTTGAGCAGGAAATCCAGCCGCAGCGGCTTGCCGTCCGCATCGCGCGTAAGGCCGCTATCGTCCACATCATAGCCTGCGTCACGCATCAGGCGCAGCGCCTCGCGCAGGTTCTTGCGTGTTGTCAGGCGGTCGGGGTCGCTTTCATGCGGTGTCCAGGGTTCCGTGGTGTAGATCGCTTCGGGGACGATATCGCCCAAAGAGGTCAGGAATGCCAGTTCGTCACCCTCGGGCAGGCCCTTTGCCTCTAGTTTCGTGCCGGTCGAGAAAGAGGGCTGTTGTGCAAAAAGCCCGTAAAGCAGGGACTTGTTGGTCCAATCGAAATTGAACATGAGCGCGATCGCCTCGCGCACGCGCTTGTCCTGCAACGGTTCGCTGCCAAGGTTGAAGACGATGCCCTGCATCGCGGGCGGCGTGCCGTCGGGGATTTCCTCCAGCTTGACGTGCCCCTTGTCCACGGCGGGAAAATCATAGGCAGCGGCCCATTTCTTGGGGTCGCTTTCGGTGCGATAGGTGACGGCCCCCGCCTTGAACGCCTCAAACCCGGCGGTGTCATCGGCGAAATACTCCACCCGGATCTCGTCAAAATTGTGCCGCCCCTTGTTGAAGGGCAGATCCCAGCCCCAGTAATCGGGGTTGCGTTTGTACACGACGCGACGGTTCACCTCGATGTCGTCCACCATGTAGGGGCCGGAACCGGGCGAGGTTTCAAGGCGCGGCTCGTCGATACGCGCGCCGGTTTCCTCGAACCATTTTTGCGACCAGACCGGCACGCCGCCCACCTGGTCGATCAGGCTGCGGCGCGAGATGCCCTCGGCAAAGGTGAACTTGATGGTGTGATCGTCGATCACCTCCACACTCGGGATGCGCTTGCGCACCGCTTCGGCATAGGATTGCAGGCCTTGGTCCAGAAGCAGGTTATGCGAAAAGGCCACGTCATGCGCGGTCACCGGGGTGCCGTCGGAAAACTCTGCCTCGGGACGCATGTGGAAAATGACCCACGCCTTGTCCTCGGGATATTCGACCGTATGGGCAAGCAGGCCGTATTGCTCGCCAAGCACATCGGCGGGTGCCGCACCGGCAGTGGGGCTGTCGCCAAGCAGGCTTTCATACATCATCCAGGACAGCGCCGCGCGGCGGCCCTGCCGGGTGTAGGGGTTCATCGAATCGAACGTGCCCGATTGCGCGATGGAAATGGTGCCCCCCTTGGGCGCGTCGGGATTGACGTAATCAAAATGCGTGTAATCCTCGGGATATTCCAATTTTCCGAAATAGGAATAGCCGTGACTTTTGATGATGCCGACATCCGTGCCGGTCTCACCGGACAGCGCGGCGGTGGCCGCCAGCGCGGCGATGCTCAGCCCGGTCAGGGCCGCGATCAGGATACGGGCGGGCCGGGCCTCGAACGTGTTGGCCTTGGCCCGGCTCTGCGGTCGGGTCATGGATATCTCCTCTCTTCGTTTCCTGATCTGGGTTGGAACGTCTGCTTGGCAAGCTATGGAGCGCCGGGAGAGGATTCAAGCAGTGATGACACGGCAGGCCCGTTGACACAAAAAAACCGCCGCTCCCCTGCGGGAACGGCGGTTTTACGCAATTTTCAGAAGGCTTATTCGGACACCGATTCCATGTAGCGGATCACGGCGGCGCGCTCTTCTTCCTTGTTCAGGCCACGAAAGCTCATCTTGTTGCCTGGCGCAAACTCCTTGGGGTTTTCCAACCAAGCGTTCAGCGCGTCGACATCCCAGACGCCGCCCATCTCTGCCAGGGCGTCGGAATATTTGAAATCGTCAACGCCCCCAATCTCACGACCAACGATGCCGTACATGTGCGGACCGACGCGGTTGACCTCCTCACCGACAACATGGCAGGCGGCGCATTTACGATACACTTTTTCGCCCTCGTCCACATCTGCGGCAGCGACAAGCGCAGCAAAGCCGGACGCCTCGGTCGCCGCAGCTTCTTCGGCGGCAGGCTCTTCAGTGGCGGCCACTTCCTGCTCTGCAGGAGCTTCGGTCGCTGCGACTTCAGTGGCAGATGCGTCTTCGTTGGCCATCTCTTCCTCGACGACCGGCGCAACGTCGTTAGATGCCACCACTTCAGTCATGCCGCCGTCTGTCATATCCATGTAGGCGATGACATCCGCGCGATCCTCTGGCTTTTTGAGACCCGCGTAGCCCATTGACGTGCCGGGTGCCCAACCGCTGGGATCCTCAAGGAAAGCGTAGAGGTTTTCGGGCGTCCATACATCAGCCACTGCGCTCAGCGCACCAGAATACGATCCGTAGCCGTCTACACCGCCGATGTCACGTCCGACAACACCGTAAAGATGCGGGCCAACGCCATTGGCGCCATCCTCTGCCTTGTGACATGCCGCGCATTTGTTGAAGACGCGGGCACCCGCGTCGGGGTCTGCATCGGCATAGAGCGAGGCCAGCGTGATGACCTCTTCTTCCTCTTGCTCGGCGGCATCGTCGCTGCCGGTGTCAATCACATAGGCCGGGCTGCGTTCGCCATAGCCGTAGTCACCCATGGCGTAAATTTCTTCCGCGGCCCATTTGCCCAGAAGGAACACCAGGAGCGCCCCGCAAAAGCCACCCATGATCTTTGTGAAGGTCATCGTATCGAACATTGGCCCGTATCCTCTGAATCTCTCGGCGCGTATGTATCCGCTTCCCCTTGCTGGGTGCAAGGTGTAGTTTCCGCGACCAAACGCCCATTATGGGCTAAAACTGCATGACGGAAACCACCATGATAAAGCGCATCGCCTTTCAGGGCGAATTGGGGGCCTATTCGCATCAGGCCTGCCGGGACACCTATCCCGAAATGGACCCGATGTCTTGTCGAACCTTCGAGGACGCGATCGAGGCGGTGCGGGTCGGCGATGCGGCGCTTGCCATGTTGCCGGTGGAAAACTCGACCTTCGGGCGCGTCGCGGACATTCACCATCTTTTGCCGTCCTCGGGCCTGCATATCGTGGCGGAAGCCTTTGTACGTGTCCATATCAACCTGCTGGGTCTGCCCGGCGCGCGTATCGAGGGAATCGAGCGCGCCATGAGCCACACCATGTTGCTGGGTCAGTGCCGGGATTTTCTGGCGCTGCACGGCATCCACAGGGTCACGGGCGCCGACACCGCGGGTTCGGCGCGCGAGGTGTCGCAGTTGGGAGATCGGAAACTGGCAGCGCTGGCGTCGGAACTGGCCGGAGAGATCTACGGTCTGGATGTATTGGCCCGCCACATAGAGGACGAGGGCACCAACACCACCCGCTTTCTGGTCATGTCGCCCGAACCCGACCGCACCCGGCGCGGCAATGACGGGATGATGACCACTTTCGTGTTCCAGGTGCGCAACATTCCTGCCGCGCTCTACAAGGCGATGGGCGGGTTTGCAACGAACGGCGTCAACATGACCAAGCTGGAAAGCTATATGGTAAAAGGATCTTTCACAGCGACGCAGTTCTATGCCGATATCGAGGGCCACCCGGAAGACCCGCCCGTGCGGCGCGCGCTGGAAGAGCTGGAATATTTCACGTCGCGGCTGGAAGTTCTGGGTGTGTACCCAGCCGATCAGCGCCGTCACTGAACCCGGTCGATACCCTGGACACAGGGGCTTGAAATCCTGACCGCGGCAGGCGTGAAAAAACGGCTCCGGCTCCGGCTCAAGCAACGAAGCGGTCTTCGAGATCGCGTGCAAATTCTGCGACCCGTTTGCGAAACTTTCGGTTCAGATTGCCACGCGCCAGCTTGAGCGACTGGAACACAAGACGCGCCGCCAGGGTTTTGGGCTCGACATCAATGGTCAGGTTCAGGCGGGTCCGCCCCCGCGAAAGCGCCACAAGATCCAGCACCATGCGCCCGCTGGTGTTGGGCGACGTGGAAATCATGATCATCCCGTTGGGCCTGTCGAACTCTACCAGTTCAATGGTCATCTCGCGACGCTTGCCACGCAGCATGAAAGCGGTATCCCATTTCATGCCCGGACCCGGCTCGGGCAGATCAACCACACGCTGCACCTCTGCCCCGCGCCGCAAAGCGGATCGTTCAAGCGCCGCGAAATCGCTGATCTGCGCGAAAACATGTTCAATCGACGCTTCTATATCCTCTTGCGCGGTGAATTTCATTTGCCAGCCTCTGAAACATGGGTCGAGCGCCCGTTATCCAAAGATATCTCATGTCATTCAAGAGTGCATTTAAAATCGAAAGACAGATGCCTTCAATCAAGCGTATCTGCCAGCCAGTTCCGCAGCAGGAACTGGGCAATCGCACCTTTTCGGGCCGGACTCAGCAACGGATGATCGCCAGCGAACGCCTGCATGAGGTCGTCGCGCGAGAACCATCTGGCGTCTTCGATCTCGGCGGGATCAATGCTGATCTCGTCCGTCAGTGCGACACCGTGACAGCCCAGCATCAAAGAGGCCGGAAAGGCCCATGGCTGACTGGCGAGATATCCCACCTCACCCACGCGGATGCCCGATTCCTCAAAAACCTCGCGGCGGACCGCGGCCTCGATCGTCTCGCCCGGCTCGACGAAACCCGCCAGCAGCGAATACATCCCCTCGGGCCAACCCGGACTATGGCCCAGAAGCACCCGGTTGGCGCGCGTGATCAGCATGATGACAACCGGATCGGTTCGCGGGAAATGGCCGCCGCCACAGGACGGGCAGCGGCTTTGCCAACCCGATTGCACGATCTCGCTTTTGTGGCCGCAACGTGAACAGAACCCGTGCGTTCCATGCCAAGCGAACAGCGCGCGCGCCGTCGCGGCCAGTTCTGCGTCACGCGCAGAAAGGCGGGTCATGATTCGGCGCAGCTCTGCAAAAACGGCAGCTGGCGGCAGATCGGGATGCTGTTGTTCGGTGGGGTCCGCAAAGGCGTTGATGTGCGACACGTCGAGATCGGCGGGCATCCAGCCGGACAATTCGACCGCGAAAATCAGCCTGTTGGCGTCTTCGCGCCCCAAAAGAATCGGTACGCCGCCCTGTGATCGCAACACCGGGTGATCCGGGGGCAGGCGCACCAGATGGTCAAGATCGGGGCCACCGACCAAAGGCTTGCCGCGCCACAGCACGACAACCTGTGCCGTGCCACCTTCAAGATGGTCCGCGACGACCTGTGACTGGCCGCGCAGTTCGGCGGCGCGATCAAGCCCCGACCCCCCGAATGTCACCGTTTCTGCATCGCGCATCGCGATCTCCTTTTGGTCGCGCTTGCCACGTTCCCGCGCCAGCGGCAAGCCGACGCCGCCACGGCCCACCAGCTGGGCCCAGAGATCGGCCAGACGGGTTGCGACCGAATGTCAGGCATAAAAATTTTCAGCAAACCATTCTCTTTGCTAGGTAATCAACCTTTAGTGGATTGCGGTATCACCTTTTCCCTGCAATATTGTTGCCAGCCATTTTCGACCTGGATCCGCCCGAACGCCAGGCGCATAACATGACGGAGACCACGTGACTTCAGACTGTCTTTGGCCACATGACTTGCCTCGGTCGGCCGCTACGGACCGGCATGTCTGGATCCGCATCCTGGTGACATCGGATATGCATGGCCAATTGCTGCCCCATGTCGGCGACCGTCCCGGCAAGCCGCTTGAGACCGGGTTCACGCGGGTGGCGACGCTGGTGCACGCCGCGCGGCGCGAAGCGGGCACAACGCTTCTGGTGGATAACGGCGATTTCCTGCAAGGTTCCACCCTGAGCGATATGGCGGCGCAGGCCGGTAGCGGCTGGACTGGCCCCAACCCGGTGATCGCCGCGATGAACGCGCTGCGCTATGATGCGGCGGCGCTTGGCAATCACGAATTCAACTTCGGGCTGGACCGGCTGCAAGACATCCTGACCGAGGCGGGGTTTCCCACGATCTGCGCCAATGCCGTGACCCGCAAGTCCCCGCTAGGACCGGCGCATGATACCACTCTGGTGCCGCCGCATGTCATCCTGCCGGTGCAGGCCCGCGACAGCACCGGGCAAACACGCGAAATCCGTATCGGCCTGATCGGCCTTTTGCCGCCGCAAGTCACCACCTGGGACCATGATCACCTGTCCGGGCGGCTACAGGCACGCGGGATCGTGGAGGCCGCCCGCGCCCATGTGCCGCAGCTAAGGGCGGCGGGCGCGCAGATCGTTGTGGCGCTTGCCCATACCGGCATCGGCACCGGCAGCGATGACCCCGAGGCCGAGAACGCGGCGCTGGCGCTGGCGCGGGTGCCCGGCGTGGATGCAATCATCGCGGGCCATAGCCACGACATCTTTCCGCGCCCCGGAATGCAAAGCGGGCAGCCCGGCACCGATCACGCGACAGGCTCGCTCGAGGGCAAACCGGCCGTGATGGCAGGATCAAGGGGGTCGCATCTGGGGGTCATGGATCTGTGTGTCGACATGCGGCCGAGCGCCGTGGCTGATGTCATCGCCCACCATTGCGAGACCCGCGCGACAGCCCCAACCGACCGCAGCACACCGCCCCCCGACCCGGAGATGATGCGGCTTTTGGCCCCCATACATGACAGAATGATGCGCCTGACGGGCAAAACCCTGACGCACGCGCCTTTCGCCCTGCACAGCTATACCGCGTTCGTTCAGTGTAACCGGCTTCAGCGGCTGGTGCTTGCCACGCAACACCGCGCGCTAACGCGCGCGTTGGCGTCCACGCCACATGCCAACCTGCCCGTTCTGTCGGCGACCGCCCCGTTTCTGGCCGGGGGGCACGCGGGGCCGCAGTATTACACCGATCTGGGCCCCGGCGCGGTGACATCGCGCGATGTTGCGGGGTTTTACCCCTTTCCAAACGTGCTGGTCGGGCTGCGTGTCACCGGCCATGATCTATGGCAGTGGCTGGAACGCGCGGCCAGCGGATTTCGGCAGGTCGCGCCCGGTCGCGCCGATCAGGCGTTATGGGATCCTGCATTTCCCAGCCACGTATTCGATAGCATTGCCGGTTTGCGCTATTGCATCGACCTGTCGCAGCCACCGCGCTTTGACGCGGACGGGCATATGCGCGACCCGGACGCCACCCGGATCACCGGGATGGAATTCGATGGCGAACCTCTGTCCCCGGACATGGAATTCGCGCTCGCCGTCAACAGTTTCCGTGCCTTTGGCGGTGGCAATTACCCCTTGGCCGCAGAGGACCGGATCCTGTTTCGCGGCACCACCCTTCTGCGCGATATCATCCAAGAGGATCTGATGCGCGAGGGGCTGTTGGAAAAGACGCTGATCCCTGCGCCATGGGTCTTTCGCCCGCTCAGCCATACCAGCGTCATTCTCCGGACCGGCCCCGGCCTATGCAGCCACCCCGCCGAGTTCAGCGCACTTGGTGCAACAAATCTTGGATGCGACGAAGCGGGCTTTCTGATGTTGCGGGTGCCTTTGGACACGGGGCAACACGCCCCTCTTGCGAATCCGCGCCGCAAGACCTAGGTACGTGTCGAGAGGTTGGCGCGGGCAGGCACCTCGCCAACCCGGTCAGGTCCGGAAGGAAGCAGCCGTAACGAGCCACGCTTGGGTCGTTGTCCAGCCTCTCACCTTTGAAAACCCGGCCTTAGGCCGGGTTTTTTCATGCGCGATCGCAAGAGCCCGGACACTTGAAAACGGCCGCAAACCAAACGATTTGCGGCCGGTAAAGCTTTTGGCAAGGCAGGGCACGCCATTCAGGCGCGGCACCTGTGCCGCATTTCACTCAGGTCTTGGATATAAGGCGAAATGTCTTACGAACCGTCGCCATTGCTGACCGACTTGCTGGACACGCCTTCCTTGATGGATGTGGCAAGCGTATCCACGCCGCCAGAAACAGTCGACACGCCGGCTACGCCAAGGCCCACGACAGCTGCGGTCAGAACGACCCAGTCAACAGTCACGGCGCCGTCTTCTTCTTTGCGAAACTTCTTGATGAATTTGATCATGTTGCCCTCGATTGGTTAGGTTTCAAACTTGCCCGTATGGGGGTGCTGCTGTGCACAAATAGAGGTTTATTAACCAACCGGCGCAGCTTGAGGGCGCGTTTCGTACAATTCTGTGGCATTTGCTTTTTTGCGGATCTGCAAAGACCAGTCAGGGACGGCAGGCCCAATTCAACTGCGCTTGGGTTTCGACAGCGCAGGCGCGCACCCCCCGCAACCGGGCCAACGCCCTGTCGGGGGCCTCTCCCGCCTCGATCATCAGCCGCAGCGCCGCCGCACCGGACCGGCCACAGCCGGCGAGGCAATGGATCAAGACGCGGCCACCGCCCCGCAAGGCCGCCAGCGCCGCCTTGCGGGCGGCGTGCCATATCTCCATCTGGTGGTGGCCGGGGATATCCATGTCCTCGACCGGCAGGTGAATCCAGCGCGCACCACTGTCCTGAATATCGCTCCCCAGATCGGCCGCGCCATGCGCAACAAGCTCTGTCTGTGTCACAAGGCTAAGCACGATCGCCGGTTTCCAGTCGCGCAAATGGGCCAGATCCGCAGTGTAATACCCGCCATGTCCGGGCATCGGCGCGATGGCAAGGATGCCGTCTGACACGGGCAGCGCGAATATGATGAAACCGGACATGCTGTTCGCCCCTTTGACCGATATATCCACCTTCGTCGAAAACAGGGAAAAGTCTTGCCGTGTCCGACACCAAAAGCAAGCTGGACGCCCCAAGCGCCCCGAACTACCCTGCCGCTACACGCGAATCCGGGGCAGAATTCATGAGCGAGACAACCGAGAGCGGCTATCAGGTCCTGGCGCGGAAATACCGCCCCGAAACCTTTGCCGATCTGGTCGGGCAGGACGCCATGGTGCGCACGCTCAAGAACGCGTTCGCGGCGGACCGCATCGCGCAGGCCTTTATCATGACGGGCATTCGCGGCACCGGCAAGACGACCACGGCGCGCATCATCGCCAAGGGCATGAACTGCATCGGTCCCGGCGGCGAAAGCGGCCCCACAACCGACCCATGCGGGCTATGCGAGCCTTGCCGCGCGATCATGGAAGGGCGTCACGTGGACGTGCTGGAAATGGACGCGGCGTCGCGCACGGGCGTGGGCGATATCCGTGAAATCATTGATTCGGTGCACTACCGCGCCGCGTCGGCCCGCTACAAGATCTACATCATCGACGAGGTGCACATGCTCAGCACCTCGGCCTTCAACGCGCTGCTGAAGACGCTGGAGGAACCGCCCGCACATGTGAAATTCATCTTCGCCACGACCGAGATCCGCAAGGTGCCTGTCACCGTGCTGTCGCGCTGTCAGCGGTTCGATCTGCGCCGGATCGAGCCAGAGGAGATGATTACGATGCTGCGCCGCATCGCCACAGCGGAGAAGGCGCAGATCGCCGGTGACGCGCTGGCGCTTATCACGCGCGCCGCCGAAGGCTCTGCCCGCGATGCGACATCGCTTCTGGATCAGGCGATTTCACACGGTGCCGGAGAAACCACCGCCGAGCAGGTCCGCGCGATGCTGGGGCTGGCGGACCGGGGTCGCGTGCTGGATCTGTTCACGCTGATCATGCAGGGCGATGCCGCCGGCGCGCTGTCGGAATTGTCGTCGCAATATGCCGAAGGTGCCGATCCGATGGCCGTGCTGCGCGATCTGGCCGAGGTCACGCATTGGATTTCCGTGGTCAAGATCACGCCCGAGGCCGCCGAAGACCCCACCATCGGCCCTGACGAGCGCGGCCGGGGGCAACAAATGGCCGCCGAGCTGCCGATGCGGGTACTGACGCGCATGTGGCAGATGCTGCTCAAGGCGCTGGACGAGGTCGCCGCCGCCCCCAACGCCATGATGGCTGCTGAAATGGCGGTGATCCGGCTGACGCATGTGGCCGAACTGCCCTCTCCGGAAGAACTGGTGCGCAAGCTGCGCGACGCCCCGCCCCCGCCGGGCGGCGGTGGTGGTGCTGGCCCCGGTGCGGGGACCGGGACACAGGCGACGGCGACACAGGCGACGGCGACATCTGGCCCGCAGATGCGTGGTGCCCCGCAGGGATCGGGTGCCACGACGGCGCTTGCCCCGAAGGCCGAAAGCGCGCTGGCGGATTATCCCGGCTTCGAGCATGTGGTCGAGCTGATCCGCGAACGCCGCGATGTCAGGCTTCTTGTCGAGCTGGAAACCTGTGTGCGACTGGTCGCCTATCGCCCCGGACGCATCGAATTCGTTCCCACCGACAACGCGCCCTCGGATCTGGCGCAGCGCATGGGCAGCGCGCTGCAACGCTGGACCGGCCACCGCTGGGCCGTCAGCCTTGTCAATACGGGCGGCGGGGCCACCATCGCCGAGACCCGCGACGCGGCACAACGCGCGCTGGAAGACGAAGCCCGCGCCCACCCGCTGGTGCAAGCGGTGTTCAATGCCTTTCCACAGGCCCGGATCGAGGCGATCCGCACCCCCGAAGATCAAGCCGCCTCGGCCATGGCCGAGGCACTGCCCGAGGTGGAGGACGAATGGGATCCGTTCGAAGAAGAGTGAGCGGAATTTTGCAAAATTCCGTACTGGAAAATTCCAATTTTCCGTCCCGTTTTCTTGCAAGAAAACGGCTCCTGGCGGGGCTTGTCGTCCTGCCATCGCCGGCCTTTGCACAAAGCTGCAAGGATCTGCGCCCCGACTGGGACGGACTGCCCGTGTCCGCCCTGACCGAGGCGATACTGCTTTTTACCACGCCCTTGTCACTGATCCTGCTGCTTGCCAGCGCCCTTGTGCTGCGGTTCCGCAGCAATGCGGGCGCAGTCTTGCTTGTGATCGGGTGGAGCGTGCAGGTCTATCTGGTCACCTTCGTTCTGCCCTCCGACACCGCGCGCACGGAAGGCTGCCTTGGCTCTCCGACGCTGTTCATCGTGCTTGCAAGCGCCATTGCGATCGGTGCCGTGATATATACCGGCCCGGCCACGAAACCCGATAACAACCGGCCATGACGCGAAAATCATGGACAGCGCCGCCGCGTCTTTCTACCTTTGCGGCATGAGTGATACCGACGGACGCCGCTGGCATGACATGGGCGGACGGGACGCAGGCCCCGTCCCGAAAGGCGAACATGATTTCGCGCTTTGGGAAAAGCGCGTCGATGCGCTGATGATGCTGTGTTCCGGCAAGGGTTTCTTCACCGTCGACGGGCTACGTCGCGCGCTGGAGGACATGGGCGAAGACGCCTTCGAGACCATGACCTATTACGAACGCTGGATGGCCGCTGTGAACCAGAACCTTGTGGAACAGGGTGTCTACACCCTTGAGGAACTGGGCACGCGGATGGAGGAAATCGCGCAACGCGGCGACAGCTATGGCGAGGCGCAGGATGGCTGAGCGCGTGCGCGTCAAGACGATGTCGCCGCCGGGCCATGTGCGCGCGCCGCATTACCTGCGCGGCAAGACCGGCGAGATTGAGCGCCCGCTTGGTGCATACAAGAACCCCGAACAGCTTGCCTACGGGCTGGATGCCGCGCCCAAAGAACTGTTTCGCGTGCGCTTTACCATGGCAGAGATCTGGGGCGACCGGGCCGAACGGGCCGAGGACACGCTGGACGCCGAGATTTACGCGCATTGGCTGGAAAGGCTTTGACACGATGCCGCATGACCATCCCGGACACGACCACGACCACGGGCTCAGCCCATCTGGCCATCCGTTTCGCGCCGACAATGACGCGCCGCTGACCTATTGGCAGCGGATGGAGATCGCCGCGCGCGAATTACTGATCGAAAAGGGCATCGTCACGCCCGCCGAGGTCGCCGCGCAGATCGACGCGATGGATGCCCGCAGCCCGGCCAATGGTGCCGCCGTTGTGGCGCGCGCCTGGTGCGATCCGGCGTTCAAGGCGCGCCTTTTATCCAATGGTTCTGATGCCTGCCGCGAGATGGGGTTTGATATCGGTGCGCTGCATCTTGTCGTGGTCGAGAACACCGAAGATGTGCATAACCTGATCGTCTGCACCCTGTGTTCGTGCTATCCGCGCACGCTTTTGGGCCTGCCACCCGATTGGTACAAGACCCGCGCCTATCGGTCCCGCGCGGTGATCGAGCCGCGCAAGGTGTTGCGCGAATTCGGCGTTGATGTGCCCGACAGCATGACCGTCCGGGTGCATGACAGCACGGCGGATATGCGCTATCTCGTCCTCCCGGCCCGCCCCGCCGGGACGGACGGCATGGATGAAACGGCGCTTGCAGGCCTTGTCACCCGCGATTCAATGATCGGCATGGGGCTGCCAAAACAGCCCTGAGCCGCATCCCCCGGCTTGTGGTCACCCGCGTCCCCGCGTATCGAGACGGCGCAACCACCCGGATCTTGCCTGCATGAGCGCGCCCGACGACACACCCCCGATTTCCCTGCGCGAACGCCTGCTGGGTGCGTCCCTTGTGGCGCCCATTCGTGCCGCTCATCTGTTGCCCTATCGCCAGCGCATGGCGGTGGCCGGGTGGCTGACCTCGCGGCTGCTTTCCCCGCTTGCGGGGTATCGCGCGCGGGTCCGCGACAATCTTGCCCATGCCTGCCCGGACCTGCCCCGCGCGGAGGTGCGCCGCCTGATGACACGCGTCACCGACAATGCCGGGCGCAACATGATGGAGCTATACTCCCCCGAATTCATTGACATGGGCCGCGCCGCCAAGGTCATCGGCCCCGGCCTGTCAGAGCTGCGCGCCGCGCGCGATGCCGGGCGCCCTGCGGTGCTTGTGACCGGGCATTTCGGCTCGTTCAACGCCGCCCGCCTGGCGATGATCGCGCAGGGGTTCGACATGGGTGTGTTTTACCGTCCGATGTCCAATCCCAGCTTCAACGCCCATTATGTAAAGGCGATGGGGACGATCTCGGAGCCGATGTTCGAACAGGGCCGACGCGGCATGATGCAGATGGTCAAACATCTGCGCGGCGGCGGCATTATCGCGATCCTCAACGATCTGAATGCCCATGACGGCGTCCCGCTTGATTTTTTTGGCAAGCCGGCGCTTACCTCGCTGGCCACGGCGGAAATGGCGCTCAAGTTCGACGCGCCGTTGGTGCCGGTGTGGGGCTTGCGTACGGATGGCGGGCACGCCTTTGAGGTCGTCGTCGAGACGCCGATTGCGCATAGCGACCCTGTCACCATGACTCAGGAGTTCAACGACCGGCTGGAACGGATGGTGCGCGCGCATATGGACCAGTGGTTCTGGATCCACAGGCGCTGGAAAGACGGGACCGGACCGCTGGCCGAAAAGCGCGCCGCGTATCTGCGCGAGCTTAAAGAAAAGGGCTGATTTCAACACGCGTCGAAATCAGCCCCGGCAGTTGCCCGCCACGATGTCCGCCCTCAGATCCACTTGGCCAGGGGGGGCAGGCTCATCAGTACCGCGTCCGCGTCATGCCCCGTGGCCAGACCAAACTTGGTGCCCCGGTCATAAACAAGGTTATATTCCGCATAAAGCCCGCGATGAACAAGCTGCGTCTCCTTTTCGGCATCGCCCCATGGCTGCGACCGGCGCTTTTCGACCAATGGCTGATACGCCTTCAGAAAGGCGCGGCCGATATCCCGCGTCAGCGCGAAATCCGCCTCCCAGTCGCCGGAATTCTGATCATCCATGAAGATCCCGCCGACGCCCCGTGCCCGGTGGCGGTGCGGAATATAGAAATACTCGTCCGCCCATTCCTTGAGCCGTGGGTAATGCGCCGCGCCATGCGGGTCGAGATGGGCTTTCTGCTCGGCATGGAAATGCGCGGTGTCCTCTGCGTATTCGATGCAGGGATTCAAATCGGAGCCGCCGCCGAACCACCACGCACCGGGCGTCCAGAACATCCGGGTATTCATGTGAACGGCAGGCACATGCGGGTTTTGCATATGCGCCACAAGGCTGATGCCGCTGGCCCAGAAACGCGGGTCGCTTTCCATGCCGGGCACGCCGCGCGCGGCCATCGCCTTTTGCGCGGCCTCGCCCAGTTCGCCGTACACCTCCGAGACGTTGACGCCCACCTTCTCGAATACGCGCCCACCGCGCATGACGCTCATCAGGCCGCCGCCGGCATCTGATCCGTCATCGCTGGCGCGTCGGGTTTCCTTCACCTCGAAGCGGCCCGGCGTGGCCCCGCAAAGCGGGCCGGTGTCATGGCTGTCCTCCAGCCCCTCGAAGGCGGTGACGATCTCATCCCTAAGCTGCCGGAACCAAGCGGCGGCGCGGGCTTTTTCCTGTTTCATCTCAGTCATGGGACATATCAATGCGCCGGAGCGGCGACCGGGTCAAGAAGCGTTCGTCCTCCATCGACCGTCATGATCTGTCCGGTCATGAAACCGGACCCCTCGCTGGCGAGGTATTGTACCGTTTCGGCCAGTTCCGTGGCAGAGGCGATCCGGCCAAGCGGCGTGTGCTCTTCGATATCGGTGCGGAAGTCGCTGTTGTCGCGCAGCGTATGCTTGAGCGAGGCCGACATGACAGATCCGAACGCAACGGAATTGACCCTGATCCGGTGCGGCGCAAGCGCCACTGCAAGGCTGCGTGTGAGTTGGTCCAGCGCGGCACAGGACACCGAATAGCCCAACAGCTCGGGATGGGTGCGCCGCGCTGCGATGGAGGACACGTTGACGATGGTGCCCGCCATGCGCGTATCGCTGTTCTCCTCGGCCTGCTTGATCATGCGCTTTGCCACAAGCTGGCTCAGGCGCAGTGGCGTGATCAGGTTTTGCTGCAAAAGCTGCTGAACCGCGTCGTCATCGGGATTGAGCGGATCCGACGGCAGCACCTGCCGAGAGGCGTTGACGAGGATATCGACCTTGTCGAACGCGTCGATCGTCGCCGATAGCAGATTGGCCAGTGTCAGCTTTTCGCGCAGGTCGCCTGCGAAATAGCGTTTGTTCTCGTCATCCTTGTTTTCGCCAATCTCGTGGACAAGCTGCTTTTCGTCCATGTCGGCAAACATCACGTTCGCCCCCTTGTCGACGAAATGCCGCCCCACGGCCAAGCCAACGCCATTGGCGCCGCCGGTCACGATCACGGTCTTTCCTGATATGGAAAATGACATGGCGGGCGCTCTCCTTTTTGGGTCTCGCGCGACGGACGCATCGCGCCAGCCTAACCCGTTTCACCGTCGTTTTCGAGCCGGTCTTGCGCAGTGCAGGATCTTGAAACTTTTATCGCCGCCCACTTCGCTGATGTCAGCGAAGGCCGCTGCAAGATCGGCCTCGTAGGGCAGATGGCGGTTGGCCACAAGCCAGAGCTGGCCGCGCGGGGTCAGCATCTCTGCCGCGGACAGGATAAAGGCGCGGCCCAGATCGGGATCGCCCTTGCGTCCGATATGAAACGGCGGGTTCATCACCACGCAATCCACGGGCTGTTCGGGTCGCCAGCGGGTGGCGTCCTCCCAGTGAAAGATCGCCCGCGCATCGGGCACGTTGTGATGCGCGCAACCCAGCGCCGCGTGATCGGCCTCTACCATGTGCAGCCGCTTGATGCTGTCGCGTTCAAGTATGCGCGCGCTCAGATAGCCCCATCCGGCACCAAGATCGGCAACCGCCGCACCCAGCTTGTCGGGCAGGTGATCCCCCAGAAGCCGCGAGGCCGGATCAATGCCATCGGCAGAGAAAACGCCGGGCACGGTCACGAACCCGCCTTCGATCTCTTGCGGCGCGCCCAAGGCCCAATCCGCGAAAACATCGCTGGCCGGGAAATGAAACAGCTTGCCATGCGCCTTTGAAATAGGGGCCGACACCTGTGTGCGCGCGCGGCACGCCTTGAGAAGCGATTCGATTCCGTCGGTCTTGGCCCCGTCCACGATCACCGGTCCGTCGGTGACAGCCGCCGCCTGTGCGATATGCGCAAAGCTGAGCGGCTTGGACCGTGCGGCATACACGATCGAGGCCCCATAGCGCCCCTCGGGCAGGGTCGCGCAGGCAAAGCCCAGACCGGCAAAATAATCGTGATCCGGGCGAAAGCGCGTGATGATGTGACACAGATCCTGCGGCAGGGCGGAAAGATCACTGCCCGCTGCCGGGCCGAACACGGCGATCCGGGCGGCTTCGGGCAGCACGATCTCTTCGCTTTCCACGGCGAGTGAAAGGCGTGACGTCTCGCTCACGCTATTCTTTTTCCATGGTACATTGCAGCGGATGCTGGTGACGACGGGCGAAATCCATAACCTGCGCTACTTTGGTCTCGGCGATCTCGTGACTGAAGACGCCCACCACGGCCACACCCTTTTTATGCACGGTCAGCATGATTTCGAACGCCTGCGCATGGGACATGCCGAAGAACCGTTCCAGAACGGCCACGACGAATTCCATCGGCGTGTAGTCGTCGTTCAGCAGCAGCACCTTGTAAAGTGGCGGCCGCTTGGTCTTGGGCCTGGTGTCGACAATAACGGACGCGTCGCCGTCGTCCTTGTCGTCATCCGATCCCGACATGATCACCAAGTGTTGCATCGCGCCCCTTGCGTCGTCTTTGACATGGCTGGTTTCGGCACTGGTATATAACCTTGGTGAAGCAGGTGAAAAGGGCAGAGCGACACAGGAGGTCGGATGCAGGCGGAATTCTTGCGATGAACGCTGTCCGTCACGGCACACGCGGACGAAATGCCGCCCTGAGCAGGGCCGCCTTGGCCGCATCGCAAAGCGCATCAGCGCAGCCGCGCCGCCGCCTCGATCAGGCCAAGCCCGTCTCCGCGCTGCACCAGCACCACGACCGGAAGATCCCCCGGCGCGGTCGCGGTAAGAGTGACGGGCACCTGCCCGTCCCAATTTGTCAGGCGGGTCAGGTCCGTGACGATATTGGCATAGGTGAACGTCTTGCCCGCGTTCTCGCCTCGGGTGATTGTCACCGTCTCACTGGGGCGATACCGCGCCATCTGTATCACGAACGGGCCCGAAACAGCGCGCGCTGGGGCAATTTCGATCATGACTTGGTCGCCCGCGCGGGCCAGGTTCAGTGTCATTGTCACGGGCCGGTCGCGGTGCTTGTCGATCAGGTCGGCCACGTCGATGGGGCGCGTACCGACGACGTGATCCTGCCCGTTGACGATGATCTGGGGGGTGTAGATCATCTTGCGCCCGCCGGTTTTGGCATACTGCCTTTGCCGCGCGCTGAAACCCGGATCGGCAAAGCTGTCGGCCCACCCGATATAATCCCAGTAATCGACATGCAGTGCCAGCGCGATGATATCGTCACGCTCGGCCAGGCTGTGCATCAGCTTGTCCGCCGGGGGGCAAGAGGAACAGCCCTGGGACGTGAACAGTTCAACAACGACAGGCCGATTCTCGGCCATGGCGGGCAGCGCCATCAGACCTATCGCGGCAAAGCAAGCCATCCATTTGCGCATCGTGTTCCCCTGTCCATCCACGTAGTCCGCCCGCGTCCGGTTTGAAATATGCATTTTACCGGCAATAACCAATCAAGGTTTCGAGAGAGCCGCGTGAAATCTGAAACATTGATCAATTGTGTGCAGTAGTATACAAAAACTGGCGCGGCCCCCTTGAACGAAGTATCCTTTTGGTTCAGAACCGCCCCAGACATTCCTGCCTCGCGTGTGAAAGGATCCTCCAATGCCCATTTCCGTCGGCCACGATTCGGCCAAGACCCGCAAAACGCTGACCGTCGGCAACCAGTCGGTCGCCTATTACTCGATCGACGCCGCCGAAAAGGCGGGGCTGGGGGACTTTTCCAAACTGCCCGCCGCGCTCAAGGTGGTGCTGGAAAACATGCTGCGCTTCGAGGACGGCAAGACCGTCACTCTGGACGACATCAAGGCGTTTTCCGCCTGGGCCGAGAATGGCGGCAAGGGCGACCGCGAACTGGCCTATCGCCCGGCGCGCGTGCTGATGCAGGATTTCACCGGCGTCCCCGCCGTGGTGGACCTTGCCGCGATGCGCGACGGGATCAAGGCGCTTGGCGGCGATCCGCAAAAGATCAACCCGCTGAACCCAGTCGATCTGGTCATCGACCATTCCGTGATGATCGACGAGTTCGGCAATCCGCGCGCCTTCCAGATGAACGTGGACCGCGAATACGAACGGAACATGGAACGTTACCAGTTCCTCAAATGGGGACAGGGCGCGTTCAACAATTTCCGCGTCGTGCCGCCCGGCACCGGCATCTGCCATCAGGTGAACCTTGAATATCTGGCGCAGACCGTCTGGACCGATGTGGACCAGCACGGCGAGACGGTGGCCTATCCCGACACGCTGGTCGGCACCGACAGCCATACCACGATGGTCAACGGTGCGGCCGTGCTGGGTTGGGGCGTCGGTGGGATCGAGGCCGAGGCCGCGATGCTGGGTCAGCCGATTTCCATGCTCATCCCCGAGGTGATCGGCTTCAAGCTGACCGGCGCGATGACCGAAGGCACCACCGCGACCGACCTTGTTCTGAAGGTCGTGCAGATGCTGCGCGAAAAGGGCGTTGTGGGCAAGTTCGTGGAATTCTACGGCGACGGGCTGGACAACGTGCCGCTCGCCGACCGCGCCACCATCGGCAACATGGCGCCCGAATACGGGGCCACCTGTGGCTTTTTCCCGATTGATGCCGAAACCCTGCGCTATCTGGAGCAGACGGGCCGCGACAAGGACCGCATCGCGCTGGTCGAGGCCTATGCCAAGGAAAACGGGTTCTGGCGTCATCCGGGCTATGAGCCGGTCTATACCGACACGCTGGAACTGGACATGAGCACGGTTGTTCCGGCCATTTCCGGCCCCAAGCGTCCGCAGGATCACGTTGCACTCGACCGCGCGAAGGAGGCGTTTTTCAACGTGGTCGCGGAATATCGCGGCGTTGACGAAAGCGCGCGCGCGAATGACATGCTGTCCGAGGCACCCGCCCCCGATGCCGTGATCGACCCGTTCAAGTCCCACCCCGTCAAGGGCGAGGATTATGAGCTGCGCGACGGCGCGGTCGTGATCGCCTCGATCACGTCGTGCACCAATACGTCCAACCCCTATGTCATGATCGGCGCGGGGCTTGTCGCGCGCAAGGCGGCGGCGCTTGGCCTGAACCGCAAGCCGTGGGTCAAGACCTCTCTCGCGCCGGGAAGCCAGGTTGTCAGCGCCTATCTGGAGGCCGCCGACCTACAAGAGGATCTCGACAAGATCGGCTTCAACCTTGTCGGCTATGGCTGCACCACCTGCATCGGCAATTCCGGTCCGCTGCAACCGGAGATCTCCGACGCCATCGCCGCGGGCGATCTGCTTGCCACCTCGGTGCTGTCGGGCAACCGCAACTTCGAGGGCCGCATTTCGCCAGACGTGCGCGCCAACTACCTTGCGTCGCCGCCGCTGGTTGTGGCCTATGCGCTAGCGGGCACGATGGATATCGACCTTGCCAATGACCCGATTGCGCAGACGCCCGATGGCAAGGATGTGTTCCTCGCCGATATCTGGCCCACGCAACAGGAAATCGCGGAACTGGTCGAGCGCACCGTCACGCGAGAGGCGTTCCAGTCCAAATACGCGGATGTCTTCAAGGGTGACGAAAAGTGGCAGGAGGTCGAAACCTCTGACGCGGAAACCTATGACTGGCCCGCGCAATCGACCTATGTGCAGAACCCGCCCTATTTTCAGGGCATGGCCAAGGAGCCCGGCACGATCACCAATATCGACGGCGCGCGGGTGCTGGCGCTTCTGGGCGACATGGTCACCACCGATCACATCTCTCCCGCAGGCGCGTTCAAGGACACCACGCCCGCGGGCAAGTACCTGACCGAACGTCAGGTGCCGGTGCGTGAATTCAACTCCTACGGATCTCGGCGCGGCAATCACGAGGTCATGATGCGCGGCACCTTCGCCAATATCCGCATCAAGAACGAGATGCTGACCGGCGTCGAAGGCGGCTACACCAAGGGTGCCGATGGCAAGGAAACCTCGATCTTCGAGGCCGCGATGGGCTGGCAGGAGCAGGGCACGCCGCTGGTGATCTTCGCCGGGGAACAATACGGCGCTGGCTCCTCGCGCGATTGGGCGGCCAAGGGCACCGCGCTTCTGGGTGTGAAGGCCGTGATCGCGGAATCGTTCGAGCGTATCCACCGCTCCAACCTGGTGGGCATGGGCGTGATCCCGTTCGAGTTTACCGGCGGCGACACGCGCAAGACGCTGGAGCTGACCGGCGAGGAAGAGATAGCCATTCACGGGCTGGACGACATCACACCGCAAGCCGAGGTGCCCTGCACGATCACCTACAAGGACGGCACGGTGAAAGAGATCACGCTCAAATGCCGGATCGATACGGCGATCGAGATCGAATATGTCGAGCACGGCGGCGTGCTGCACTACGTGCTGCGCAACCTCGCCAAGGCACCGATGGCTGCCGAGTAAGCCATACGCGAATAAAGAGTGAGGGCGGGGTTTCCCCGCCCTTTTTTGTTTCTGTGTGGATCTGGATAGAATTGGTTTCAGGCGGCTATCTGACCCGGAATACAGCGCGGGGGGGACCACGGTGGGTTGTGTGGGGTATAGCCGTGACCGCTGCCAGCCCGGAGCGGCCGTGAGCCCGCCAATGTGTGATGCCATTTTTCCTGCGCGGTCGATTGTCAGTAGCGATCGCACACTATTTCAAGATCCCAAGTAACCTGTGAGCCTGTCTCCAGGTTAAAGACGAGCTCGAATGACGCCGTCAGATTCAGAACTAACTCCGTTGGCCGAGCGTCCCGTGCGCAAAGTTCCTGCGCGATGTAGTCTCCGGCGCCCGAGATCGTGTCGATCGCTCTCCCAATGTCCCGAGACGGAGCTCCGACGCGCTTACGGGCTGCAATATAGGTGGCAGCATCCACCCATCCCGCCGGACCGACTGTACGAATACTGTAGCCCTCAGGAAGCTCATATCCCGTGACCGAGATATTGCCGTCAATTGTCTCGAAAGGTGCCGCTCCACTCAAAACTTCCACAGGAACTCCTTGAGCATTGTCCACAACGAATCCGAACTCTGGTGCGTTTGTGGCAACACCTTCTATCCACTCCTCGTCTGGAAAGTTTGTCATCGGAGGCGCGAGGTCACTGTCTTGGCTGATCTCGACCGATACACCGGGCACGTCGGCCAGTGCTGCGTTAATTTCCGCTTCAAATGCCGCTGCATCGAAGCCCTGAGCGACAACCGCGGGAGCGACTAGAAAGGAGCTGACTATAAATTGTAAAAGCCTGAACAATGTTCCCTCCATTACGAATTACTTTATGGCAGTGCGGGGCCGCCGCAAATCAATGCCAACATTTACTGGGTGACGTATCGTTTAACGGTAAGATGGCCTGCTAAGGCCAGAAAATCAAGAAAACCGCAAACCTGCGGATGTTCGCGAAGCTGTTTATAAGCTGGCCACATGTCGGACTCAGTGAGCTTTTGCCGCACTTGGCGCGGAGTTGGCTGCCGTGCTTCAGCCATAACTTTGCAAAGCCCGCTCCCCGCACCCAACCGACCTCCATTCACCCTACAGCACCGTTCAAACCAAAGGCCCCCCACCCTTTTCACCCGCACACACCCCGCGCAGGCGCGCCGCCCTTGCCCAAGGCCCGCCGCGCCCGTATCTAGGTGGCAACACCAGACACCACTCAGGATCGGAGAAAACGAGATGTTTAAGGGATTGGGTCAGCTTGGCGACATGGGCAAGATGATGAAGGCCGCGCAGGAAATGCAGACCAAGATGGCCGAGTTGCAGGAAGAGATGCACAGCATGACCGTCACCGGCGAAAGCGGCGCGGGGCTGGTCAAGGCGGTGTGTTCCTACAAGGGCGAGTTGAAAAGCCTTGATATCGACCCGTCGATCTTCAACTCCGATGACAAGGAAGTGGTCGAGGATCTGATCCTTGCCGCCATCAAGGACGCGCAGGGCAAGGCCTCTGACAAGGCGCAGGAAGAGATGGGCAAGCTGACCGAAGGCATGGGCCTGCCCAAGGACATGAAGCTGCCATTCTGAAGCGCGGTTCCCGCCGATGAGCTCCACACGCGAGATCGACGCGCTGATCGACATGATGGCGCGCCTGCCCGGTCTTGGCCCGCGCTCTGCCCGGCGTGCAGTGCTGCATATGATCCGCAAGCGCGACCTGTTGCTGACACCGCTGGCGGAACAGATGCGGCAGGTGGCACAGACCGCGCGGGAATGCGGGAATTGCGGCAATATCGGCACGACCGAGATCTGCGACATCTGCGCGGCTGACAAGCGCGCCAACGGGATGATCTGCGTGGTCGAGGATGTGGCGGATCTGTGGGCGATGGAACGCTCAGGGGTCTTCAAGGGGCGCTATCACGTGCTTGGCGGCACGCTGTCGGCGCTGGATCAGGTCGGGCCGGAACAGTTGCGAATCCCCAAGCTGGTAGAGCGGGTCGACAGCGAGGCGATCACCGAGGTGATCCTTGCGCTCAACGCCACGGTCGACGGGCAGACGACGGCGCATTACATCGCAGATCAGCTTGAAGCCCGTGTCACGCTGACCTCGCTGGCGCAGGGCGTGCCCATCGGCGGAGAGCTGGATTACCTTGACGATGGCACCATCACCGCCGCGCTGAACGCGCGCAAGGCGATCTGAATGTTGCGGATTTCGCACGATGTGCCAGCCTTGGCAGCCCTAAACATAATGTATAAAAGCTGAATAAAAGCCAAGCGTGACACGCTTTGGTTGCAATATTTTGCGAAATCGCATAGGCTTTCAGATATTGAAAGCTACGTCAGGAAACACCCATGTTACGAACGGGTTCCGCACCAGACCTGAGACTTAGTTCTTCACAAAAGGCGTCAAAGCGCATTATCCACATGCTCGTTGTTGCGGTGCTTATGCTCGCCCCACAAAATGTATTTGCCGAAGGCCTGACGAATGCGCAGAAAAATGCAGTCAGGTCGGCAGAACAATATCTTCGCTTTCAGGGCTTTTCCCGCACAGGGCTCATAGAACAGCTTTCGTCCCCCTATGGCGACCAATATGCCGTTTCAGACGCCACCGCCGCGGTCGACAGCTTGCCGGTGGACTGGAACGCACAGGCGGCGCGCGCCGCGGAGCAATATCTCCGCATGACGGGATTTTCCTGCAAGGGATTGATTGATCAGCTATCCTCGGACTTCGGGGAGAAATTCACACCAAGCCAGGCACGCTATGGGGCAACGGCGGCAGGTGCCTGTTGATCATAGGGCATAAAGCCTGCCGCCTTTATGGCGCGTCACGCCCTATCAGGCCCACCCGCCCCGATGCTGAGCCTTGTAACAGGCCGCGTTCAATTGAATTCACCGTATTGGCACAACGCCAACCGGCACGGTTTCAGAAGCCGCGGCCGCAAAAGTGTATACGCGCCCGAACGCCGGTCTTCGGGCGCGCGGACGTTACTTGTCCTCTTCGTCTTCGTCGTCATCCCCGCCAGCCGGCAGGTTGAAGAAGCTTTCCGCGTCGTAGGTCTTTTCTTTTTCCTCGTGGTCGGAACTCAGGCTGAAGGTTTCAAGCCCTTCGATCGCGGTGGGCATACGCGGTTCGGCATCGCCTTCAAGGCTTTGCTCTGTCGACAACAGCTTGCGGCGCTCGTCATCGCCCATCGCCTGACCTTCCCTGGCCTTCTTGGCGGCGGCCTTTTGCACGGCGGCGTCAAGTTCGCTTTGCTTGCACAGGCCAAGCGCAACCGGGTCGATGGGCTGCATGTTGGAAATGTTCCAATGCGTGCGTTCGCGGATCGACTGGATCGTGGGCTTTGTCGTGCCCACCAGTTTGGCGATCTGCGCATCTGCCAGTTCGGGGTGGAATTTCACCAGCCAGAGGATCGCGTTGGGCCGGTCCTGCCGCTTGGACAGTGGCGTGTAGCGCGGTCCGCGGCGCTTTTCCTCGCCCTCGGCAGCCGGATTATGCTTGAGCCGCATGGCGTATAGCGGGTCTTTCTCGGCCTTGTCGATTTCAGCCTGGGCAAGCTGATTATTGGCGATCGGGTCAAAGCCCTTTACGCCCGCCGCCACATCGCCGTCGGCGATGCCCTGTATCTCAAGCTCGTGCATGCCGACGAAATCGGCAATCTGCTTGAAGCTCAACGTCGTATTGTCCACCAGCCAGACGGCCGTGGCTTTCGCCATCAATGGTTTCGCCATATGTCACGTCTCCTTCACGCAAATCTTCCCCGTCGCCCGGTAAAGGGCAGCCCCGGGAATTTCGGGGCGGGTTTCCGTTGTCGGGGAACTTGGCGGCTATATAGTGGCCCGAAGATCAAAAAGAAAGACGGAATCCGATGCGCCTTCTCTTGCTTGCGCTTTTGTGTCTTGGCACTGCCGGCGCCGCCCATGCCCGTGACTACAGGGCGGGCGTGTTCGACTATTACGTGCTCAGTCTTAGCTGGTCGCCCACATGGTGCGCGATCGAGGGCGATGCGCGCGCCGCGGATCAGTGCGATGGGCGGCACGATCATGGCTGGATCCTGCACGGGCTTTGGCCGCAATACCATCGCGGCTGGCCTGCGGATTGCGCCACGACCGAACACCCGCCATCGCGCGCCATGACCCGCGACATGGCCGACATCATGGGCAGCGCGGGCCTTGCGTGGCATCAGTGGAACAAACACGGGCGCTGCACCGGCCTGTCGGCCCCGGACTATTACGCGCTGTCGCGAGAGGCCTACGGGCGTCTTGAGCGGCCCGAAATCTTTCGCAAGCTCAAGGATTCTGTGCGTCTACCCGCATCGGTGGTCGAGGATGCATTCCTGAAGGACAATCCGCGCCTGACCAGCGACATGCTGACGATCACCTGCCGCGATGGCCGTATACAGGAGGCACGGCTTTGCCTGTCAAAATCGCTTGATCCGGTGCCCTGTGGCCGGGACGTGATCCGCGATTGCACGCTTGAGGATGCGCTGTTCGATCCTGTGCGATAAAGCATATCGACTGCAAGGATCGAGCGGAGACTGTGTTTTTCGAAACTTTGCGCAGCGTCAGACACGCAAAATGCCGCGTGGCCACAAGCCTCAGATCAGCCGCAAAAGAAGAACCACCGCCGCCACCGGCACCAGAAAAACGTGCAGCACATGGTCAAGCCAATTGCTGCTACCCCAGCCCAGCATCCAGAAGACCTGTCCCAGCACGGCGACCCCGGCCAGAAACCAGTTGCCTGTCAGCCAGGCATAGGCACAGACCGCCAGCACCAGCGCGCCCACGGGCCATGGCGCATAGCCGTAGCGGTACAGATCCACCGGGATCACTCCGAAGGCGGTACTTAGGAACACGACATAGACGAGCAGGAAAACCGCGATTTCAACCGAGGAGAAACCGGGGATGTCCGCCCCGAGACTGCCCGCCATGTGCCGCGCGGCCAATGCGGGCAGCATCACGCCAAAGGGCGCCAGCACCGCGATCAGGCCCGACACGCCCAGTGTATCCCGCGCCAGCACCACGGCTGCCACACCCACGACCGCCCCAAGCGCAACGGCGATCGGCGGCGACAGGAAAAGCCCCGCCAGCGCGAAAATGACCCAGGCCAGCAGCAGCGCCAGCGCGACGGAGGCACCAAGCCCGCTCATGCGGTGGCCCAATCGCCATGCAGGAGACGCACCCGCAGCCCGGTCTTGTTACCCATCGAATAGGTCAGGATCAGCCCGCCACCGGGCAACGCCCGCAGCATCGGATAGCGTGCGCCCGCGCCGTTCTCTTCAACCACCTGCAAGACTCGCCAGCTTTGCCCGCCATCATCCGACGCCAGCAGGCTAAGCCGGTCGCTTCCGTCGGGATCGTCATTGGCGGCCATCAGTATGCGCCCGTTGCCAAGGTTCAGCGCAGCCACGGGCGCGCTTGGGTTCGGCAGGTCCGTGGGAACGACCGGCGACCATGTGCGCCCGCCATCGGTGGTCCGGCTGACAAGCAACCGGCCCGACGGCTCGAAATCGCGCAGGAAGGCGACCGCCTGCGCCGCATCCAGGGGCACGATCATCGGCTGGATCGGCTTGTTCTTGCCCGCCATCCTTGCCGTGTCGCGCACCCGGCCTTGCGCATCGAACCGCACCAGCACACCATGCGCCGCGCCGAGTTCGAAATAGGCGGGCAGGCCGTGACTGCCGTCGGCGAAATCCACCATCGGCGATTTCACCAGATGCGACCGGTTGAGAAAGGGCGACAGGTTGAGCTTGCGCGCCTCGACGGGTCCGGTCTGATCCAGCGAGACATCCGCGACCGAGGCCATGGCCCATCCCCCGACCGAAACGACCGTGACAAAGCCCCCCGCGGCGCGGGTGTCGTTCTCGACCGTGTTGCCAAGCGTCACGACAAGCTGGCGCGGGTCCATCGCCGCGCCCAGCGCGCTGCGTGTAATGCGCGGCCCGCGCGATATCTCTTGCCAGCCATCGGGAGAGCGGCGGAACGCCGCATGGTGAATATCCACATCCGGCTGCGCCTCTTGCGAGCCTTCGAACCACCAAAGCTCGAACCCGGTGTCGCGCATCACAATGGCGGGCGAATGCGCCTGCCCCTGCTCTACGCGGTAGTCAAAAACCGTCTTGGCCCGTGGCGCGCCCTGCGTCATGGCCAGCTTTTGGGGCATATCGAAACGCCAGACCGGCGGGATATCGCGCCAAACCGCCCAGAGTGTCAGCAACACGCTCAGTGCCGCCATCGCGGCGATCCCTGTCTGTGCAAGTCCCATCGCTCTGCTCAGCTCACCTTCAGGACGATCTTGCCAATATTGTCGCCCGCTTCCATCCGGGCATGGGCACCGGCCGCATCATCCAGCGGAAATTCGCGGTCCATCACCGGGCCGATGCGCCCCGCCTCGATCAGTGGCCAGACATGGGCGCGCAGGTCATCGGCGATACGCGCCTTGGCAAGCACGCTTTGCGGGCGCAGGGTAGAGCCTGTGATCGTCAGACGCCGTGTCATGACTTCGGTAAAGTTCATCGTCACCTCGGGGCCTTGCAGAAAGGCGATCTGCACCAGGCGGCCCTCGTCGGCCAGCGCGCGGATGTTGCGCGGCAGATACGCGCCGCCCACCATGTCGAGGATCAGGTCCGCCCCGCCGATGTCGCGCATCACATCGACAAAATCCGCCTCGCGGTAATGTATCGCGCGCTCTGCCCCCAGATCCTCGCATATGCGGCATTTGTCCGGCGCACCGGCGGTGGCGAAGACCCGCGCGCCAAAGGCGCGGCCAAGCTGAATGGCGGTGGTGCCGATGCCGCTTGATCCGCCATGCACCAAAAACCGCTCGCCCGCCTTTAGAGCGCCGCGCAGGAACACGTTGGTCCAGACGGTGAAATATGTCTCGGGCAGGCAGGCCGCCTGCATCAGGTCCAGCCCCTCGGGTACAGGCAGGCAATGAAGGGCGGGCGTGACCACATATTCGGCATAGCCGCCCCCCGGCAAAAGCGCGCAAACCTTGTCGCCCAATGACCAGCCACCCACGCCCGCGCCCAGCGCCACGATCTCGCCCGCCGCTTCCAGTCCGGGCAGGTCGCTGGCCCCTTTCGGCGGATCGTACAGCCCGGCGCGTTGCAACGCATCGGGCCGGTTCACGCCCGCAAAAGCCACGCGAATCAGCACTTCCCCGGCACCGGGCCGGGGACGCGGCCGTGTGCCGGGCTGCAAAACATGTGGTCCGCCGGCGGCGGTGATTTCGATGGCGCGCATAGTCTGGGTCATGTGCTTATCTGCTCCACCGGCCGGGCATTCCCGTCGCGCTGCGACCCTGTGGCGAGCGCACCTTGCCCAGCACCGACATCGGCCCGGCCATCAGGGTGCTGAACAGCTTGTTGTCGCGGGCCCGCGCCTTGACCTTTTCGATCTGCATCACGTTGTCGATCCGCCGGTCAAGAAATTCCCACGTCCGCGCATGTGCCTCGCTTTCATCGCCCAGCCAGTACAGCAGGGTGGAGGAATAGACCCCCGACAACGTCGCGCGCTTGGTGTACCAGTTGATGTCGTCGGATGTGTCGCCAAGCGCCGTCCAGATCCTGTCACAGGTGCCCCAAACCGCCTGCGCGCCGTCCAAGGCGTATTGCGGCAGCGCAAAAAGCGTCACCCCGCGCCGCACCAGCTCTTTGTCGTCGACCGCCTCAAGGCGGAACCGCACCGCCGCCGCGACCCTGTCGCGGTACCGCAGCCCGGCAAGATCCGTTTCCGCCAACCGCGACAGCATAGCCAGATCACCCTCTTCGTGGAACGCGAGGGACAGATCCACGGCACCGCGCGGACAGGCGGCCTGGACAAGCGCCGGGCCGAGGCCGAGATCCTCCATCGCCGCGCGCAGGGCCGCATCGCTCCACCCGTCGAAGGGCACATGCGGCTTGATTGCCTCCAGAAGTTGCGCTTTCACATCCATGTCCGTCATGTTCACAGGGCCTCCTGACCAGTTGCGTCACACCCTAGACAAACTATGGCAGCTTTGCTATACGGCTACCTCCTGCAATTTTGAAACTCCAACCTAGAAAGGTGGTGAAAACCACATGCAGGTCAGTGTTCGTGACAACAATGTCGATCAGGCGCTTCGTGCCCTGAAGAAGAAACTGCAGCGTGAGGGCGTGTTCCGCGAAATGAAGCTTCGGCAGCATTTCGAAAAACCGTCCGAAAAGCGCGCGCGCGAAAAGGCCGAGGCCATTCGCCGTGCCCGCAAGCTGGCGCGGAAGAAAGCGCAACGCGAAGGTCTCATGTAAGACCCCGCTTCGGTTTCACCGAAACACGCATGAAACGATGACGACCCCCGAGCAGCCGCTTCGGGGGTTTGTCTTTTTCAGCCCCTTTTTTTCTGACGCTAGCCATTCACCCGTGGCGCATTGCCCAAAGCGTTTTGCGTTTCGCCAATGTCTCGGGTCAAAGGTGGGACACTTTAAATACCGTCGCAAGACGCGCGGTTTTCAGGCGCTAAAGCGTTTCGCGAAAAACCTGACTCACAGCTTTTCGTGACACGCACTCAGCAGACCAGCGTTGCACGCGTTTCGCCTTCTATTGATGCCTCAGGTTAAAGCCAGAACGCTTTAATTTCGGGCGCTGTCGCAAAATCGGGCCATTCCGCCGCGCGCTGTCGATCACGAATTGCCGCGTTGCAGCATCTTGGACTTATAAAATCCGCTGCGACGCCGCATTTTCATGGAGATCGAGATGACAAAGGTTCTCCTCAGCGTTTGGGCGCTCCTTCTGGGGATCGTGCTGATCATGCTGGGCAACGGTATGCATTTCACTCTTATCGGTCTGCGCGGCGATATCGAGGGGTTTTCGGCCTCGGAGCTTGCCTTGGTCACGTCGGGCTATTTCCTGGGGTTCCTTTCGGGCGCGCGGTACACGCCCGTCCTGATCCAGCGCGTGGGGCATGTGCGGGTCTTCGCCGCGCTAGGCAGCTTCATGTCCGGCGCGCTGATCGCCTTTACCCTGCTGGCCGAGCCGTGGTCCTGGACGATCCTGCGCATCCTGATCGGTTTTTGCATGTCGGGGATCTATGTGGCCGCCGAAAGCTGGCTCAACAATGCCGCCACGAACGAGAACCGGGGCAAACTTCTGGCAGCCTACATGATGGCGCAGACGCTGGGCATCATCGGCGCGCAGGGCCTTTTGAACCTTGGCGATGCGGCCACGGCAGGGCTGTTTATCGGCGCGTCGATCCTTGTGTCCATCTCGTTCGGGCCGATCCTTTTGTCCGTCACCCCGGCACCGGCGGTCGAGGTGGTGCGGCCAATGTCCATGCGCCAGCTATTCGCAAGCACACCGCTGGGCACGGTGGGGATCTTCCTGCTGGGTGGTGTCTATGCCACGCAATCCAGCATGGGAGCCGTTTTTGGAACGCAGATCAACCTGTCGGCGGCGCAAATATCGCTGTTCGTGGCCATGCTGTTCGCGGGGGCGCTTGTGTTGCAATATCCCATCGGGTGGCTCTCGGACCGCATGGATCGCCGGGTGCTGATATTCGGGGCGGCCAGCCTTGGGGCGGTTGCCTGTGGTGTCGGGTTTCTCATGGGGCGCTCACAGGAAACGCTTTTGGCCTCCGCCTTTGTGGCGGGCGGTGTAACCACGCCGCTTTACGCGCTTTTCCTGGCCTATACGAATGATTTCTTGTCATCCGAGGATATGCCCGCCGCATCTGGGGGGCTGGTTTTCACCTTTGGTCTGGGGGCCATCCTGGGGCCAATCGTGACCGGTTATACGATGCAAATTCTTGGGCCGTTCGCCTTCTGGCTTTCGCTGGGGGGCACATTCGCCGGGATCGCGATCTACGCGCTTTACCGCATGACGCAGCGCGCCGCTCCAACGCCAGACGAAACCGAAAGCTACGTGGGCGTCCTGCCCACTGCCGCCCCCAGCACGGTCGAAGTGGCCGGCACATGGGCCGCAGAACAGGCAGAGGCAGACGCCGAGGCACAAAGCGCGAAATCCGACCCGTAGAGCACACAGGCATCCAGCACGCTTTTCGACAAGCCGACGCTTGCCCAAACAGCACGTCTGCCCTAGACCGGATCCGACGATTTCAGGGGAGGCCCACGTGACCAAATTCGACAAGAGCAAACTGCCCAGCCGCCATGTGACCGAAGGACCGGCCCGCGCGCCGCATCGGTCCTACTACTACGCCATGGGCATGACCGAGACCGAGATCCACCAACCCCTGGTCGGTGTGGCGACCTGCTGGAACGAGGCCGCGCCCTGCAACATTTCGCTCAACCGTCAGGCCCAAGCCGCCAAGGTCGGCGTCAAGGAGGCGTATGGCTCGCCCCGCGAATTCACCACCATCACTGTCACCGACGGCATCGCCATGGGGCACGAGGGGATGCGCTCCTCTCTCGCCAGCCGCGAGGCGATCGCCGACACCGTGGAGCTGACCATGCGTGGGCATTGCTATGACGCGCTCGTGGGCCTTGCGGGCTGTGACAAATCGCTTCCGGGCATGATGATGGCGATGGTGCGGCTCAACGTGCCTTCGGTCTTTGTCTACGGCGGCTCGATCCTGCCTGGCAAGGCCCCGCAGATCGACGATATCCCCGAGGATTTCCGCAGCCGCGACCTGACCGTGCAGGACATGTTCGAGGCGGTGGGCCGTCACCAGAACGGATCCATGTCCGACAAGGCGCTGGACGCGCTGGAACGCGTCGCCTGTCCCTCGGCGGGCGCGTGCGGCGGTCAGTTCACCGCCAACACGATGGCCTGCGTGTCAGAGGCCATAGGCCTTGCGCTGATGAATTCCTCGGGAATGCCCGCTCCCTACGAATCGCGCGACCAGTATTCCGAGGCGTCGGGCCGCGCGGTCATGCACCTTTTGGAAAAGAACATTCGCGCCCGCGACGTCGTCACACGCAAGTCGATGGAAAACGCCGCGCGCGTCGTGGCCTGCACCGGCGGGTCCACCAATGCCGGTCTGCACCTGCCCGCCATCGCGCATGAGGCCGGGATCGAGTTCTATCTTGAAGATGTCTGCGAGATTTTCCGCGACACGCCCTATTTCGTCGACCTGAAACCGGGCGGCACCTATGTCGCCAAGGATCTCTACGACGCCGGTGGCATCCCCGTGGTGATGAAGGAATTGCGCAAGGCGGGCCTGATCCACGAGGACTGCATCACCGCGTCCGGCCGCAGTATCGGCGAAGAACTCGACCTGATCGAGCGCGAGGCCGATGGCAAGGTCATCTACCCCATCGACGCGCCCATCACGAAAACGGGCGGCGTGGTCGGGCTCAAGGGCAACCTTGCCCCGCAAGGTGCCATCGTGAAAGTCGCGGGCATCGCGCCCGAGCATCAGGTCTTTACCGGCCCGGCGCGCGTTTTCGAATCCGAGGAAGACGCGTTCGAGGCGGTCAAGGCGCGTGGCTACGAGGAAGGCGAGGTCATCGTGATCCGCAACGAAGGCCCCGCGGGCGGCCCCGGTATGCGCGAGATGCTGGCGACCACGGCAGCCCTGTCCGGTCAGGGCATGGGCAAGAAGGTCGCGCTGATCACCGACGGGCGTTTTTCGGGCGCGACACGCGGTTTCTGCGTCGGCCATGTCGGGCCCGAGGCGGCCCATGGCGGACCGATCGCGATGCTGAAAACCGGGGACATGATCACCATCGACGCCATCAAGGGCGAGCTGTCGGTCGATCTGACAGAGGCGGAACTCGCCGAGCGCAAGAAGGATTGGACCGGCCCGCGTGAAACCATCTACGCCACCGGCGCGGTCTGGAAATTCGCCAAGCTCGTGGGCGAAACATACAAGGGTGCCGTCACACATCCCGGCGGCAAGGCAGAGCGTCATATCTATATGGATCTCTGAGCGGGACCGTGCGCGCGCTCAAACTCATATGGCTGTTGTCCTTGTTGCCGCTGGCGGCCTGCATGGGCAACAGCCTCGCCCCCGGTGGCAAGGCCAACGCGCTGCGTGAGATGCCGCTTTATGGCGGGAACATCGTTGTAAGCGGACCCGAGGGCTACTGCATCGACCCGCAAAGCAAGCGCCGGCAATCCGGCGGCACACTTGTGTTTGTCGGCTCCTGCGAGGCATTGACGGGCCAGTCCGGCAACCGGGTCGCGGCGGCCCTGATGACAGTGACCGTGACCCCGCGCCGCCCCGGCACAGACCAGCCGCGCGCCCGCAATATCGCCAACGCGCTTGCACCCAAGGAACCGCTTGGGGAATATGACGAGACCGGCGTTGCCATGGTGCATTTCAACCTTGGCGGCACCGCCGCGCTGCCCGGCGGCGATCCACGCTACTGGCGCGGCGGCATGGCTCTCGACGGGCATCTCGTCAGCCTCGCGGTCTACGCCCCGCAAGACAGCGCGATCGCCGGGCCCAAAGGCCGCGCCCTTCTGCGCGAGCTCGCGGCGGCGATCCGCGAGGCCAGCGCCCCCGCTGCCGGGTGACACCTCACGACAAACGCCGCGCGCGCCCCCCACAGCTCAGCCGCAAAACGTTGCGCCTCCCCCGAGCAATCGTCGCAAAAGAGTGGAAAAACCGCACTCGGCTAAATCCTTGGAGATGGATTGTTTCCGAATTACTGATAGTGGTATGCAAAGGTCGGTCCAGAAACTTTGGTATCCGTATTTCATGGTAGGGCAGTCATGATAGAATTTCGATCCTCGATACTCGATTGGATCACCCACCGGCGCGGGGTACGCCGCTGGCAGAAATCAGTGCGCAAAGCCCCGGATATGGGTTTGGCCCACCTTCGTTCGGAACGCGCCAAAGCCCGGAAACTACGGCATTATCTCAACGAGCTGATTTCACATGCGGATAATCGTCTTGCCCTGCCAATGCTTGGCTCCCATGCGTTCCCCAAACCCCATGGCACGGATTGGTCCTGGCGGCCCTCGCTGTGGCGCGAACCGCTCGACGTGCCCGGCCGCGCCTCGGTAAAAAGCAAGGCTCGGCTGGGCTCCGAACTGACATTGTTCCATGACTGTCACCATTCCGAATTGACCTTGCGCCAACTCCGCAACACCCGCGAAGCCGATCTTGCCCCTTACGGCTTGCGCATGGACGTGTTCAATTTCGACGGGTCGTTCCTGTCGCTCGTGCTCGATCTGCCCGAGGCGGCCGTTTCCGGCCTGCAAAAGCGGCACCTGATCCGCATGGACACCATTGTCGAGATGGAAAAACCGCTGGAAATTTTTGCCCGGCTCAATATCAAGCACGGCCCCAACACCGAACAGATCGTGCGCGAATTGCCGCTCCACGAAAAGGAAATCGTCGTGGAATTCGACCTGGCCTATTCAAACCTGAATGAAAAACGGATCGAACGCGGCTGGATAGACCTGATCTTCGAAAACCCGGAAATGAGTCAGGTCGTCCTGCGCGACCTGACCTTCAGCCGCCGGCCACGGGCCGAATTCTGACGGAGCATATGATGCAGAACTGGATCTTGACGAAGACACGGCTGTTCGAGGGCGTTTGGGAGGCCGTGCTGACCCCCGCAACCGGAACAGCCCCTGCGACCGGGCCGGATATAGCCGTGACCCACCTCCAGGAACCGGTCCCCGATGTCACGCTGACAGAGAAACCCGAAAAAGCCCTTTGGGTCTTGCGGGTGCCGGTTCCAGCGGACCGGATCGCAGATGGCGTGCAAACCTTCCTGATCTCCGACCGGACCACCGGCGAGACGCTCGGCTCCTTCGCGCTGCTCTCCGGCGATGCGCTGAGTTATGATATCCGCGCCGAGGTCACGTTGCTACGAGAAGAGCTGGACATGCTCAAGCGCGCCTTCCGCCGCCATTGTCTTGAAACCATGTGATCCGCATACGCAGCGTTCCGACTGTCATGAATGTCTCCGGTGAACAACGCAACGCTTTCAAGGCCTGGCTTCATCTGGCCCAAAATACCTCGGGGAGGACGTTGAAATTCCAAAGAATTTCAACGGGAGGGGCAGCGCCCCTCATCTTCTGAAAAACCTGTGTGGCGCAGCCACGCATTGGGATTACCCTTGATCAAGCGGCACGACGGTCGGCGCAGTCTCCGGTGCCAGCTCCTCGAAATCGAAATTATCGAGACGCTTGGCCCGCCGTCCCGCCTTATCGGCTGAGATCTTGATATCAGAGATATCCTTGGCCGCCTGATGGAAATGCCGATCAAGGTTTTCCACCCGTGTGCCAAGCCGGTCGACATCGGCGAACAAAAGCCCCAACTCGCGCCGGATCGCACCCGCCTGTTCGCGCATCCGCGCGTCTTTCAGAATCGCGCGCATCGTGTGGAGCGTGGCCATGCAGGTGGTGGGCGAGACGATCCAGACCTTCGCCGCGAACCCCTCGCGCACCAGTTCGGGGAAATTGGCGTGCAGTTCCGCGTACACGGCCTCGGAGGGCAGGAACATCAGTGCGCCCTCGGCGGTTTCCCCATCAAGAATGTATTTCTCGGAAATATCCCGGATGTGCTTTTTCACCGACGCGCGCAGAAACCGCGCCGCCTCGGTCAAATCCCGTTCGGTGGTGGCGCGGCGCAGCGCCTCGTAGGCTTCCAGCGGGAACTTGCTGTCGATGGCAATCGGCCCTGGCGGGTTAGGCAGGTGAATCAGGCAATCGGCGCGCCGCCCGTTCGACAGCGTCGCCTGAAGCGTGTAGCTGTCCGACGGCAGCGCCTTGGTGACAATGTCGTTCAACTGGATCTCGCCGAACGCGCCACGCGTCTGCTTGTTCGACAGGATATCCTGAAGCGACAGCACATCGCCCGACAACTTGGTGATATTGTCCTGCGCCTTATCGATGGCCTGCAACCGCTGTTGCAGATCCCCCAGCGATTGCGCCGTGCGCCGGGCGGTGCCGGACAGGCTTTCGTTCATCTGGCCCTGCACCTCGGACAGCCGCTTTTCCATCAGTTGCAGCATCGCGGTCTGGCTTTGCGCCTGCGCCTCGGAGACGTGATGCAGCCCGCCCGCAAGCCGTTCCTGCCCGTCGCCCAGCGATTGCACGCGCTGGCCCAACTGCCCCATCTGGGCGGCCAGCGGTGCCACGGCCCGCGCGGAGCGGCCCGCCGCGCGGGCCGCAGTGACCAGCAGCAACAAGACAAGCAGCAGCACCGCCGCACCCGCCAGTGTGGCCAGCACGAGCGGATCGTCCAGCGTCAGGGTTGTTTCGCCGATGGTGATCATGTGCGTCCAAACAATTTTTCGATATCGGCCAATTTCAGCTCCACATAGGTGGGGCGACCGTGGTTGCACTGCCCCGAATGGGGCGTCGCCTCCATCTCGCGCAGGAGCGCATTCATCTCGTCCGCGCTCATCCGGCGGCCCGAACGGACAGAGCCGTGGCAGGCCACACGGCTCAGAATCGCCTCGATCCTTGCTTGCAGGCCAAGGCTTTCGCCCTGATCCGCAAGCTCGTCAAGTATATCGCGTAGCATCGCGGCGGCATCCACAGGGCCAAGGATCGCGGGCGTTTCACGCACGGCCACACTGCCGGGGCCGAAAGATTCGACGACAAGGCCAAGCCGCGCAAGGTCGTCGGCCATTTCCAGCAGCATCGCGGCCTCAGCCCCGCCCAGATCGATGATTTCGGGGATCAAGAGCGCCTGTGCCGCAACACCGTTTTCCGCCATCTGGCGCTTCAGCCGTTCATAGACCAGCCGTTCATGCGCGGCGTGTTGATCGACAAGGATCATGCCTGTCTCTGTCTGTGCCACAATGTAATTCTCGTGAATCTGCGCGCGTGCCGCACCAAGCGGCAGGCCATTTGGCCGCTCGTCGCCCTCTGGCGTGGGCGTCTCGTCGGGCTGCGGCTCTACCCGCGCGGAATAGGTGCCCTGCATCTCGGCGAAACCGGGGCTTTGCGCCTGATAGGCGGCGGCCCGCGCCGCGCCCGAGGGCCGGTCCATCTGGTAGGCGGGCCGCGAAAACGGCTCGGGTCGCATCGCGCCAAGGGTTGCATCCGCCACGGTGCTGGAGGCGCGGTGCCCCGCCTCGGCCAGCGCATGGCGCAGGCCCGTCACGATCAGCCCGCGTGCGGTGCCCGGATCGCGAAAGCGCACCTCGGATTTGGCGGGATGCACGTTCACATCCACCAGTGTCGGGTCGCAGTTCAGAAACAGTGCCGCCGCCGGGTGCCTGTCCCGGCTGAGGAAATCATGATAGGCCGCGCGCAACGCGCCATAAAGCATCCTGTCGCGCACCGGTCGCCCGTTGACGAACAGGTATTGCGCCACCGACGAGCCACGCGAATAGGTGGGCAGCGCGGCATAGCCGGTCATCGTTACATCATCGCGCCCGGCCTCGATCCGAAGCGCGTTTTCCGCGAAGTCCCGGCCCAGCACGCGCGCCAGCCGCCCGTGCAGCGCGTCGAAAAGATCGCCGGTTTCGGGATCTGCGCGGAACACAACGCGCGGCTCGCGCCCGTCCGACACGTCGCGAAGGGTAAAGCCGACAAAGGGCTCTGCCATCGCCAGCCGCTTGATCACGTCGCCCACGGCCTGTGCCTCTGCCCGGTCGCTGCGCATGAATTTCAGCCGCGCGGGCGTGGCAAAGAACAGATCGCGCAACTCCACCTGCGTGCCGGCATTGAGCGCCGCGGGCCGCACCGCGCTGGCCCTGCCGCCCGAAACCGTGATCGCCACCGCGTCCCCGGCACCCGCACGCGAGGTCAGCGAAAGCCGTCCCACCGCGCCAAGGCTGGGTAGCGCCTCGCCGCGAAATCCAAAGGAATGGATGTTGAGCAGGTCGGTCCCGTCGATCTTGGACGTGGCATGGCGCGACAGCGCCAGCGGCAGGTCGTCGGCGGTCATGCCGCAGCCGTCATCGGTGACGCGGATCAGCGTCTTGCCCCCGTCGGTGATATCCACCAAGATCCGGCGCGCCCCGGCATCCAGCGCGTTTTCCACCAATTCCTTGACGGCAGAGGCGGGACGCTCCACCACTTCACCGGCGGCGATACGATTGATCGCGGCATCGTCAAGCTGTCGAATAACGGGTCGATCTCGGCGTATATTGGGGCGGATTTCGTTCATACCGCAAGACCTAGCATGGAGACACGCGATTCTGCTAGGTGCCTGTCGCCTGCGGCAGCGCAACATGGTGGAAAATTCCGGGACCGGGGGGGTAGTATCAGGATTACATTCAATTACCTGCATGTGAGGCAAGAGAAAGGTTTCATCCGATGTTCAAGCGCACCAGCCCTTCCAGCGGCCCGACCTCTGCCGAGGTGACGGGCTTTCACGATCCCGCCACGGGCTCGATACAATACGTGGCGGCCGACCCCAACACGCGCAAATGTGCGCTGATCGACACGGTGCTCGATTTCGATCCCGAAGCGGGCCGCGCCCGGACCGATAGCGCGCAGGCCGCACTTGATTTCGTCGCCGAGCACGGTCTGATCGTAGAATGGGTGCTTGATACCCACCCCCATGCGGATCACCTGATGGCGTCGCATTGGCTGACGCAGCAGACCGGCGCGCCCAATGGCATCGGGGAGAAGACGCGCGAGATCGCGCTATTATGGAACGACTACTATCACCTGCCGAACACGTTTGATCCCGACCGTGATTTCGACCGCCTCTTTGCCGAGGGTGACAGCTTCAAGATCGGCGATCTTGACGTGAAGGTGATGCTGTCGCCCGGTCACACGCTGGGGTCGATCACCTATGTGGTCGGGTCGGACGCCGCCTTTGTGCATGACACGTTCATGCAACCCGATGTCGGCACGTCGCGCGCGGATTTCCCCGGCGGCTCGTCCTCCGAGCTTTACGACAGCCTGCAACGCCTTCTGTCGCTGCCCGATGACACACGGCTTTTCATCGGCCACGATTACCCGCCCGTGAACGACCGGCAAGAGCCCGCGTGGGAGGCGACCGTCAAGGAGCAGCGCGATACCAACCCGCATCTGCAAGACGGCACGCGCGACGGCTACAGGCAGATCCGCGACACCCGCGATGCCAAGCTGGCCCTGCCTGACCGCATTCTTTTCGCGCTGCAATGCAATTTGCGCGCAGGACGGCTTCCGGAACCCGAGGCGGACGGGCATAGTTACTTCAAGATCCCGGCAAACAGGTTCTGAACCATGAAAGGACGCCACCATGAAATCCGAAACCATCGGCAACGCCGTGTTCGAGACATGGACAATCGAGGAAACCGCCAAGGCTTTTGACAATGACGACATCGTGCTGATCGACGTGCGCACGGTGCCGGAATATTCGTTCGAGCATATCGAGGGCGCCATGCTGTTCCCGATGCCGTTCTTCGACGCGGCAAAACTGCCAGGTCAGACCGACAAGCGCATCGTGCTGCATTGCGGCTCGGGCATCCGGTCGGAAAAGATGGCACGCGCCTGTATCGAGGCGGGAATCGCCCGCATCGCCCATATGGAAGGTGGTTTTGGCGCGTGGAAAAAGGCCAAGATGCCCTATATCGGCACGTCGATGAGTTCAGGTGCGCCACAGCGCGTCAACGTCTGACAACCGGCGGTTCCCCGCCATCGGGGCGGGCTTTGCGCTTGATGCGGGGCGGCGGCTCGCTTATTTCCGCGCCAGATTGCCAAAAGGGGGCGCGCGCCACATGACCGAATCCACGATCCAGCGGCTTGACACGGTCCTGCTTGGGCTCATCGGCGCTGTACTGGCGGTGACAGTGGGCGTCTATTTCTACAGCACGGATTATTTTTCGCTGACATATGCGCGCGAGGACGGGCTGGTAGAATACGCCACGGCGCTGTTTCTTTTGGTGGCCAGTGCCATTCTGGTGATTAATGCGGCCGCGCTGCGTGGGCGGGGGACACGCCTTGTCGTGATCTGCACCGCGTTTTACGCGCTGCTGTTCTTTTTCGCGGCGGGCGAAGAGATATCATGGGGGCAACGCATCTTCGGTTGGGAAACCGGCGAAACCTTTCAGGAGATCAACAAGCAGCAGGAAACCAACCTGCACAATCTGATCGTTCCCACGCCATGGGGGGATTTCCACCTTGCAAAAACCCTGTTCGGGCCGATCCTGACAACGATCCTGTTGCTTTATCTGGTTTTCCTGCCCCTGCTTTACCCCCGCGTCGCGTGGATCAAGCGCCTGTCGGACAGGTTCGCCGTTCCAGTTCCGGGCCGCCGCCACGCGGTGCTTGCACTGGCCGCCAGCCTTGTGATCGCGGCCATTGATGTCAGCCGCAAATGGGAAGTGTACGAGCTGGTCTTCTCGCTTCTGGCCACCTCGATCTTTTTGCTGCCGCAAAACCGCGACAAGACAACCTGAGCCCTCAGATGATCTCGTCCTCGTCGTAAAGCGGCTTGGCCTCGATATGGGCGACCACGCCCTCGGCGGCCAGTTCCGCGCGGGGGGTTTCGGCGACGTGAAAAAGCGCCTCGCCCTCGTAGACGGCCGGCATGTTGGATCGGCCGATCACGATACCATCCTCGCGGCAGGTGATCTCGACTTCGCTTTGCCCCAACGGGTCAGACACCACGCCCAAAACACTGCTCTCGGTCACGGCGTCGCCAATGGCAACATAGCCGCGAAAGACGCCCGCCGCCGGGGCACGGTACCAATAGCTTTCGTTGGTCAGCACCGGCGTGACCCGTGTCTTGGGCACGCCTTTCTGGCCGATCATCCCAAGCTTGCGCATCACGCGCAGCACACCAGCGACGCCCGCGCGCGCCGCCAGTTCATCCAGCCGTAGGCCCTCGCCCCCCTCATACAGCAAAACGTCAACGCCTGCGGCCTCGGCGGCCATGCGCAGCGATCCTTCGCGCAGTTTCGAGGTCATCATCACCGGCGCGCCAAAGGCTCGGCCCAGTTCGGTCAGGCGCGGATTGCCGGGGCTGAGCCGGATCTGCGGCAGGTTGGTGCGATGCACAGCCGCGGAATGCAGGTCGATACCGAAATCGGACCGGCGCACGACCTCTTGCATGAAGATATGCGCCAGCCTTGAGGCCATGGAGCCTTCGGCACCGCCCGGAAAGCAGCGGTTCAGATCGCGCCGGTCGGGCAGATACCGCGAATGGTTCAGAAACCCGAACGTGTTGACGATGGGAACCGCCAGCAGCGTGCCGGCCAGCTTGTCGAGCGCGCGTGCGCGCAACAGGCGGCGCACGATCTCGACCCCGATCACCTCGTCGCCATGAATCGCCGCCGAGACGAACATGACCGGTCCGGGCCTGCGCCCGTGGATGACATGGACCGAAAGATGAACGGGCGTGTGATCCGACAGGGTGCTTACGGGCACCTCTATCGTGCGCCGGTCTCCGGGCTTTATGGTTTGCCCGGCAATTTCAAAAGCCTGTCGTTTCACCATTTGCCCCGCTTAAAGCGTTTCGCCTTTAACTTGAGGCATCAATTGAAGGCAAAACGCGTGCAACGCTGGTCTGTTGCGTGCGTTTCACGAAAAGCTGTGATTCAGGTTTTCGCGAAACGCTTTAGGGAAACAATGCGACGCTGTCCATTGCCCGAACGGTCGTTGACCCCGGCAAGATGACGCTTACACGGTCAAATCAGACCCTTTCACCCTGCTCGGCAGGTCACTATAAGAACCGAGGCTGCCGTCGTACGACTCGGCGGCGATCGCAGCTATTTTGACCACAGGACTGACATCGCCCATGTCCATTTTCGACAAGATCCCCGGCCTGTTCTCTTCGGATATGGCCATCGACCTCGGTACCGCGAATACGCTGGTCTACGTCAAAGGTCGCGGGGTGATCCTGTCGGAGCCCTCCGTGGTCGCCTACCACGTCAAGGATGGTGTGAAAAAGGTGCTGGCCGTGGGTGAGGATGCCAAGCTGATGCTGGGCCGCACGCCCGGCAGCATCGAAGCGATCCGCCCGATGCGCGAAGGCGTCATCGCGGATTTCGACACCGCAGAGGCAATGATCAAGCATTTCATCCGCAAGGTCCATAAACGCTCGACCTTTTCCAAGCCCAAGATCATCGTTTGCGTACCGCATGGTGCCACACCCGTCGAAAAGCGCGCGATCCGCTCATCGGTGCTGGCAGCCGGCGCGCGGCGCGCGGGGCTGATCGCGGAACCCATCGCAGCGGCCATCGGGGCGGGGATGCCGATCACAGATCCCACGGGGTCCATGGTGGTGGATATCGGCGGCGGCACGACCGAGGTCGCGGTGCTTTCGCTGGGTGATATCGTCTATGCCCGCTCCGTGCGGGTCGGCGGCGACCGCATGGACGAGGCGATCATCAACTATCTGCGCCGCCAGCAGAACCTTCTTGTGGGCGAATCCACGGCCGAGCGCATCAAGACCTCGATCGGGACCGCACGGATGCCCGATGACGGGCGCGGCACCTCGATGACGATCCGCGGACGCGACCTGCTCAACGGCGTGCCCAAGGAAACCGAGATTTCACAGGCTCAGGTCGCGGAAGCGCTGGCCGAACCCGTGCAGCAGATCTGCGAAGCGGTGATGACGGCACTGGAAGCGACGCCGCCCGATCTTGCCGCCGATATCGTCGACCGTGGCGTGATGCTCACCGGCGGTGGCGCGTTGCTGGGCGATCTGGATCTGTCCCTGCGCGAGCAGACGGGCCTCGCCGTGTCCATCGCCGATGACAGCCTGAACTGCGTCGCGCTTGGCACCGGCAAGGCGCTGGAGTTTGAAAAGCAGTTGCGCCACGCGATTGACTACGACAGCTGAAATGCCCACCCTCCGGGTATAGGGGGAATTTTTGGCCCGAGACAGACCACAAGGCAGCGACTATACCGCGCCGCTCAAGCGATTGCTTCTGGGGCTTATGGTGTTATGCCTGATCGGGTTGTTTCTGCTCTGGCGCATCGACAGCCCGCGTGTAGAGCGGTTCCGCGCGCAGGTGATCGACCACGTCGTGCCCAGCTTTGACTGGGCCATGGCCCCGGTGACGGGCACCGTGAACATCCTCCGCGACTTTCAAAGCTATCAGCGTATTTACCGGCAAAACCAGGAACTTCGCCGCGAATTGCAGCAGATGAAAGCATGGAAGGAAGCCGCGCTTCAACTTGAACAGGAAAACGCCCGCCTGCTTGATCTGAACAATGTGCAGCTTGACCCGCGCCTGACCTATGTCACCGGCGTCGTGCTGGCCGATAGCGGCTCGCCGTTCCGGCAATCGGTGCTTTTGAACGTGGGCGCGCGCGACGGGATCATGGATGGCTGGGCGGCGATGGACGGGCTTGGCCTTGTCGGGCGCATATCTGGCGTGGGCGACAACACGGCGCGCGTGATCCTTCTGACCGATACATCCAGCCGCATCCCGGTCAACATACAGCCCTCGGGCCAGCAAGCGCTGGTCATCGGCGACAACACCGCCGCGCCGCCCATAGATTTCATCGAAGCCCCCGACAAGATCCGCCCCGGCGACCGCGTGATGACCTCGGGCGATGGCGGGGTGTTTCCCGCGGGGCTGCTGATCGGGCAAGTGGCCGAAGACCCCGGCGGGCGGATGCGTGTGCGGCTGTCGGCTGATTACGAGCGGCTCGAATTCCTGCGCGTGCTGCGCGATTACGGGCACGAACGGGTGACAGACCCCGGCAAGCTCATCGCGCCCGAGACTTCGCTGACCATGCCCGGACCAGCCCCGGCCGCTGCGGCCACAGACCCTGGCGAGGCTGCCGATGGGTGACAATATCGCGCTGCACAAATGGGCCATGCGCGCCATCTATCTCGGGTTGGCGCTTCTGGTGATCTTTTTCAGCCTCTTGCCGCTTCAGACCTTGCCGCGTGGCTGGGCCGGGCCCGAGATCATCGTGGCCATAACATTCGCGTGGGTGCTCAGGCGCCCGGAATTCGTGCCACCGTGGCTTGTGGCGGCAGTTCTGTTGCTGGCCGATCTGATGTTTCACCGTCCGCCCGGTCTTTGGGCCGCGCTGGTGCTGGTGGGGGCGGAAACGCTGCGCGCGCGCCATGTCGGGCTGCGCGACATGACCTTTGCGGTGGAATGGGTCTCTGTCGTGACGACGCTGGTGGCGATCACGCTGGGCTACCGCGTGGTTCTTGCGGTGCTTATGGTGGATCAGGCACCCCTTGGCCTGAGCCTGATGCAAATGGTAATGACCCTTTTGATCTATCCCGTCGTGGTCTTGTTGTCGCAAACCGTGCTGCGGGTGCGCAAACCCACGCCCGGCGATATCGACGCATTGGGTGGGCGCACATGAGACGCCCGACCAGGGAAAACGCCGAAAGCCAGCGTCGCATCACGCGGCGGGGTCTGGTGCTTGGCGGCGCGATGGCGGCCTTCATCGGCGTTCTGGGGCTGCGGATGCGCCACCTACAGGTTGAACAGGCCGATCAGTTCCGGCTGCTGGCCGACGAGAACCGGATCAACATCCGCCTGATTCCGCCCGCGCGCGGACGCATCTTCGACCGCGAGGGCCGCATTGTCGCCGAGAACATACCCTCATACCGCATCAACATCGTGCGCGAAGAGGCCGGTGACGTGGAAGAGGTCATCTCCCGGCTGGCCCGGCTTGTGGCACTCGACCCCAAGGAACTGGAAAAGGCCCGCGAGGATCTCGCCAAGCTGCGCGGCGACACCCCTGTGACCGTAGCTGATCGCGTCACCTGGGAGGATATCAGCCGCGTGGCCGTGAACGCCCCCGCCCTGCCAGGCGTCAACCCCGAGGTGGGCCTGTCGCGGCACTACCCGGTGAACGCGGATTACGCCCATCTGGTGGGCTATGTCGGCCCGGTCAGCGAACGCGACCTGAAACGCATGGACGCCCCCGACGCGCTGTTGCTGCTGCCGCGCTTTCAGATCGGCAAGATCGGCCTGGAAGCACAGCTTGAAGAAACGCTGCGCGGCACCGCCGGCACCAAGCGGGTAGAGGTCAACGCCGCCGGACGCATCATGCGCGAGCTGGACCGGGTCCAGGGCAAGGCAGGGGCGGATATCCAGCTATCGGTGGACAACGCGCTGCAATCCTATGTCCATGCCCGGCTCAGCAAGGAAAGCGCCGCTGCCGTGGTGATGGATTGCGATACCGGCGATCTTCTGGCCTGCGCCTCGGCGCCCAGCTTTGATCCCAATCTGTTCGTGCGCGGCATCTCTGTCGCGGATTATCGCGCGCTTTTGGACAACAAGTACAGGCCACTGCCCAACAAGGCGGTACAGGGCATCTATCCGCCCGGCTCTACCTTCAAGATGGTCACCGCGCTGGCCGCGCTGGAGGATGGACAGGTCGACCCGAACGAGACCGTTTACTGCCCCGGCCATCTGGAGGTGTCGAACCGCCGCTTTCACTGCTGGAAAGGCGGCGGCCACGGCAATGTCGACCTGCACCGCTCGCTGCGCGAAAGCTGCGATGTGTATTACTACGATCTGGCCCTGCGTGTCGGCATCGAAAAGATCACGGCCATGGCGCAAAAGCTCGGCCTTGGCGTCGCCCATGACCTGCCGCTTACATCCGTCGCCGCGGGCCTGACCCCGACCAAGGATTGGAAACTTGTCAACCGGGGCGAGGAATGGGTCATCGGCGACAGCGTCAACGCCTCTATCGGACAAGGTTTCGTGCTGTCCTCGCCGCTGCAACTGGCCGTCATGACGGCACGGCTGGCCACGGGTCGGTCTGTCACGCCGCGTCTGCTGAAATCCATCGACGGGGTTGAGCAGCCAACCGGGCATGGCGAACCGATGGGCCTGAACGAAAATCACCTGCGCCAGATCCGCCAGGCGATGTATGCCGTCACAAACAACCGGCGGGGCACGGCTTATGGAAGCCGCATCATCGAGGACGCCTTCCGCATGGCGGGCAAGACCGGCACCAGCCAGGTGCGAAACATTACCACCGCCGAGCGCGCGCGCGGCGTCTACCGCAACGAAGACTTGCCATGGGAGCGGCGCGACCACGCGCTTTACGTGAATTACGCCCCCTATGACGCGCCCAGGATCGCCGTTGCGGTCATTGTCGAACATGGTGGCGGCGGGTCCACGGCAGCCGCCCCCATCGCGCGTGACATCACGCTTCAGGCGCTTTACGGTGAAGATCCGCCGCTTGCGGCCTACCCCAGCAAGGACCGGGACCGCATCCGAACCCAACAAGACGAGTTGCGCCGCACCCGCCCCGGCATGGCCGGCGACAGCTCTGACCGGGCATGAGAACCGCGCGGCCATGAGCTATCTTGAATATAACGTCAAGCACACGCCCTCTGGCCTTCGCAAGGTGCTGTACCTCAACTGGGGCCTGACGCTGTTGCTGACGGCGGTGGCCGGCGTCGGGTTCCTGATGCTCTATTCGGTCGCGGGCGGGTCTTTCACCCCCTGGGCAGAGCCACAGATGAAACGCTACGCCTTTGGACTGGCAGTGATGTTCGCGGTGGCGGTGGTGCCGATCTGGTTCTGGCGCAACATGTCCGTTCTGGCCTATACCGTCTCGGTGCTGCTGCTGATCGCCGTGGAGCTGTTCGGCGTTCAGGGAAAGGGCGCGCAGCGCTGGATCGACCTTGGGTTCCTGCGCCTGCAACCCTCTGAATTGGTGAAGATCACGCTGGTGATGCTGCTTGCGGCCTATTACGACTGGCTGCCGATGAATCGGACCTCGCGGCCCTTGTGGGTGGCTCTACCAGTTATCGCGATCCTTGTCCCGGTGGCTTTGGTGCTGCGCCAACCCGATCTGGGCACGTCAATCCTGTTGGTCGCCGGGGGCGGGCTGCTCATGTTCATCGCAGGTGTCCACTGGGCCTATTTCGCTGCCGTGATCGGCGCGGGCGCCGCGCTTGTCACGGCCATTTTCAAAAGCCGGGGCACCGATTGGCAAATTCTGGAGAATTACCAGTACCGCCGCATTGATACCTTTCTGGACCCCGGATCGGACCCTCTGGGGGCCGGGTATCACATCACCCAGTCCAAGATCGCGCTTGGGTCCGGCGGGTGGACGGGGCGCGGCTTCATGCAGGGCACACAAAGCCGGCTGAACTTTCTGCCAGAAAAACACACCGATTTCATCTTCACGACGCTGGCCGAGGAATTCGGGTTTGTGGGGGCGGTCTCGCTGCTGCTGCTTTATGCTCTGATCCTGTTGTTCTGCATCGCCTCCGCACTGGGCAACAAGGACAGGTTTTCTTCGTTGCTCACGCTGGGGGTTGCGGCCACCTTCTTTCTCTTTTTCGCCGTGAACATGTCGATGGTGATGGGGCTTGCCCCGGTTGTTGGCGTTCCGCTCCCGCTGGTCAGCTATGGTGGTTCGGCCATGCTGATCCTGATGCTGGGCTTCGGCCTGGTGCAAAGCGCGCATATCCACAGACCAAGGTAAGCCCATGTCCCTAAACGTCCTTTTCGCCGCGTCACCCTCACGCTGGTCGCAATATGAAGCCCCCCTGAACGAGGCATTCAAGGCCTTTGGGGTGAAGGCCGTGCTTGGCCTCGACCTGCCCCCCGAAGAGGTCGATTACATCGTCTACGCGCCACAAAGCGGTGTGACGGATTTTACCCCCTTCACCCGCACCAAGGCGGTTCTGAACCTCTGGGCCGGGGTGGAAAACATCGTCACCAATGACACCCTGACACAGCCCCTCGCACGGATGGTCGACGAGGGCCTGACCCAGGGCATGGTGGAATGGGTGACAGGCCATACCCTGCGCCACCACCTGAACACAGACCTGCATGTCAAGGGGCAGGACGGCATCTGGCGCGATGACGTGCCACCACTGGCCGGCGACCGGCCAGTGACCATCCTTGGGCTTGGCGCGCTCGGGCAGGCCTGCGGCAAGGCGCTTGTGGATCTGGGCTTTCCCGTCACCGGCTGGTCGCGCACGCAAAAAGACGTGGCGGGCATCGCCTGCATGTCCGGCAAGGAGGGTCTGGAACGGGCACTGGCAACGGCGCGGATCGTGATCCTGCTGCTGCCGCACACGTCCGAGACGGAAAACACGCTTGACGCGCAGGCCATTGCCCGCCTGCCCCAAGGCGCGGTGGTCATCAATCCCGGACGCGGCCCGCTGATCGACGATGACGCACTGTTGGCCGCGCTTGATTCAGGCCACCTGGACCACGCGACGCTGGATGTGTTCCGCACAGAGCCACTGCCGCCTGAGCACGCTTTCTGGGCGCATCCCAAGGTCACGGTCACGCCGCACAAGGCGTCAGAGACCCGCCCGTGCAGCGCCGCGCGCGTGATCGCCGAAAACATCCGGCGAGGCGAGGCGGGCGAGCCGTTCCTTCATTTGGTGGACCGATCATTGGGCTACTGAGAGGGCGCACAATCATGCGACCGGCAGGGCGGGTTGATGCTGTCGAATGCCGCCTGCGGGAATATTTTCACCCAGAAGAAAACCTGCCTCGATCACCCGGTCAAGTGAAAGGCCGCTGCTGCCGACGATTTCCTTCAGCGCGACATAGCCAACGCTCGGGGGCGGCGCACCGGTTCCGGCGATGCGCCATGGCGAAGCGTTTTAGTTCAGAAGCCCGGCATGGCGCAGCCCGTCATCCACAAGCAACTTGGTTTCGTCGCTGAGGCCGGTAAGAGGCGAACGGACCTCTTCGCTGCACAGCCCAAGCCGGGACATCGCGTATTTGACACCAACGAGGCCCGGCTCGGTAAAGATGGCCTTGTGCAGGGGCATCAGCCGGTCCTGGATTTCCAGCGCGGTGGCGTAATCGCCGGCAAGCGTGGCGTTCTGTACTTCAGCCACCAGGCGCGGTGCCACATTGCCCGTCACCGAGATCACACCAACGCCGCCCTGCGCGTTGAATCCGTGCGCGGTTGCGTCCTCGCCCGAGATCTGCACGAAATCCTTGCCACAGGTGATGCGCTGATCGCTCACACGGGCCAGATCGCCGGTGGCGTCCTTGACCCCGATGATGCGCGGCAGCCTGGCAAGTTCGCCCATCGTTTCGGGCAGCATGTCCACGACCGACCGGCCAGGGATGTTGTAGATGACGATCGGCAGCTCACAGCAATCGTGCAGCGCCGTGAAATGCGCGATCAGCCCGCGCTGCGTGGGCTTGTTGTAGTAGGGTGTCACCACGAGGGCCGCGCTTGCGCCGACCTCTTGGGCGTGTTGCATGAAGCGGATCGATTCCAGCGTGTTGTTGGATCCCGCCCCGGCGATCACCGGCACCCGGCCAGCCGCCGCGCGTACCACTTCCGACACGACCATCTCGTGTTCTTCATGGGTCAGCGTCGGGCTTTCTCCGGTGGTGCCTACAGGCACAAGCCCATGGCTGCCTTCGCCGATATGCCACTCCACCAGGGTTCTGAGCGTCGCCACGTCCACGGCCCCGTTTTTCAGCGGCGTGACCAGGGCTGGAAATGATCCCTTGAACATGTAACGCTCCTTTTGTTTCTGGCCCTGCCGCAGGGCATCCGGGGTCTGTCGATGTCGCGCGACACTAGCGACAAGCCGCCGCCCTGCCAAGCTTGTGAATGGACGTCTGCCCCGGCCCTGCGTAGGCTGGCGGCGTTTAGCCCTTATGGCCGGGGAATTGCAAGAGATGTTGCGTATTATATGCCTTGTTCTGGCGGCTTTTGCGGTGTCGGCACCCGCGCCCGCCACCGAAAATCCGACTCGAATCGGGCCACGGCCCTTGGCCAGCGCCTTTGACGCGATGCAAGACGACCAATGGGACGTGGCGCGGGATCTGGGCGCGCGGGCCGGGGCCGCCGGGGCCACGCTGGTCGAATGGCACCGCCTGCGCGCGGGGCTGGGCACGCCCGAGGACATTCTGGCCTTTCTCACCGATCATGCCGATTGGCCCGGCCTTGATTACCTGCACAAGCAGGGTGAGGAGGCCATGGTCACGGCCGATGCCAACGAGGTGCTGAACTTTTACGCCGAGCGCCGCCCGCAAACCGGGCTTGGGGCGCTCAACCTTGCGCGGGCATTGCGCAACGCGGGGCGATCCGGCGACGCGGATATCGCCGTGGTTCTGGCATGGCGCACGCTGGATCTGTCCACGGCAGAGCATGACGCCTTTTTGCAGGCCTTTCCCGATCTGCTGTCGTCCCATCATGCAGCACGGCTGGAAATGGCGCTCTGGCGCGGGCTGCGGGATGTGGAACAGATGCTGCCGCTGGTGGACGAGGACACGCGCGCCCGCGCCGAGGCTGCGCGCATGATCGACACCGGGGCCAGCGGTGCGGATGCCCGGCTGGACGCGCTGCCCGACAGCGCGCGCCGCGATCCCCATATCGCCCATGCGCTGTTCAACCGCCACATCCGCGAGAACCGCACCGAGGACGCGATCGAGGTGATCCTGCGCCAAAGCAGGCTTGAGAACGGGTTGGGCGACCCGGCGCGTTGGGGCGGCTGGCGGCGGGCGCTGACCCGGTCGCAGATGCGCGCGGGCGCGGCACGCACCGCCTATGATCTGGCCGCTTTTCACGGGTTGGTCGAAGGTTCGCATTATGCCGATCTGGAATGGTTGTCGGGCTATCTCGCGCTGACATATCTTGACGATCCGGAACTGGCGCTGGTGCATTTTCAGCGGCTTCTGGCCGCGGTCGAAACGCCGATTTCGCTGGGGCGCGCGGGCTACTGGATCGGGCGCGCGCAAGAGGCGGCGGGCAATGACGCCGCCGCCGCCATCGCCTATGAGCTTGGCGCGTTGCACCAGACCTCGTTTTACGGGCTCCTGGCCGCCGAACGAGGCAGGTTGCCGCCCGATCCCGCCTTGCGCGGCGAGACGGATCCGGGGCCGTGGCGCGATAGCGACTTTGCGCGTGGCGAGGTGTTCAAGGCCGGGGTGCTGTTGCTTGGCACCGGGCGGCTGTCGCTGGCAGAGCGGTTCTTCACCCATCTTGCGGAAACGCTGGACCGGGCCGATCTGGCACGCCTTGGCAAGGCGATGAAGGATCTGGGCGAACCGCATCTGGAGGTCATGGTCGGCAAGGCCGCCGCCGCGCGCGGCATCACCCTGCCCGGCCCGTATTACGCGCTACACCCGCTGGCTGAACTGGATCTGGATGTCCCGGCGGAGCTGTCTCTGGCCATCGCCCGCCGCGAAAGCGAATTCGACGCGCGGGTGACCAGCGGAGCGGGGGCCATGGGGCTGATGCAGCTCATGCCGGGGACCGCCGCCGAGATGGCCGGGGCAATCGGCGCCGAGGATCACAGCCGCGCCCGCGTCTTTTCCGACTGGGCCTACAACGCCCGGCTGGGGGCCGCGTATCTGGCCCGCATGGCGCGCCGGTTCGACGGCAATATCGTGATGATGGCGGCGGCCTATAATGCCGGACCGTCGCGCCCGACACGTTGGATGGAGGAAAGGGGCGATCCGCGTGATGGATCGCTGGATGTGGTCGACTGGATCGAACATGTCCCCTTTAACGAGACGCGCAATTACATCATGCGCGTCTCCGAAAGCCTGCCTGTCTACCGCGCGCGGCTGGGAAAGCCCCCCCACCCTGTGCCGTTTTCACAGGAATTGACGGGCGATACGTTCCGCCGCTGACCGCGGCGGAACGCTGTGAGGCGGGTCAGAACGCCTTGCGCCAGCCAAGGCGCAGGGACCAGTCCTGCTTCAGACGCGGCCCGTTCAACCGCTGATGAACGGGCATACCGATCTCAAGGTTGATCTTGTGGCCCTTGGCTATGCCCCGCGCCGGGCCGATATTCGTACCCAGATAAAGCGCCACCTGCTCGCCGCCAAAATTGCGCGGATCGGCCCCCGGCGTCGGCATCACGATGGCCGGGTCGATCCCGTGGATACGGTCGGCGGTCTTGGTTTCCAACCGGGCGTTATAGTCGATCCATCCGGCAGGTTTGTAGCTGGCCCAAAGGTTCAGCGCCGCCTCGTTGCCCAGCCTGTACCCTTCGTCATTGTCACCAAGCCGGATCACCCCCGACAGATGCGCGCCCCAGTTCAACGCGCCCTTGCCGGTCTGAAAGCTGAGCTGCGGCAACAGATCATAGGTGCCCGACCCAAGCTGCATTCCGTATCCCATGCGCCGTACCATGCGCATCCCGCCGGGTGACAGCATCGGACCCGTCTTGGTGATGGACCCTGTCGGAAGGCTCAGTCCAAGCCCGGCCACCGCGCGACTGCGGCCTTTTTCGTATAGCCCCGTCATTGCGCCGATACGCAGATCGCCAAACCCCTCTGCCGACATGCGGCTGGTGCCAAGCGGCACCGTGCCCGCTGGCCCGGTATAGGTGAGCGACGCCATTTCCTTGCGGATATAGGGCATCATCATCATCATCGTAACCTTGTCCGTGGCACCGTACATCGCGCCCAGCATCAGCATGTCCGCCTTCATCCAAAGCGGCGCAACGCGCAGGGTGGGCGGCTGGCCCGGCATCCCGGCAAAGCGGTTGGGATAGCGCGTGACCAGCGTCGTTGCGGCGATATTGGTGCTGCCATCGCGCAGGCCCGACATCTTCATATGGCCCGTCTGAAGGCCCAGCATGACCTTGCCTTCGGGCATCAGGTGCCGCCCCATCAACCCGACGGGGCCATGCATATGCATATGCATGTGACCGCCACCCGCTTTGCCCGGCCTGTGCCCGGCATGCTCTGTCATCATCTGCGCCATGCCGGCATTGGCCAGCACCCCGGCGCAAAGCGCCAGGGATCCAAGAAGTTTCCATGTCATCTGTCATCTCTTTCCTGTCAGGCCACGCGCGTTGCACGGGCCTTGTGTCTGTCTTGAAGATCGGGGTCAGATCAGACGCGACAGGGGCGGCGCGCGCGGTCCATGCGCGCGATCGCGCAGGCGTGCTGGGGCTGTGGCCACGCTTGTAACCGAGGCCGCGACCCGGACAACCGGGCGGAACGCGACCGGATGCACCGGTCCCCCCGCCTCGGTCAGCGTCATTCCGGCAAAGGGGCATGGCTTGGCCTTGCCCGGCTCGCCATCCACCGGGGTGCCGTCCAGCGTGACGTAATAGATATCGCCACCCGAACAGATCGCCATCAACCCCGGACCCGGCGCAGACAACACCAAAGGTGCTGCAATGATCCGCAAGGCCAGCGCAAACGCCATCAGCACGGCCAGAAGGCCCCGCAGAGAAATTGGCGTGTGATTGGTCTGGCCGCTGCTCATCGTTTCGCTCGTGATGTCCAGCGTATAGTTTATTGCGGGATCACGCGTCCGTGAACACGGTCAAAGCGCCGCAGGCTCAGGTGCGCACCCGCTGCCGCCAGAGCGTGAACAGCCCCGCCGCCACGACCAGCGCCGCGCCAATGGCCACGTTGGGGCGGATCGTCTCGGCAAACACCGTGATCCCGATGGTGCTGGCAAAAACAAGTTGTAGATAGGCAAAGGGCTGTACCGCGCTGGCCTCGGCCACCTCGTAGCATTTGATCAGGGTGAAATGCCCCAAGGCGCCGGTGACACACAGCGCGCCCATCCACCCCCAGTCTGACGCGATCATCGGCTCCCAGAACCAGACGCCTACCGCCGTCATCGCCACCGACCCGACCGTACCGGTCCAGAAAAAGCTGGTCGCGGCGGTGTCCTTGCGGGCCACGAACCGCGTCAACAACCCGTAAAGCGCGAACATCAGCGCCGCCAGAAGCGGGACAATGGCCTCGACACGAAACACTCCCGCGCCCGGCTCCAGGATGATGACCACGCCGATGAAACCCACGCCGATCGCCGCCCAGCGCCGCCAGCCCACGTATTCGCCCAGCACCGGGCCGGACAGCGCCGCGATCAACAACGGGTAACAGGCGAACACAGCGTGGCTTTCAACCAGCCCCAGCAGGGTAAAGCCCACGATCATCACGCAGATTTCCACCACCAGCAACACCGCGCGAAACGCTTGCATCGCCGGTTGTTCGGTTGCCGCCGCCGCGCGCACGCCCCCCGCCTTGCGGCTCGCCACGGTAATGACAAAGGCGGCAAAGAACCAGTAACGGATCATCACCACCATCAACACGTTGTATTCGCCCGCCAGATGACGCGAAATCCCGTCCTGCACCGCGAAAATAAATGTCGTGGCCACCATCAGCCAAATGCCGAGGCGGGTGTTCTGTTCGGTCATTCAGGGGCCTTTCGGGCAACGCTCATGTGCCGCTTTCGGCCATAGCCGGGTTGCCGCGCAACTTCAAACCCGGCCGCCGCCAATCCCCGCCGCACGAAACCGGCCGCGGTATAAGTCGCCACCGTACCGAAGGGCGCGGTATGGGCGGCCACCTGCGCCATCAGGGCCTCGCCCCATAATTCCGGGTTCTTGGCCGGAGAGAACCCGTCCAGATACCATGCATCCGCGCGCCCCGGCCACCGTGGCAGCGTTTCGCGGGCGTCGCCCTCGATCAGCTCGAACCGCAGGTCGCGCAGCTCGATCACCGGCGCGCCCCAATGGGGGGCAAGCTCGGCGGCCAGCCGCTCCAGCCCGGCAAAACCCGCCTGCGCGCGGATCATGTCGGCAGGGGACATCGGGTAGGCCTCGAAGCTGGTGAAGCGCAGCATACCGGGCACGCCTGCCGCCCGCCATGCCTTTAGGCTCGCCAACAGGTTCAGCCCGGTGCCGAACCCAAGCTCGGCCACCTGGAACCCGTTGCGAAACCGCGCAGGCAATCCGTTGCCCGACAAGAAGACATGACATGTCTCTTCCAACCCGTTCTCAAGACTGTAATAGGGATCGTCGAACCGCACCGACACGGGCACGTCGCCCGCGCGCCAGTCAAGCACGTCGGGTGTCCGGGCGTCATGGGAACCTGATGCATTATGTGTCATAACGGCGGCACAATGTCGCCGGCGCAAGGGAAAGACAATGGCCGACATCACGATCTACGGGGCCGGTATATTCGGCCTGTCCATCGCCTTTACCTGCCTGCGGCGCGGGGCGCGCGTGACGGTGATCGACCCGTTCGGGCCGGGCGCGGGCGCATCCGGCGGAATCGTCGGTGCGCTGGCCCCGCATGTGCCGGAAAACTGGAACGACAAGAAGGCGTTTCAGCTCGATAGCCTGTTGATGGCCAGCAAATTCTGGAGTGACGTGGCGCGAATCTCGGGGCAGGATCCCGGCTACGGTCGCACCGGGCGCCTGCAACCCATCGCCGACGATCACGCCCTTGCCCTGGCCCGTGGGCGCGAGATGACCGCGCGCGAACTGTGGGGCGATCACGCGACATGGCAGGTGATCGAGGCCACGCTGGACTTCGCCCCACTGACCCGAACCGGGCTGCTTGTACGGGACACACTGTCCGCCCGGCTGCATCCCCGGCGGGCCTGTACGGCGCTGGCCGCCGCCATCCGCGCGCTTGGCGGCACCATCTCAACGCAGGGCAAACCGCGCGGCACCATCCTTTACGCCACCGGCGCGGCGGGGCTGACAAGCCTTTCGGCCAAGCTGCCCCGTGCCATCGGCGCCGGGATCAAGGGGCAGGCGGCGCTGCTGGATTTTGCCGCGCCCGATCAGCCGCAGCTTTTCGCCGATACGCTGCACATCATCCCGCATGGTGACGGGACCACGGCCATCGGCTCCACCTCGGAGCGTGAATATGAAGACCCGACGGCAACCGACGATCAACTTGATGCACTTGTCGCCCGCGCCCGGGCCGCCGTACCCGCCCTGGCCGGGGCAGGCGTCATTGCCAGATGGGCCGGGTTGCGCCCCCGCGCCCGCTCACGGGCCCCTATTCTAGGCGCGCATCCGCTGCATGAGGACGCATTCATCGCTAATGGCGGCTTCAAGATCGGGTTCGGAATGGCCCCAAAGGTGGCGCAGGTCATGGCAGACCTGATGCTGGACGGAACCGGTGCAATCCCGCCCGATTTCCGGCCGGAGGCATCGCTTTAGACCCATGCAGGCGCTTTTGTCCGTCCTTTTCGTCTGCGCCTTCCCCCAGGATCTGGGCGACCTGTGTGATCTTTACCTGCGCCCGCCCCCGCGCGCCCTGAAGATCGAGGGATCGGGCCACCCGCCGGGTTCGGCCATCGACAGGGTGCCGCGCATCTGGCGGGCATTGGCGGGCGACCGGGTCGAGCTTGATGGCACCGCCTATGATCTGCGCGGCGTGATCTGTCCCGACCCGAGCTCGGACCAGGGCCGCCGGGCCAAGGCCTTGCTGAACACGTTCCTGCGCGGCGGCGCGATCACCTGCCGCATAGAAGGCGATACGGCCACCTGCCGAAAGGAAGGGCGCGACATGGCCACCGGCATGATCGACAGCGGCCTGTGCTACCCCCATGCACCGCACTCAAAGGCCGGGCTGGGGAAGAGAGCGGTGAGCCAACCGGACATTCCGGGCCTCTGAAGGGATACACCCGTATAGAGCGTTTTGCCTTTGACCTGAGACATCGGCTAAAGGCGGAACGCTTGCAACGACTGAGCGAAACGCTTTCGTGTGGCTGCGCCGCACAGTTTGAGTGATATGGGGGACGCTGTCCCCCACGTTGAAACGTGCCGTTTCAACGCCCCCCTGAGGTATTTTCAGCCAGATGAAGACCGGGGCGGTCGTGATATCGGGCGTCAGCCCAGTTCGGCGCGCAATTCATCCATGCGGGTTTGCAGCATGTCGCGGTAAGTTTCGGTGATCAGCCTGCCTTCATCGTTGAAATGCTGCGACGCGGCCGCGATCATGACGCCCTGCCCGAGGATCAGACGCACCTGGAATTGCGCAAGGCAGCTCATGGTCATGAATTGCGCCGTCTCTCCCCCGGTGCGCCCGGCAGAGGCCGACAGCACCACCGTCGGCTTGCCCTTGAAGGCCGGCATGTCAACGCGGCTCATCCAGTCGAGCCAGTTCTTGAGGGCCCCAGTGATCCCCTTGTTGTATTCCGGCGCGCCGATGATCATCGCATCTGCCCCTGCCACCTGAGCGGCGAGTATTTTCGCCTTTTCGGGCACGCCCTCGCTGCTTTCGCGGTCGCCGTGATAAAGTGGCAGGTCGATATCGCCCTCTGTCACCTCCGCCGGGCCGAAAAGCCGCGCGGCCTCGCGGATAAGCATGGAGTTGAAGGATCCCGCGCGCAGCGATCCCGAGATCAGCAGGAGTTTGGGGTTGGCCATGGGTATCTCCGAAAAGTTGCAGCCTGTTCCCGGCCTTATGTGCGTCTTGACCCGTCAGTGACAAGACCATAGCGGCGCACAGGCCCTGTGTGCGCCATAAGACAGTACCCAAAAACCCGGACAGCCCGGTGTCCGGGCTTGGGCATTGTGCGGGCCGGGACGTGCCCCTACCAGTCGGCAGGACCCTTTTCCGCAAAGGAATGCACCAGAAAGTCGATGAAGGCGCGCACCTTGGGTTGTGTGAACCGGCCTGGCGGGTAGACGGCATAGATGCCCTGCGTCTCCGTGGGAAGATCGGGGATCACATCGACGATCTTGCCCTCTTTCAAGGCACCTGCGTAAAGGAAGCTGGGAAGATAGGCGATGCCAAGGCCCGAAATCGCGGCATTGAGCAGAGACTGCCCGTCATTGACCGAAAGCCCGCCCGCCGTGCGCACCTGGCGCTTTTCGCCCGAGGGCGCAGTCAGCTTCCATACAGATCCGTTGGACTGGTTGGAATAGTGCAGCAATTTATGCTCGTTCAGCTCGTCGATCTTTGTGGGCCGTCCGTATCTTTGCAGGTAGTTCGGGCTGGCGATCATGCGCTTTGTCGTCTCGGTCAGCTTGCGCGCGCGCAGCGTGCTGTCCTCCAGTTCGCCGATCCTTATGGCCATGTCGAACCCTTCCGAGATCAGCTCCACATAGCGATTGTTGAGCACCATGTTCACGGTGATGTCCGGAAAATCGTCCAGGAAGCGCCCCAGAACCGGGCTGAGGTGGTTAACCCCGAAATCGGTTGCGACCGAGATCCGCAACAGCCCCGACGGGTCGGATTGCATCGAAGAGACCAGCGCATCCGCCTCTCCGGCATCGTTGAGCACCCGAAGGGCCCGGTCGTAATAGGCCAGCCCGATTTCCGTCGGGCTGACGCGCCGTGTTGTCCGGTTCAAAAGACGCGCGCCCAGCCGGGCTTCGAGAGACGAGACATGTTTGGAAACGGCGGATTTGGAGATCCCCATCTTGCGCGCTGCATCCGTGAACCCCCCTTGGTCCACGACCGTCGCAAAGGCCTCCATTTCGGTCAGGCGATCCATTCTCGATACCTCTGTGCATTTTCTTGTCCTGACCTTTCTCAACGCAAAATCGGGCACAACTGCGGCACTTGCCCGACAATATCTGGGTTTTGTGCCGTATCGTTCATGTAGGGGAAACAGCAAAAGTCCGTTTTCACCCTGCCGACAAGATGTTTCAGTACTGGTGCTGATCGAAGCAAAGGAATAGGCACTGCCCCGCTACAGGGTCGCGGCCAGCCGTGTGCCCTGATCTATGGCGCGCTTGGCGTCCAGTTCGGTGGCGACATCCGCGCCACCGATGACATGCACGGTCCTACCCGCCTCTATCAGCTTGTCGGCAAGACTGCGCTCGCTCAGCTGACCGGCACAGAGCACGATGGTATCCGCCTCGATCAGCCTCGGGTTCTCTTTCGTTTCACCATCGCTTACATGCAGGCCCGCGCTGTCGATCCTGTCATATGACACGTCCGAGACCATCTCGACCCCCTTCATTCGCAATGCGGCACGGTGGATCCAGCCGGTGGTCTTGCCAAGCCGCTTTCCGGGCCGTTCCTTCTTGCGCTGAAGCAGTGTGACCTTGCGCGCCGGTGGTCCTGGCCGGGGGCCGTCGCTGGCTAGCCCGCCGCGCGTCTCGGACGGGTCGCCAACGCCCCATGCCTGTTTCCACGCGCCAAGATTCTCAGTTGGCGATGGACCCTCGTGGACAAGGAATTCAGCCACGTCGAAACCGATGCCCCCCGCGCCGACAATGGCCACGCGCCTGCCCACATGGGTCTTGCCGCGCAGCACGTCGATATAGGACAGCACATTCGGCCCGTCCTGCCCCGGAATGCCCGGATCGCGCGGAAGAACGCCAGTGGCAAGGATCACCTCGTCAAACCCCGTCAGCCTCTCGGGCGTGGCCACCACCCCAAGGCGCAACGTGACGCAGAGGTCGCGCATCCGCGTCTCATACCAACTGACCAGACCGTGAAACTCTTCCTTGCCGGGAATTTCCCGCGCCATGTTAAGCTGCCCGCCCAGGCTTGTGTCGCGCTCGAACAGCGTCACCCGGTGGCCGCGCTCTGCCAATGTCATCGCTGCCGACAATCCGGCAGGCCCTGCACCCACCACGGCCACTGCCTTTGGCGTCAGAGCCGCAGGGAGGCTCAGCTCGGTTTCGTGACAGGCGCGCGGGTTGACCAGACAGCTGGAAATCCTGCCCGAAAAGGTATGGTCCAGACAGGCCTGGTTGCAGGCGATGCAGGGCGCGATCGTATCGGCGCGGCCCGCCGCCGCCTTGGCCATGAAATCGGCATCGGCCAGAAAGGGTCGCGCCATCGACACCATGTCGGCGCAGCCCTCGGCCAGCACCCTTTCGGCCACGTCCGGCATGTTGATCCGGTTCGAGGTGACGACCGGGATGCCCACCTTTCCCATCAGCTTTTTCGTGACCCAGGCAAAGCCCGCCCGCGGCACCGAGGTGGCGATGGTGGGCACCCGCGCCTCGTGCCAGCCGATGCCGGTATTGATGATCGTTGCACCGGCCGCTTCCACGGCGCGCGCCAGCTGTGCCACCTCCTCATGGGTCGATCCGTCCGGCACAAGGTCGATCATGGACAGCCGGTAAATCACGATGAACTCTGGGCCAACGGCCTGTCGCACGCGGGCCACCACCTCGACCGGCAAACGCATCCTGTTCTCATACGACCCGCCCCAGCGATCCGTCCGGCGGTTGGTATGGCGCACCAGGAACTGGTTGAGGAAATAGCCCTCGGATCCCATGATCTCGACCCCGTCATACCCCGCCTGCCGGGCGCGGGTGGCGGCGGTCACGATATCTGCGATCTGCTTCTCGATCCCGTCTTCGTCCAGTTCCTTCGGCACAAAGGGCGAAATCGGCGACTTGATCGGCGAAGGGCCCACGCAATCCGGGCTATAGGCATAGCGCCCGGCATGAAGGATCTGCATCGCGATCAGCCCGCCCGCGTCATGCACCCGGTCCGTCACGATCCGGTGGTCCTCGATATCCTGCGGCGTGTAAAGCCCCGCCGCCCCCGGAAAGACTCCACCCTCGCGGTTCGGGGCCATGCCACCTGTCACCATCAGGCTTACACCACCGCGCGCGCGCGCCGCATAGAACTCGGCCACCCGGTTCCAGTCCTTCGTCTCCTCCAGCCCCGTATGCATGGAGCCCATCAGAACACGGGTCTTCAATGTCACATGGCCAAGGTCGAGCGGCTCAAACAGATTTGGATAGGCGGTCATCGGATCCTCCACGTCGCTGACACGACGATGCCTGCTCACACCGCCCGTGTCACCCCGCACGCGGCGTCAAGACATTTTCCGAAGCGCATCTGTTTTCCCGGCCGAACCTTCATCTGGCGCAAAATACCTCGGGGAGTTTGAGGGGCAGCGCCCCTCATTCCCGACTGACCGGCGTGGCGCAGCCACTCCTTTGGATCAGGTATAATTCCCCTTCACACGCTCCTTGGTGGGGTCGAAATGCGGATAGGGCACCACATGGGCGCGCAGGCGCTTCTGCAAGCCATCCAGCTGGCCCACTTCGATCTCGGTGCCCGGCTCGGCATGGGTCACGTCCACGCGCGCCAGCGCGATGGTCTTGCCAAGGATCGGGGATTTCATGGCGGACGTGACCTCGCCCACTTGCGCGCGACCCACCCGCACGCAATCGCCAGGGCTGGGGACCACGCCACCGTCGATCTCCAACCCCACCATCTTGCGATGCGGATGCGCCTTGCGGGTCTCCAGTGCGGCCCGCCCGATAAAATCATCCTCCTTGGATTTCAGAGGCACGGTGAATGGGATGCCCGCCTCGAACGGGTCAGTCTGGTCATCGAACTCGCTCCCGGCAAAAATCAGGCCCGCCTCGATCCGCACCATATCCAGCGCGGCCAATCCCAGCGGCACCATGCCCTTCGGCTCCCCGGCGGCCCAGATCGCGTCGAACACCTCGGGCGCGTCTTTCGGGTGGCAGAACACCTCGTAGCCAAGCTCGCCCGAATAGCCCGCACGACCCAACACCACCGCCGTGCCGTCGAAATCGCCCAAGCGCGCCACGGTGAACCGGAACATGCCCAGTTCCTCGACCGTGGGCGCGGCGGGCGCGGTCCACAGAACCTCTTCCAGGATATCGCGGCTCAGTGGCCCCTGCACGGCCACGTTATGAAGCTGGTCGGTGGAGTTGCGCACCCAGACGTTCAGCCCCAGCTTCTGTGCCTGTTCGCGCAGCCACAGACCAGAGGTGTCATTGCCCCCGATCCAGCGGAAATTGCTCTCCCCCAGACGGAACAGCGTGCCATCGTCAATCATGCCGCCATGCTCGTAGCAGATCGCGGTATAGACAAGCTGGCCCACCGCCAGTTTCTTGACGTTGCGCGTCACGCAATACTGCATCAGCTTTTCGGCGTCCGGCCCTGTCACTTCGTATTTGCGCAGAGGCGACAGATCCATGATCGCCGCCTTTTCGCGGCAGGCCCAATATTCCGCGATGGGGCCGTGATTGGTAAAGCTGTTGGGTAGCCAATAGCCGTTATACTCGGTGAAATCCCGGGTCAGCTTGGCGAAACGGTCGTGAAAACCGGTCTTCTTGGTGAGTTCCACTTGGGCCTCCGCAGATTTCCTGTAGCCGATGGCGCGGTCGAACTCCTCTGTCGCGCCATAGGTCCGCACTTGTATGTCGGTAGGGTTCCATCCGTTGGCCGGGTCCACATCACAGGGACAGGCCGACGAGATGCAGACAAGGTCGGTGAGCGCGCGCAGAAGCACGTAATCGCCCGGGCGCGACCACGGATCGTCCATGCCGATGGCGTTGGTGTCGTCCAGCATGGTGTTGAAGAAAAAGTTGATCGCCGGCCAGCCGCCGCGCGGCGTGATGCCGTATTGCGCCAGATCGGCGTTCATATTTTCCGAACAGTTCACATGGCCGGGATAGCCCAGTTCCTCGTAATAGCGCGCGGTGCAGGCAAGGCCGAACATGTCGTGGCGCCCGCATGTATCCTGCACGATCTCGACCAGCGGTTCGTGATCCACCGTCCAGTATTTGGAAAAGATGCCGGGTTGGGGATAAAGCGACCCCATCAGCGCGCGGGTGGTCGTCGGGTCGATCTCGCGCACGCGGCCCTTGTCGAGCGCGCGGGTGGAAAACGCCTGAAAGTCCGAGCATTCCCGGCCCTGGATATCGAGCACCTGGATGAATTCGCCCTTTTTCACCTGATAGGACATCGCCTGACCGGGCTGGATGTTGATATCATGGATCGGGTCCGCCAGCGGATCGGGCAGCGCGTGGCCGCCCTTTGCCATCTTGGGGTCGGCGCGGCGGATATACAGGATCAGCTCCGTGGGCGGGTTTTGCTCTCCGGGGCGCATGGGGCCACCCGGTGCGGCGGCGATCAGAAGGCCGTCACATTCGGCGATGAAATGCATCATGTCGCCGGGGCGCGAGCCATCGGCGAAAAGATTGATCGCCTGTGCTTGGCCCAGCTTGAAACCGGCCTTATCCAACGCTTTGGCCACCTTCGTCCCCGAAGCTGACCCGTTGTCCAGCACCGAGATCACGCCATCCGGGCGCCCCGCGCTCGATGCGCCCAGCTTGCCCGGATCGCTGTTGCCGTCGGGGGTGAAAAACACCAGTTCCCCCGGTTGCAGCCCTTCGCGGTCCAGCACGGAAATCTCGTCGCCACGATAGACCGGCACGGCGCGCGATCCGCCGCCGGGTACGGGATGCCGTTCGGTGCCATGCGGCAGGATCGGCAGGCCCGGCGTGATGATCCCGGCACGTTCATAGGGGGTTTCGAAGACGGGTTTGATATTCATGGTCTTGCCTTGCGGTCAGGGTCTTTATGCGGCAGCGCTGCGTCGCGGGATATATGCAGGACATCAGCCAAGGCCCAGTGCCTTTCGGCGGCGATTGGCCCAGCTCATGATCGCCAGGTCAAAGGTGAGCGCCATAAGCGACACGTTGATGCCAAGGACAAAGTTCTTGCCCAGATCGGTGCCCGCCAGCGTGCGCTGCAATTCCTGCCCCAGATCCTGCGTACCGATAAAGGCCGCGATGATCACCATGAAGAAGGCGAACATTATCGCCTGATTGAAGCCAACCGCCAGCGTTGGCATGGCCAGCGGGAACTGCACCGAGGTCAGCTTCTGCCAGCGAGTGCAACCGGACATGTCGGCGGCCTCTGTCATCTCGGCCGGCACGGCGCGCAGCCCCTCGATGGTGTAGCGCGTCAACGGCACGGTGGTGAAGATCACTATGGACAGCACCACGGTGGTGTCGGTGATGCCGAACAGCATGATCGCAGGCAACAGGTAGATGAAGCTGGGGAAAGTCTGTGCCGTGTCGCAGACAATCAGGATGCGGTTGGCCCATTTTTCAGACCTTGCGGCGAATATACCAAGCGGCAGGCCGATCAGCGTGGAGATGAACACTGCGGATAGCACGGAATAAAGCGTGATGATCGACCTGTCCCACCAGCCCGACAGCGCCACGAGCGTGAAGAAGACCGCGGCGTAGATCGCGGGGCGCTTGCCGCCCAGCGCATAGGCAAAGGCCATGACGAACAGGATGAAGGCGGGCGTCGGAATCCACAGCAGAGCATCGCGGAACGGCACCAGAACCCAGACATTGAGTACATAGCGGATCGTGCCGGTTACCGCCTGCACCACGTCGAGCGCCAGAAAATCCTTGATCACGCTGTCGATCTCGCGGCCCATCGAAAGCGACTGGCGGCGGCCCACCTCGTTGAAATACTCAACAAACTGGGCCAGCACGAAAAAGGCGACAAAGCCGGTGATGCCAATCAACAGATACTTGTGCCGAACATGCCAGGGCGTGCCCTTCTCGAAATGTTCGGGCAGCTTGTGGACCCACGCCTTTGACATCTGGTCCAGCATGATGGCCACCAACACGATGGTGATCCCGATCTCGATGGAGCGGCCCAGCTTGAAGCTGTTCATCATCGCCAGAAGCTTGCCGCCCAGGCCCGGCATCCCGATAAAGGCGGTCAGAACGACCATCGCCAGCGACAGCATGATCACCTGATTGACCCCCACCAGTATCTCGGTGCGGGCCGAGGGGATATAGACCTTGGTCAGCATCTGCCAGCGGGTGCAGCCCGACATCTTGCCCGCTTCGACGATCTCGGGCGATACTTTCTTGAGCCCCAATGCCGTCATCAGGATCATCGGCGGCGTGGCGTAGATCGTGGTGGCGATGGCCCCCGCCGTCGGCCCGACCTTGAAGAAGATCACCGCGGGTAAGAGGTAGGTATAGAACGGGAGCGTCTGCATCACCGCCAAGACCGGCCTGATCGCGGTATCCACAGCTTTCCATTTCCACGCCGCAATGCCCACGACAAGCCCGATGGCAAAGCCCATTGGCGCGGCAACGGCCAGAACCGACAGGGTCTGCATGGTGATTTCCCATTGGCCCATCGTCGCGGTCCAGACAAAGGTACCGCCCGCCAAAAGCGCAATTTTCCAACCGCCAAGGTAATAGCCAAGTACCGCCCCCGCCACGGCTATGGCCGACCACGGGATCGGATCGCTGACAAAGGGCCAGCGATACTTGCCCTCCAACAGGTTGGCGGCCACTCCCAACAGAAAGTCCAGCGGCCCTTCGGCAAACCAACGGGTGATCATCATCAGACCAAAACGCCCAGTCGCCGGATCGCCCTTGATCGCCTCGAAAAACGCATCGAGCCAAGCGGCAAAGGGTGGGATCCACGCCTCTGGCAGGCGGATCAGCATATCGGGCAGCACCGGCTTCAGCGCGGTCAGCAGGACTGCCAGCAAAAGCAGGGCTTGCAGCACCCGGTCACGCGGCGGGGTTGCGGGGCGCGACGGCAAGGCGCTTGTGGCGATATCGGCCATATCACGCGCCCCCAAGCAGCACGTCCAGCGCCTTTTGCCGTTCCAGCACGCCGATCACCTTGCCGCTGTCATCGGCCACCGGCAGATGATCGCGGGTGTCGTTCACCAGTTGCCGGGCGATTTTCTGGATGGTCTCGTGGCTTGAAACGGGCGCGCCCTCGACCGCGTGCCCGTTGACCGGGGTCGATAACGTCCCGGCAAGCACAACACGGGCCTTGTCGATATCCTCGGTGAATTTCCGGACATATTCAGTTTGCGGGTCCAGCACGATCCGGTCTGGCGTATCGCATTGCTCGATCACGCCGTTCTTCATTCTGGCGATACGGTCGGCAAGGCGCAGCGCCTCGTCGAAATCATGGGTGATGAAAACGATGGTCTTGCCCAGCATCCCCTGGAGTCTCAGGAATTCATCCTGCATCTCGCGCCGGATGAGCGGATCGAGCGCCGAGAACGGCTCGTCCAGAAACCAGATATCCGGTTCGATGGCAAGGGAGCGGGCGATGCCCACGCGTTGTTGCTGACCACCGGAAAGCTCGCGCGGGAAATACTCCTCTCGGCCACCAAGGCCCACCAGCTCGATCACCTCCATCGCGCGGGCGCGGCGGGCATGCTTGTCCTGTCCGCGCATTTCCAGCGGAAAAGCCACGTTTTCCAGCACCGTGCGATGCGGCAGCAGGCCAAAGGACTGGAACACCATGCCCATCTTGGAGCGCCTGAGTTCGATCAGGTCTTTTTCAGACAGGGCCATGATATCCTGCCCCTCGACCTCGATCACGCCGCCGGTAATGTCATGCAGACGCGACAGGCACCGGACCAGCGTGGATTTGCCGGACCCCGACAGGCCCATGATGACCAGCATCTCGCCCCTTGCCACATCAACGGTCACATCCTTGACCCCGGCGATATACCCATCCGCGCAGATCTCGTCATAGCTGCGGCCCGGTGTCATGCCGGCAAGGTATCCTTGCGGATCGGGTCCAAAAAGTTTCCAGACGTCGCGGCAGGAAATGACGGGCTGGTCTGTAGTCATTGGGGGCGCACTTCCATATCTGCAAGAGGTTCGCGCGGCCCTGCGGCAAAGATTGCACACAGGGCCGCTTCGACTGTGACGCCCGCCTGAAAACAGGGATCAGGCAAGCGCGTGGCACCGTATCAGGTGGCGCCTTCGGGCATCCACTGCTTCCAGATATCCTCGTTCTCTTCGAGCCAGATTTCTGCGGCCTCTTCAGGCTCGTAATCTTCGATATCGACGAGCTTCGCCATCTCCGCGATCTGCGGGTTGGTAAAGGAGATCTTGGTCAGTACCTCGTAGGCATTGGGCCACTTGTCCTTCATTCCGTCCCATGCTGCCTTTTTCATGTAGCCATCCGCCGGATTGCCGCAATCATACAGCTTGTCCGGGATTGGCCCCTTGGCGGGATCCTTGTCACAGCCGTCTTCCCATGCGGGGAATTCGACGAATTCACCCGGCCACACGGCCTCGGCAAAGTTGGGCGTCCAGTTGAACACCAGAACCGGCGTCTTGTCGGCCTCGGCGGCCCCGATATGCGCCCAAAGGGCCGCGGCGGACCCGGCATTGCGCACGACGTAATTCAGACCAAGCGCCTCGGCGCGTTCCTTGCCATGCTTGAGCCAGTCCACCGGACCGTCAAGAAACAGGCCCTTGTCGCCGGTTTCAGGCGTGGCGAACAGATGCGCGCAATCATTGAGCGCCTCCCAGTCGGGCAGACCCGGACAGGCGTCCTTGGTCCACATCGGGTACCACCAATCCTCGCGCGTGACGGCGTTGTGGTCGCCCGCGTCGTGCAGGCCGCCCTTTTCCAGCGCGGCGCGGAAGGATGCGCCAAACGCGCCTTCCCACACCTCAAGCTCCAGCGTGACATCTCCAAGGCGCACCGATTCGTAGACAGCCTGACTGTCCGTGGTGACATATTCGACATTGTTGCCCATCATCTCGTACATCTGGCCAACGACATGGCTCATGACGATCTGGCTGGACCAGTTGTGGATCGGGATCACGATAGGTTCGGAACTGTCCTCTGCGGAAAGTCCAGGTGTGGCGCTGACCATGGCCAATGCGGCCGCGGACATCAAATGTTTGAGTTTCATGTTATCTCCCCGTTGGCTTTTGGCACCGCCCGCCCCCGTCGGGCCGAGTCGGTCCAAGCAAGTCGAGTATGGCAAAAACCGGACAAGGTTTTGCTTATAAAGTCCGCACTCTTTGCCTCAAAAAAAGTTTGGCAAATCCCGGGCATGTCGGCTAAGGTTTACGCAGGGTAAAAACCGGCGGTGCGGAATGCTTAAAAACAGGGCGGCCTTGCCACGCCTTGATTACTTGGTGGCCTTCGAAGTGGCCGCCGAGCTGGAAAGCTTTGCCGCCGCCGCGCGGGTGCTGAATGTCAGCGAAACCGCCGTGAGCCGCAAGATTCGCCTGTTGGAACTGCATTACAACTGCCAGCTTTTCCTGCGTCGGCACCGCGCTGTCGAACTGACGGATCACGGGCGCAGGCTTTTGGGGGGTATCACGCCGCCGCTCAAGGCACTGGAACGGGTTTCCGTAGCGCTGCTGAGCGAACAGGCGCGCGGCACGGTACGGCTGGCGGCCACAAATTCCGTCGCCTCGCTTTGGCTGATGCCAAGGCTGCGCGATTTTCGCAACCGCAACCGCAACATCACCATCAGCCTGCTGTCGTCGGACCGCGATTCCGAATGCCTTGCCGAGGATGTCGAACTTACCATCCTGCGCGGCGATGGGGACTGGCCCGGCTATGACGCCCGGATCCTGTTCGGCGAAACCGTGTTTCCGGTCTGCGCGCCGGGCTATATCGAAGCGCACGGAACGATCCCCGATGTCGCGTCCCTCAGCGGGCACGCCCTGATCGAGGTCAGCAACAACCATGCCGAATGGCTGAACTGGCCGACATGGCTGGCGCAAAAGGACGTGGACCCCGACAGCGTGCCGCGCTCGACGCTGGTCAATACCTACCCGCTGGCGATACAGGCGGCGGCCGACGGGCTGGGCGTGGCGTTGGGCTGGGGGCATCTGGTGGACCGACACATCCGCAAGGGCGCGCTGGTGCGGCCACTGGGACGCGCGCATGTCCGCACGCATTCGGGCTATTACCTGTTACGCCGCAAGGACGCGCCGCGCCATCCCGAGCGCGACGTGGTGGCCGATTGGCTTTTGCAGGAAAGCGCAGCGCGCAAGCGGTATGGCGTCGATTGATGCGCGGGCGGGGCGCTAAAGCGTTGCAAGCGTTCCGCCTTTGGCCGATGTGTCAGGTTAAAGGTGGAATGCTTCAGGGTGACAAACGCTTTGAGCTTTGCGCTTGAAGGTATCAGGATCCGCAAGGCGCCATACGCGTTTGAAAGCTGACGCATGGCCAGACAGGGAATAGCCGATGTTGGAACAATTGTTTCTTGGCTCGATCGTTACGCTCGTGTCGCTGAGCGGCGGGTCCATGATGTGGTGGGGGCTGAACGAGATGTTCCTTAGAATGGAATCATGGCTGCGCCGCCCCCCGCATCCGGCCAAGCTGGTCTGCGTGATCCTGCTGGTCGTCGTCGCGATCATGGGGATTGTCACCTTCGGTGTCTGGCTCTGGGCGATCGTGTTTCACGTTCTGGGGGTGTTCTCGACAATGGAAGAGGCGGTCTATTACTCTCTTGTTGCCTATACCACGTTGGGCTTCGGGGACGATCTCATGCCCACGTCGGAACGCCTTCTGGGCGGGATGACCGGGGCAAACGGATTCCTCATGTTCGGCCTGATGACCGCGATGATCACCGATACCCTGCGCCATACCCGCCGCATTCAGCACAATCTGCGGGACTGACGCGCGGCTATCCGTTCCGCGCGATCAACTCATCCAGATGCACGGCCCCGCTAGCGGCCAGCGCATCAAGATCGTAGCCGCCTTCCAGATACGACACCACGCGCCCCTCGCAATGTTCAGAGGCGATGTCGCACAGCTTGCGCGTGACCCAGGCGAAATCCTCTTCGACCAGCGCAAGATTGGCCAGCGGATCGTCCACATGGGCATCGAACCCTGCCGAGATCAGGATCAGCTCGGGCTGGAACGCATTCAACGCGGGAAAGACCCGGCCCTCGTATTCCTGCCGGAACACCGATCCGCCCGAACCGGGGGCAAGCGGCACGTTAAGTACGTTGTCATGCGCGCCGCGCTCATCCGGCGCGCCAGAGCCGGGCCAAAGCGGCGACTGGTGCGACGAGACGAAAAACGTCCGCGCCTCGGACCACAACAGATCCTGTGTGCCATTGCCATGATGCACGTCGAAATCCACGACAGCCACCCGAGACAGCCCGTGCCGTTCCAGCGCGTGCCGGGCGGCGATGGCCACCGAGCCGAACAGGCAGAATCCCATCGGCGTCGCGGTTTCCGCGTGATGGCCGGGCGGGCGCATGGCGACAAAGGCGTTTCGGGCCTCGCCCGCCAGAACCATGTCGACACCCTTGATGGTGCCGCCCACGGCGCGCATCACGCAATCCAGCGTGCCGGGCGACATGTAGGTGTCCCCGTCAAGCTGCACGAAACCGTCGACCGGGGCCGCATCGCGGATCGCGTCGATATAGGATTGCGGGTGACACAACAGCAGGTCGGCCTCGTCGCAGAACGGCGCCTCGACGCGGGTCACCGTCTTGCCCTCAAGGGCGGGCATCAGGGCCTGGAGCCGCGCCACGCGCTCGGGGTGGCCATCGGGCATGAGATGTTTCAGCCCGTCCTCGTGATATATCAGCGCAGTGGTCATTATCGCCCGTCCTCCCTGTTCGTCAGCGCTCAGAGCCTACGCCTCTGTCGGCGGGTGTCCAGACCCGACTTGCCCCCGCTTGCCCGCTGAGGCAAGGTTGGGCGATGGAACCCGAAACGCTGCCGCTGTCGGACACCGTACAATCGCTGGCGCAGACGCTGCTCGACCACGCCGAGACATTCACGAACAGCCTGTTGCGCCCGTGGAATGCCTATCAGGTCGTCATTGCCCTGGCGATTTTCGTGCTGGCACAGATCCTGGCGAAACTTCTTGCACAGCGACTCAACGACTGGCTGCGCACCCGCGAAGGCTGGCCCAAATGGCGGATGCGCTTTGCCGTGATGATCCGGCGGCGGATGCGGCTTATCCTGTTCGTTCTGATGATCTGGCCCATCGTCTGGATCATGCGGGAACTGACATGGCCCAGCCGATCCTATCTGTTGGGGATCATGGCGCAGCTTGCGCTGGCATGGCT
>JANSXS010000034.1 GCA_024742835.1 Paracoccaceae bacterium | reverse complement strand
GTCTTACCCAAAGTCAGGCAATACTTGGGTTCGGCTTTTTCTGGCTAACTACCTTATGCCGAGTGATCAGCCTGTTGGCATAAACGACGTCGCCCGGATCGGGACTGGCGATGCAATGCTGCGGCACTATCACGCTGTTTCAGGCGGGCGATTTGACAGCACGGACATATACGGCACAATCCGGCTGCGTGAACGGGTCTTGCGCGGTATTGTCGGGAACAATGCCGATATCAACTTTGTTAAGACGCACACGCGCCGCACTGTTGTGAGCGGGATTGATCTTTTCCCACCACAATATACGAAATCCGCCATTTATGTTATCCGCAATCCTTTGGATATGGTCCTGAGCTATGCGCGGCATTTCAGTATGACACATGAGCAGGCGTCGGAGGCTGTTTGTCATTCAGACAATGCGCTGGCCCCGGATGCCAAAAATGTCGCGCAGTTTCTGGGATCCTGGAGTGACCATGTTGCGAGTTGGACAAGTTTTTCTGCATATCCTGTTTTGGTTTTGCGGTACGAAGACCTGTTGCAACAGCCGGAAACGGAGTTCGCCAAACTGATAAAGCATGTTGGCGCCACGATGAGTGCCGAGCGTCTACAGACATCCATTCGGCATTCAAGCTTTGATCAGCTCAAGCAACAAGAGCAACAACAAGGCTTTATCGAGCGGGCACCAAAGGACGAATCCTTTTTCACAAAGGGGCAGGCGGGTGTTTGGCGTGATGAGCTTGATCCAGCTTTGGTAAAGCGCATAAAGCAAGCAAACAAACGCCTGATGAAGCAGTACGGGTATTGGAATGACTGATCTTCACCGCATCATCTGGCTTGCAAGTTATCCCAAATCGGGAAACACTTGGATACGCAGTCTACTTGCCCATTACTTCATGCCCAAAGGTGCTGCCCCCGACATCAACAACCTGCGGCAGTTCACGACCGGCGACGGGCGAGCAGACTTTTATGCAAAGGCATCAGGTGGCGAGTATAAGGCAGACAGCATCGAGGACTGGGTGCGTGTGCGTGGCAAGGCGCTGCGCCTGATAGCTGCAAGCAAGCCCAACCACCATTTTGTAAAGACACATTGCCAAGCGGTTGAGTTCATGGGCGAGCCTTTGATCCCAAGCGATGTGACGGCTGCGGCGATATATATCCTGCGAAACCCATTCGATGTTGCGCTGAGCTATACACGACATGCCAGCTCGGATGTGGATACGGTGATCGAGCGTATGGGCGCTCGTGAAAATATCATGGGCTCCCCCCAGCACATATATGACATGCTTGGACGCTGGGATGACCATATTGATACATGGGTCAATTCAAAAGGCTTGGCAGTTCACGTGGTGCGCTACGAGGATCTGCTTAAGAGACCTGGCCCGACCATGCGTCACCTGTTGGACGGGTTTTTGAAGGTAAAAGTGGATGCACCCAAGCTGGCATATGCGATCAAAAGCACGAGCTTTGAGGCTATGCGGCGGCAGGAAGCCAAGCTTGGCTTCAGGGAACGACCACCCAGCATGGCACAGTTCTTTGCGCGCGGACAGGCAGGGGTGTGGCGTGATGAAATGACACCTGCACAAGTGGCACGCGTGCGCGACCTGTTCTTGCCTGCCATTGCGCAATGGTACCCCGAGATGCTGGACGAAACCGCGGCGTTCGCCAAGGCCGGTTAAGCCGGGCGCGCCGCCAATCCGGAGTGGTTTGACATGACGAAAGCGTTCGCGATATCAACTATTTGTGCTGTTTTCTTGGTGTCCTGCGCGCCACCTGCGCAACCCGTGAACGGCGTCCCGCTTGGCGACGACCCGGTGCTGTCGGGTGGTCGCTATACCAGCGGCGGTGGGCTGACCGTTGCCGTGACCGTAACAGAGGCGCAGGGGGCCACGCGCGTCTGCGGTGTCTGGGCCAAAAGCCGCCAGCAATCCATCCTGACCAAAGGGGTCGAGCGGCGCGTTCTGGGCACCGGCTCTGTCTATCTGGGGCAAGAGCGTATCGCGCAGGATCTGCTGTTCATGCGCGAGGTCGCGCCGCAACAAAGCTATGCGGGCCAGCAGGCGGGTTGTGTCCTTGTCGCGCGCGCATGGCAGCAACGCGACGCCGCCAAACCGGTCAGTGTACAAATTCCGCGTCAGATCGTGGCCAATCAAAGAGAGGCAAGCGACGCGGGCCCCATCGTCTATTTCGAGCATACGGGCCCGGCCGCCGGGGGCTGAGATCTGCGCTCAACCTGCTGGTGCGCCGTCATCGCCTTTGCGAAAGGCGCGCACCAATTTGCGCTTGGCCTTGGCCAATTCGGCATCGCTGAGCCTGGAACGGTTGAGGTCCAGAAGCTGCGCCGCCGCCTGCTCTGGTTGCACGTTATGGGCGCGCACCGGGGCAAGATCGTCGCTGCGGACCCCCAACAGGTCAAGCGCCACGCCAAGCGGGCCCAGACGGTGCGGCGCGCAGGTCTCGATCCGGGTGGCGGTCACATCGGCCCGGTCACCCAGTTCGGCGCGGGTCTGCGCCACGAAATCATCAAGCCGCGCGGCCCGTTCCAACCTGCGTGCGTGGCTCTCGAAATCCTCGCATAGCCGCCGTTGCCGCAGGTTCTGGTAATAGGCGCTTTTCATCCACGGCTCTGGTGCGCGGGTGGTGAACCATACGGTGATCCGAGCCGTCTGGCCGATCCGGTCCCGCAGCGCGCTGACGGTCCGTGCCATCAGGGGTGCGGCGGCGTCGTAGCCCGCCACCTGTTTGCGTCCGGGCAATTGCCCGACCAATGCCTCGGAACTCAGCAGCAGGGGGCGGTCGTCCTGCATGTCCAAGCCCTCCAACGCGGTCGCAATGGCCGTGGTGAACGCATCGAGCGCGCTGTCTTGCGAATGTACCGAGAATTTGCGCGCCAGCCGTGTCGCCTCGATCAGGTCATCGTTCAGCATGACGCGCAGACGCGGCGACAGCCGGTCGGCCTGCGACAGCAGGTTGCGCTGTAGCGTGCTGGTGCCGGTCTTGTGAAAACCGGGATGGATCAGTACGTGACGCGGCATCGGGTGGGCGTGGTCCTTTGGAAGGCGGTGTCAGTTCTTAGTCTCTTCCAAATGAATGGGACAGGCTCAAGACGTTTTTGCGGCGCAATGCGCAAGGACGGTTCGGACAAGACGCGCGGCGATGGGCATGATATGCCCTGAACAAAGAGCATCAAGACGACAGAGGCCATGAAAACAATAAGCATTCTCGGCGCGACCGGGTCCATCGGGCAAAACACCATCGACCTGATCGCGCGCCAGCCCGACGCCTACCGAGTCGTGGCGCTGACCGGGGGGCGCAACCTTGCACAACTGGCGCAAGACGCGATCCGCCTGCGCGCCGAGGTGGCGGTGACGGGTTTTGACGATGGCCTGCCAGAGCTGTGCGACCGGCTTGCGGGCACGGGGATCGAGGCGGCAGCGGGGCAGGCGGCCCTGAACGAGGCCGCCGCGCGGCCCGCAGATTGGGTCATGTCGGCGATTGTCGGCTTTGCCGGGCTGGAACCGGGGCTGCACGCGCTGCGCCACGGCAACACGCTGGCGCTGGCCAACAAGGAAAGCCTTGTCTGCGCGGGTGCGCTTTTGATGCGGCAGGCACGGGCCAATGGCGCCACGGTTCTGCCCGTCGATTCCGAGCATTCCGCCGTTTTTCAGGCGCTGGTGGGCGAGGATATGGCAGCGGTGGAGCGTATCATCATCACCGCTTCGGGGGGCGCGTTTCGCGACTGGCCGCTCGACAGGCTGCACGGTGCGACGCTGGCAGAGGCGTCCTCGCATCCCAACTGGGCGATGGGCCAGCGGATCACCATCGACAGCGCGAGCCTGTTCAACAAGGCGATGGAGGTGATCGAGACGCGTGAATTCTTTGCCGTGCGCCCCGACCAGATAGAGGTAGTGATCCACCCGGAATCGCTGATCCACGCAATGGTCGGCTTTCGTGACGGGGCGCTGATGGCCCATGTTGGCCCGCCGGACATGCGTCATGCCATCGGCTACGCGCTGCACTGGCCGGATCGTGGCGCTTTGCCGGTGGAGCGGCTTGATCTGGTGAAAACCGGGCAACTGACCTTTCGCGACGCCGACGAGGCGCGCCACCCGGCGTTGCGCCTTGCGCGCGAGGTGATGGCGGCAGGTGGGCTCAATGGCGCGGTCTTCAACGCGGCCAAGGAAACCGCGCTGGATGGGTTCATCGACGGGCGCATCGGGTTTCTGGACATGGCGCGCGTGGTCGAAGACGTGCTGCACCGCCTGTCAGCCGACGCATCGGACCGGGCCGACATGACGCTGGACGCGGTGCGCCACATAGACGCGCTGGCGCGACAATCGGCATGGGACGTGATCGACGGCTTGTGCGGGGGGTAGCCGGTATTGAATGCCGTAAAGGCGGTCCTCATAGCGTTTGGGGTATCGCGTCAACTGACTGGCGGTTGCGATGCGTCGCGCCGGATCGTCTATTCACGTCGCACCCGTGATGGGATAGGGGGCGATCACATCCTTGTCTGTCCGCCGCTGATCGTGACAGACACCCAGATTGATGAAATCCTCGGCACGCTCGACCGGTCACTGACGCAGTTTACCGGCGGGCTGTCGGCCCTGCGGGAGTATGACTGACATGTCGAAAATCGTGATCACCTGCGCCATCACCGGCTCTATCCACACGCCGTCGATGTCGCCGTATCTGCCATTCACGCCTGACCAGATCACCGAACAGTCGCTTGACGCCGCCAAGGCCGGCGCGGCGATCCTGCACTTGCACGCGCGCGATCCCGAACATGGCAAGCCCTCGGCGCTGCCCGAGCATTTCAACACCTTCCTGCCGCGACTGAAACAGGCCAGCGACGCGGTGCTGAACATCACCACCGGCGGCAACGCGTCGATGACGCTGGATGAACGGCTGGCCGCGCCACGGCTGACCGCGCCCGAGATGTGCTCGCTCAACATGGGGTCGATGAACTTTGCCACCTATCCGGCGGCAGAGCGCGTGAGCGAATGGCGGTTCGACTGGGAAAAACCCTATCTTGAGGCGTCAGAGGATGTGGTGTTCAAGAACACGCCGCGCGACATTGCCCGTGTCCTCACCGAACTGGGCGAGGAGCGCGGCGCGCGGTTCGAATTCGAATGCTATGATGTGGGCCATCTGTACATGCTGCGCCACTTCGCGGATCGCGGAATGATCAAGCCGCCGTTTTTCATCCAGTTCGTCTTTGGCGTGCTGGGGGGCATCGGGGCGGATCCTGAAAACCTGATGCATATGAAGCGCATGGCCGACAAGCTGTTCGGTGACGAGTATCTCTTTTCGGTGCTGGCCGCCGGGCGTCACCAGATCCCGATGATCACCATGGCCGCCACCATGGGCGGGCATGTGCGCGTCGGGCTGGAGGACAGCCTGTTCATCGCGCGCGGCAAGCTGGCGCAGTCGAACGCCGAGCAGGTCACCAAGATCCGCCGCATCGTCGAAGATCTGGGCCGCGAGGTCGCCACCCCCGATGACGCCCGCGAGATGCTGGGGCTCAAGGGCGCGGACCGCACCGCGATCTAGGACGGAAACGGGGAAGCATCATGGAATTTACCCGCTATGCCATTTATTACATGCCGCCCGAGGGGGCGTTTGCCGCGTTCGGCGCGCGTTGGCTGGGGTGGGATGCGCTGCGCGGTCGCCCGGTGCCGCAACCGGCTTTGCCGGGGATCGCGGCGCTGACGGGCACACCGCGCAAATATGGCTTTCACGGCACGCTGAAACCCCCGTTTCGTCTGGCCCCCGGCACCACGGCAGATGGGCTTTCCCGGGCGGTACAGGCGCTGGCCGCTGATACTGCCCCCGCGCTGGCACCGGGGCTGCAACTCAGCCGGCTGGGGCGGTTCTTTGCCCTGACGATCGACGGTGAGGAGACGGGCGTGGCGCGCATCGCCGCGGCCTGCGTGACCGGGCTTGATGGCTTTCGCGCGCGCCCGTCCGAAGCAGAGCTTGCCCGACGCCGCAAGTCGCAGCTTTCGCCCCGGCAAGAGGCGCTGTTGCAGGCTTGGGGCTATCCGCATGTGCTGGACGCGTTCCGTTTTCACCTGACCCTGACCGAACGGGTGGAGCGCGCGGCGCTTGACGCGGTAGAAGAGCAGATCCGCGCACATCTGCCGGATTTGCCTGCGCCCTTCCGTGTCGACGATATCGTGCTGGCTGGCGAGCGCCCCGACGGGCGGTTCCAGCTGGTCGAGCGGTTCACATTGACTGGCTGAGCCAGGTCAGCCGATCAGCCGGGTTGCATCTGGGGGCACGGCCAGCAGGTCGATACGCCCGTCCCAGCGGGCAGAGAGCGCTTCGGCGGCGTGATAGGCGCGCAAACCGGTACGGCAGGCCAGCACGACGCGCGGGGCTGCGCCGGGTGTCAGCTCGGACAGGCGGTCGGGCGGCAGGTGGTGTGCGGCCGGATGAAAAGGGGCGGCGGCCTCGGACCGCAGATCGACGATCAGATCGTCAGGCATGAGGTCAGAGGCCGCGACGAAAGCGGGGGCGAACTCCGGCTCTGGCGCGGTATCAAAGCGAAAGGTGGCGCTGCGCCATGTCCGGGCGTCCAGTCGCAGCATCTGGCCCAAAGGCGACGGCGACAGCCCCAGCAGGGTCGAAATCGCCATCTGCGCCTGCGCCGCGCCGACCATGCCCACGACCGGCCCCATGACGCCCGCCGTCGCACAGGTGGCAGCCGATTGCGGCAGGTCTGGAAAGACCGCGCGTATCGAGGGCGCAGCGCCGCAGAACCCGCCGACATAACCCTCGAACGCAAGCGCCGAGGCCGAAATCAGCGGGCGGGCGCTGTCGAGGCAGGTGTCCGACAGGGTGAAGCTGGCGGCGAATGTGTCGGCGCAGTCGAGCACCAGATCGGCTTTGGCGACATGTTCCCGCGCGTTGACAGGGTCAAGCCAGTCCGGCACCGCGTGCAGGGTCACATCGGGGTTGAGGTCTTGCAGATGGGCCATCGCCGCCTCTGCCTTTGGCCGCCCCAGGTCGGCCATGCGGTAAAGCGGCTGGCGGTGCAGGTTTGTTACCTCCACCCGGTCGCCATCCATCACCGTGATCTTGCCCACGCCCGCCCCGGCCAGATATTGCAGCACCGGCACGCCCAAGCCCCCCGCGCCGACGACCAGCACATGCGCGGCGCGCAGCCGGGCCTGCCCGTCCTCGCCCATCTCGGGCAGGGCGATCTGGCGGGCGTAGCGCGTCATGCGCAGACCTTCAGCCACGCCCGCATCCGCGCGTCCGGATCGTCGTTCAGCGTGATATCCGTCACCGCCGCCACCATATCCGCGCCCGCGTCGAACGCGCCCGGCGCGCGCTGCACGCTCATGCCGCCAATGGCGCAAAGGGGGATGTCGCCGATCCGGGCCCTCCACGTCTTGAGCCGGTCGAGGCCCTGCGGTGCCCAAGGCATCTGCTTCAGGATCGTCGGGTAAACCGGCCCCAGTGCAATATAAGACGGTGAAAATGACAGGGCGCGATCAAGCTCCGCCTCGTCATGGGTGGATATGCCCAGCCTGATCCCTGCGCGGCGGATCGCGGCGATATCGGCGGTATCCAGATCCTCTTGCCCCAGATGCACCCACTCCGCCCTCAGGTCGATCGCGTGTTGCCAGTAATCATTGACCACCAAGAGCGCGCCGTCGTGGCGGCAGCTTTCCAGTGCCGTGGCAATCTCGGTGCGCAGCGCGTCTTCGGGCATGTCCTTGAGCCGGATCTGAACCAGCCCGACGCCAAGCGCGGTGGCGCGCGCGACCCAAGCCGCGCTGTCGAAGACGGGGTAAAACCGGGGCAGGGTCATAGCCAGGCCCGCCCGATCACCGGGGTCGAGGGCTGCGCCATCTCGCGCACCGGCATCGGGCCCGCGCCCGCCGCCAACATGCCCGCCTGCGCGCCCATGCCAAAGGCGCGGGCCATGGCCACCGGATCTTGTGCTTCGGCCACGGCCGTGTTCAGCAGGATCGCGTCATAGCCCAGTTCCATCGCCTGCGCCGCATGGCTTGGCAGGCCAAGACCGGCATCCACCACCAGCGGAATATCCGGGAAGGCGGTGCGCAGGGTGCGCAGCCCGTAAGGGTTGTTCAGCCCCTGTCCCGACCCGATGGGCGCGCCCCATGGCATCAGCACCCGGCAGCCCGCCTCGACAAGGCGTGCGGCGAGCACCTGATCTTCGGTTGTGTAGGGAAAGACCTTGAACCCGTCCGCGCAGAGCGCCTTGGCGGCCTCCAGCAGGCCGAAAGGATCGGGTTGCAACGTATTTTCGTCGCCGATCACCTCCAGCTTGATCCAGTCGGTGTCAAAATATTCGCGCGCCATATGGGCTGTCGTGATCGCCTCGCGCGCGGAATGGCAGCCCGCCGTGTTGGGCAGCACGTGGATGCCGAGGCTGCGGATCATCTCGCGGAACGCCTCGCCGCCGCCGCCCTCGCGGCGCAGGGACACGGTGGCAACGGATGCGCCGCTTTGGCGGAACGCCTCCTGCATCACCTGTGGTGACGGAAAGCGCGCGGTGCCCAGCATCATCGGGTTGTCCAGCACGGTGCCATAGAAATCGCGCATCGCTCAGCCTCCCTGCATCGCGGTCAGAACTTCCAGCCGGTCGCCATCGCTCAGGGCCGTATCGGCCCGCGCGGCGGCGGGCACGAAATCGCCGTTCAGGGCGGTTGCCACCCGCATATCCCCCCAACCCAGCAGGGTCAGCGCCTCTGCCACGGTGGTGGCGGCGATGTCATGGCGGGTGCCATTGACCTCAATCTTCATGAAAAAGATCTCCTTTTTGTCCGGTGGCAAGGAACTGTGCGGCTTGCCGGGCCAGCGCGGGGGCCATCAGGTATCCGTGGCGGAACAGCCCGTTGAGGTGCAGCACATTCCCCCGTTGCACCACGCGCGGTACGTTGTCGGGAAAGGCCGGGCGCAGATCGGCCCCAAGCTCCACGATCTCGGCCTCAGCGAAACGCGGATCAAGCGCGTAGGCGGTCGACATGAGTTCCAGCGCCGCGCGGGCGGTGACGCCGCCTTTATGCGCGCTTTCGACCTGTGTCGCGCCCAGCATGAGCAGCCCGTTTTCACGGGGCACGACGTAAAGCGGGTGGCGCGAATGTAGCAGGCGGATGGGGCGGGTCAGCGTGATCTCGGACGAGCGCAGCACGACCATTTCGCCACGCACGGCGCGCAGGGCGGGCAGGGCATCGCGTGCCGCCATGCCCCGGCAATCGAGCACCGGGCCTTTCACCGTTTCGGGGGTCAGGTCGGCATGTTCGATCTGAACGCCATCATCGGCAAGCGCGGCGACCAGATCGGCCAGCGCGCGGCGCGGATCAAGATGCGCCTCTTGCGCGAAGAAAAGCGCGGCCTCGTGGCGGCGGTCCAGGTCAGGCTCCAGTGCGGCGATGCCGGTGGTGTCGAGCATCTCATGCCCGCCGGTGCGGCGTGCAAAGGCTGTCAGATCGGCACGGTCGCGCGCCGGAGCCAGCACAAGTGAGCCGCGCGCCGTGACTTTCGTCACTTTGGCCCAAGCATCCGCGGCGGCGCGGCCATGCCGGATGACGGGCTCTTCTGCCACGGCCCCTTCGCACTCGGGGGCAAGCATACCACCCGCCCACCACGAACAGCCATGTGCGCCGGGTGGGCCGGTACGATCCACCAGACGGGGGCGTATGCCCTGCGCCAGTAGTGCGCGCGCGGCCCAAAGCCCGGCCACGCCGGCGCCGATGATCGTGGCGTCAGTCATTGGCCCAGATCCCGTGGAAATGATGCACCGGCCCATGCCCGTGCCCCACGTCAAGCGCGTCCGCCTTGGCGATGGCCCCTTGCAGATAAGCGTGCGCGCGGGTCACAGCTTTGGAAAGGTCCAGTCCAAGGGCCAGACCGGCAGCCACCGCCGCCGACAGCGTGCAGCCCGTGCCGTGGGTGTTGCGCGTCGTCTGGCGCGGGGCTGTCAGGCGAACGGGGTCATGCGCGGTGATCAGAAGATCGGTGCAGACCGGGCCTTCGCCATGCCCGCCTTTCATCAGCACTGCTTTCGGTCCGAGCGCGCGCAGGGCGACGCCCTGCCGGATCATCTCGTTCTCGTTCGTGGCGGCGTCGCAATCAAGCAGGCGCGCGGCTTCTGGCAGGTTTGGGGTAAGAACCGTGGCGCGGGGCAGCATCCGGTCGCGCAGCGCCGCGACCGCGCTATCCGCAAGCAGCGCATCGCCGGATTTGGCCACCATCACGGGGTCGAGCACGACAGGCCCGCGCCACTCGTCGAGTGCTTTGGCAACGGCGTCGATGGTGGCGACATCGCCCAACATGCCGATCTTGATCGCCCCGATACGAAGATCCGACAGCACCGCGTCGATCTGCGCTGTGATCATCTTGGGGCTGACGGGGTCGACGGCCGCGACCGTGCGGGTGTTCTGCGCCGTGATCGCGGTGATGACGCTTGCGCCATACACACCAAGCGCCGAGAACGTCTTGAGATCTGCCTGAATCCCGGCACCGCCGCCACTGTCGGACCCGGCGATTGTCAAAGCCTGCGCGCGCATGTCTGCCCTCCACTCAAGTCGGGCTGCACACGGCAAGGGAAACGGGAGGGGCGCGCGGTGGTGCCCTTGTTCCGTTCCCTACGCCGGTACGACCCGGATCAGGTTCGATGGGTCGGTTTGCACCTCTCAGCCCTTGCGGGCACCCCAACGGAATATTTGCCTTCGCTATCAGCCAATTCCCGTATGGTCAACGAGAACAAGAGCTGTGCTGGCGCGGTTATCTTGCGCGGATTGCCTGTGAATAGGTCATGCCGGGGTGTTTGGCCTGCGCGTTCACGGGCAGCAGGGCCGAGGCGTTCCTATCCTCCAGCGTGCCTTCGCCGCCCAACACGCCAAGCGTATCCAGATATTCCGGCAAACGCCCTGACAGAAGCAGGCTTTTGCGGATCGGCAGATCGGATTTCAGGCTGCGCGCCAGTCCGTAGACCACCGTCGTGCAATTGGCGGAAACCGTGTTGTAAAAGCGCGGTTCGCGGTCCAGATCCTGCGCTAGATCGACATAGGACATGAACATCCTGCGGCGATGGTCCGGGTTCAGTTTCACGGGATACAGGCGGACGTCTTCTTCGCGGACATCCGTGCGCAGGCGCACGATATCGCGTTCCGTGGCCGCGATCAGCACCAGTTCGAACTGCCGAAAAAAGCCGCCGATTTCGTTGAACTGCTCGTCTTTTTCGCGGCGGATTTCGACGGAAAAGACGATATGTTCGCCGCTGTCAAACCCAAAGCTGACCAGCAGATGCGCGATATCGGGATTGTCCCAGACAGAGGTCAGCATCTCGACGCTGTTGAGCGCCTCAAGGTCATAGCTGCGCGTGATCCAGCGTTCGTGGGCGCTGTCCGGGGTCTGCCAGTCGAAATCGCGGATGTTGTCCAGCGTGATCCGGTCGCCCGCGATCTGCGCCGTCACGCCACGGGCCACATCGCGCGCCCAATCGCGATCCGCGCGGGGCGTGATGGTCTGGTACCAACCAAAAACAACCAGACCGGCCAGCACCAGAAGCCCCCAGCCAAGGCCACGCCGGTACAGGCGGGCGGCAAGCACCGCAACCACGCCAAGCGCCAGAAGCCCGAGGGCCAAGAGGCGCGCGACGCCGTCGAGATTCAGCCAGATCGCCATGGCTGACCACGCGGTCGCGCCCAGAACCAGCAGGGCGAAAAGACCGTGCAGCACATTACGTTTGAAACGGGACATGACGGAACTCTTTGGTTGATGGGCTGGATACCGGGGGCACAGCCGTGGGCCGGATATTTCGCGGCCCACGGTTATGCCGTGCGGGCGGGGCGGATCAAGCGTCGTCCTTGCCGGACACCTCGGCCAGCATACGCTCTGTCCGGGCCTCTTCGATCTTGTTGTAGATGCGGTCGCTTTCTTCGCGGTCGCGCAACACCTTGGTGATCGCGGCAGTGGTGTAGACCAGCATCAGCGCGGCCATCGCGTAATAGCCCTTGGCGGTGAAACTGGCATCAAGCGACCAGATGCCACCGGCCATCATCAGCACCGCGATGCTGAACATGATATAGGTGCAGGTGTTCCAGGCCTGGGAAACTTTTGGGGTATAGGTCGTCATGGCTACTCTCCTTGATATTTAACACGTCACCTGTGGCGCGTTGTCAGGCACCAAGCGGGTCTTGGCGCAAAATTGAGGTTTTTTGTTGATGGAATATGGATCAATTCAGGGTTTGGCCGTGGCTTTGTCCCGCAACCTGGCCATCACATCGGCTGCCGCGGGGCGCAGGGGGGCGCCGCATCCGGCGGCGGCCAGCCGGGCCGATGTCGCCTCGGCGCTTGAGGTTGCGTTGACCTCGGTCAGGGCGATTTCCACCTCTTCGGCATGGGCTTGCCGCCCTTGCAGCCGTTCCAGCGTGGCTTCGGCCTCTTTCAGGCTCGACAGAACGCCGTCAGGCATGGTGCCGCGCAGCTTCTGGGTGCGCTGTGCGGCATCGGCAAGCTGCTTGCCGCGCTGAAGCGTGCGCAAACGGTGCTCGGCAAGGCCGACCTGCTCTCGCAGCTTGGCGATTTCGCGATCGTAATGGTCGATCGAGGTCTTGCAGGCGCTGCGCTCTGCCTCCAGCTCAGCGATGGCGGAGGCCGCTTCGACGGCGAGATCCTCGCGTTCCTTGCGTATGGCGTCGAGCGCGCGCTCCTCCAGATCCGCCAGTTGGGTATCAAGGCGGGCTGCCGTTTCGCGGTCGCGTTCGGCATAGGCCATCACCACGGCCACGGCACGTTTCGATTTTTCCAGCCCGGCGGCGGCATCGCGCAGCTGCTGGCGCAGGATCTGCACTGCGTTGGCGTCTGAAATGGCTTCGGCAACATCATGGCCATGGCCGCGGATCATCGTTGAAATCATCTTGAACATTTTGGCCTCCTTTACTATGAACGATGTTCAATTTAGACATATGACAACGATGAACGTCGTTCAAGTAATTTTTGAACAACGTTCAGGAAAAGGTTTGGTGCGCATTGGGAAACAATCGTGAAGAGAGACGCGAAGATCTGCGCGCGCGCCTGATGGCGGCGGTCGAGGATCAGATCATGCAGCACGGCATCGCAGGGCTGAAGGCGCGGGCCGTGACCGCGCAGGCGGGCTGTGCGCTTGGCGCGCTGTATAATGCGTTCGACGATCTCGACATGTTGGTCATGCATGTGAATGCGCGCACGCTGGCCCGTCTGGGAGAGGCGCTTAAGGCGGCCTTGCCGGGGCAGGGCGCCACGGCGGAAGAGATGATGCAGGCGTTGGCCGGGGCCTATGTCGATTTCGCCTGCGCCAATCGCCCGCTCTGGATCGCGCTGTTCGAGCATCGCTTGCCGGCGGGGCGCGATGCCCCGGACTGGTATCGCGACAATCACGCCGTCTTGATCGAGGTGGTGGTGCCGCCACTGCGCCGCTTGCGCCCGGATCTTGACGATCAGGCGCTTGCATTGCGCGCGCGCACGACCTTTGCCGCCGTGCATGGCGTGGTTCTGTTGGCGCTTCAGGGGCGGTTCGTGGGTGTGCCGTTGTCCGATCTGCGCGCGGAGGTCGGTGCGCTGGTCTCGGCCATGACCCGTGGCGCGCATCTGGCCGGGCCGGAACATGGGGTGTGACGCTTTCATTCGCGCAAGATTGATGGCAGGCTTGGCGCGCGGGGATATCCCGGCGCGTCCTGTGTGGCGCGATACATTTTAACGAGTAAGGAGAAAAGACATGGGACTTGGCGACATGCTGGGCGGTGCAATGAATGCCCTCGGCGGCACGGATGAAATCATGTCGAAAATCAGCGAAAGCGGGATCGACCTTGCATCGCTGGCGGATCTGGATCCAGAGGCCGTGACGGCGATGCTGGAGGAAAAGGGGATCGACCTGTCCATGCTTGAAGGGCTTGGTCTTTCGGTCGAGGACGTGATCGCGAAGGTCAAGGAACAGTTCGCGTAAACGCTTGGTAGGGGGCGGAACCGGCAAAGGCATCGCCCCCGCCTTTTGCTGATGTTTCAGCTTACACGCGACACGCTTTAGCCCGCCATAAACAACAGGGGCAGGGCCCCCAGGGCCAGAAGCAGGCCGATTTCGCCACCGACGCCGCCACCGCCATCCACGGGGTCGGGCGTGGCCTCGGGATCGGTTTCGTCATCGGGATCGGTGGTCGGCAAATCCTCACCATCCTCGGGGAGCGCGGCTGCCTGGGCCTGAACCGCGTCGGTATAGGTGGGATTGCTCATCTCGATCATCATGATCTCATAAGGGGCCAGATCGGTGATCAGCATACCGTCCTGCATCAGATCGTCGGAGTTTTCCTGTGTGACCACCGCTTGCGTGTCCGCGCCGGTAGGATTGGCGCCCGGCGCGACACCCAGCCGCGTGATCGCCATATCGCCGGTATCCGATACAAGCTGCTGGAAATCGACGATCTGTTCCGTCGTCTCGCCCGATGTTGATGCCAGATATGTCACCATACGGTCGTCGGCCCAGAAGGTGTGCACATCCGCCGTGTCGCCCTCGATCTCGGTTTCGCGCCCCCGGCTACCTTCAAGATCCAGCGGCCGCGTGCCGGGCAGGGTGTCTTGCATCATGCGGAACATTTCCCCGGCAAGATCCACCGTCTCATCGCCTTCGCCGCTGGTCAGTCCGGTGCGGCTATCCATCTGCACGGGCCAGACATGGGCGGCATCGACACCGGCCCAATCGAACGCTTCCATGATATTGAGCATCTCATGGGCCTGTTTCAGCCCGTATTCTTCTTCGCGGGTCGGGTCGATGGTACGCTTGAGGTTCCATTCGGTTGCGTAGATATCCAGATCCGGCATTTGCTGAAGCCAGGTATCCTGAACTTGCGACAGTTCGAAATAACGGCTGTTGGGCACGTCCGCTCCGCGTGAATAGACATGCGACACGACACCGTCGATGGCGTCTCTGGCCTCCGCGTCGAATTCATTGAGCAGGATCTCGTTGCTGACCTTTGCCCATGCCACATCGCCCGAGGAATAGATGAACTTGTCTTCGTCAAGGCTTAGCCCGTAGGTCTCGTTGATGGCGGCAAGCTGTTCGCTGGCGGTGCCCTCGAACGCGTTGGACAGGTTGGAGCTTCCGTAATTCGTGCCCATCTGGACGATGATATCGGTCTCTGCAAAGCGGTCGGCATTGGGCAGTTTGGTAAGCTGATCATCTATGATCGTGGCCATTTCACTGGCGACCCGGCCATATTCGACGGCGCTCATTTCCCCGGCGCCCCAGTATTCATTGCCGATCTCGAACGCCTGAACCTCTGGCGCGCCGCCCAGACTGCCATCCGCCACGTCAGACACGAACTGGCGCAAGGCGTCTTCGTCGATCGCGGCAAAGCGGTCGCCGTTTGCATCGGTTTCCTCGCCGACGAAAACGCGGGTCGGCACCACATAGGTCACGCTCAGGCCCGCGTCCTCGGCGTAGCTGTTGAGTTCCGATACTGGAAGAACATCAATCGGCTCGCCGGTATCGCGGTCAATAATCTGTCCTGTATCCGGGGTCAGGATGCCCAGATTCTGTTCTGTCAGGGCCCCGCCGGGCGCGCGCAGGGCTGTTATGCCAAGCGCCGCGACGGCCTCGTCAAACGTGCCCTGATCGCCGAGCCGGTCCGTGGTGGCCAGAAAATTGCCGCCAAAATGGGCATCCACATAAGGGTTTTGCGAAATGGATTTGGGGTATGGTTCAAAAGTCACTAGGGTCTCCTGTTCGGGGTGAAACACAACGCAAGCAACTATTTAGAAAAACTTTAGCGCGATTTTTCGCGAAACTCCGAGTCTTTTCGCCTGTGCTTTAAGCATCTTGCGGTCAGCTGCCTAGCCGGTCCCGTCGCGGCATCACTGTCAAAGCAACGCGCGGGCAGGCCTTTGGGGTCCATCCTGTCCGCGACAAAGCCAACAGCCTGCCCGGCACGCCCCTGATCGCCGGTTCAATCCATCCCATGGGCCAATTTCCCGCTGCATCAGGCGATTTTTATGGTATTTCAATGGCATGGATATCGTTCTGATCACGACTGTCATCGCGTCATTATTCGTTGTCATCGGCGCGGCAGAGCCTTTGGCGGCGCGGTTGCGATTGCCCTACAGCGTGATCCTTGCCAGCATCGGGGTTCTTATCGGGGTCGCGGCGATCTTTTTCCTGCGCACCGAACTGACCGACGCGCTGAATCCGGTGGCCGAGGCGATCCTTGGGCTGCCGATCCGTTCCAACGTGTTTTTGTATGTCTTTCTGCCCACGCTGCTGTTTCAGGCCACGCTTGGCATGAACCTGCGGCGGATGCTTGATGACTGGGTGCCGATCATCATGCTGGCCGTGGTGGCGGTGGTCGTGGCAACGCTGTCGGTGGGCTATGCGCTGTCCTGGGTCAGCGCGCTGCCGCTTGCGGCCTGCCTTTTGATCGGGGCGATCGTGTCCACCACCGATCCGTCGGCGGTGGTGTCGATCTTTCGCTCGATCTCGGCCCCGCGTCGATTGGCGCGGATCATCGAGGGTGAAAGCCTGTTGAACGATGCGGCGGCCATCGCGCTATTCGGACTTTTCATGGGGTTCGTCATGCTGGGCGTACCCGACCCCAGCCTTGCCGATGCGCTGGCGCGGTTCCCTTTGCTGATCGTGGGGGGCGCGTTTGCGGGCTGGCTTGCGGCGCGGGTGGCGGTGTGGATCATGGCGCTGTTCCGCCGCCATGAACTGGCGCAGATCTCTATCTCGGTGGCGTTGCCCTATCTGGCCTATATCGGGGCGGAACAGACCATCGGTGCCTCCGGTGTCATTGCCGTGGTGGCGGCCGGTCTGACGCTTAACCTGACAGGGCCGGGGCGGTTGCCGCCTCAGGCCTGGGCAAAACTGCGCGAGCTTTGGGATGTGCTGGCGCATTGGGCGGGGGCGCTGATCTTTATACTGGCGGCGCTGTTGATCCCCCGGCTTCTGGAAGAGGTCCGCGTTGAGGATTTCGTGCTGGTCGGTGTCGTGATCCTTGCCGCCATTGCCGCGCGGGGCGTCATTCTATTCGTGCTGATGCCGCTTTTGACGGTGCTGAAACTGTCACCGATGGTCGAGCGCCCGTATCGGGTGGCGATCCTGTGGGGGGGCTTGCGGGGCGCGGTGACGCTGGCCCTGGCGCTTGCGGTCACCGAAAGCTTTCGTGTCCCAGCCGACATTCAGCGGGTTGTGGGCATTCTGGCCACCGGCTTTACGCTTTTTACCCTGATCGTGCAGGGTACGACCCTGCGCTGGATCATCGGGCGGCTGGGGCTTGACCGGCTGTCACCCATCGACGAGGCGCTGTCGCGGCAGGTTGTGGCGGTGGCGCTTCAGACCGTGCGTGAGGACGTGGCGCGTACCACGGAGAATTACGACCTGAGCCACGATATCGTGCGCAGCGAAGCCAAGCGTTTTGGCGAACGGCTGGACGACGCCGTCAAATCAGCCGAGGCCAGCGCGGACATACTGGATCGCGACCGCATCACGCTTGGCCTGATCGCGCTTGCGGGTCACGAACGCGACACGATCCTGGCGCGCGTGCGCGAGCGGACGATTTCGGCCCGTATGGCCGAACAGGTGCTGTCGGATGCCGAGCGTCTGATCGAAGGGGCGCGATCCGGCGGACGCGGTGGCTACAATCGCGCGGCCCGGCGCAGCGTGGCCTATGGCCGGGCCTTTCGGGCCGCTGGCCTGCTGAACAGCCGCTTGCGCCTGCCGGGCCCCCTGGCGCGGCTGACGGCGGACCGGTTCGAACTGCTTTTGTCCCAACGGCTTGTGCTGCGCGATCTGGGGGCTTTCATCGACGCCCGCATCCGCCGTATCCATGGGCGCCGGGTGGCGGATCTGCTGCACGGGTCGCTGTCGCGGCGCATTGACACCGTGGAAACCGCGCTTGAGGGGCTGCGGCTGCAATATCCCGGCTACGCCGAGGAGCTGGAGCGCCGTTTCATCCGCCGCACCGCCCTGCGGCTGGAAGAGCGCGAATACGCCACAATGCGCGAGGACGGCCTGATCGGGGCCGAGGTCTATACCAAGCTGATGGAGCATCTCGACCTGCGCCGCGCCGCCGCAGAGGACCGCCCGCAACTGGATATTGCGCTGCAACGCATGGAACTGGTGCGCCAGTTTCCGCTTTTCTCGGGCCTGAGCGTGTCTGACCTAAAACGCCTCGGCCGGGTGCTCAAGACCCGATACGCCAATGCTGGCGACATCATCATCCGCAAGGACAATCCCGCCAGGCGGGTCTATTTCATCGCGTCCGGCGCGGCAGAGGTCGAGACGGCGGGCCAGACATGGCGCTTGGGCCGTGGCGAGATCTTTGGCCATATGGCGGTCTTGATGAACAAGGCCCGCCGCACCGAAGTGCGCGCGATCGCCCCCACGACCCTGCTGGAACTGGACGAGGCACGGTTCCGGCGCCTGCTGGCCCGCAGCACGACCTTGCAGGAGGCGGTCCGCGCAAGCGCCGAGAAACGCGGCATAAAACCCGATGACCTGTTCAAAGAGACAGACGCGGCATAGGCCGTGATGCTGGCTCTTTGACGCAAACTCGGGCGACGTCACCGCGGGCCGGTCCGCCCTTTATGATCGAAGGCTTTGCAAAATGCTCGTGGTGAGAAACACCAGCGCCGCCACGCAGACGATGGATGGCCCGGCGGGCGTGTCGAGCGCGTAGGCCGCGTGCAACCCGATCACGGCGGATGCACCGCCGATGCCAGCCGCCGTCATCGCCATTTGCTCTGGCGTGTGTGACAGGGGGCGGGCGGCGGCGGCCGGGATGATCAGCATGGCGGCGATCAGCAACACGCCCACCACCTTGATCGCCACCGCCACGGTGACGGCCAACGCCAGCGTCAGGACAAGCTGTTCGCGTTTCGGGTCGATCCCGCTGGCATAGGCAAGCTCCGCGCTCAGGGTCGAGGTCAGAAGCGCCGACCAGCGCCAGCCGATCAGCCCGACAACCAGCGCCGCACCGCCCCAGATCACCGCCAGATCCCCGCGCGACACCGCAAGGATATCCCCGAAAAGATAGGCCATGAGATCAATGCGGATGCCCGACAGGAAGGACACCGCGACCAGACCGAAGGCCAGCGCGGAATGCGCCAGCACGCCAAGCAGCGTGTCCATCGCGTAGCCGCGCCCGGTCAGCACCGTGACGGTCAGCGCCATGGCCAACGCCACCGCCACCGCGCCTGCGAAGATGGATATCTGCAACGTCAGCGACAGCGCCACGCCCAGAATGGCGGCATGTGAAGTGGCATCCCCTAAATAGGCCATGCGCCGCCAGACAACGAAACTGCCCAGCGGGGCTGACGCAAGGGCCACGCCGACGCCTGCCAGCGCGGCACGGGTCATGAAATCATCGAGCATTATTCGGCGGCCTCGGTCTGCTTGTCCCGCGGCGCATGGTCGTGGGAACATGTTTCGTCGTGGCTGTGGTCATGTTCATGCCGGTAAAGCGCCAGCGCGCCCCCGGTGCCGGTACCGAACAGCGCGCGGTATTCCGGCGCGGCGGACACGATCTCGGGGGTGCCCTGGCAACAGACATGCCCGTTGAGACAGATCACCCGGTCCGAGGCGGCCATCACCACATGCAATTCGTGGCTTATCATCAGTATGGCGCAGCCGGTTTTCTGCCGGACCTCTTCGATCTGGTGATAGAAGGCGGCCGATCCGGGCTGATCCAGCCCCTGGGTCGCTTCGTCAAGCAAAAGCAATTCAGGCCGGTTGATCAGGGCACGCGCCAGAAGAACGCGCTGAAATTGCCCCCCTGACAGGGCCGACATCTGGCTGCGCGACAGGTCCGGCACGCCGGCATGGTCCAGCGCCGCGGCGCAGTCGGCGCGCGTGGTGCCTCCGGGAAGGCGCAGGAACCTGTCTACCGTGATCGGCAATGTCGGGTCGATATGCAGTTTCTGGGGAACATAACCTATGCGCAGGCCGGGTTTTTGCGTGATGCGTCCCTCTGAGGGGCTGGCCGCGCCGATCAGCAAGCGCAACAGCGTGGTCTTGCCCGATCCGTTGGGGCCTACGATGGTCACGATCTCGCCCGGCTCCACCGTAAGGGACACGTTACGCAAGACCCTGCTTGCGCCGTAGCTGACGCCGATATTCTCTGCCTTGATCAGGGTCATGCGTCGGCCTTGTCCGCGCAGGCCGGGCAGACTCCTTCGGCTTCGACGACGGTTTTTTCGATGGTGAACCCCGTGGCCCGTGCGGCATCTCCCAAAGAGCCGCGCGCGGGCGATGCCTGCGCCTCGGCCACCGAGTCGCAAAGGCGGCAGATCATGAATGCGGGCGAATGGCTGGCGCCGGGGTGGGCGCAGGCGATAAAGGCGTTCAGCCGTTCGATCTTGTGGGCAAAGCCATTGGCGACAAGGAACTCCAGCGCCCGGTAGGCGACGGGCGGCTGCGAGCCGAACCCGGCATCGCGCAACCGGTCAAGCATCTCGTAGGCCCCAAGCGCGCGATGCTCTTGCAAAAGGATTTCCAGCGCCTTGCGCCGAACCGGCGTAAAGCGCAGACCTTGGGCCTTGCAATGCGCGTCCGCCGCTCCAAGCCCGACGCTGATGCAGGATCCGTGATCGTGTTTCGTGAACCCGACAGGATCGCCGGGGGCGGTCTGTTTGTCCTGGATGCTACTTGTCATGTTATTTCATTTCCTGTACGCGGAAGGTAACGTTATATAATCACATGGAGTCAGTCATGTCCAGAAACCTCCTTTCGTTGTCTGTTGTCGCCTCGTTGCTTGGGGGAACGGCCCTTGCCGATGCGCCCCGCGTGGCCGCCGATATCGCGCCCGTGCATTCGCTGGTGGCGCGTGTGATGCAGGGGGTGAGTGCGCCGACATTGATCGTCCCACCCGGGGCAAGCCCGCATGAATACAGCTTGCGCCCGTCCCAGGCCGCGGCTTTGCAAGAGGCAGATCTGGTATTCTGGGTCAGCCCCGAGTTGACCCCATGGCTTGACGGAGCGGTCGAAACACTGGCCCCGAACGCGACTGTCACCGAACTGCTAGAGGCCGAGGGCGCAACGCGATTGCCGTTTCGCGAAGATGCGCTGTTCGAGGCGCACGCGCATGGGGACGACGCCCATTCGGATGCCGGTCACGATGAGCATGGTCATGACGACCACGACCACGACCATGACGACCACGACCATGACGACCACGATCATGACGACCACGGGCACGACGACCACGGGCATGACGACCACGGGCATGACGACCACAAGGATCATGACGGTCACGAAGACCATGGCCATGAAGGCCATGATCATGGCGAGCATGACCCCCATGCGTGGCTCTCGCCCGACAATGGCGCAGTCTGGCTGAACGTCATCGCGGCGCAATTGTCGGCAGCCGATCCTGACAATGCCGGTGCCTATTTCGCCAACGCAGCCGCCGGGCGCGAGGAACTGACCTCTCTGAGCGCCGAGATAAACGCTATCCTGGATCCGGTGCGCGGCGGCAATTTCATCGTCTTTCATGACGCCTACCAGTATTTTGAAGCCGCCTTCGATTTCCCGGCCTCGGGCGCGATATCCGTCTCCGACGCCACGGACCCCAGCCCGGCCCGCATAGCTGAAATCCAGGCACGCGTTGCAGATCAGGGGGTCACTTGCGTATTGTCGGAACCGCAATTCAATGCGGGCATCGTTGCTGTGGTCACGGACGGAGCCAAGGTACAAAGCGGCGTGCTCGATCCTCTTGGCTCCACCGAGGAGCCTGGTCCCGACCTTTACGCAAATGTCCTGCGCAAACTGGCGACAACCCTCGCTGATTGCCTTTGACGCATATCGGCGGACACCCGGTGTATGTTTGCACCGGGTAACAGGGGCGACACGTGAAGCGTTTCGCGAAATAACCTGCCGTGCAGATTTTCGCGAAATGCTTTAAATTCCGGGGGCGCTACCCTTGCTGACCTCGGGCCTTCTCAAGGTTACCGAACATTCGTGTTTAATCGCGAAGGGCGAGTTCCTTGACCTTGGCGACCGGCTGCCAGATATATTCGAGGACGGTGCGTTTGCCGGAAAGCACATCTACGGTGGCGGTCATGCCGGGCAGAAACGTGACCTGGGCCCCGTCGACGGTAAGCTGACCATCAATGCTGACATCGGCAAGGTAATAGCTCAGGTTGCTGTCCTGTTCGTCCACGATGGCATCCGCACTTATTCTTATGACCTGTCCGTCCACAGTGCCGTATTTTGCGGAATCGTAGGCGGAAAAGCGGATGCGGACCGCGTCACCGGCCAGGATATTCGAGATATCCTTCGGCGCAATCCTTGCCTCGATCAGCAAGGCTTCTCCGGTCGGCACCATTTCAAGCAGAACATCGCCCGTGTTCACATATCCACCCGGTGTGCGGAAATTCAGGCGATTGACAATGCCATTCATCGGCGCGCGTATAACTGTCCGGCTAACCCGTTCCTCAAGCCTTGGCATGGCCTCCTGAAGCTCTGATTTTTCGGCGACGGCGGTGTTGGGGTCTTCCATGGCCTTGAGCGTGTAGGCATCTCGTGCATTTTCGATCTCGTTTTCGAGCTCGCGGATACCGGAACGGGCCTGGTCAATAGACACTCGCGACCGCGCGCGTTCGCCGCGTGCCTGTTCCCGCTGGCGTTGCAATTCAAGCAGGCGGGTAGCGGGGGCGATATTGTCTTCGACCAGGGGTGCGACGACAGCGATCTCTTCTTCGATAAGGGCCATGGTGCGTTGTGCCGTTTCCGTGGCCGCCTCTGCGGATTGCAAATCCTGAATGCGCTGTTGCCTACGCTGTTCAAGAACGGAAATGGTTCCCGCGAGCTCTGCTTTTCGCGAGGAAAACAGGCTTTCCTCGGTCAAGGCCACGGTGGGTGCGCGGCTGCGCAAGGCCGCATCCAGAACATAGGGATCGCCGGTTATTTCGGCGCGCAGTCGCGCTTCCTTGATCTCCAGAGATGCAAGTCGCTTGGATGTGCGGTTCAGTTCGCTGCTGGCGTCCACGGGATCGAGTTCGAACAGGATCTCGCCTTCGTCCACATGAGCGTTTTCCGAGACGTAGCGGCGCAGGATCACCCCACCCTCGGCCGCCTGAACCATCTGGTTCTGAAGCGATGAGACAACACGACCCTCGCCGCGCGTGACATTGTCCAACTCGGCATAGGAGGCCCACGTGATCAGAACCGCGATCAACGCCGCGATCGTGAACAGGATTGCAGAGCCACCGATGCCATCACGGCCAGCCATGTCGCGCGACAATTTTCTGAAATCGGTATCGGACATGATTGTTAGCGCCCTGCCTTGATTTTATCGGGAGTCGTGTCCGCCAGCACTGCGCCCTTGTCCAGAACGAGGACGCGGTCCGCAAGATCGAGGATGGAATTGCGGTGGGTGATCATCACCATCGTACGCGCCCCGGCCCACTCCTTGAGCCGTTCGAGGACCGCTTTTTCCGTCGCCGTATCCATCGAGCTTGTCGGCTCGTCCAGAACCAGAAGATTGGGGTCGTGCAACAGAGCGCGAGCAAGGTTGATGGATTGTCTTTGTCCGCCTGACAGGCCCTCACCGCGTTCCTTGAGCTGCATGTCATAGCCCTGTGGGTGCCCGGCCACGAAATCATCCACCCCCGAGACACGGGCGATATTCAGCAGATGTGCGTCATCATACTCGTAAAAGCCCATCTGGAGGTTTTCCTTGACCGACCCGGAAAACAGCCAGGTTTCCTGCAACATCACGCCAAGGTTGCGCCGCACATCGGATCTGTCGATCTGGCGCAGATCCACACCATCAAGCATGATGGCGCCTTCGGTAGGCTCGGCCAGACCCGCGATCAGCCGTGCCAGCGTGGATTTTCCCGATCCCATGCGACCAAGGATCGCGATTTTCTGTCCGGCGGGGATCTTCAGCGACAGGTTGCGAATGACAGGCTCTTTCGCGCCTTCGAACGTGTAGCTGACATTCTTCAACTCAACCGTGCCGCTCAGGTAAGGCCGACTCAGCCTTGGTTGATCTGCGGCGTGTTGGCTGTCGTCGTCCTGCATGACCTCCGACAAGGAGCGGAAGGCCTGCCGCGCGCCGTTTGCGCGGGACATCGCAGAGGCAAGTTGCGACAGTGGGGCAAGCGTGCGCCCCCCAAGGATGACAGCGGCGATCAGCGCGCCCATGGTGATCACGCCATCCTGAATCAGGAAAACCCCGTAAAAGATCGTGGCGACCTGCGCCAGTTGTTGGACCGAGGCAGCCGAATTGATCGCGAATTGCGACAGCATCCGGTTGCGCAGACCAAGGTCGGATTGGGCGGTGGAGGCTTCTTCGAACCGCTTGCGCATCAAGCGCCCCGATCCTGTCGCCTGAACCGTTTCAAGCCCGTTCAGCGTCTCTACGAGGACGGCCTGTTTTGACATGTTGCTCTCAAGCGAACTTTCCGCGATGCGGGCCAGAAACGGCTGTATCACCAGACCGCTGAGGATCACCAGAGGCACCGCGATCAGTGGCACAAGGGCCAACGGCCCGGCGATCAGAGAGATGACCCAGATGAAAAAGAAGATGAACGGCAGATCGACGATGGCGACAAGAGTGGCTGATGTGAAGAATTCGCGCAGGGTGTCGAATTCCCGAACGATACTGGCAAGCGCGCCGGATTTTCTACGTCGACGGTCCAGGCGCGTGTTGAGGATCTTGTCAAAGATCAACCGCGACATGCGCAGGTCGGCGCGCTTGCCCGCGCGGTCCACGAATTGCGCGCGCAGGGTCTTGATCACGAAGTCGAAACTCAGGGCTAACAACACGCCGATCGTCAGAGCAATCAGGGATTCGATCGCCTCGTTGGGAACAACCCGATCGTAGACAACCATGATGAACAGGGATGTTGACAGCCCCAGGAAATTGGTCAGCGCGGCGGCGGCGATAACCTGCAGATACATCCATTTGCTTTGCGCAAAAGAGCCCCAGAACCAGTCACCTGCGCGTTTTTTCTTCAATGCCTTGTGACGCGGACGCGAGAGCACGAAAAACGGCTGGACAAGGCCCGAGAACTCTTTGGCGTTCACAGTCTGCGTTTCGCCTGAAGCCGGATCCCAAAGCTCTGCCTCGCCGGATTGGCCGATGCCAAGAACCACCTTTGCCGAGCCGTCGACCGTGAAGCCGATGGCAGGGCAATGCCCGCTTTTCAGCTTCGCTGCCGCCATTTCCCCAAAGCTGGCATCAAAGCCCACGCTTTCGAGTGCGGACACGGCCGCGGCGGCATCGAACTGGGCATTCGTCAGTTCGGGCAGATCGCGCACGGCCCCGATGGAAAAGGCCAGCCCGTCACGCGACAGGATGTACTGCACGCTCAGAACAAGGGAATGTTCGGGGTCGTTCGGGTCTTGCGCCTCGTCCGTGGGAAGATCGCTTTGCGTTGGCGCATCCTGTTCGGTCAGGTCGCGGGTCTCTGCATGGTCTGACGTCGGATTGGCGTCATCCCGTATCGCCGAGACATTCTGTGTAGACATTCTCGCCCCATTCCTTGTTCGCGTTAAGCCCTGTCAACCGCAGGCGGCATTCACGTCTGCTTTGCGGCACCCACAAGACCAATCAGATCCCCCGTGCCCGCCGCGATTTCCAATAACAACAACCGCAATTCCGCCTGCATCCGGATCTCTTGGTCGCGGGCGCGGTAATGCTGGATCTCGGCTTCCACCAACTGCCTCAGGTTGGATTGACCCGTGGCGATCTGGGACCGTGCGGTCTTGGCTTCCGAGGCGCTTAGCGAGATCTTTTCTGCCAGAAGTGGCATTGACCGCTCTATCGACATCAGCTTGTCGAGGGCCGCGCGCGACTGTGCTTCGGCCTCGTATTGTTCATCCGCCAGCCGGGCTGTCAGGCTTTCGACGCGTGCAGTCGCTGCTTCAAGCTGCGATACACGCTTGCCACCATCGCCAAAGGTGTATTCGACCCTGAACCCGGCGGATACATCGGTTGTATCGTCGGTATTCATGGGCGACATGACGCCGGTTTGCAGGCTTACGGTGGGTTTGAAGGCCGCCTCTGCTTCTGTCAGAGCGGCCTGCGCGGACACAAGCTCCGCCGCGCTGCGCCGAAGCCGCGGCGCCGTCTTCCAATGCTGTGCGCGCTCCTGCGCCGCCTGGCCGGTCATGATGACGTCTGGTTGGTTCAACGGCCCCGGTTCGGTACCGAAGTACCTTTTGAAACGCGATTTGGCATCCTCGAACCCGCTTTGAAGCGTCTTGCGTTCCAGTTCGATGTCCACGATCTGCCGTTTGGCGCTATCCAGCGCGGCCCTGTCCAACATGCCGGTCGATGCCATGCGTTCTATCTGCTGAACCACGCCATCCATTTCCGCCGTTTTGGCATTCAGCCATGCGATACGTTCCCGGTATTGCCAGACATCAAGCCATGCGCGCCCAGCCTCCAAAATCACGGTGTTCCCGCGTTCCAGCCGCTCGGCCCGAGCCGCCACGGTCTCCGCGGTCGCCCTGTTTACCGCTCCCGACATCGCGCCGCCATCATAGATCATCTGCGACAACCGCAACCCGCCAGAAACGCCGGTGGTCGTGTCAGACACCGGATCGCTTTCATAGATCGCGCCAACGGTTGTATCCCCGGTGATCTGGGGGCGCCCGGCGCTTGCCGCGACACCGATGCCGGCTGCGGCCTCTTTTTCAAGGCTGAGCGCCGCCTTGTATCCTTGGTTGTTGAACAGCGCAGCGCGCAGCGCAGGTTTGAAGCCCGTTGACACGTCAACTGCAAGAGGGGCATCGGCGCCCTCCTGTCCAATCATGCTGTCCTGTGCCAAAGCCGTGGTGATATCGACATCCAGGGCATCGACATTCGCCGGGATGCCCGAACACGCGGTCAGGGTGAGACTGCTCACTACGCACCCATAACGCACCAGTTTCATGATAATAGCACCCGATTGATTGCCAAACGTTCCGACAGTTTGAACAGTAGGGAGACGGTGGACGGTGGTCGCATGGCCGTCACTCCCGGTCTTAGGCGGACGCCGGCGTTGCGAATGTCTTGCGCTACGCAAAAGATCTTCTCCATTCACAGCTGGTTGACCTGTAAACCTTCGAACGTGGCCAAAAGCCCCGCCTGCCGGCCGCTAGGGTGTTTGGCACGATCTGCCGATCTATCAGTTTGGCGCGTTAAACCATCGCAACTGAAGGCATTCAATTTGCGTAAATATATATAAATATCATATATAAAATAGTACATAAATTCCTGGCGCAGAACTTTGTTCAAGCGAAGCGCTCGGCAATTAGTATCTTTATCTCTAAAAAGTAAAACTAAAGATAATTTGTATCAACTAAATAATTTACTTGATAAATAGATAGCATTTAAAAAACTTTTGCTGCAGCAGTGATCCGTACAAAAAGATATCAGCGTATCTCCTTAGATCGTTCAGGGCGCTTGCGCGATAATCATAGCATCTTAATTAATTTTTATGAGGTGGAAAAAATTTATATATAAAGTTAATTATAAAACACTGACAAATTTTCCGGTCTAAGGTCGTGAAGGGTCGGGGGCATGAGCGATGCATGAAATCCAGGTAGAGATCACCCAAACTATCGAATTCGCAAGAATTCGTCGATTGGCCGAAACGCGGTATCTAAGGATATTTGCGGCCAATCTCACCTATTGGGAACTGCTGGTGACGATATATGCTCTTGACGGCGATCCTGAACATGGGATTTCAGATTATATCGACAGGCTGTGCAGCTTACGCAGAACGCGTCTGACGGTACAGAACTTCATCAAGGACCGGATCGAGGATGGAGCGTTCTTGGTCGTACCCTCGACCAAGAAAAGCCGTAAGACCTTGGTCTTGAACAACGCATTGAAAACGGAATTCGAAGCGTTTCTAAGCTGGATGACCTCAAACCTCGCTGCGCCTTGTCACAGCGGCTCATCTTTATCCAGCGCCGGGACAGCCGAGCCTGGCTGTGCCAAGAGCCTGGATACCACCAGAGGCTGGTAGGGTGAGAAGCCTTTGAACGGCTTTTCACGCAAAATCGATTCGGGCAAATGCCAGTCACGATCTTTACCTGCCAGACTTGTATTGCTGACGGCCTGACAGAGCCCATCAAACAATCTGACTTCATCCACGCGGCAGAACGAATTCTGCCTGCATCGCGGCCGAGCGCAATAACCGTCGGCGTTATTGACAAAGCACCATACAGGGTAAATCGCTACATCATAGCTATGAAAGCCCATATCGCGGTGAAATACCGCCGCAGGATCCACCCGGCGATGCAGGCGCTGCCCCCAAAACTCCGCCAAAAGGCAGGGCGTGGTATTATCCGACATATTATTCAAAGTTATAAATGACATATAAAAAACATGTATAATTAACTGAATTGAGCGCCTACGCGCCCTGTGGGAGAACCGCGTCGTAGCCCGGCTTTCCGAGCATGAGCAGAGAGCCCGTCACTGAGCCCTAAAGGAGCGTAAATAAAATGGCTAAAGACTTTGCGGGCACGAACCGCTTGGGACACGAGGCTGGTATTCAGGCGCCTGAAGCCGGCTCCAACGACCAGCTTGTCAATAAGTTCGTGAAGGCTTGGGAAAGCCAGGCAGCACGTCGCGCCGTCAAGGGTGGCACAGGCACGACCATGGCGCTGACGCTTGCCGCCTGTGGCTCAGACAGTAGTGTCCCCACTAGCCCCGTTTCTTTTAATCTCACGCCCGACAATTTCAACACTGTCATCAATCTCGCATCCAACGCTTTAGGCTCAACCGTCAATGTCGCTGACATTGACGGTGACGTGTATGATCCGGTGACGATCGAAGCGCCTGGCGTTGAAGCGGACGGTGACACGCTTAGGTTCGATTTCAACGACGACAATGCTGAAGACACAATTGTTCTGTCTGCGACTACTGATGTGAGCGGGTACAGCATCTACGAAGTTGTTAACGGCACAGTGGACTTTACCGCACTGGGTGGTGACGTACTGACTGATGCAACAATGAGCATCGGGTCAGGCGCTATTTTGACGGATGCTCAACTTACCAGCCTTAACAAGTTGGCATTGCGGGCAGGTGCGACCGACGCCAACATCGAGGTGCGGGCTGGTATAGATACCGATTACGCAGCTATCTTGGAAATCGTGTCGAAGCTAGAAGGTATTTTGACGACTGTCGCTGCTGAAGCGGGTTCGCTGACCGCTGAACAGCAGCAGGATTTCCAAGCCGCAGGTGTGACCGTTGCTCAAGTGTTCGACCTCACTTTCAGCGCCGCCGACGGCGGCCAGTTCGAGGTCAACGACTTTAACGTGGCCACTGACACGATCAACCTGGTTGGTCTGACTGGCGTTGTAGCTGACACCCTCGATGATCTTGTTGGCCAGCAGGGCTTTGGTGGCGAGTTGATTTCTATCCAGAATAATCCGTTCGATGGGTCGCAGCTTGTGAACCTCGGCGTGGACTCATCAGGCGAGATTATCTC
>JANSXS010000025.1 GCA_024742835.1 Paracoccaceae bacterium | reverse complement strand
GTCATTGCCGCCCGCGCCAATCAGCGTGTCGTCGCCCGCGCCGCCACCAAACGTGTCGTCGCCATCCGAGCCTGTGATGCTGTCGCCCTGCGCACCGCCCTGAACGACAGTCGCGGTAGGTCCGGTGTTCACCGTGCCCCCGGCGCTGTCACCAAGCGTCAGCATCTGCCCCGGCGACCCCGCCGCCAGCGTGATCGTGCCCGACCCGTCCGCGATGACCTGGCTCGCCGAGCTTACGCCACCCGTATTCAGATCAAGCGCGTTGCTGCCAAAGCGCACAGTGATCGCCTGCGTGTCGGAACTGACCGCGTTGTCGGCATCCAGCGCCACGGCCAGATTGCCGGTGACATTCGTCAGATCGATCACCTCGATCCCTGTCAGCGCATCGACCCGTGCGGGTCCAAGCACCCGATCGCCGCCGAAGACGCGCAGCACATCAATCCCCGTGCCACCGTCCAGATCATCGACCGATGCATCGAGCTGACTGTTTGCCCCGATGTAGTCGAAGATATCATTGCCTGCACCGCCGTTAAAATCGTCGGCACCACCCGATAAGGTGAAAATCTGCGGCGTCACCTGCCCATCAAACAGGAAATCCGCCGCGCTCAGCGTGGCGCTGTCCACACCCGTCAGCGTGATCGTCGCCGCATCACCCGGCAGAACGATGCGCGCATTGCCGCTATTCGCGGTGATCGTCAGATCGCCGAACCCGACCCCGGCAAAGGCGCGCAGGTCGATCAGTTCGTAATTGGCAGACCCTTCGAAATCGGTGATCGTCACCGTCTCACCAGTGCTGATCACGAAACGATCCGTATCCACGCCGCCGGTCAGCGTGTTGGTGCCAGTTCCGCCCGTCAGCACATCCGCGCCGGCGCCAGACTCGAAAATGTCATTGCCGCCGTTGCCTGTGATCGTGTCGTTCTTCGCCCCGCCGATGACCTGCCCGGATACGCCGCTGGACATCTCCACCGCCTGATCATCATCCTGTAGGGTCACCTGCCCGCTGCCATTCAGGCGCACCGTGCCAAAGCCCGGCGTCAGATCGCCCAGATCCATCAAAAGCGGATCGCCATCGAACGTGATGGTCAGGGTGTTGAAATCAGACTGCGAAACAAGCGTGTCACTGATCGAGAAGAAGGCGCTGCTTCCCGCAGTCGCGTCCAGCTCGTCGATGCCCGAAAACCCGGCCATCCGCAGATATGAAAAGGCGACGTTCGTGGTTCGCTCGAAGACGACCGTGTCATGACCGGCCCCAAGATCCACGACATCCGTTCCGACAAGATTGGCGTTGTTATTTGGCACCTCAAGCGTGTCGGTCCCGCCGGTGCCGGTGATGTTGTCATCGTTCGTCGTCAGTCGGAAGGTCGCCATAGTTTTATACTTTCCTTTTAAAATATTTGCTATCGTGATCGAAGCAGTCAGAAGATTGTTTCAGGCTGATTGCCCTGCTGCTCTCGCAAGAGAGGCTGACATCAACGTTTGTTTAATCCTACATCCGTTAAGTTCAGGTATTGTAAAGACTGCCTCATATTTTTAGCCGCCATCACTTCAAAAAGGTTAAAAACGAACCTGCTTGGCTGCCTGTTGAATTGGAGGCCGGATTGCTTGAGCCTCACGTAGTTCTTTTTGGAGCCGGATAGTCATGTTCTTGTATTTGTTCACTTCCTGATTGAGCTTGGCCATAAGAGCCTCGGTATCCTCCGCCCGGTCTGACCATTTCAGGAAATTGGGATCACCGCGCAATTGTTCGAGGGCCGCGGCAAGATCGTCTGACCCTTTCTTCGAGACACCGTAGCGCTGCAGGAAAGTTTCAATGATCTGCCCGACCACGGCATCGCTGACGTGGCGCCGATCCCGCTGCCAGCTGAGCAGCGGGTCACTCGTTACGACCGCCTCGTAGCTAGGAAAGTAATCAAGACCCTCGGTCTGCTCGGCCTGGCGCATCGCCACCACGCGCAGGGTCGATTTAGAGGTCATGTTCGCCACGATGATGTCCTGATCGGTAAAGGTCCGCCCCAAAGGCACCGGAGAAACCGTCATGACGATCCGCTGTCCTGGCTTACCATGGGTTTTGAGGATCGCGATCGTTTCCTTCACAGCTTCTTCGCAGGTCTCCAGATCCAAGGTTTCGAACCCGAAACGGTCCCCAGCCCGCGCAAGCAACTTGGGCGTCGGCGCTTCGTTCAGGCTCAGGCCCGTCTCCCGGTCGACCCAGCTTTCGATCAGGCCCAACGTGATCACGACGATATCGGCGTCAAAAGCCTGGGCGAAATACTGCCCGATCTCGGCGCGCCGTGCCATCATTTGCTCGATGTTGCCGCGCCCCGCCTTGCTGGACAGATACGGGTCGTAGAACGAATCCTTGCGCTCTTCCAACAGGGCCGCTTCGGGGTAGTTTTCGATCCCGGCAGCCCATTTCAGCTCCTGAAGGATCGAGACAGGGGTGTATTTGTTGAATATACCCCCCTCTCGGGCGGAACCATGGCCCATGTCGCGTATATTGATGCGTCGGCTGGACACTTTGGCCCCCGCCCCTTCAAGTCTTTCCTCTACATTGCGCGCGAAACAAGACCCGATGGCAAAGAACGTGTCGCCGGGCCCGGCCGTAAAACTTTGCCGCCCGGCCGGCACGACAATCCTGCGCCCGATCCGTTCCTCCGCCGATTGCTCGCCGCTGCTGCTCCAGCGGTCATGGGAGTTGTCACGGCCAAGCCGCAGTGCCTCTTTCGAAGATATCATGATCAAACCTGTTTCCTGCGCAATCTACAGCACAAACTTTAGATAGGAACACTCATAACGAACAAGCCCTTTGCCCGGTCCCTGCCTCCGTTGGCCAGGGACGGCGGCGTTTGACGCTCGTGCATTACGCAGATCGAAGCCCCGGCACGACCTGACCCCACCCCAGTTACATCTTTTTCGCAACTATTTGCACGTACGATAATTTATGTAACTATTTAATGCAAATTTTACTCAAAAGAGTTGCGCATACAGCCCATGTGCGGCAGATAGCCGACAGAACAGGGACTGTGTGCAGACCCATAGGCTGACCCGGGAACATACATGGCGCCTGAAACCGACCCGAAAAAATATTTGCTCGTCACTGGCGTCGCCCGCAGCGGGACGACCGCCCTCGGCGAGTTACTCAATAGTCATTCCAAAATCTGCCTCGGCATAGAGCGCTTCAAATTTCAGTTCCTGCGCGACCACACATATGAGCGCAGCCTGTTCGAACGAGAGCGGTTTTTCGATTTCCGGGCGGAGGATACCAATCTCGCCCCCGCAAGCCGCCCGGCATGGAAGCCGGTTTACGATGCCATGGCCGAAAAGTGGGACAGCGCCGAACTGATCGGTGACAAGGTGCCTGACATGATGCCGGTTTTAACCGATTTCATGAATGCAAATCCCGATTTCAAAATCATCTGCCTGTTGCGCAATCTCAAGGACGTGGGGCTCTCCTGGCAGGCCCGCGCCGACCGGCAGCGCGACAGCTGGCCTTCTGGCAAGGGCTTTTTGGCTGCCTGCGAAAGCTGGGCGGAACAGATCGGCACCCTGCACGAGATGATGCGGGACAAAAGGCTGCGTCGGCAAGTGCTGCTGCTGGATTACGACACCATGTACAACCAGCCCGATCATACCGAGGCTGCGCTGTTGGCCTTTCTCGGCCTCGAAAGCGAACCGTGGTTCCGCGAACTGCTCCGCGATCACGCTGAATTCTTCGAAAACCGGCGATCGCGCAAAGTGCCAAGAGGTTTCATCGAAACCTACAAAGAGGTGAATCAGGGCCACATTCGCGGACTACGGAAAGTCGCGAAAGAACAGCTGGAAACCTGGGCTGCGCGCGATGAAACCCAAGGGGCCAATTAAACATATTTCATCATTTTCAATAGGCAGAAGCCATTAACCCATGTCATTCAAATCCGCTCTTTTTCACATTGCCCGCCTGCTTCGCAGCAACCGATCCCCCGGATATATCGATCATTTCGACGCATACCGGATCGCCGGCTGGGCTTTTGATCCTGCGGACCGGAATGCTCCGGCGCTTCTGAGTCTGCATATCGACGGGCGGCCGGAATTGAATATCGTCGCCGATGTCCCCCGTGAGGATGTACAGGCCGCCGGGCTTGGTCCACTGCGTTGCGGTTTCGACACGGCCCTGCCTCGGCGGCTCCGCGACGGAAACCCCCATGTGCTGGAGCTGCGTCTGGGCAGCGATGGGCCAGTGCTCAACGGCGGCCATCTAAACATCGACGCCAACGCCGAAGCGGCTTTGGCGCGCCCCTCGCTTTCAGACCACGAAAACGCACAGAATCCAGAATCGGGCCTGTCGCTCAGAGAGGGGCTGGTCTACCTTGACCGGTCCCGCGCCTCCATCAGCGGATGGGCCCTTGGCTGTAACAGCGTCTCGGTCTGCTTCGACCAAGGCATACCGCAAACCCTGATGCTCGACCGCGAAGTGCCGGGGTTCGGCAGCGGCCTCCGCCCCGGTTTCCAGCTCGCCATCCCCGAGGCGTATTGCGATGGCCAGCCCCATGTCGCGCATGTCAGCTTTGGTGGCAGTGACGAACTGCTGGATGGCGCTCCCGTAAAATTCACGCTCCGGCAGCCCCTGCCGTTGGTGGAACTGGCAGAACAGCACGGCACGCGACTGATCCTGCGGCTACGTCGCCCTGACGGGACCCGGACACCGCGCGACGATGTGCAGGTGCACGCAGATGGTGCCCTTGTCGCAACGGACCGCCGGGGCGCGGATTACAGCATGGAGATGCCGCCCGGCACCGGCTGGCTCGTGGTGTCCCTGGCAGACGGCACACTGTTGGCGCGCTTCCGCATCAAGGCCGGTCAGGTACGACCCGAAGTCCCGCGCGACCTGCCTCAGGCCGCCATTTCGGACGAAAGCTGCGCGGCGGCACGTACCGCGTTCAAAGCGTTTTGCGCGGCACCCGATGACAGATTCGATCCGCTCTGGTACCGCTGGGCGCATCCCGCCGCCCATGGGCTGGAAGATGACAAGGCGCTGATCGACCACTATCAAAGCACCGGCGCGGCCCAAGGCTACGGACCCGGCCCGTGGTTCGATGAAACCACCGCCCGGCGGCGCTATCCAGCGATTGCACAGGCTATCGCACAAGAAACTCTCCCCTGCGCTTTTGCGCTTGAGCTGGCCCTGGGAGGGGGCGTTCTTGACACGCTAACAGGCTGTGACGGGAACAGCCCTGCCGTCACGCACGCGCTGTCGATGGGACATCAGGACCGGCTGGAGCCTCTTTTTGATACCGACCGGCTTCACGCACAACTCCCGAATCCCAAGCCGACCCGCCTGCCTCCGGCCGCAGGCGCATTGGATCCCGCGCAGTCGATCTATGCTGCCTGGCTGTCGCGGTTACGGCTGACAGACGAGCAAAGAACAGAGATCGCACAGGATAATTTCGAAACCCGGCGCGATATCGCCTCCTCCGCTCTGACGCGACATCCGCTCGTCACCATCATCATGCCCAGCTGGAACCGGGCTTTTACCATCGGCGAAGCCTTGCAGAGCGCACTTGACCAGACGTATTCCAATTGGGAGCTGATCGTCTGTGACGACGCCTCCGAGGACCGTACCGCAGAGGTCGTGCGCAGCTTTGACGATCCGCGCATCCGTTACATGAAGTTTCTCAAATCGAACGGGGCTGGTGCGCGCAACAAGGGGTTGCGCCATGCCCGCGGCGAATACATCGCCTATCTCGATAGCGACAATATCTGGCACCCGCTTTTCCTGGATATGATGCTGCGGCAGTTAATGGGGCGTCCGGGTCACAATATTGCCTATTGCGCCTATCTGGACACTGAAATCGTCGGTGCTCATGTCGAGCTGCGCGACATTCCCAGACCCAATTTCCGGCCTGTTCGTCTGTCTTCAAAAAATTTCATGGATCTCAACACCATCGTCCATCACCGGCGTGTCTACGACTGGCTGGGCGGCTTTGATAACGCGCTGCCGCGATTGCAGGACTGGGATCTTTCGCTGCGCTACACCTCGGTCTTTCGTCCGATCTACGTCAATCGCATCGGCGTCTTTTACCGCCGCAACGTGGCCTGGGGGCAAGTCACGCATCTGTTCATGGGTGGCGATGCGCAGAACACGGTCAATGAAAAGACCCGCCGCCGTCTGGAAGAGGCCCATGAAACCCTGTCGATCGACTGGCCGGAACGTGGTCGCATTACCTTGCTGTGTGGCGGGCCCGAAGGGCATCGGCCCGGTTGGGGCGACACCGCCCTAGCCCGCAGCCTTGCGCGGATGATCGAACCGGTCGCAGATGTCGATCTCATCGAGCTCGGGGCGGACCCCGATTACCCGGCACCAGGGGATGCCCTGCCTGCCTCCATCCGCGTTCATTCAGTGCCCATCACACTGCAACGCGCGCCTGCGCGCCTTTGCTCGGCCCTGGGGGGGCTGCTGCTTGGGCGTCCGATCCTGTCGATCGGCCCTCGCGGGCAATATCTGCGGGCGATGCAGGGGATCGACCAGAACCTCATCTGGCGCGTATCCTCGTCAGGCGAAGGCTGCGTCATTCAGGCCCTGCACACGCCCCTGGAACGTTTCCCGATCGGCGCGTTACCGCTTCCACTCTACGAGGGTCCGCACGATCCGACCGATCTCACGCTTCTCCTGCTGCCACCGCCGGGCCCGGCAAAAGAGCGCGAAGCCAATGATACGAAACTGTCCACCGAAGCACAGCGCCGCGGGTTGACATTGATCCTGCCACCGGGCGGCGGAGCAGGCTGGCGGCAACTCGGAAAATCGGGGCATAGAGAGCTGGACATCGACCCCGTTACTGCGCTGCCCGCCGAATTGGGACAGGTCGCACTGACCGTCAGCATGGTGCCTGTATCGCAACTCGATATATTGGGGCTTGCACTGCTCAACGCATTACAGGGGCGCGGTGTACCCGCCGCCGTGCTGCCTGACGAGGGCCGCGCCCGCGCCACTGGTTTTGCCCGCCAATGGATCGAGGCCAGAGCCGCCTACGAGATCAAGGTGAATGATCCAAAATGGATCTTCGACAAGACGCGCAAACTTTTGGGCGATGCCGCCGGGATGGAGCGCCTGTCAGAGCGCAGCAGGATCGTACACAGCATAGCGTCGCATCCCGAACTGGCCCGAGAACGTCTGTATCATGCGATATTTCGCCTTCAACATGACAGACCCCGAAAGGAGTTGATCGATGCTTGAGGATGACACGCCGCTGGTGCCGGTCGTGCATGATGGTGTGATCGTCGGCGGCGACGAAAGCCTGGCACTCGACCGCATCGACGGGCTTGATACCCGGCTTCTCGGTCTTGGTCAGACCTGTCGGCGGCTTGTCGACCCTGTACCGAAAAGCGATTTCACCCTGCTTCAGGCCACGGGTGCGCCGCTGCCGATTCAGGCCGGAGGCTGGGCCGGAGCCGTGACACGGGTTCAGGGCGGTCTGGTGACTGGCTGGGCCCGCAACCTGCGGCGTCCGGGCCAAGATTGCGCGGTCATTGCCTTCGATGACAGCGGCACGGTCGCCGCCGCACCGGCCCGCGCCGCCGAGGGTGGGCGTTTCGTGCTTCGCCTGCCCCCGGATGTGACCGGTCGTGCAGGCCCGTCTGCGGTCACTCTTGGTATCGCAGGCTCGGATTATCTGCTGGAGCATGGCCAGATCACAATCCTGCCAGAGCTTGCTCACCCGGTGGAAAAACCCGAAATCATGCCGCGACCGCTCCGCGACCTCGGGGTGCGTATCAAGATCTCGACCCCCAATCTGAAGGAAGCGCCAATGTGGGGTGATTTCCACTTCGCAAATTCCCTCGCCGCATCCTTCGAGCGTCAGGGACTTCAGGCCGGTGTCGATACCGCCGATGCCTGGTATAGCCAGACCGAGCATCAGGATGTGGTATTGACGATCCGTGGCCGACACAGGGTCAAGATAGATCGCTCCCGAATCAACCTCATGTGGATCATCTCGCATCCTGATCGCATTCCCGACGAAGAGTATGAAGATTACGATCATATATTTGTCGCCTCGGATATCTACGTCGCCGAACTGCGCGACCGCGGGCTAGAGTCGGTCAGCGTCCTGCATCAGGCTACGGATTCGACCCTGTTTTATCTTGATCCGGATATCACACGCGAACCAAGCTGCCTCTTTGTCGGCAACTCGCGGCGCGAGTATCGCACAATGGTGAAATGGTGCATCGAAACGGATGTGCCGCTGGCGCTCTATGGCGGCGGATGGGAGGGAATCCTGCCCTCCGGAATGGTCCGGGGCACTTCGATCGGCAATGCGGAGCTGCCTGACTTCTACGCCGGGCACCTGATGCTGCTCAACGATCACTGGGACAGTATGCGTGACAACGGGTTTCTATCGAACAGGCTTTTTGACGGCTCGGGGGTGGGCACGCCAATTCTCACCGATCCGGTTGCGGGTCTGGCCGATGTCTTCGGCGACGCCATTTCCGAGGCCGGCGATCCGGGGCGTTTCGGCACCATCGTCGCCGATTGCATGGCCGATCCGGCCCCATATCTCGAACGCGCGCGGCGTGCGCATGACATCGTCATGACAGGCCATACCTTCGACCACCGCGCGACCGAGATCGCCATGATGATCGACAGAATCGCGGCCCGTCGCAGATTCGCGACCTGATGACCCCCGCAAAATAAGCCGGTCTGCCGGAAATGGGCCGCTGGCCCTTCCATCCCCGGATTGCCCACGCTAACTATCTTTTGATAAATCCAGAACAACTAAAATATTTTCATAGGCTCTTAAGGAATAAATCAATGTCTGGAAAAACTATCGCGGTGGCCGGGATTGGGTATGTCGGCCTTTCGAACGCGGTTCTGCTGGCACAGCACAACACTGTTCGCGCCTTTGACGTAAGCGAAGCCAGAGTGCGCATGGTCAATGCAAGAGAATGTCCAATCGTGGATGATCTTCTCGAAGAGTATCTAAGCACCCGGCAGCTTGACCTGACCGCGACCACCAGCCCCGAAGAAGCCTATCGCAATGCGGATTACGTAATCGTCGCCACGCCCACGAATTACGATCCCCTGACCAATTTCTTCGACACCTCCTCGGTCGAACAGGTGATCGAAACGGTCACTCGGATCGCACCAGAGGCGGTTATCGTGATCAAATCCACTATCCCGGTCGGTTTCGTACATACGATCCGCAGCAAGATGAAAACCGACAACGTCATTTTCAGCCCTGAATTTCTGCGCGAAGGCAAAGCGCTTTACGACAACCTTTACCCCTCGCGCATCATCGTTGGCGAAGACAGCCCAAAAGCACATGTGTTTGCCAGCCTGCTACGCGACTCCGCGCTTGCCAATGACGTACCCATCCTTTTTACCAGCCCCTCCGAGGCCGAGGCGATCAAGCTTTTCGCCAACACGTACCTTGCGATGCGTGTGGCCTATTTCAACGAACTCGACAGCTACGCACTGGCCCATGGGCTCGACAGCCGCCAGATCATCGACGGGGTCTGCCTGGATCCCCGGATCGGCAATCACTACAACAATCCATCGTTTGGGTATGGTGGCTACTGCCTGCCAAAGGACACAAAGCAGCTGCTCGCAAACTATTCAGAGGTGCCGCAAAACCTGATCCGCGCCATCGTGGATGCCAATCGCACCCGCAAGGATTTCATCGCCGACGCGTTGATTCGTAAAGCGCCGAAATGTATCGGCATCTTTCGTCTGGTGATGAAGCAGGGTTCGGACAACTTCCGGCAAAGCTCGATTCAGGGCATCATGAAGCGCGTCAAGGCCAAGGGGATCGAAGTCATCGTTTTCGAACCGGCTTTGGGTGACGCAGAGTTCTTTGGATCGGAAGTCACCCAGGATTTCGAAAGCTTCAAGTCCCGTGCAGATGTGATCATCGCGAACCGTCATACAACCGAGCTGGCCGATGTAAATGGCAAGGTCTTTACCCGTGATCTTTTTGGAAAAGACTGACAGCAGGACCGCAGCCTTTCGCCCGCGAAAGGTTGCGTAGATTCCCGCCTTTCAGAACCACCGCCCGATGGCGATCGCACTCCAGTCGGCTGCGACAGCGTTGCCGCTGCCCATGGAATAAGAGGCGATCTGCACATTTTGTGTGCTTGGCAATCCGCAGACGAACCCGATCGGGAAAAGTTCCGTGTCGCACTGGGTGACCACGACCGCCGTATTCGCATTCACGAACTCCGCCGGAAAGGTCCATGTCATCACGGTATCGCTGCCCGGTCCCCGGCGACGCCAGCAAATCTGTGTCCCATCCGCCCATCGGTCATACTGACCATCGGCATTTGAACCCCGTTCGATGAGCGCCCCGGTCGGCATACCGTTTTCCTGGCTCACGGTTCCCAGCACGTTCCCCTGGCTGAAAATCTCCTGCCAGACTGAAACAGAGCCGTTATAGCAGCGCCGGAACCACAACCTCGCCGCATCCGAGCCGCCCGCAACCTCTGCAAGGATCTGCATCCACCGGCTGGCCGACGCGGCCAGATGCGCCCCGACATGCCCACGCCCGGCCTTGGGTTTGTCCGCAGGCTCGCCCGTGACCCCGTCCGCGATTATCTGAGAGACGCCCCCGGCATCGGCATAGGTCTGCAAATGTCCGGACTGACCACCGCTGCCCAGCCCGAACGCACCCGTCTGCATAAGGCGTCCGTGGGTCGCGTCTACGACATCGGACTGCACCGCCGCCCCTCCGGCCGCTCCCGTCTCGGGATCAAGTTCCAGCGCCGTCGTCCAGGCAGCCCCATCAGGACTGACCTTGACCGACCAGGCATCCGACCCGTTCAACCCCATCTCTGCCCGACCGGACCAGTCGGTTTGGTAAAGCAGTGACCCGGTATCGCCGCTACCCGCTTTGTTGAGCTTGAGCTGATGGCCACCACCTGCATGGGTCAGCAAGGTCGCGTCCGACGACACGGCCAGCCGATTGGTTGCATCCGACGAGGTGCCAATACCGATCCCGTCCAGATCCTCCAGATCGACCCCGCGCGATTGCCAGTCGCTCCCGTCAAAAACCACGGACAGATTTTCCGCCAGCACCTCGGCTCGCCAACCGGCGGCAGGCGCCACGAAATTCCAGGTCACACCATCCCATACCGCGACCTTGCCGGTCTCCCCTGCCCAGCCTCCTGTCGCCCAGGACGGAACAATATGGCGCTGCCCAGGGGCGGGCTGTGCAGGAGGGTCGGCCCGGTCACGATCTTCCACCGCCAACTGCACAACGGCATCGAGCAGCAAAAGCGCTTCGTTATGGGTCACGTGTTTCTGTGCCTGTGCCGGTTGGATAAGCGGCAGGGACAGAACGGGTGAGGTATCGGACATGAACAAGATCTCCCGGTCTCTGATGACCAGAGCAACCTAGAGGTAAAGAGATTAACTGCCCGTCTCGGAACCGCGCGACGGTTTCCCATCCTGCGCAACAGCAAGTTTCAGCACACCCTTTCGCCTGCGCCAAACCCTACTCTGCCTTTTTTGCATCTGGACGCATGGCCAATGGAAGACAGTTGCGGGGTGTGTAATGACGTTTGTCATACTTTACTTGCGTTTGCCTTTGCTTTCGGCCGGCGATGCAGGCTTGTGTCCCCTTGTCTTGCAACGCTTCTCAGAACCGTTCGGCGTCATAGCCCTGCCTCCGGAGCAGCCAGTCGGCCTTGGGCAAACCGCGCAACAGAACCCGAGCCCGAATGGAATCGCTGATCCCATTGCACGTCAGTGACCAACAGATTCAGAGGTCACAGAAGGCGTGCCGCCTGGTGTTCATGCCGTCCTTCGTGCGGCCATTCAGACGGCCAGCGCGTCATGCATGGCTGTAGTGACGCCGCCCGTTTTGCATTCGCAATATGATTTCTGCAATCAACAGGTACGGCACGAAAAACGCGACGACCTGGACCTGGTCGAACACGCCGGTGAACGCCTCGTTCGAGCCGACACCACCCGTGGCCGCGTACCAGATTGCGTAATGCATACGGTAGATCCACGAGCCGACGGCAAGCACGACAAAACGGACCGCCCATGCAAAGTGACGCCGCATGTCCTTTGCCAGAGCGTGGTAAACCGTGTTCGTCGCCGCCCAGATCATCGCCACGCCGTAAACGGCAAACCAAAAGCTCATCCACGCCCCACCAATTGTGCCGTTGAGCATGATATACACAAGCCCGCCCAGACCCGTGACGACAGCCAGCACGAAAAGACCATAGCCGAACCGCCGGTGCAGACCAGGCCAGCGGCGTCGGAGGCCCGGCAGCGCCTGAACCGGCGCGCCAAGGGTCAGCACCGCGCCTGCGATCATGTGGACGGCCAACCCGGCATTGGCCAGAATGCCACTGTCCTGAAAGACGCGCGACACCTCGCCCGGAACCGCGGATATCAGGCCACGCACCCCAAGATCGCCGGAATAGATCACGAACCAGCCCGTATTCAGGGCAAGCACCGAAAGAAGCAGGGTGGGAAGATAACGCCGCATATGGCATCACATAGCGCGCAGCCCGCGTCAGATCTACCAACCAGAGGCGTGGCGGCCGCGGCCCCTGGCAAGCCGGGCCGCCCGCGCCCCGACTCAGCCTTTGACCGGAAGTTTCGTCTTGCGGATATAGGGCAGAACAGTCTCGAACGCGCCGAATTTCGCGGCTGCATCCTCGTTGCTGACCGCTGTGGGAATGATCACATCATCCCCCACCTGCCAGTCGGCGGGTGTGGCCACACCATGCCCTGCACTGGTCTGCAACGCATCCAGCGCGCGCAGCACCTCGGCGAAATTCCGCCCCACGGTCATCGGGTAGGTCATGCTCAGCTTCAGCTTCTTGTCTGGACCGACGATGAACACCGCGCGCACGGTCTGGCTGTCCGCCGGGGTGGCCCCCTCGGGCAAATAGGCTTCGGCGGGCAGCATATCGAAGGCCTTAGACACCTCCAGCCCGGTATCCGCGATGATCGGAAAGCCGGGCGCCGTGCCGCCCACCGTTTCGATATCCGCTTTCCAGCGTTTGTGCTCTTCCACGCCGTCCACGCTGATCCCGATCACCTTGGTGCCGCGCGCGTCCCACTCGGCCCCAAGCCGCGCCACCGCGCCGAACTCGGTCGTGCAGACGGGAGTAAAATCCTTGGGATGCGAGAACAGGATCGCCCAGCTTTCGCCAATCCAGTCATGCAGCGAAAAGCTCCCAAGATCGGTGTCGACGCTCAGGTCGGGGATGGTGTCGTTGATGCGCAAGGCCATGATAGTCTCCGTTTCTGAAACATGTCGGCTGGATTCACCGGCAACATATGCCGCACTGCCGAAAATGCCACCCGCCACTTGCAGACCCATCGCCCCGGTGCTTAGGTGCCCATCAACCGCGCGGGTCGCGTCGCTGGTCGCCCGTGCCCAACCCATGCCCCTGCAAGGAGCTACAGTCATGATCGAGAACCGCCAGTTTTACATCGACGGCGCGTGGTGCGATCCAAGGGACGGGACGGATCATCACGTGATCGACCCCTCTACCGAGGATCCCTGTGCCGTGATCTCGCTTGCCGGTCAGGCCGATGTCGATGCCGCCGTCGCCGCCGCCAAGGCCGCCTTTCCGGCGTGGATGGCCACCCCGCCCGAACAGCGCGCCGAATATGCGCGCAAGATCGCAGAGGTCTATGCCTCGAAATCCGAAGAGATGGCGCAGGCCATAAGCCTTGAAATGGGCGCCCCAATCGACATGGCCCGGTCCCAGCAGGCCGGCGCGGGTATCAGCCACATCAAGACGTTTCTGGAAACCGTGAAGAACTTCAACTTTATAGAGCCACTCGGGGACCACGCCCCGAACGACCGGATCGTGCATGAACCCATCGGAGTGGTCGCCATGATCACGCCATGGAACTGGCCGATGAACCAGGTCACGCTCAAGGTGATCGCGGGGCTTCTGACCGGTTGCACCATGGTGCTGAAACCGTCTGAGGAATCGCCGCTTTCGGCGCTGCTCTTTGCGGACATCCTGCACGAAGCGGGCTTGCCCAAGGGCGTCTTCAACCTTGTCAACGGCGATGGCGCGGGCGCGGGCAACGCGCTCACCGGGCATGTGGATGTGGATATGGTCTCCTTCACCGGCTCCAGCCGGGCGGGCAAGATCATTTCCAAGAACGCCGCCAACACGCTCAAGCGCGTGTCGCTTGAGCTGGGTGGCAAGGGGGCAAACCTCATCTTTGCGGATGCCGATGAAAAGGCGGTCAAGCGCGGCGTGCTGCATTGCATGAACAACACCGGCCAAAGCTGTAACGCGCCCACGCGGATGCTGGTAGAGCGTGGCATCTATGACCAAACGGTCGAAACCGCCGCCGAGGTCGCCGCCGCCGTGACCGTGGGTCCGGCCTCGGAACAGGGGCGGCACATGGGGCCGGTGGTGAACGAGGTCCAGTTCAACAAGATCCAGGATCTCATTCAAGCGGGCATCGACGAAGGCGCGCGCCTTGTAACCGGCGGCACCGGGCGGCCCGATGGCCTGAACCGGGGGTTCTTTGTCAAACCCACGGTCTTTGCCGACGTGACCAATGACATGACCATCGCGCGCGAAGAAATATTCGGCCCGGTCCTGTCGATCATCCCCTTCGACACCGAGGAAGACGCGCTGCGCATCGCCAATGACACGCCCTACGGGCTGACCAATTATGTGCAGACGCAAGATGCCGACAGGCTCCGGCGCTGCGCGCTCGGCTTGCGCTCCGGCATGGTCGAGATGAACGGACAAAGCCGTGGCATGGGCGCGCCTTTCGGCGGGATGAAACAATCCGGCAACGGCCGCGAGGGCGGCAAATGGGGGCTTGAGGATTTCCTTGAGGTCAAGGCGGTCTCCGGCTGGCCCGACCCGGCCTGACGGGGGCGGGAATGCAGGTTCGCGCCTTTGTCCTTCACCTTGTCCGGGCAACCGCCCGGCGACAAAACGCGCATGACCTGCTCGATGGCTGCGGGCTTGACGGCACGATCTGGCCCGCCGTGGATGGCGCGGCCATGTCCGCCTCCGAGCTGTCGGCGACGGTGGGCGCGGATCTGTTCGATCCGCCCTATCCGTTCCCGCTGCGGACCGGCGAAATCGGCTGTTTCCTGTCCCATCGCCAGATCTGGGCCGAAATCCAGACCGGCGATGCCGATGCCGCACTGATCATAGAGGATGACGCGGCACTCGATCCGGAAATCTTTGACGACGCGGTCGAACTGGCCTGCGCCCATATCGACAGGCTTGGGTATATCCAGTTGCAGACCCGGCCCCACAAGGGGGCTGCGCATCTCGTCGACACATCCGGCAACTGCAAGCTGCTGGTGCCGGAACTGGGCGGGCTGCGCACCACCGCGCAAATGGTCAGCCGACGGGCGGCGGCGCATCTGCTGGCGCAGTCGGATTCCTTTGACCGGCCCGTCGATACCTTTGTGCAAAGCCATTGGCATACCGGACTGCGCCCCGCGATGATCCACCCTTCTGGCGTGTCGGATGCGGGCGCGTGCGCCGGTGGCTCCACCATTCAGGGCGGCGCGAAATCGGTGCTGGAGAAGATAAGCCGGGAAATCTCTCGCGCGCGCTATCGCGGGGGCGTGGCACGGATGTCCCGCCACAGTACGGCCCCCGCCGACGGGGGGCGGCACAAATGAGCAGTCCGCGCATCGTCAGCCGCCTGTTCGGCGGGACCGGCAATCAGCTTTTCCAATATGCCGCCGGGCGCGCGCTGGCTGACCATCTGGGCTGCGCATTGGAGCTTGATTCGCGCTATGTCGCGGGTTCCGCCGACCGGGGCGATTGCTTTGCGCATTTCAGCCGGGCGCGCATGACCCGCGCCACGCGGCTGCCCCCATCGAAACACGACTCGGCTATGCTCTACGCCCTCTGGCGGCTTCTGGGACAAAACCCGCGCTTTCACCGCGAAAAGACACTGGCCTTCGACCGCCGCTTTTTCGACCTGCCCCCCAACACCTACCTGCACGGCTATTGGCAATCCGAGAACTATTTTGCCCGTATGGCCACGCAAATCCGCGACGACCTGGTTTTCACAACACCTCTCGACGCGGCGAATGCCGATATGGCCACGCGTATCAAGACGGCGGATAACCCGGTGTCGTTTCATGTCAGGCGCGGCGATTACATGGCCTCGGGCGCCTATGCCGCGATCCCGCCCGGCTATTACCGCGCCGCCGCCGATCACCTTGCGGCACGCTGCAAGGGGCCGCTGAGCTGTTTTGTCTTTTCCAACGATCCCGATTGGGCACGTCACAATCTCGACCTTGGGCAGGACACGGTCATCGTCGATCATAACGACGAGACGCAGGGGCATTTCGACCTGCATCTGCAATCGCTCTGCGCCCATAACGTCATCGCCAATTCCACCTTTTCGTGGTGGGCCGCGTGGCTGAACGCCAACCCGGAAAAATCCGTCGTGGCCCCTCGCGACTGGTTCGCCAATCCCAAGCTGAGCAACCCCGATCTTTACCCGACCAACTGGTCGGCCATCTGACTTTCCCCCGAGGGCAAAACCCCTTAAACCGGGTGCCATGAACATCACACCGGATATCGCCCGCGCGCCCTTCGTGGCCGAAACCGTGCACAAGCGCGATATCTTTTCCGAGACCATCTCTGGCCATCTTGACGGCGTGCCGGATTTTCCCGTGGTCCTGCGCAAACTTGACGGTGTTCCCCTTTACGCGCGCGCGCTTTCGGCATGGCTTGCCCGCCGCGAAATCCGCGGCCTGCGCGCCGTCGAGGGGATCAAGGGATGCCCTGTGCTGATCCGCGCCGACGCCACCGGCCTCTTGCGCAGCTTCACGCGCGGCACGCCCCTGCAACTGGCGCAACCCGGTAACGCCGCATGGTACCGCGACGCCAGGCGCCTGTTGCGCGAGATGCGCCGCGCGGGCGTTGCCCATAACGACATCGCCAAGCCGCAGAACTGGCTGATGACCCCGGATGGTCGCGCGGCGGTGATCGACTTTCAACTGGCCACGGTCCACGCGCCCGGCTCGAAAATCCTGCGCCTGCGCGCGCGAGAGGATCTGCGTCACCTGCTGAAACAGAAACGCGCCTACGCGCCGGGCTTGCTGACACCCGCCGAGCGGACCATGCTGACGCGCAAATCCCTGCCCTCGCGCATCTGGATGGCCACCGGCAAACGGGCCTATAATTTCGTCACCCGTCGCCTGATGGACTGGTCGGATGGCGAAGGTACCGAGGACCGGATCGAGCGCGACGGCCCCGCTCTGCGCGCGCGGCTGCTGGCACATGACCGGATCACCGATGTCGCGCTTTGCACCTATGCGCTGCCCGCCAAGGGTGTCGGGCTCTACGCCTTCGTGGAAACCGATCTGCCGGAAACAGAGGTCGCGTCACACGCCGCTCCCAAGCCGGAGCTGATCCAAAGCGTCACGCGCCTGCCCCGCGATGCGGCGGGCCGTGTCCGCATGGATGCGCTAACGCTTGTCGCCACGAACCGGCTTGACGAGCTGGCCGCGTTGCAAACCGCCGAGCCGGGATTGCGCGACGCGCTCGCACCCATCATTGCCCACCGGCTCAACCTCACCGACCGAGTGTTGCGATAAGCCTCTTGTCCGGGCTCAGAACGGCGCTTTCGCCCTGAAATTCATGCCCACGCCGCCATCGGGATGCCGCAGCCGCAAGGCTTCGGAATGCAGCATCAGCCGCGGAAACGCCAATGCCGCCCCGCTTGCATAAAGCGGATCGCCCAGGATCGGATGCCCAAGGCTCAGCATATGCACCCGAAGCTGGTGGCTCCGCCCGGTCTTGGGGAAAAGCCGCACGCGGCTTTCCGTGTCCCCGTGCCGATGCACGCGCCAAGCCGTCTCCGCCGCGCGCCCGGTCTCATGGCAGACCTTTTGCAAGGGGCGGTTCGGCCAATCCACGGTCAGCGGCAGATCGACGATGCCGGTCCGCGGCTCAAGCCTGCCCCAGACCCGCGCGACATAGGTCTTTTTCACCTGCCGCTTCTCGAATTGCAGCCCCAGATGCCGCTGCGCATGGGGGGTCAGCCCAAATACCATCACGCCCGACGTATCGCGGTCCAGACGATGCACAAGCAGCGCCGTGGGAAAAACCTCCTGCACGCGCGACAGCAGGCAATCGGCCAGTTCCGGCCCCTTGCCCGGCACGCTCAGAAGGCCCGCAGGCTTTTCCACGATCAGCAATTCGTGATCGTCATGCAGCACGCGCAGCGGGTCTTGCGGGGGGGTATAATCGGGCATGTCGGCGTCCTACATGGCGCAACAGACCGACCACAAGCGCTTTCCTGTCGCCCTCGCCGCCCGATCCTGCACAGCCTTACAGCTTTACCCGTTCTGACGCCGGATCATACATCGGCTTCAGACTGGCCCGTGCCACAACGCGCGTGCCCGCCACGTCGACCTCAAAGCGTGAGGCAAGCACTTCCTGTTCGCTCTCGCCCCGGCAGGGCACATAGCCAAGGCCCACGGCCCCGCCCAGATGATGCCCGTATGCGCCGGAACTCAGATAGCCGACGATCTGACCATCCCGCAGAACCGGTTCGTTATGGTACAAAAGCGGTTCGGGATCGCTCAGCAGGAACTGCACCAGCCGCCGTTCCAGCCCGGCCTCCTTCTTGGCCAGCACCGCGTCCCTGCCGATGAAATCAGGCTTGTCCAGCTTCACGGCAAAGCCAAGCCCCGCCTCCAGCACGTGATCCTCGCAGGTGATGTCATGGCCGAAATGGCGAAACGCCTTTTCGATCCGGCAGCTATCCATCATGTGCATCCCGCAAAGTTTCAGCCCGTGATCCTGCCCCGCGTCCCACAGCGTCTCGAACACATGGCCCGCCATGTCGGCGCTCACGTAAATCTCCCAGCCAAGCTCGCCCACATAGGACACCCGGTGCACCCGCCCAAGGCCCATGCCGATCTCGATCTGGCGCGCGGTGCCAAAAGGGTTTGCAGCGTTGGAGAAATCATCGGGCGAGACAGCTTGTAGAAGCTGCCGAGCGTTTGGCCCCATCACCGCCAGAACCGCCTCCCCTGCGGTGACATCGGTGATCACCACCCGCGCGTCGCCCACATGGCGCACCAGCCACGTCTGATCCGCCAGACGCGTCGCGGCGGGCGTGACCACCAGATAGGCCGTCTCGGACAGTCGCGTGACCGTGACATCCGCTTCGATCCCGCCGCGCGCGTTCAGGAACTGGGTATAGACGATCTTGCCCACCGGCACAGCCATCTGCGCGCCACAGACCCGGTTCAGGAACGCCTCCGCCTCGGGCCCCTCGACCCGGATCTTGCCAAAAGACGACATGTCATACATGCCCACGCCGGTGCGGATCGCATTGTGCTCGGCGGCGGCGTTGTCGAACCAGTTCTGCCGCCCCCAGCTATAGTCATAGACGCGTTTCTGGTTGGGCGCGGCGATCCAGTTGGCCCGCTCCCAGCCTGCCAGCTCACCCATCACCGCGCCATGTTCCAGCAGGTGATGATGCAGGGGCGAACGCCGCACGCCGCGCGCGGTGGCCTTTTGCCGATAGGGGAAATGATCGGCGTAAAGCAGCCCCAGCGTCTCGCGCGCGCGGTCCACCAGATAGCGCCGGTTGCTCTGAAACGGTTGCATCCGCGCGATATCCACATCGCCCAGATCAAAGGGTTTCGCGCCCTCCTCCATCCATTGCGCCAGCGCCATGCCCGCACCGCCTGCCGACTGGATACCGATGGAATTGAACCCGGCGGCCACCCAGACATTGTCCATCTCAGGCGCAAGACCAAGGTGATAGGCGTCATCGGGGGTAAAGCTTTCGGGGCCGTTGAAAAACGTGTGAATGCCTGCTTCGGCCAGCATGGGCATCCGGGTGATGGCCTTTTCCAGGATCGGCTCGAAATGGTCGAAATCCTCGGGCAACTGGTCGAATTCGAACGCTTCCGGGATGCCCTCCATGCCCCAGGGCTTCGATTTCGGCTCGAACACGCCCAGCATCAGCTTGCCGGCGTCCTCCTTGTAATAGGCGCATTCATCCGGCACGCGCAGCACGGGCAACGCGCTCAAGCCTTCGATGGGCTCAGAGACGATATAGAAATGCTCGCAGGCCTGAAGCGGCACGTTGACGCCCGCCATGCGCCCCACCTCGCGGCCCCACATGCCCGCGCAATTGACCACCATCTCGGCCTCGATATGGCCCGATGCGCCGTCTTCGGCCGTCCAGTCCACGCCGGTCACGCGGCGGCCCGACCGGGCGATGCCGGTCACGCGCACGCCTTCCTGAATGGTCGCCCCCCGCTGCCGCGCGCCCTTGGCCAGCGCCAGCGCGATGCCCGTCGGGTCACCCTGCCCGTCCTTTTCCAGAAAGACCGCGCCGGTGACGCCATCGGTATTGAGATGGGGATATTTCTCGCTGACCTCACGTGCGGTGATCTCTTCGACCGAAACGCCAAAGGCGCGCGCCATCGCCGCCTGACGGTGGATCTCTTCGCGCCGCTCGGCCGTAAGCGCGACAGTGATGGAGCCGACCCGCTTGAAGCCCGTGGCGACACCCGTCTCTGCCTCCAGATTGCCGTAAAGCTCCTGGCTGTACTTGGCGAGCCTGGTCATGTTGGCCGTCGCGCGCAGCTGTGCGATCAGCCCCGCCGCGTGCCATGTGGTGCCCGAGGTGAGACGTTTGCGTTCCAGCAGCACCACGTCGCGCCAGCCCAGTTTTGTCAGGTGATATGCAACAGAGCAGCCGATGACGCCGCCCCCGATGACGATGACGCGGGCCTTTTGGGGAAGTTGGGTCATGGGACGGACCTTTGGCTTTGTTGGCGATGTCTCGGATCGCTAGAGCGATCCGACCGGGACGAGGGGCTCTGCCCCTCGTGCTCCCCGAGGTATTTCTGGCCAGATGAAGACGCGGCATTCATGAGATGACATGTCCGGGCTCGCGCAGGCGGCGGGCCAGTTCCGCGATGTGAGCGGGGCCGATTTCGCAGCAGCCGCCCAGGATCGTGGCACCCTGGGCGACCCAGCCCATGGCGATCTCGGCATAGCGCTCAGGGCCAATATCGGCGCGCGCGCTGAGCGCATCGACCGTGGCCGTGACTTCCAGAAACCCCGTGTCGATTCGGGTAAATCCGTTGGCATAAGCGCCAAACGGCAGATCGAAGCCGCGCAGGATATCGAGCGCCGGTGCGACGGCCTCGGGCCGGGTGCAGTTGATCAGAACTGCGTCGGGCCGACGCTGGGCCAGCAGATCCCCAAGGGCTGCCAGAGGCTCGCCCGAGCGCAGGCGGGTGCCGTCATCGTCCATTACCGAGACGGCGAGCCAGACCGGCAGATCGTGGCCAAGTGCGGCGCGCAGCACGCCATCGGCCTGATCGACAGAGCACATCGTCTCGGCCAGAAGCAGATCCACCTGTGGCACGAGCCGTGCCACGAGCGGGGCATAAAGCCCGGCGGCCTCGGCGGCGGGCGGGCAGATATCGGGCCGGTAGGAGCCTTTGAGCGGGCCGAGCACGCCCGCGATGCGCCCCGAGCCATGCGCCGCGCGGGCGCGGCGCGCAGCCATCACAGCCAGGTCCGCCAGGTCCTCGAACCGGCTCTCCAGCCCCGCCAACGCAAGCCTGTCGGGCAGCACCGCGTAGGTGTTGGTCGAGGCGATGGTCGCACCGGCGGCGAAGTAATCGAGATGCACCATCGCGGTCAGCTTGGGATGGTCGATCATCGCCTGCGTCGACCACAGCGGCGTGGGCCTGTCGCCCGCGCGTTTGATCATTTCCTGCCCGATGGATCCGTCGAGTAGCGTGATGTCGGTCATGGTGTCACCTCTTGTGAAGCCGGTGGTAGCAAGACCATCTTGCCCGCCTGTGCCTTGGCCTGAAACTCGGCCTGTGCGCGGTTGATCTGGTGCAAGGGGTAGGTGGCGGCAATGGTCGGGCGGAGTTTTCCGGAGCGGACCATCTCCACGAGCCGGGCAAAGACCTCGGGCGGCTGGTAGGTGCAGCCGTGGAGGGTGATGTCGCGCAGGTAGATGCGGCGCAGATCGGCCTCGACCATCGGCCCGCCAATGGCACCCGCGACCGCGTACTGCCCGCCGGGGCGCAGCGCGTCGATCAGATCGGGCCAGCGCGCGCCGCCGACAAGGTCGATGACGGCGTGGAAAAGATCCTCGGGAAGGGGGTCATCGCGATCGAACATCCGGGCCGCTCCGATCCTCAGAACGCTGTTGTGCTTGGCCGCAGAGCCGATGCCGCTGACGTGCGCGCCCATTTGCGCGGCCAGTTCCACCGCGGCCAGCCCCACGCCGCCGGTTGCGCCGGTGATCAGAACCTCTTGCCCCTCGGCCACGCCCGCGCGGTGCAAAAGCCCCGCCGCCGTGCCATAGGCGCAGGGGATCGCGGCAAGTTCCACGTCCGACAGCGGGGCATCGGTCACGTCATAAAGATCCGCCTCGCGCACCACGCAATATTCCGCGAAGGCACCGTTGAATTCCGAGCCGAGCGCTTCGAACCCCACCGGGTTATCCGCGGTGGGGCGCGGCTGGTTGATCGGGCAGATGACCCGCGTGCCGGGGGCGTGCGCCGCAGAGCCGGGGCCGTTCAGCACCACCTCGCCGCACAGATCGCCGCCTTGAATGAGCGGAAACCGCAGCGCGCCGGACCAGCCTCCCACCTCGACACCGTCCTGGGTTTCCCCTGTCGCCCCGGTCACATCGCGCGAGTACCAACCCTCGCGCGTGTTGATGTCGGTATTGTTCACCCCGGCGGCCAAGACCCGAACCAGCACCTCGCCCGCACCGGGCTTTGGCACGGGAATATCGGTGCGCCATTCCAGCTTGTCCGGCCCGCCATGACCCGTAAGGTAGGTGCCGCACATCGTTGCGGGCAGTTGAGTGTTCAAATACGCCTCCCCGACAGACCTGCACGGGCGCTCGATCCGGTGTGTCTCACCCCATCAACCGTTCGTTGCCCGCATCCCAAAGCGCCACATCGGCCTGCACCGTGGCGCGGCAACGCTCGCCATAGATCTCGACCTCCAGCTCGGTGCCCGGCCCCGCAAGATCGGCGCGGACCATGCCCAGCGCGACAGACGCTCCCACGCGGTAGCCCCAGGCACCGGAGGTCGTCTCGCCCACGATCTCACCCTTGTGCCAGAGCGTCGACATATAGGGCGCGTCAGCCTCCTTGGCCTCGACAATCAGCGGCACGAACGCCTTGGCCCGCCCGCGCTGCTTTTCCGACAAAAGCGCCGCCTTGCCGGGGAAATCCTGTGGTTTGTCAAAGCGGATGAACCGCTCCAACCCGCCTTCCAGAAGACTGTAATCCGTGGACAAGTCTCCTTTCCACGCACGATAGCCCTTTTCGATGCGCAAGCTGTTGAGCGCCCACATGCCAAAAGGCTTGGCCCCCGCTGCCAAAACCGCGTCGTAGATCGCCGGAATATCGGCGTTTTCGGCATGGATTTCCCAGCCAAGTTCGCCCGCGAACGAGACCCGCAGAAGCGCGGCCCACCGGCCCGCGACCTCGCAGTCCTGAAAGCTGAGCCACGGCAGGGTGAGGTCGGCATCGGTCAGGGGGGCAAGCAGTGCGCGCGATGCGGGGCCGGTGACGATCAGGGTCGACATTCGGTCTGTCCAGTCTTCGAGCGTAAAGGCAGCATCTTCGGGCATGTGCCGTTCAAGCCATTCACGGTCATGCCATTGCGCCGACGCGGCAGTGACCAGCACGAACAGGTTCTCTGCCTCGCGCGTGACCGACATCTCGCTCAGGATACGCCCCCGGTGATCGGCGAAATAGACCAGCCCGACGCGCCCGACCTGTGGCAGGCTGCCCGTGACCAGACCGCGCAGCCAGTCGTCGGCGCCCGGCCCCTGCACCTTGAAGCGCGAAAACCCCGGCAGGTCGAGCACGCCGCAGGCATCGCGCACCGCCTCGCATTCTTGCCGGATGCGCGGCTCCCACGGGCCAGCGCGGTTCCATGTCTGGGTCGCCGCCTCTGAAGTGTCATCGCCCGGCTGTGCGAACCAGTTGGCGCGTTCCCAGCCGTTATAGGCGCCCATCACGCCGCCCAGTTCCCGAACGCGGTCATGCACCGGCGACAGCTTCTTGTCGCGGCCAGCGGGCCATTCGTGCCACGGAAAATGCATCCCGTATTCGTGGCCATACACCTCCATCCCCTTGGCGATGCAATAGTCGTTGTCGGTGTAGTCGGTATAGCGGCGCGGGTCGGTCGCCCACATGTCCCATTCGGCCGCGCCCTCGATGATATACTCCGCCAGCACCTTGCCCGCGCCGCCGCCCTGCGCGATCCCGAAGGTGAACACGCACGCCTCGAACGCGTTCTTCACCCCCGGCATCGGGCCAAGAAGCGGCAGACCATCGGGCGCATAGGGGATCGGGCCATTGATGATCTTGTTGATGCCGGACGTGCCCAGAAGCGGCACGCGTTCCATCGCGTCGGTCACGATCTCCTCGATCCGGTCGATATCCTCCTGCCAGAGCTGAAAGCTGAAATCGTCGGGCATCGGATCGGAAGGGTCCACCCAATGCGCCTTGCAGCGTGGCTCATAGGGGCCAAGGTTGAACCCGTGCTTTTCCTGCCGCAGGTAATAGGACACATCCACATCGCGCAGAAGCGGCAGCTTGTGCCCCTGCTCCCTGGACCATGCCTCGATCTCGGGGATTTCCTCGGACAGAAGGTACTGATGCGCCATCACCATCATCGGCACGGTGCGCCCGCCAAAGGGCTTGAACCACTCGCCCACGCGCTGCGCATAATATCCTGCGGCGTTCACCACGATCTCGCAGCGGATCTCGCCCTTTTCCGTTTTCACGATCCACTCGTCGCCCTGCCGGTCGATGCCTGTGGCGGGGCAAAAGCGCAGGATCTTCGCCCCCATGTCGCGCGCGCCCTTGGCCAGCGCCTGCGTAAGCTGCGACGGGTCGATATCGCCATCGTTGGGATCATAAAGCGCGCCCGCCAGATCATGCGTCTCGATAAAGGGATAACGCGCCTTGATCTCGTCCACGCCAAGGATCTCAAGGTCCATTCCCTGATGCTTGCCCATGCCCTTGGCGCGCTGGAATTCCTGCATCCGCTCCTTTGAATGAGCAAGGCGGATGGACCCGGTCTGGTGGTAGTTCATCGGGTAATCGACCTCATCCCCAAGCCGTGCATAAAGCTCGGTCGAGTAACGCTGCATGTTCATGATCGCCCAACTGGTCGAAAAGGTCGGCACGTTGCCGGCGGCGTGCCATGTGCTGCCCGCCGTCAATTCGTTCTTTTCCAGCAGGACGCAATCCGCCCATCCCGCCTTGGCCAGATGATACAAACAGGACGCCCCAACCGCCCCGCCCCCGATGATCACGACCCGCGCCGTCGTTGGAAAGTCTGCCATCCTTGCCTCCCTCTCAATCCTTTTGCGGCACAGAGGCGCAGCCAAGCGCCACGCCGTAGACCACGAAACAGACCGCCAGCGCGCGCCGCAGCCCGACATTGAACACCGCCCCCAAGGCGGCCCGCCCCAACCCCGCGCCAAGCGCGGTATAGCCTGTGTAACTTAGCGCGGTGATGGTCAGCGCCGTTGGCACGATCACCCCCATCTGGCCCCAGATCGGCATATCGGGCTGCACGAACTGGCTGAACGCGGCGAGATAGCCCGCAACGCTTTTGGGGTTGATCGTGGCGATGACAAAAGCGCGCCAGTACAGACCCTTGCCATCGGGTGGGGTCACATCGACCTGCCCGCGCGCCATGATCCAGCCGCGTATTCCCAGCCATATGAGAAACCCCGCACCGATCATCTTGGCCACCTCAAACGCCAGCGGCGAGGCGGCGATCAGCGCCGTCACCCCGGCAGCGGACAAAAGCAGGAACAGCATCGCCTGCGTCAGGATCGCGGCCACGCCCCACAGGCTGCGGGCAAAGCCATGGGTCATGCCGTTTGTGATGCAGTTGACCGCGTTCGGGCCCGGGGTGGTGACAAAAACCACCCAGAACAGCGCGAAAATGGTCCAGCCCTCAAAGCTCATGGCCACCCCGGCAGACCGGCGGCGCGATTACCCAAATCGCCGTCTCGGGGCAGTCATCGGACCTGCTCCACCCGAAAGGCTCGGCCCGGGTGCGGAAACTGTCATCGGGCTCAAGCGTGTCGATCTGCCCTCCAGTGACCGGATGCAGCTTGACCGACACAGCACAACCCCGCTTGGGCGAAAGCCACGCAGATCAACGCCGTGCCGTCCTGCGGTGGTGAAGGCGGCGTAGTGCATTGCAAAGCCTCAGACATGACGTGTTTTCCCGGACCTTGACGCTGCCGCCATTCGTCGAAAAAAGCAACGACATTCCACACCGCAGCACCACGAGACAGGCCGTCAGGCCTGACGAGCCGCGCGGACGCACCCGAACACGTCATCCATGATCCGCGACAGCCCCTCGACATCGCGATCATCAAAAGCTGCCGGCTGGTCGCTATCGATATCCAGAACCGCAATGATGTCCCCCGCCGCATCCCGCACCGGCAGCACGATCTCGGACCGGGTGGAACTTGCGCAAGCGATGTGGCCCGGAAACGCGTCCACATCGTCGACAAGCTGCACTTCACCAGTCCTCGCCGCAACGCCACAAACGCCGCGCGCGAACGGGATCGTCAAGCAACCATGGCCGCCCTGATAGGGGCCGATCTTCAAAAGGTCCGGTGCCACCACCCGGTAGAACCCCGTCCAGTCAAAACGATCATCCGCGTGATGCAACTCACAGACGACGGTCGCCATCAAGGCCACGTCATCACGCTCTCCGTCAGTCAGAGAGGCGATAATCCGGGCGGTCTGGGCATAGTCGATACGCATGACGCTGCCTATGCCAAGGCACAGCATTTTTGCAAGACGACTGAACACCGAATGGTAAGGAATGCGGCCTATTCTGCCTGTGAAACAGTTTTGGACGGAGTGATCATGGAACTCGACAGCAAACTCCACGGCCCCACGCAATGCATCACGGTCAAGGCCGCGCGCATCGACGCGGCCTCGGCCATCCAGTTCAAGGATGCGATACGCGCTACCACCGAATCAGGGCCGGCACATGTGGTGCTCGACCTGTCAGAAGTAAAATTCGTCGACTCTAGCGGGCTTGGCGCGATTGTCGCGGTGATGAAGCATATGGGGCCGGAACGACGGCTCGATCTGGCGGGGCTGACCACCGATGTGGACAAGGTCTTTCGCCTCACGCGCATGGATTCGATCTTTGTGATCCACGCCACGGCGGCACAGGCCCGCTCGGCCCGTGTCGTCCGTTAGGGCGCAAGCCGTGCGGTATGGCCACCGGCCTGCTCGCGCGCCATGCATCGACCTTGGCTGCGCCGCCAATCCCCATGCGGTGCGCGGCATTTTGGCAGAATTGCGGGCCAGGCTGGCGGCAATGGGCGTGTCACAGGCCGACCTTGGCAAGGTCGAACTCGCCACGGCAGAGGCGCTCAACAATATCGTCGAACACGCCTGTGCCACGCTGACCACCGCGGATATCCGAATCACCGCCGCGCTTGCCGGGGTTCGTTTGCGCCTGTGTCTGCGCGATCCCGGCACGCCGCTGCCCGACGAACGCATCCCGCTTGGTCCCCGGCCCGACCCACACGCCCCGCATTCCGCCCTGCCAGAGGGCGGATTCGGTTGGTTTCTTATTCGCGACCTGACCGAACAGGTCATCTACCGGCGAGTCGACGGGGAAAACCTGCTATGGCTGCATTTTCACCTGACCATGGAACCCGGAAAAACGTCAAAGCCCTAGATTCGCCCCAATCGGCCCTGAATCTTGCCAGAATGTCGGGTCATATCTGTTATTGTAGCTGCATACGGCTTCCCTCGGCGCCGCGTTTAACAGCCCCCACCCAGTGCGCGGCGTCGAGGTTCTTTCCCAAAAACACAAATCAGCACGACATCCGGCGCACTCCTGCGAGCGCCCGGTCCGACGCCCCTCCCCCAAAACCATCCCGATCTGCCCGCGAACAAGCGAAGGCCGCCAACATATTGATGCCAAATGGCGTTTCGTGTTCCCGTCATGTTGCAGATCCCGCGCAAAACGCTTTAGGGTCCGCACGACATGATACGAAACGGGGCCTCCATGCGCGACTTTCACCTTCCCGGCCGCTCGGCCACCTTCTCGACCACCGGCATGTGCGCCACGTCGCACCCGCTTGCCGCGAAAGCCGCGCTCGACATCCTGTCGCGCGGTGGCAACGCGATGGACGCCGCCATCGCCGGGGCCGTGCTGCTTGGCATATGCGAGCCGCAAATGACTGGAATCGGCGGCGATTGCTTTGTTCTTTACAACAAACCGGGCAGCGACACGATCCACGCACTGAACGGATCGGGCCGCGCGCCCGCGGCTGCCTCCGCCGAGGCTTTGCGCGCCGCCGGACATGCTACCGTGCCTCTGCACAGCGCCCACGCCGTGACCATCCCCACGGCCATCGACGCGTTTTGCCACCTGTCCGACGCCCATGGCAAACTTGGCCTGGACGCGCTTCTGGCCCCTGCCATCCATTACGCAGAGACCGGCGTGCCTGTCGCGCCTCGTGTTGCACGGGACTGGCCCCAAGCCGGGCAATGCCTGCAAGGGCACGGTGTCACGCATTACAGCAATGCAGGTGCGCCGCTGCGCACCGGCGACATCTTCCGCTCACCACGTCAGGCCGAGGTGTTGCGGCGCATCGCCAAGGACGGGCGCGACGCCTTTTACACCGGCGAGGTTGCCGAAGACATGTTGGCCTGCCTGAACAGCCTTGGCGGCGTGCACACGGCACAGGATTTCGCCAAGGCGGCCTGCACGCCGACCGGTCCGGTCAGCGGCGATTACAAGGGCACCGAACTGGTCGAGCATCCGCCCAACGGGCAGGGCACCATTGCCATTCTGATACTCAACATCCTGTCGCATTTCGACATCGCCGCGATGGATCCCATGGGGGCCGAGCGCCTGCATATCGAGGCCGAGGCGACAAAGCTGGCCTATGATGCGCGCAACCGCTTTATTGCCGATCCCGATCACATGGCAAAACTTGATCATCTGCTTGCGCCGGAAACCGCCGCGAAACTGGCCGCATTGATCGACCCGGCCCGCGCAATGCCCGCCGCCGCGCCGCTGACAGAGGCGGTGCATCGCGATACGATCTACATCACCGTAGTAGACCGGGATCGCATGGCGGTGTCGCTGATCTATTCGATCTTTCACGGGTTCGGCTCTGGCATCGCATCCGAAAAGTTCGGCATCCTGATGCAGAATCGCGGCGCGGGTTTCACGCTGGAACAAGGGCACCCGAACGAACTGGCCGGCGGCAAGCGCCCCATGCACACGATCATTCCGGGCATGTTGCGCGAAAATGGCGCGGTGCGTATGCCGTTCGGCGTGATGGGCGGAGCCTATCAGGCCTGCGGACATGCAAGATTCGTCACCAACCAGCGCGATTTCGGCATGGATGTACAGACCGCCATCGACGCGCCACGGGCCTTTGCCTGCGAGGGCGAATTGCGGGTCGAGCGCGGCTATCCCGAGGCCGTGCGCGCGGCGCTGGCCGACAAGGGGCACAAGGTTGTCATCCCCGACGAGGCCATAGGCGGCGCGCAGGCCATACTGATCCGACCCGATGGGGTGCTCGAAGGCGGCTCTGATCCACGCAAGGACGGTTGCGCGCTTGGGTACTGACCCCGGCGCGCGCCGTGTCTGCGATCAGTTGAGCTGAAAATGCAGCGGATAATGACCATCTTCGAAAGGCCCGAAAAGATCGGGAATATCGGGATGGTCCACCGGCTCGCCGGAATAGTCGGCCACAAGGTTCTGCTCGCTGACATAGGCGACGTAATAGGATTGGTCGTTCTCTGCCAACAGATGGTAGAACGGCTGTTCCTTGACAGGGCGGCTGTCCTCGGGAATGGCGTCATACCATTCCTCTGTATTCGAGAATTCCGGGTCCACATCAAAGATCACGCCACGAAAGGGGTGCTTCCGATGGCGGACAATCTGGCCCAGGTGATATTTGGCGCGTGTCTTAATCATGGTCATAGCCCCTACCGATCAAGGTTAGCGTGATCAACACCCCTTTGTCCAACAGGTGGCGCGACTTTGGTCAGAAACAGTCTGTGAACCGCGACCCAACAGTGAACCGACCTGCCGCGTTTGAAAATCTGTCATTCCCCCACAGCGGCCTTTCGGCTAAGATGCAAGAAAAACAAATCAGGCGAGAGGCAAATGAGCAGAACCCTTCGCGCCCTTATCCTCGTGTTGGCCGGTCTGGTTGTGACCGCCTGTGGCAGCCGCCAAAGCGGCCCACCACCTCGCAACCTCGACGATGCCTGCATGATCGTGGCGCAAAAACCCGAATATCTCCGGGCCTTCCGGACGACAGAACGTCGTTGGGGCGTGCCAGTGCATGTGCAGATGGCGACCATCTATCAGGAAAGCAAGTTCGACGGCGATGCCCGCACACCCTTTCGCTGGACGCTTGGGGTGATCCCGATGGGCCGCCAAAGTTCTGCCTATGGCTATAGCCAGGCGCTGGATGGCACATGGGACGAATACAAGGATGAAACCAGGCGTTTCGCCGCCCGGCGCAACGATATCTTCGATGAGGCCGATTTCATGGGCTGGTACATGTCGAAATCCAGGCAACAGCTTGGCATCCCGCTACAGGACGCGCGCAACCAGTATCTTGCCTATCACGAGGGCCGGACCGGCTACACGCGGCAAAGCTATAATGGCAAGCCGTGGTTGTTGCGCGTGGCCGGTGAGGTGGGCACCCGCGCCGAAACCTACAAGGCGCAGCTGATGCGCTGCGGCGGTCGGCGCGGATTGTTCTGAGGCAGCGCGCGCCGCCGCGCCACCACGTCGTAATCGCAGGCGGGACGTGTCAGTCCCGCCACCCCTTGTCCTTGCCGGGGATCGTGAACCGGTCATTGGCCAGCCTCACGCCCGTGTCCAACGCCCCCAGAACAACGGTGGTCCGGCTGCCACCACTGTCGTTGATCACCCATTGACGCAATTCCACCGGCACGCCGGTGAAGACAAGCTCGATACTGCCATATTCCGGATTTTCGGGATCCTGCGCGCGCACGGTGGTTGTCTTGCCGTCGCTGGCATGACCCGTGACCATCCGCGCACGGGTCAGGTCGACATTGCGCGCAAGAATGATCTTGAGCGGCGTGCGGTGCAGCGGGTACCCTTCGGGGCCGGTGTTCGACTTGGGGTCGATCACACCCACCGTGTCGCCATCGGCCACCACCAATGTCTGGTCGGGCGGATCATATTCAAAACGCACCCGACCCGGCCGCTTGATGTGGATTTTCCCCGTGCTGATCGTGCCGTCATCGTTGATCTGGGTAAAATCCCCCGACGCAGTCTGAAAGCTGTTGAGATATTGTGAAATCTCGCTCAGCGACAGCTTTTCCGCCGCCGCGGGCAAGGCCGTGCCCAGCATCATCAGCCCTGCGGCAAGTCCGGTTGCAAGTCTCTTCATACGCGGTCCCGTCCTTTGGTATCGCCAAGCATTTCGCGTCACACCTTCACCACGGCATATCCCGAAACGCTGCCCTACGTCCAATCGTTGCACGCGCTGCGCCTTTCGCTGATACAACAGGTCCAAGGCGACGCGCGTCAGGTCATGATCGGGTTTTTTGCACCTGTCATGCAATAACACGCAGGCACACTCCGCATATCGGCATCAATGGCACACCGATCAAGACATAACCCGCAAGCCCCGTGCCCACCGGCTACAAGAACGCGTCTCGTGGAACGCCTTACTGTTCGGGAACAAGGATCTCGCGCTTGCCCACATGGTTGGCCGGGCTGACGACGCCCTCGTCCTCCATCTGCTCGACCAGCCGTGCGGCCTTGTTATAGCCGATGGCCAGCTTGCGCTGAATGTAGGAGGTCGAACATTTCCGGTCGGTGATCGCGATCTGCACGGCCTGATCGTAAAGCGCGTCCTCACCATCGGTGTTGCCACCCGTGGACAGACCCAGAACCGCATCGATCTTGTCGGCCCTGTCGTCTTCGGGGCCTTCCTGCACGCCGCCGACATACGTGGGTGGGCCGTAGGCCTTGAGGTGGTTGACCACCTCCTCGACCTCTTCATCGGACACGAAGGGCGCGTGACACCGTGTGATCTTGCCACCGCCCGCCATGTAAAGCATGTCGCCCATGCCCAAAAGCTGCTCGGCCCCCATCTCGCCCAGAATGGTGCGGCTGTCGATCTTGGAGGTCACCTGAAAGCTGATCCGCGTGGGGAAATTAGCCTTGATCGTGCCGGTGATCACGTCAACCGACGGGCGCTGCGTGGCCATGATCAGGTGAATGCCCGAGGCACGGGCCATTTGTGCCAGACGCTGGATGCAGGCTTCGATCTCCTTGCCCGCGACCATCATAAGGTCGGCCATCTCGTCAACGATCACGACGATATAGGGCATCTTTTCAGGCTTGAATTCATCCGTCTCGAACACCGGTTCGCCGGTCTCGTCGTCAAAGCCGGTCTGCACCGTGCGGCTGAACATCTCGCCCTTGGACAGCGCATCCGCCACGCGGCCATTATAGCCGTCGATGTTGCGCACGCCCATCTTGGACATCTTGCGATAGCGGTCTTCCATTTCCGCCACGACCCATTTCAGGGCCACAACCGCCTTTTTCGGGTCCGTCACCACTGGCGAAAGAAGATGCGGAATGCCGTCATAGACGCTCAGTTCCAGCATCTTGGGGTCGATCATGATCAGACGGCACTCATCCGGCGTCAGCTTGTAAAGCAGGCTCAGGATCATGGTGTTGATCGCCACCGACTTGCCCGAACCCGTGGTGCCCGCGATCAGCAGATGGGGCATCTTGGCAAGGTTCTGCACCACCGGGTCGCCGCCGATATCCTTGCCCAAGGCAAGCGGCAGTTTCTGGTTGCCATCGCCGAAATCGCGGGTCGCCAGAAGCTCTCTCAGCACAACCATTTCGCGGTTGTCATTGGGAAGCTCGATCCCGATGACAGACCGCCCCGGCACGGTGCTGACGCGCGCGGCAAGCGCGCTCATGGAGCGGGCAATGTCATCCGCCAGACCGATCACGCGGCTCGCCTTGAGGCCCGGCGCGGGTTCCAGCTCGTACATGGTCACGACCGGACCGGGGCGCACGCTGACGATCTCGCCCTTGACGCCGTAATCATCCAGCACGTTTTCCAGCATCCGCGCGTTCTCCTCCAGCGCCTCGTCGCTGAGGTGATGGCGCGTGATATTAGCGGGGTTCGACAACAGGCTGAGCGGCGGCAGATCGTAATCCGCCTGCGCGCTGTCCTCGAATTGCAGGGCGGGCTGTGCCTCTGCCTGCGCGCGGGCGGATGGCTGCGGCGCACGCTTTGGCGGGTGCTGCACAACGGCGCGCTGCGGCTCTGCCGGCGTGGCGCGCGGGATGGGGGGCATGGGGGCTACCGGCTGGCCTTGATCCTGCGGGGTCGGCGCGGCCTCGAACGGTTGCGCCGGGGCCATTGTAACCGGCGGCTCTTGCACGGCCCTTGCCGTCTGTGCCGAAGTCAGCGGCGGTTCAGGGGGCAGATCCGCCGTGCGCCCGGTATCAAGCACAAGCGGATCGGGCCTGCGGCCTCGCCCCTTGGTCAGGGGGGCCAGCGACTCTACCTGAAGCGCGGGGGTCTTGCGCACCCGGCTGCGGATCACGTCATGGATCCGGGCGCTGACCCGGTCGCCGGTTGGCCCGGCCATGTCGGGAACCTCGGGCGCTTCGATCAGTTCCGGTTCCAGCTCGTCTTCGGGCTCCGGCTCGGGGCGGCGCATCAACGACGGCATACGGGCCAGAAACCCGCCGGGCTTTTCCAGTGGCTCATCCATGCCCAGCGTCGGGGCGGCGTGGCCATGCGCGCCCTGCACCTGTGGCGCGCGACGCATGACCGGCGGTTCCGGCACGGCGGCTTCGGCCCAGGCCAGTTCCTCGGCCTCTGCGCGGGACTCGACACGGCGCGCACGGGCCTCGATGGCCTTGCCCTGCACGGCCTTGGCGGCCTGCGCAGCCCCGGCGGCGCTGCGACCAAGAACCGTCATCAGACCGGCATAGGACATGATCACGCCCACGATCAGAAAACGAGCGGCGGCCTTGATTTCGGCCTTGGTAAAGCCCAGCACAAAGGCCCCCAGCGTCAGCATCGCGATCCCCAGCACAACCGACATCAGTTTCAGGCCAAAGCTTGCACCAAACGGCAGCAGCCCAAGCATCATGGCCAGAACAGTGTCCCCGAAATGACCGCCAAGCCCAAAACTATGCGCCGCCGACCACGTCGCGCCCGGTGGCAGCGACGACGCGTGCAGCGCCAGAACCGCGATCCATATCGGCGCAAAGATCAGACGCCCGATGACCCGTTCCTCGCCCCGGTGCAGGGCAAAACGCAGGCCCCACGCCGCCGCGAGAATGGCAAGGCCCCACGCGCCCCATCCCACGATCATGAACAGCGGCGCGGCGATGGATGCCCCCATCCGGCCCAGCCAGTTGCGAATCGGCTCGTCGGTGGCCGACATCCAGCTTGGGTCGTCAGGATGGTAAGAGCCGATCATCATCGCAGCCATGACGCCCACGGCCAGCAGCGCCAGCCCAAGAAGTTCCTTGCCCCGTTTCTCGATCGCCTCGGCCATCGAGCTGTCCAGGAGCGGGTCTCGTCCGCGCGTCTGATATGCCATGCTTTGCCTCGTCCTCGTTGTTCAATAAAGACAGTCGCGCAACCGTGTCAGGCCGCGCGCCACCTCTTCTATTGGGGCCACCATCGCAACCCGGATATAGTTTGCGCCGGGATTCACGCCCCCGGCCTCACGGCTCAGATAAGCGCCGGGCAGTACCCGCACGCCCGTTTCCTGCCAAAGTTTCAGCGTTGCCGCCTCGCCATCGCCAACCGGCAACCATAGGAAAAACCCCGCCTGCGGAGACACATAAGCGTCGATACCGGCAAAAACCTTATCGGCCAGCGTGTATTTTTCCTGATACAGGCGGCGGTTTTCACGCACGTGATCCTCGTCCGCCCACACCGCGGCGGCCGCATGTTGCAGCGGCATCGGCAGCGGCGCGCCGGCATAATTGCGCAACTGTCGCAGCCGCGCCATGCTTTGCGGCCCGGCGGCCACGAAGCCGCTACGCAGACCGGCAAGGTTGGACCGTTTCGACAGGCTGTGAAAGGCGACCACGCGCTCAGGGTCCGCGCCCATCTGCTGCGCGATCTCAAGCGCGCCGGGGGGTGGCGTATCGCGGTAGATCTCGGAATAGCATTCATCCGCGAAAATGCGGAAATCGTGCTTTTCCGCCAGCCCGATCAGATCGCGCCAATAGGCTGCGTCAGCCACCGCGCCTTGCGGGTTGGACGGCGAGCATAGATACGCGACTGCGACCCGGTCAAGCACATCCGCCGACAGCGCCGTGAAATCCGGCAAATGCCCGGTTTCCGCCGTGGCGGGCAGAAACACCGGCTCGGCCCCGACGCTTAGCGCGGCGACCATGTAGACCTGATAAAACGGGTTGGGCAGAAGCACCACGGGCCGTTGCCCGTTCTTTTGCTCGGGACACAGCGCCATCATGGCATTGTAAAGCCCCTCGCGGGTGCCGTTCAGCGCCATCGCCCGCGTATCTGGGTCAAGTGCCACGCCGTAGCGCCGCTGCACCCAATCGCAGAACGCGCCGCGCAATTCGGGGATGCCCTCGTTGACCGGATAGCGGCGAAATTCATCCGCTTTTTCCTGAATGATATCAACGACCCAAGCCGGGAAATCATGTTTCGGCTCGCCGATCGTCATATGCAGGACTTCGCCGCCGGGCGCATGGGCGTCCAACAGGTTCCGCAGACGCGGAAACGCGTAGTCCGGTAGGTTCGAAAACCGCTCGGGGAACATCTGATACTGCCTCAAGGTTCGGGATCATTGGCGTCCCGTTCAGCAAAAACTTATCGAAGCAGGGGGCTTACGTCCAGCACAAGGATGCGCTTGACAGCGACATTGTGGCATTTTGGCAGTTCAGCGCAGCGCGTCTTCGGCCGCCTTGGCCACCCGCAACAGCGCCTCTTCGCCAAAGGGCTTGCCAGACAGCAGGATGCCACAGCTTGGCGTGCCGGTGGGCAGGGTGACACCACACAGCCCCATCAGGTTGCCCACCCGCGTGTTGCGCAGCGCCAGCAGGTTTTCGGTGACGTAATACGCACTGTCGGTCATCAGCCGTGCCGCATCGGGCGGCAGGTTGGGGGCGGTCGGGCTAAGCACCGCATCATAGGCCGCCACGCGCGCGTGCCAGCCCTCGCGCAGCGCATCAAGGCGCTGCCACGCCGCAACATAGTCGGCGGCGGTAAACGCCTTGCCCGACTCGAACCGCTCGCGGATCGGCGCGAACATCTCGTCGGGGGCTGTCTCTATCAGCTTGCCCCATGTGCCATAGGCCTCGGAAGTGAACAGGATCGGTGACATCGGCATGGCCTCGGCGACTTCGGGCGATGTGATCTCGTCGATCTGCGCACCCGCGTCGCGCAGGCGCGCCACCGCCGCGTCGAACGCGGCTTTGGGCGCATCGCGGATATCGTCGAACACGCTGGTCGTCAGGATGGCAAGTCGCATACCCCGGAGCGACGTGCCCGCAAGATCGGCCGCGCGCCCGCCTTCCAGCGCGGCGAGCATCAGCGCACAATCCTCGACATTGCGCGACAACGGCCCCACCGTGTCAAACCGCGCCGCGAGCGGCACCACGCCCCGGTTCGAGACACGCCCCGCCGTGGTTTTCAACCCCACAAGATCATTCCATGCCGCCGGGATGCGCACCGACCCGCCGGTGTCCGACCCGACGCCGTTCGCGGCAAGCCCAAAGGCCACACTGGACGCCGCCCCCGAGGATGATCCCCCCGGCACCGCCTTCTCGTCATTCACATTTGGGGGCGTGGCCGTCATCGGGTTCAGGCCAAGTCCGGAAAAGGCCAGTTCGCTCATATGCGTCTTGCCAAGACAGACCAGCCCGGCGGCGGTGGCATTGCGCAGCGCCTCGGCATCCCTGTCGGGCACCCGCCCTTTCAGCAACCGCGTGCCTGCCTCGGTCGCGGTGCCCGCGCTGTCGAACAGGTCTTTCCAACTGACCGGCACACCGTCCAGCGGGCCGCGCCGCAACCCGGCGCGCGCGCGGGCCTCTGCCGCCTGTGCCTCGATCCGGGCGCGGTCATGGGTGACGACAGAATAGATGCGATCCCGCGCGGGATGCGCGTCAATGGCGTCAAGAAAGGCGTCGGTCAGCTCGACCGGGCCGATCCGGCCCGCGCCAATCGCCCGCCCCAGATCGCCCGCGCTCATCTTGTCCCAGTCGCTCATGCCTGCATCCCCTGTCTTGCCGATGTCGCGCGCATCAAGTCAGAAGCGCGCGACCAAGGCAAGACCGGGGCAGGCTTACTCGGCGGTCAGCTTGAAGCCCGCCGGCTCCCCCCACATCATGTGGGTCGAGGAACAGACGAAGCCGTTGCGCCGATAGGTGCGCAGATCCAGCTTGGCCTTGCGATACGCATCCGCATAGTCGCGCGGCGCGCCGCCCATGTTGTTTAGCATCGGGTTGAGCAGGATCACGACCGACCGACGCGTGATGCGACAGAATTCATCGACCACGGTCATCCAGTCCTTTGGATGGCAATAATGCTCGATCGCCTGCATACAAAGCAGCACGTCGAAATCCTTGCTACGGAACGGATAGGGCGTCTTGCCCGCGTCGAACAGGCTCATCGGGATGTTGATGGACTCGATGATGTGGCGATAGGGCCAGTCGTGCAATTGCTCGCCATCTTGGGGAACGGGCAGACCGTAATCATCCGTCTCGCGGTGGAAATCCGGATCGTTGAGATCGCGGTACAGCGCCCGCCCGCTCCCGTCATCCGAAACAAGGTTGACGTAATCGTTGCCCACCACCTCGTGCCCGAAATGGCGCAGCACCTCCAGCATCCCGCCATGCGCCGTCGACATCTCCAGCACGCGTTGCCGGGGCGCGTCGTGATGCATCAGTTCCGGCAGGAAAAGCTGTACCCGGTTCCAACATCGCTTGATGTTGACCGGGCGGCTTTTGTATTTCTTCTGGATCGTGCGGGCCAACCGGCTGTCCAGATCCTCGGGCTTGTATTCGGTCAGCAATTCCTTGGGCACAGGATCCCCGAACAAATCCATCACATCGCCGCCAATGCGCAGTTTTCGCACCTCTTTTTGCAGGTTGCGAATGAATTTACGGCTTTGCTGCGGCGCGTCCGTCTCTTGCGGCTGCGCCGTTTGCCCTTGTTGGGCGCGTATCTGTGACGTCTCCATAAAATGGACTCCGGGGTTCTTGTTATCGTTTATGCCCCTTTTTTTATCTGCTCGTGGGGCCTGCCTCGCGAGCAACATTATGGTCTGATGCAAAAATTGCACCAACTTTTTTCCTAAGATGCCGAGAACCGTCACCGCGTTGCGCAAAAATGACAGGCCGCAACAGCGCGGTGCATGGACATCCCCGGACCACCGGCCATATTCAGGGACATGGAAAATGACTCTGATATTCTGATCGTCGGCGGGGGCTTGGCCGGACCGGCGCTTGCCTTGGCGCTGGCGCAGGCCGGGCGCAGCGTGACCGTGATCGACGCGCTGCCGCACGACACGCGCGTCACGCCTGATTTCAACGGGAAATCCTATGCGCTGGCGCTTGCCTCTGTCCGGTTGCTGGCGGCCATCGGCATCTGGGACCGCGTGCAGCACAACGCGCAACCCATGCTGGAGATCAAGGTCTCGGACGGGCGCGCGGGCGAAGGGCCGGCACCGTTCTTTCTGCATTTCGACCACGCCGAAATCGAAGAAGGCCCGATGGGCCACATGTGCGAGGACCGCTTGCTGCGCGCCGCCCTGCTGACCGCCATGAACGAAACGCCGCATATCACCCAGATCACCGGCACCGTGACCGCTCAGGACGTGACCGCCGACGGTGTGACGCTGACCCTGTCAGACGGGCAGCGGGTATCCGGGCGGCTTCTTGTTGGCGCGGACGGGCGCGAGTCCGGAACCGCACGGCGTGCGGGCATTTCACGCACCGGCTGGGATTACGGCCAAACGGCGCTTGTCGCCGCGATCGAACATGATTTGCCCCATCACGGCATCGCGCATCAATTCTTCATGCCGCCCGGACCGCTGGCGATCCTGCCGCTGCCCGGCAATGTCAGCTCGATTGTCTGGTCCGAAAGCGATGCGACCGCCACACGCTTTGCCGCCTTGTCGGACGAGGATTTCATGCAGGTGCTGCGCCCGCGTTTCGGCGATTTCCTTGGGCAGATCGCCTTGCGCGGCAAGCGCTACAGCTATCCGCTCGGCCTGACCGTCGCCAACAGCTTCATCGCGCCGCGCCTCGCACTTCTGGGCGATGCGGCGCACGGGCTGCACCCCATCGCCGGGCAAGGCTTCAACGCCGGTCTGCGCGATGTGGGCGCTTTGGCGCAGGTCATCGACGAAGCCGCAAGACGGGGCGAGGATTTCGCGGCACCCGATGTGCTGGCGCGCTACCAGCAATGGCGCCGCTTCGACACCGCGACGCTGGCGCTGACCACGGACCTGACGAACCGACTGTTTTCAAACGATAATCCCCTGCTTCGCGGTCTGCGGGATCTGGGCATGGGCGCAATAGGTGCAATGCCGCGCCTGCGCCGCGGCTTTATCCGCGAGGCGGCGGGCCTGACGGGCGATCTGCCGGATCTGATGAAGGGCTGACAGCGCGCTCAGCCATGGGTCAGGATGCGGATCGTCGTGTCACCATAGCGCCGCTCGTCGTGCAAGCTCAGCGCGTCGGGCACCTGCACCGCGCCGCCCTCTTCCCACACCACCACTGTACCGTCGGCCAGCCAGCCGCCCGCCAGCGCCGCGTCAAGCGCGGCTTCGCCCAGCGCCTTGCCATAGGGCGGGTCCAGGAACACCAGATCGCAGGGGGCATCCGCCACACCGATACGCGCCGCGTCCCGCGCCACCAGCTTTGCCCGCGCACCAGCATGACACAGCGCGATGTTCTCGCGCAGGATCCGCTGCCCCACGCGCCCGTTTTCCACGAAAACCGCCGTCGCGGCCCCACGCGACAGCGCCTCCAGCCCCAAAGCGCCCGTCCCGGCGAACAGATCCAGCACGCGGCCGCCCGCAAGCGCCTCGCCGTAACCATTCATCAGCACGTTGAACAGGCTTTCGCGCACCCGGTCCGATGTGGGCCGCAGATGTGCGCCCGCATCGCCTTTGCCAACCGAGGCAAGCCGCCGCCCGCGCCATGCTCCGCCGATGATCCTCATACGCGCAACAGCGCCTTGAGGTCGGCCTGAGGATCGGCCACCGCCGCCTTATCCGCTGTTTTGCCCATGTCGATCAGCCGCTTGCCGACCATGTAGGCGCGCGCGTCATTGGCCGCGTCCACCGCCAAAAGCCTGTCATCGGCAAAGTACCAGAACGAAACGCCATTGTCCCCGATGCGGGTGATCACGTCGTCATAGCCGGTGTTCAGCCCCGCGATCTGCAATTTCACATCGTATTGATCCGACCAGAACCACGGCTGCGGCACATAGGGCTTGCCCGCGCCAAGCAGGTTTTCGGCCACGCAATCGGCCATGTCGATGGCGTTGGGCACGCTTTCAAGCCGCAAGCGGGCGTCACGATAGGGAAACGACGCGCAATCGCCCGCCGCCCAGATATGCGGATCGCTGGTACGGCCTTGCGCATCGGTGCTGATCCCGTTGTCGATGATCAGCCCCGCGGCCTCTGCCAATGCGGTCTCGGGCGCGATACCCACACCGACGATCACGAAATCCACGTCCAGAACCGTGCCATCGGTAAGGACCGCGCCGTTGACATGGCCCTCACCTGTCAGCCGCTCCAGCCCCACACCCTCGCGGATATCGACACCGTGCCGCCCATGCAGCGCACGAAAATAGGCCGAGGTCTGTTCGGCGGCGACCCGTTGCAGGATACGCTCCGCCATTTCCACCAACACCACGTTCAGCCCGCGCGACGCGGCCACCGCTGCCGCCTCCAGCCCGATATAGCCCCCTCCGACAATCAGCACGGTCGCCCCGGCGCGAAAGACGCGCGCCATGTGATCGGCATCGGCCAGATCGCGCATGGTGTAGACACCGTCAAGATCGCCACCGATGGCACCGGGCAAACGGCGCGGCGCCGACCCGGTGGTCAGCACAAGCTGATCATAGCCAAGCCGCGCATCCCCGATCACCACCTCGCGCGCGTTGCGGTCGATTGCATCCACCCGCGTTCCAAGGCGCAGGTCGATGCCTTGTTCCTCGTAAAAGCTGCGCGGGCGTAGATAAAGCCGCTCCAGATCCATTTCGCCCAGCAGATATTTCTTGGACAGGGGCGGCCGTTGATAGGGTGGCACCGTTTCCGCCCCGATCAGCGTCAACGCACCCTCGAATCCAAGCCCCCGCAGCTTTGCCACCAAAGAGCTGCCGGCCTGACCGGCCCCGATCACGACGATTCCAGACATTCGGTGTCCTATTCAGTTTTCCATGGCCCCGACTGGCGCAGACCCTATATCTACGGGTGACGCAATGGCAACCGATAGACAGGAAACGACCATGACCATCTCCACCGGCGACAAACTTCCCGATGCCACGCTTTTGAAACTGGGAGCCGACGGGCCAGAGCAGGTCCGCCTGTCCGACCTCAGCGCGGGACGCAAGATCGTGATCTTCGGCGTGCCGGGGGCCTATACCGGCGTGTGCACAAATGCGCATGTCCCCGGCTTCATCAAGGCCAAGCACCAACTGATGGAAAAAGGCGTGCAGGAAATCATCTGCGTTGCCGTGAACGACCCGTTCGTGGTTCAGGCATGGGGGGAAAGCACCGGGGCCACCGACGCAGGTATTACCATGCTGGGCGACGCCAGCGCCGAGTTCACCAAAGCGATGGGCATGGCCTTCAGCGCACCGCCCGCCGGGTTCTACGACCGGTCCAAGCGCTATGCGATGCTGGTCGAGAATGACGAGATCAAGATCCTGAACACCGAGGACAACCCCGGCATGTGCGACGCCTCTGCCGCCGAAACGCTGCTCGGCCAGATGTAAGACCCCGCGCCGGCGCGGGGTCAGTCCGCGTCGGCCAGCTTGTCCATCTTGCGCGCCAACTTGGCATCCAGCGCGCTCAGCCCGCCCGCGTCATGGGTGGTCAGTGTTACCTCTACAGTCTTGTAGACATTCGACCATTCCGGGTGGTGATCCCATTTCTCGGCCCAAAGCGCCGTGCGCGTCATGAAACCGAACGCCTCGACGAAATTGGCGAATTGAAACGTCTTGGTGATGGCATCCCGGCCATCGACCATGCTCCACCCGGTATCGAACAGCGGCTCGATCGTGGTTTTCCGCGCGGTGTCGCTCAATTTGTCAGTCATGGCTGCTCCTCCACATTGGCTTTCCTGAAAGGTCCAAAGCTCGTGAGGATCTCGATATCCTCCGACACAGCGTCCCTTTCCTCGTCAAGATACCGCGCGACCGCCTCGCTGAAAGCCGGTTCCCGGAACCAGTGCAACGAATGCGTCTGCACCGGCAAATACCCGCGCGCGATCTTGTGCTCGCCCTGCGCCCCGGCCTCTACCCGGCCCAGCCCATGGGCAATCGCGTAATCCATCGCCTGATAATAGCACAGTTCGAAATGCATCGCAGGATAATGCCCGGCGCAGCCCCAGTACCGGCCGAAAAGCGCGTCGCGGCCGATGACATTCAGCGCACCGGCCACCGGCACATCGTTGTCCAGCGCCAGCACCAGAAGGATATCGTCGCGCAACCGCTCATGCGCCAGTTCAAAGAAGGCCCGCGTCAGATAGGGCATTCCCCATTTGCGCGCGCCGGTGTCCTGATAAAAGGCCCATATCGCATCCCAGTGATGCGGCTTGATATCATCGCCCGTCACCTGAACGATCTGACCGCCAAAGCCCTGCGCCTGCACGCGTTCCTTGCGGATATTCTTGCGCTTGCGCGATGACAGGTTGGCCAGAAAATCGTCAAAGCTGCGATACCCCTCGTTCACCCAGTGATATTGCTGGGTGATACGCGGCAACAGCCCCATTTCGGCCCCGATCAGACGTTCCTTTTCGGTGCAGAAGGTGACATGTAAAGAGGACAGACTGTTACGCTCTCCGATGCTGACCGCCGCCTGCATCAGCGCGTCGCGCCCTTCCATCCCGAAGCCCGGCTTCGTCAACAGCCGTCGCCCGGTGACAGGCGTGAACGGGACGGCGATCTGCAATTTCGGGAAATACCGCCCGCCTGCCCGTTCATAGGCATGGGCCCAGTTGTGGTCGAAGATGTATTCGCCCTGGCTATGCGCCTTGGCATAAAGCGGCGCGCAGGCGATGACCTCGCCCTCCAACTCCGCTGTCAGGTAATGCGGCTCCCAGCCTGTGCCTGTCCCGACACAGCGGCTGTCCTCCAGCGCCATGAGAAAACGATGCGTGGTAAATGGATCGTCCGGCTGGCCACCATCCGCCGCCTCGGGACAGGCACAGGCATCCCATTCCGGCGCAGGGATCTGCGCCAGGCTGTCCACCAGTTTGACAATGACCGAACTGCCCTGCATCGCGCCCTCTTGCATGTGATCTCCTACATCTGTGGCAGGGTCATCAGGGATCAAGCCGGGCGGTCCGGCAAATAATCCTCGAAGGTTATGTTATGCGCCACCCGCCGCGCGGTGGCCTCGGCCCCGGCGCTGCGGATGGTCCAGCACAGGATGGTCGCGCCCCGCGACTTGAGGTCCGCCACACGCGGGCTGTGCAGGTCGCTGGCGTCGTGGCTGATGAAAGACGCGCCCGCCCGGTCGAAATCGGGAATGCCGCGCAGCCGGTCGCGCGTTGACGCTTGCAGCGCCGACCAGGCCCCCGCATCATAGGCGCAGCTCACGATACCACGCGGCACATTTACGGCCAGCCGCGCCATTTCGATCACCATCTCGGGGTTGAAGGACATCACCGCAACCGGCCCGGCATAATCGCGCAGATCCTGCGCGACCGCCTGTTCCAGCACACCATCGCCACGCCCCATCTGCCCGTGCTGGTCCTTGAGTTCAAGCAACAGCGGTACACGCCCGCCGACCATGGCCAGCACCTCGGAGAGGCGCGGAATACCCTCGTCGCCACCGCGCAGATGGATACGGCTCAAAGCATCGGCACTGCGTGCAGAAATCGGGCCGCTGACCTGCGTCATACGATCAAGCGTGTCGTCATGAAACACCATGACAACCCCGTCGCTGCTGGGTTGCAGATCAAGTTCGATCGCGTAACCACGCGCCACCGCCGCCGCGATGGCCGCGCGGGAATTCTCGGGACGGTGCTGTGCGCGATCATGCAGGGCCCGATGCGCGACAGGTAGCCGCCCAAAGACCGGATCAAGCTGCGTCATCCGATCTGGAACACGCCTTCGATCTCGACCGCGACCCCCAGCGGAAGCGACGGCGACGACACCGCGGCGCGCGCATGTTTGCCGACATCGCCCAGAACCTCGCCCAGAAAATCCGACGCGCCGTTGACGACCTGCGGCTGTTCAGTGAAATCCGGGGTCGAATTGACGAACGCGCCCAGCTTCACCACGCGCTTGAGCCGGTCAAGATCACCGCCGCAGGCCGCCTTGACCTGTGCCAGAAGGTTGATCGCGCAGACCTTAGCCGCCGCGGCACCCTCGGGCGTGG
>JANSXS010000044.1 GCA_024742835.1 Paracoccaceae bacterium | reverse complement strand
GCTGGCGGTGATGAGCCAGCGGATCGCCAGCGCCTCGCGGCGCTCGGGGCGAACCTCGACCGGAACCTGGTAGGTGGCGCCACCGACCCGGCGCGAGCGCACCTCGACCGACGGCTTGATGTTGTCGAGCGCCTCGTGGAAAATCTCCACCGGGGCGCGCTTGACCTTGGCTTCGACCCGGTCGAGCGCGTTGTAGACGATACGTTCGGCGACGGATTTCTTGCCGTCTACCATCAGGTTGTTCATGAATTTCGTCAGAACCCGGTCGCCATATTTGGCGTCGGGCAGGATTTCGCGTTTTTCAGCGGCGTGACGACGAGACATCTATCTTTCCTTTTCCTCTTGCGGGCAGAGGCCCCGGATCACGTCCGGGACGCCCGAAACCTTATTTCGGACGCTTGGCGCCATACTTGGAGCGGCGCTGCTTACGGTCCTTGACGCCCTGCGTGTCAAGCACGCCGCGCAGGATATGATAGCGCACACCGGGAAGGTCTTTGACACGACCGCCACGGATCAAGACCACCGAGTGTTCCTGAAGGTTGTGGCTTTCGCCGGGGATGTAGCTGATGACCTCGAACCCGTTGGTAAGGCGCACCTTGGCTACTTTCCGCATCGCCGAGTTCGGCTTTTTGGGCGTGGTCGTGTAGACGCGCGTGCAAACACCCCGCTTTTGCGGGCACCCTTGCAGGTGCATCGACTTCTGACTTCTGACTTTGGGCTGCCGCGGTTTGCGGATCAGCTGCTGGATCGTTGGCATTGGGTTGGTTCCCCGTCTCTCAACACATGTGTCTGCACGAGGATGACCCCCCGCACGGTTAAATAAGTCCTGCGCCAGACGCGTCCGCAAAGCGCAAAAACCGCCGTCGCACCCTGTTCCGACAGGCACGACGCGGTGGGTTTCCAGAGGATCGGGGCGTTGCCGGCCCGGATCGTGACCACTTCAGTTCTGATATCGGCACAAGGGCGGCCCCCAGCCGGGATGGAGCGGCGTATAGGGGGAGTCGGAATCGTTGTCAACAGGGCTTGCCCGGACCGGACCCGTCACAAAGGCATCCGAAGATCGTCCGGCTTTGGCCTTGTTTGCGTCACGCGGCTTTGCCACCATGCGCGAAACTGGTCAAGGGCGGATCCCGTCATGCGCGTTATAGGTATTTGCAGGTTTTCCTACCCCGCCCTGGGCGGCTTCAAACGCATGCATGACAGCGTGTCCGAACGCGAGGCTTATCTTTACGACGACGCGCGCATGGCGCTGCGGTTTCGCCATTTCGAAACGCTGACCCTGCCCAGCCTTGCCGCACAAAAGGACACGCGCTTCAGCTTTCTGGTGATCACCGGCGAAAACATGCCCGACCCATGGTGGTCCCGGCTCAATGACATTTGCGCAACCGTGCCCCAGATCAAGATCGTCACCAAGCCGCCAATGCGCCACCGCACCGCAATGCAACTGGCCATAAAAGAGGAACTCGCCGGGACCGAGGATATCTCGATGCAGTTCCGGCTGGACGATGACGACGCCGTCGGCACCAATTTCATCCGCAGCATCCGGCGCACCGCCCGCCTGTCCCACAAGATGTGGGCCGATTGGGACAACTTCGTGATCGAGTATTCCTCCGGCTACGCCGTCCGCCTTGGCCCCGAGGGCATTCTGGCGCAACCCGTGCAGGGACAGTTTCTTGCTTGCGGACTTGCCGTGCTGTTCCGCCCAAGCGACCCCAAGACGGTGATGAATTACGGCCATCACAAGCTGCACCTGACCATGCCCACGCTGATCGACCCGCAAAGCCCTATGTATCTGCGCGCCGTGCATGACGACAATGACAGCCGCGCCACCCACAGCCAACTCGCCCCGCTCGACGACGATCTGCGCGCCCTGTTCAAAGAGCGGTTCAACGTTACCGAGGCGGCGGTACGCGCGGCGTTTTGCGCGCCAGCCGTGCCTCCCGGTAAAGGGTGAACACCCCCGAACCGGTCACGATCGCCGCCCCCAACAGCGTCTGCCAGACAGGCCATTCCCCGAACACCAGCCATCCCAGCAACAGCGCCCATAACAGCCCCGTGTAGCGGAACGGAGCGATGAAACTGATCTCGCCCACGCGCATCACCATGATCGAACACAGGTAGCCCACGATGATGCAAAGCGCCGCAACCCCGGTCAGCCCGATCTCGCGCGGCCCCATCGCAGCCCAGGGCGCGGCCAGGCTTGCCGCGCCAAACACCGCCATGATCGCCGCCGATGTCACCAGCGTGACAAAGATCGACGGGGCCGCCGCCGATAGCCGCCGGGTGGCCAGATCGCGCAGTGTCACGCACAACACTGCGATCAGGGCATAAATGGAAAAGGCGTTGAAATCGCTCGCACCGGGCCGCACGATCAACATGACCCCGGCGAACCCCGCCAAAATGGCCAGCATCCGCCGCCAGCCCACATGTTCGCGAAACACAAGCGCGGCGGCCAGCGTCACGGTCAGCGGCAAAGCTTGCAGGATCGCCGTCACGTTGGCGATGGGCATGTTGAACAACGCGGTAAGAAAGAAATAGGCGGCCCCCGTCTCGGCCGCGACGCGCAGCCCGATCAGCCACCAATCGGATCCGGGCAACCGTGGCATCAGGGCCTTCATGCGCCAGGCCATCACACCCACCGCCAGCGTGGTCAGCACGCCGCGCAGGAATAACAGTTGGTATAACGGAACCTGCTCTGCCATCGCCTTCATGGCGGTGTCGTTGAGCGTGAACCCGGCCATCGCTCCCACCATCAGAAGCGCGCCGGTCAGATTGTCGGATCGTGCCATGGCCATCCCGGATGAGGTTCACCCCGCTTTAGACGCGGGGCGCTCTGCCCGGCAAGCTGAAACCGCCCGACGTGACTGTCATCAGGACAGAAGCAGGCTCCACACCAGGTAATTGGGAATGATGCCCGCCGCCGCGATCAGCAACAGCTTGGTGGTATGCATGATCTTGCCCGGCCGCCCCTCGCCCTTCGCTGCGGGTTCCAGCGCATAGGCCCCCGCCATGATCGCGTAGCCCGCCGCTTCACGGCGGAGCTTGTCCCGCTCAAGCTGGGCCATGGCCTGCTTGAACACGTCCTGTTGACGCAAGGCTTCGGCTGTGCGCGGATCCTGCTCTATCGTTTGTCCATCCATGTTCACTCTCCCTCTGAGATCAGTGCACCTAGCGCCCGGCCCAAAAAGGTCCAGCATCCGGTGCCATTATGTCGCAACCCGTCTTCCTATTGGCGAAAAGCCTCCGGGGAGGACGTTGAAATGCCCGCATTTCAACGGAAGGGGCCGCGCCCCTCCGGCCCCCGTCGTCACGCCAGCGCCCCGGTCAACTCCGCATGCAAGGCAGGGTTCGCGGCAACCACACCATCAAGCTGCGGATGCGCATTGTTGAAGCGCAGGTCAAGCCCGCGCCGGTCGCTGATCACCGCGCCGGCCTCCGACAGGATCAGCGCCCCTGCGGCGATGTCCCATTCCCAACTCGGGCGCAAGGTGAACATCGCGTCAAAGCGCCCTTCGGCCACAAGCCCCAGCCGATATGCCAGCGAAGGCCGAAAGCCCCGTGTCATCACCGGCACGGCGTGCCGCCAATGCTCGGGCGCGAAAACCGGCTTGGGCGCCAGAACCGCCGCGCCCTCAAGTGCCGCACGCCCGCCCACGCGGATCGGCGCATCGTTGAGCGTGGCTCCCTGCCCTGCGTCCGCAGCATAAAGCTTGTCGCGCGCGGGCAGATAGACCACCCCGGCCCGCACCTTGCCGTCGCGCACAACCGCCAGCGCATGGGCCCAGGTGCGCGACCCTTCGATGAAACTGCGGGTGCCGTCGATCGGGTCCACGATAAATACCGTGTTGCTTGCCAGCCTGTCGCCGGTATCGGCGCTTTCCTCTGACAGCCAGCCGTAATCGGGCCTCGCACCACGCAGATGCCCTTCCAGATAATCGTTGACCGCCAGATCCGCCTCGGTCACCGGCCCCTGACCGCCCGGCTTATCCCAAACGCGGGCCTTTGGCCCGGAAAATCGCTGCGCGATCTCGCCCGCGCCGCGCGCCGCGTCGATCAGTAGCGCAAGATCAGTCTCCGGCAAGGGTCATCCCCTCCACCAGCAGCGACGGCACCACGCGCGACAGCCATGGGCGTGCATCATTCGCAGGCACGATCCGGCGCAGCATTTCCGGCAGGCTGCCCGCGATGGTGCATTCGTTGACCGGATAGGCGATTTCGCCATTCTCCACCCAGAAGCCCGATGCGCCGCGTGAATAATCGCCGGTATTCGGGTTGATCGTCGCGCCTATCATTGACGTCACCCAAAGACCGGTGCCCATCTCGCGCAATAGCTCCTCGCGGCTCTGGTTTCCTTGCGTCAGCGCCACATTGCCAACACCCGGGCTTGGCGGCCCAGAGGTACCGCGCCGCGCATTTGCCGTGGAGGGCATGTCAAGTTTGCGCCCCGTCGCAAGATCAAGCGTCCAGCCGGTCAGAACACCGTTCTCGACAATGGTGCGCTCGTAGGTGGGCAGTCCCTCGGCGTCGAAGGGCCGCGAGCCGGTGGCACGCGGGCGGCGCGGATCCTCGATCAGCGACAGCGCGTCGGGCAAGACCGCCTCGCCCATCCTGCCCAAAAGCCAGCTTGACCCGCGCGCGATCGCCGCCCCGTTCGAGGCGGCCAGCAAATGGCCGACGAGAGACCCCGAGATCCGTTCGTCGAACAGCACCGGATAGCGCCCCGTGGGCGGCTTTTTCGCCCCGATCTGGGCCACCGCACGGGTGCCGGCGCTGTGCCCGATATCGTCTGGCGCGCGCAGATCGCTGGCGAAAACGCGGGAATCGGCGTCGTAATCGCGCTGCATCCCGGTGCCCTCCCCCGAGATGGCCACGCAACTGACCGAACTGTCAGAACGCCGGTAGCTGCCGGAAAACCCGTTGGTCGCGGCCAGATGCAAGCGCTGGTCCGACCACGCCGCGCTGGCCGATTGCACCTGCGTCACGCCCGCCACGCGCAGCGCGGCGGCCTCGGCGGCACGGGCGTGCTCCTGCAATTCGGCCGGTTGCGGCTCCGTCGTGGGGTCGAACAGCTCCAGGCCCGACCAGTCGCGATCCACGGCAAGCTGGGCCGGATCGGCCAGACCCGCATGGGGGTCCTCCGGGGCTTCTCGGGCCATGGCCACGGCCCGTTCGGCCAACATCGCGATGGTCGCATCGCTGGTGTCGGAAGCGGAAACGCAGGCCTGTCGCCGCCCGATCAGCACCCGTAGCCCGATATCCGTGCCCTCGGCGCGTTCGGCCTGTTCCAGCGTGCCCGCGCGCACGTCGATGATCTGGGCATGGCCATTTACGGCCAGCGCGTCGGCGGCCTCTGCGCCTGCGGCTGTCGCCGCCGTCAGCAGCGCATCTGTCAGGTCTTCGAGCGGTCGGTCCATGGCGGTCTCCTTGGTTGGCAAGACAGGTAGACCGCTCCGCACGCCTCTGCAAGGCGTGCAAGCCCCGTGGTGCGAAAGGTCACGCCCGATCGAAGGGTCGCGGGCACGAAAAAAGAGGCCGCGCGGGCGGCCCCTGTCGATGCCTGCCAAAAACGCGTTTCTCCAAGATCTGCGCAACAGGTTTTGCGCGAAACGCTTGAGGATCAGCGCAGGCGTTGACCGTTGGCCAGAACCTGCCCGTCGGGCCGGACCTGAATGGTCGAGGTCAGCACGTCCTCGCCGTCTCCGGGCACGGCGAACATGCCCATCATCATCCGCACGCCCATCGCCTGATCCTCGGGCAGATATCCCATCGCGATAAGCGTATCGAGCAGCCCGTTCGCCCCTTGCAGCCGCAGGTTCACCGCGCCGTCAGGTGCCGGAAACCCGGCAAAGCTTTGCAAGTCGGAGTTGTCAAAGGTGAAACTGCCCTCTCCGGTCAGCTCTGCGCCCATGGCGCGCAGCACCAGCGCGTTGAGGTTCAGGGCGTTCAGCTCTCCGGGTATCTCGGTCCCGTCTTCGATCCGCTCCATCTCATCGGGATCGAGCAGGTTCACCGACAAACGTGCGGTACCTGTCGTATCAATGTCGATCGTGGCCGGGTTCCGCGGCAGGCGCGCTTCGGGATCGAATATCGCCCAGATCGCATCCGACATGGTGAACCCGGCCATGCGCAGGCCAAGCGCGAAATCCTGCGGTGCGTCCGAGGCCATGATCGGGCTGGTCAGGGTAAATCCCGTCTCCTGCATGGCGAATTCCACCGGGAACGGGATCTCGCCCCCCGCCAGCATCATCTTGATACCCTTGGTCAGAAAGGCGTAGTTCAGCCCGCCCTCGCCCAGCGCGACGGTGAATTCTCCCCCGTCCGAGCTGGATGTGCCCTGCACGGTATCGCCGTTTTCCTCGAACCGGAATTCGGTCGCGCCGGTCTCGTAGGTCAGCCGCGCATCCGCGTCAAAGCCCGCGGCGATGGCGGCGGCCATGTCGGCACCGTCCATCTCTTTCGGCATCGCCACGGCGGCCTTGACGGCAAGCGCTGCGATCTGGCCATTCATCACAAGACGGCCTTCCTCGCCCTCCGGGTCGGCCATGTCGATTGCATAGGTCACGGGCCCGGCGGCCAAACTTTGATCGCTGCGGCGCAGATCACCCGCCTGCATCCGGCTGGAGCCGTCGACATCCGCCATCGCAAAGCGCAGCGTGCCCATGTCGACGCTTTGCCCCTCGACCATGAGCTCGCGCATCTCCATTGCGATCTCGTCGGCGCTATAGGCATACAGGATATCGTCGGGATCCCCTGACGCTACCATGTCGAAGGCGGTGGTCAGGTAATCGAAACGCCCTGTCACCTCTTCGCTGTCGTCGCCTTCAAGCGAAAACGTCATCGGCAGGGTTTCCGGCACGGTTACGGTCACGGTGCCATCACCGTTTTCGGTAAAGGTGATCTCCCCAAGACCTACCGTGATGGTGCCATCTTCGTCGGGGATATCCATCGTCATGGTGATATCGGACACGGTCAACCGGTCGCCCGAGCGGCTTTGTTGCGCGGTGACGGTATAGCCGGAACCGGCCATGTAGGCTTGCCAGTCGGTCCAGACCTCGGCGGCGGTCACATCAGCGAATGCGGCTGATCCGGTCATCAAAAAGCTTAGCGCCACCGCCGGGCTGCGCAGCGAGGCGGTGACATATGGGAAGGCGGCCATGAGGGACCCTTTCGCGTTGCAAAACATGCGCGCAGCTTCAGGCTTCGCGTCTGCAGGGTCAAGGGCTTGTTGCTGGACCTTCGGGCCGGGGAAAGGTAGCTCTGGACGCGCAACAACCGGGCACGGGAGACGGGCGATGACAGCCAGTGTGGACATGACGGGCAAGACGGTGCTGATCACCGGGGCAAGCCGCGGAATCGGGGCCGCGGCGGCGCGCATCTTTGCCGATGCGGGGGCCAATCTGGTACTGACCGCGCGCAGCGGGGACGCGCTGAGCGATCTGGCACAGCAGATCGGCCCAAAAGCGCGCGCCGTGCCCTGCGACGTCGGCCGGTATGGCGACATGGAGCACGCCGTCGCACTCGCCTGTGACGTGTTCGGCGGGCTGGATGTGCTGATCGGCAATGCCGGCGTGATCGAGCCGATCGCGCATCTGGCGCAGGTCGATCCCGACGCCTGGGGCGAGGTCATCGACATCAATCTCAAGGGGGTCTTTCACGGGATGCGCGCGGCGCTTCCGGTCATGCGCGCAGCAGGGGGCGGGACGATCATCACGATCAGCTCTGGCGCCGCGCATAACCCGCTGGAGGGCTGGAGCCATTACTGCGCCTCCAAGGCGGGTGCGGCCATGCTGACGGACTGCGCCGACTGCGAAAACCGCGCCGCTGGCCTGCGGATCATGGGGCTGTCGCCCGGCACGGTGGCCACGCAGATGCAGCACGAGATCAAGGCAAGCGGGATCAACCCGGTCAGCCAGCTTGACTGGTCCGAGCACATTCCCCCCGACTGGCCCGCACGAGCGCTGTTGTGGATGTGCGGCCCCGACTCGGACGATTGGCTGGGGCAGGAAATCTCGCTGCGCGACGCGGCCATCCGCAATCGGGTGGGCCTGTCATGATCCGACTGGACACGCATGAGGACGGGCTGTGGGTCGTGACCATCGACCGGGCCGAGAAAGCCAATTCGCTTACCCGCGAAATGCTGGAGGAGCTGACGCAGGTGGCCGAACGCGCGCAAGAGGCGCGCGCGCTGGTGCTGACCGGTTCGGGCAAGGTGTTTTCCGCGGGCATGGATCTGGACGCCGCCAAGTCCGGGCTGGCCACGGACGGGGTCTGGGAACGCCTGTCGGGCGCGCTGGTGGCACTGCCTTGCCTGACCATCGCGGCGCTGAACGGGACGGTGGCGGGCGGGGCAATCGGCATGGTGCTGGCCTGTGACCTGCGGATCGCGGTGCCGGGGGTCAAGCTGTTTTACCCGGTGATGCAGCGCGGATTTCTGCCACAACCCTCCGATCCGGCCCGGCTGGCGGCGCTGGCAGGCCCGTCGCGGGCGCGGATGATCTTGATGGCGGGTGAGAAGATCGAGGCGCAGACAGCACAAGGCTGGGGCCTGATCGACCGGATCGTCGACACCGACCCGGTGGCGGAGGCGCGCGCGCTGGCCGCGGATGTGCTGGCCGCGACACCCGAACACGCCGCCGCAATCAAGGCGATGTGCCGCGGCTGATCTTGGCGGGATACGAATTTTTGCAAAAATTCGGCAATTTTCCACCCGGAAAATTGGCACTTCAGATAACGCGGATCCAGTTCATCATGCCCGACATCTGATGCGCGGCCATATGGCAATGAAACATCCAGTTGCCGGGATTATCCGCGACAAAGGCAATCTCGCGCGTCTCGTCCGGCCCTACCAGCAGCGTGTCGCGCCACGGCCCAAGCCCGACGGGCAATATCTCGCGGAAATGCATCCCGTGCAGATGCATGGCATGGGGAAAGGCAGTGCGGTTGGTGATCGGAATGCGGATCGTCTCGCCAAGGCTGGCCTCGACCAGCGGGGTGTCGGGCATACCTGCCACGCCGTTGAACAGCCAGAACTGCCCGCCCTCGATCAGCTTGCGCGCCGCCTGCCGCTCTCCTTTCCAGACCGCCTCTTCGGGCAGCCCGCGCATCGCGCCACCTTCAAGGACAAGCGGCTGACTGCGCGCATCATCCGGGGCCAGGCGGGGCATGTCGTTGGGCGGCAGCGCCCTGGGTGCCGTGCGGGCTGTCATGACGGGGCCGGTCACCGCCCATGTCACCATCGCGTAGGTGCCGTCACGTTCTACAGAGGCGATCATCGCCTCCTCGCCGGGTTGGGCCGTGACATCGACGATCAGATCGGCGCGCTGCGCGGGGGCAAGGATCAACTCCCGCGTCTCCTCCGGCACATCAAGAGGCATCGCGTCCAGCGCCACAATCCATGCCCGCACCCCGTCAAGGCGCAGCCGGAAGATCCGCGCCGTCGCGGTGTTGACCAGCCGCAGCCGCAGGCGGCTGCCGGACACTTGCTGCCCGGTTACCTCGGGCCTTGCATTGACGGTGATGTAATTGCCAAGCCGCCCGCCATGGGACTTGTCGTGCCGGCTGTTGAAAGACGGATGGATCTGCGCGTCTTCGGTCAATCGCCAGTCGTCGAAAACCAGCACCTCTTCGGCGTCCACCTCTGGTGGGGCAGCCTCGGCCACGATCATCACGCCCGCCAACCCGCGTGAGATCTGTTCCAGCGAGTTGGCATGAGGATGATACCAGAACGTGCCCGCGTCGCGCAGGCGGAACGTATAGTCAAAGCTGTCGCCGGGCATCACTGCCGCCTGCGTCATGTAGGGCACGCCATCCATCGCATTGGGCAGGCGTTGCCCGTGCCAGTGGATCGTCGTGGGCTGGTCCAGCCCGTTTTCCAGCCGCGCACGAAACATGTCGCCTTGGCGCAGGCGCAGGGTTTCGCCCGGCACGGTGCCGTTGAAGGCCCAAAGCGGCGTCAGAGGAAAATCGGCCGGGGCGAGTTGCACCGTAGCGGGCGCGGCGCGCAAAACGTGGCTGACCGGCTCTGACGCGCGGGCGGCGGGGGCCAGCGCGGGCAGGCTTGCGGCCCCGGCAATAAAGGCACGGCGTGTCGGCATGGTCAAACTCCCTATCGGCAGACAGAAAGTGACACGGCGCGCGGCGCGGTCAAGCCCGGAACGTGCGGGCGGCTCACCGTTTGCGCCGGGGTCCGGGTGTTCTGGAGTGAAATCCGGGCGGACGCTTGGCCACCCAGCCGATGAATTTCGCCAGCCTCGGATGCGCACGCAACGCCTCTGGCGTGGCATAGTCGCGGGCAAGTTCCGCCTCTGTCAGGGTCGCGTGGATCTCGTTATGGCAGATCTGGTGCAACAGCACGACAGGCCCGCCCTTGCCACCTTTCAGCTTGGGGATCAGGTGATGCAGGCTTTGGCGCGCATCGGGCGGGATCGGGCGCCGACAGAGCGGGCAGATCGGATCATCCATCGGGCGTTCGTCTTTTGCTTGATACAGAAGGCGGTTTGCGGTCAAGAGGATGGGTGCAACAGTGCTGGTGACAAGGGGTAAGGCATGGACTGGGACAATCCGCCAAAGATCGTGGTGACGGCGTTGGGCTATGCAGAGCAAGGCTGGGACTTGGCCCTGACATGGCTGCTCAGCCCGGCGGCGTGGTCGCAATTCGCGCTTCTGTTGGCAGCGTGGCTGCTGGCCTGGCTGGTCACCCGGCGGCTGCGCCCGGCGCTGTCGCGGCTGCTGACCCCGCCCGAGGCGCAAACCCATGTGGTCGCCCGCGCGCGCCGTTTCCTGCTGGTGTTCCTGCCGCTCCTGTTGCCGCTTCTGGCCTATGTGCTGACCGGTCTGGGCGAGGCCGTGACGCGGTCTGTTTTCGGGTCCGGCGCGGTCATCGCCTTTGGCAAGCGGGTGTTCCTGTTCCTTGCGGTCCGGGTTTTGGTGCGCGACATCCTGAAGGATCCTTTCCTCAGGCTGTTGGGCCGTTACGTGCTGATCCCGATGGCCGCGCTTTACGCGCTCGGGCTGCTGGGCGCGGTCGCGGCCCGGCTGGAGGCCACGGTCGTACCTTTGGGCAACATGTCTTTCGACGTTCTGTGGCTGATCAAGGCGGTTGTCGCGGGCGGCATCGTGTTCTGGCTCGGGCGCTGGTCGAACGAGCAATCCACCACCTATATACAGGCACAACAAGAGATGCGGCCCGCAACGCGCCAATTGGCCGCGAAAGCCGCCGAGATCGCGATCTTTGGCGCGGCCTTCCTGATCCTGATGAATTTCCTGGGCATCTCGCTCACCTCGCTGGCGGTTCTGGGCGGCGCGATCGGCGTGGGCCTTGGCTTTGGCCTGCAAAAGATCGCGTCCAACTTCATCTCCGGGGTCATCCTGCTGATCGAGGGGCAGGCGACGGTGGGCGATTACGTGGAACTGGACAATGGCGAGGCCGGGACCATCGTGAAAACCACCGCCCGCGCGATGATATTGGAAACCTTCGACGGGCGCTGGATCGTGGTGCCGAACGAGGATTTCATCACCACGCGGGTGATCAATTATTCCGATCAGGGCAGTGCGAACCGCTATGAAGCGCCCTTTTCGGTAAGCTACGACACCGATATCAACCTGATCCCGGAAATGGTGGAAAAGGCTGTGGCGGCCCTGCCATTCGTGCTGCAAGATCCCGATGGCCCGGATTGCGAACTGCGCGGTTTCGGCGACAGCGGTGTCGATTTCGCGGTGGAATTCTGGGTCAACGGCATTGACGACGGCCGCAACAAGTTCACGCCAAAGGTGCTGTTCGCCATCTGGAATGTGCTGAAGGACAACAATATCGAAATCCCCTTTCCACAGCGCGTTGTCCATCACGTCGGGCTGGACCGGGCCGATGCAATGCCGCCCGCCCCATGAGGCAGGCGGTTGTCATAGGGGCCGGCCCTGCCGGGCTCATGGCCGCCGAGGAAATGGCGCGCGCAGGGTTGCGCGTGACCGTGGCCGAGGCCCAGCCCTCGCCTGCGCGCAAATTCCTGATGGCGGGCAAATCGGGGCTGAACCTGACCAAGAACGAAGTCGTTGAGACGTGTCTG
>JANSXS010000039.1 GCA_024742835.1 Paracoccaceae bacterium | reverse complement strand
TGCTCGATCTCCCATTTGGCGGGGGTGGCCGAGACAAAGACGGATTGCGGGCGCATCGCGTCCCATTCCTCGAACTTCAGAGGGCGGTTGTCCATGCATGAGGGCAGGCGGAACCCGTGCTCGGCCAGCGTCATCTTGCGGCGGAAGTCGCCCTTGTACATGCCGCCGATCTGCGGGACCGACACGTGGCTCTCGTCGGCAAAGACGATGGCGTTGTCGGGGATAAACTCGAACAGGGTGGGGGGCGGCTCGCCGGGGGCGCGCCCCGTCAGGTAGCGCGAGTAATTCTCGATCCCGTTGCAGACGCCGGTTGCCTCCAGCATCTCGATATCGAAATTGGTGCGCTGTTCCAGCCGCTGCGCCTCCAGCAGCTTGCCCTCGGTCACAAGCTGGTCGAGCCGCTGGCGCAGCTCTTTCTTGATGCTGATGACCGCCTGCTGCATCGTGGGTTTGGGCGTGACGTAATGTGAATTGGCATAGACGCGGATCTGGTCGAAATCGCCCGTCTTGACGCCGGTAAGCGGGTCGAACTCGGTGATCGCTTCCAGTTCGTCCCCGAAGAAGGACAGCCGCCAGGCGCGGTCCTCCAGGTGGGCGGGAAAGATTTCCAGACTGTCGCCACGCACTCGGAACGAGCCGCGCTGAAACGCCTGATCGTTGCGGCGGTATTGCTGGGCCACCAGATCGGCCATAACCTGCCGTTGGTTGTAGTCGCCGCCGACCTTCAGATCCTGTGTCATTGCGCCGTAGGTTTCCACCGAGCCGATACCGTAGATGCACGACACCGACGCCACGATGATCACGTCGTCGCGTTCCAGAAGCGCGCGGGTGGCGGAGTGGCGCATCCTGTCGATCTGCTCGTTGATCTGGGACTCCTTTTCGATAAAGGTATCCGATCTGGGCACGTAGGCTTCGGGCTGGTAATAGTCGTAATAGCTGACGAAATACTCGACCGCGTTATCGGGAAAGAACTGTTTGAATTCGCCGTAAAGCTGCGCCGCAAGCGTCTTGTTGGGGGCAAGGATGATCGCGGGGCGCTGCGTTTCCTCGATCACCTTGGCCATAGTGTAGGTTTTGCCGGTGCCGGTCGCGCCCAGAAGCACCTGATCGCGCTCGCCGTCCAGGATGCCGGTGCTGAGTTCCTTGATCGCGGTCGGCTGGTCGCCGGCGGGCGAGAACTCGGTCCTGAGCTCGAAGCGAATGCCGCCTTCCAGCTTTGGCCGGGCGGCGGGGGCGCGGTTCTGCATCCCGATATCGTCCGGATGCAGCGCGGTTAGCGTGCTGGAATCTGATTGCATGTCTTCGTTCTGGGCCATTTGGACACCTCGGGCTGGATGTTGATACATGTGACGTTTTCACGCCCGAGTTCAAGCCGGTGCCAACAGGCCGGAATCATCGGATTTCAAGTCATGCAAGGCGTGGGTTGTGGCAGGCCCGGCGGAAATGCCACTTGTGAGACAAGGCAAGCTTGCGCTATGCAAACGGCACAGCCAAGGGAGACGGATCATGCCAGCGCGTATCTACCAACCGGCCCGCAGCACCACCCAATCGGGCACGGCCAGATCGAACCATTGGGTTCTGGAACATGTCAACGAGACTGGCCGCGAGGTCGATCCGCTGATGGGCTGGACCAGTTCGGCGGATACGCAGGCGCAGGTCAGACTGCAATTCCCCACCAAGGAAGCCGCGCTGGACTATGCCCGCGAGCACGGAATCGACGCGGTCGTGACCGATCCGCACAAGCGAAAGCCCAACATCCGGCCCGGTGGTTACGGCGAGAATTTCGCCACCAATCGCCGCGGAAGCTGGACACACTGAAGCCGGTCAAGGTTTCGGCGGGGACGGCGCGTTTGCCGTCCCTTTTGCGTGTCGCGGCTCAGGTCTTGCGGCGCATCGCGTCCATGAGCGCGTCACCGAGCGCGCCCGAGGCCTGATCTTTTGACCCGGTCTTGCCGTGTTTCGGCGGGTTGCGCCGGGATTTGGCGGCGTGGGTCTGATCGGTTTTGCGCGCGGGGGCCTTGGGGCTTTTGGCCGAGGCATTGCCGCTGTCTGCATTGTCCTTGCGCATGGTCAGCCCGATGCGTTTGCGTGGCACGTCCACATCGACCACGCGGACCTTGACCACATCGCCGGCCTTGACCACCTCGTGCGGATCCTTGACGAAACGGTCGGCAAGCTGGCTGACATGCACCAGCCCGTCCTGATGCACACCGATATCCACAAAGGCCCCGAAGGCGGCCACGTTCGTGACTGTCCCTTCCAGCGACATGCCGGGGCGCAGATCCTTGATGTCGTCGACGCCCTCGGCAAAGCGGGCGGTGACGAAATCGGGGCGCGGATCGCGGCCCGGCTTTTCCAGTTCGGCCAGAATGTCGCGCACGGTGGGCAGGCCGAATCTGTCATCGACAAAATCCTCGGCGCTCAGCCCGCGCAACGCCTCTGGCGTGCCCATGATCGCGCGGATATCGCGGCCACAGGCCTTTACGATGCGCCGGGCGACCTCGTACGCCTCGGGGTGAACCGAGGTGGCATCCAGTGGCTCGGCGCTGTCGCGCAGCCGCAGAAAGCCCGCGCATTGTTCGAACGCCTTGGGCCCCAGCCCGGCAACCTTGAGCAGCGCCTTGCGCGAGGGGAATTGCCCTTCTGCGTCGCGATGGGTCACGATGGCCTGTGCCAGCGATGGCCCCAGCCCCGCCACCCGCGCCAGAAGCGGGGCCGAGGCCATGTTCAGATCGACGCCCACGGCGTTCACCGCATCCTCGACCACCGCATCCAGCGCCTGTGTTAGGCGGCGCTGGTCCACGTCGTGCTGGTATTGCCCCACGCCGATGGATTGCGGGGTGATCTTGACCAGTTCGGCCAGCGGGTCCTGCAAGCGCCGCGCGATGGACACCGCCCCGCGCAGGGACACGTCGAGATCGGGAAATTCCTGTGCTGCCAGTTCCGACGCCGAATAGACAGAGGCACCCGCCTCGGACACGATGACGCTGGCGGGACGCGGCGCGCCCTGTGGCAGGTGTTTCAGCGTTTCGGCCACCAGACGTTCGGTTTCGCGGCTGGCGGTGCCATTGCCGATGGCGATCAGGTCGATCCCGTGGCGCGCGATCATCGCGGTGATCGTGGCCTGTGCGCCGGCGGCATCCATGCGGGGCTGAAACGGATAAAGCGTGGCTGTCTCAAGCAGTTTGCCGGTTGCATCGACCACCGCCGCCTTGACCCCGGTCCGAATGCCCGGATCCAGCCCGAGGGTGGCGCGCGGCCCCGCCGGGGCGGCCAGCAGCAGATCGCGCAGGTTGCGGGCGAAAACGGCGATGGCCTCGTCATGGGCGCGTTTGCGCAGATCGCCCATCAGGTCGACATACATCGTCAGGCTCAGCTTGACACGCCATGTCCAGCCCGCCACCTCGCGCAGCCATGCATCGCCCGGCCCGTGGCCCGGAATCCCGATGGCGGCCTCGATCATGCGAACCGCGCGGGGCGCGTCCGTGTCGGGATCGGGGGCGATGTCGACGGTGACGATCTCTTCCTTGGCGGCGCGCAGGATGGCCAATGCGCGATGCGCGGGGATGGTGGCCCATTTTTCGCGGTGATCGAAATAATCCGAGAATTTGACCCCCGCCTCTTCCTTGCCGGGCTGGACGCGGGCCGTAATAAGCGCGCAATCGTGCATGAAGCCGCGCAGACGCCCCAGAAGGTCGGCGTTCTCGCTCAGCTCTTCGGTGAGGATGTCGCGCGCGCCGTTCAGCGCGGTTTTCACATCCGCCACGGCCTCGGTCAGATATGTTGCGGCCAGATCCTCGGGGCGGGCGGCTCGGTCTGCCAGGATGGCACGCAGCAAGGGTTCCAGCCCGTTTTCGCGGGCGATCATCGCCTTGGTGCGGCGTTTGGGCTTGAAGGGCAGGTAGATGTCTTCGAGCGTGGCTTTGGTGTCTGCGCCGGCAATGGCGCGGGCCAGTGCGTCGGTCAGCTTGCCCTGTTCCTTGATCGAGCCAAGGATCACCCCGCGCCGTGCCTCCAGTTCGCGCAGATAGACCAGCCTGTCGGCCAATTTGCGCAACTGGGTGTCATCCAGCCCGCCCGTGGCTTCCTTGCGGTAGCGGGCGACGAAGGGCACGGTTGCGCCACCATCCAGCAGGCTCACGGCGGCGGCCACCTGATCGGGGCGGGCGTTGATCTCTGCGGCGATGTTGCGGGCGATACGCTCGGCGGTTTGGGTCAAATCACGCGTCCTCTGGTTTCCTCGGGGCCTCAAGCGGGTCGCTGTCGCCTTGCAAGGCGCGCGCGACCGGGGTGCTTTGTCAAGGCGCAGCCGGGATGTGATACCCGCGGCAACGACCAGAGAAAAGAGCCACCGCGCCGCGCCCTGCGAAACCGGGGGGCAGGTACGGGGCCGCCTTGCAGGTTTGTCGTTGATCAACGCCCCGCGCGCCTGGTTTCGGCTTGCTGCATTTCCTGAATACGCTGGACTACACGGGCACAGACCCCGAGATCGCCACGCTGCCCGACCCGCTGATCGTCTCTACGGCACAGCATGTGCTGCACAAGGCCGATCACATCCTTTGCAAGTCGCGGCACCCTGATACGCGGAACCGCGCCTGCACTGGGTGGCTTGGCTTGTCGCGATCCGGGCACTGTTCTAGAACATGCGCCATGTTGCGCGCCTTGACCCTTTTATGCTGCCTGTTGATCGCGCCAAGGGCCATGGCGCATCCGCATGTGTTCGTGGATGTCGGCCTGAGGTTTCATACCGATGCGGCGGGCGCGATAAGCGGAGTCGAGGTCACGTGGCGCTACGATTCGCTTTTCTCGCTTTTGGTGCTGTCGGATCGCGGGCTCGACACGGATGGCGACATGGCCCTGACAGAGGCGGAGCGCGCGGCGCTTCTGGGCTTTGACCTGATGGATTGGGAAGACGGCTTTGACGGCGCGCTCTTTTTGCGGCGCAACGAGGTCGATGTCCCGCTTGGCCCGCCACAGGCGCTGTCGCTGGAGCTGCGGGACGGGCATCTTGTCACCCGCCATCTGCGCCCGCTGGCCACACCCGTTGCGCCCACCGGGCTGATCGTGCGGCCCTATGATCCGTCCTATTACGCCGCACTCAGCCTGTCAGACCATGTGAAAGCCCCGGCCGGATGCGACGTCCGCGTCATCCCGCCCGACAGAAAAGCCGCCGATGCGCAGGTCGAGGCGCTGGGCGGCTTCGGTGACGAAGCCACGTTCGAGGAGGCGTTGGTGGGTGGGTATTACGCGGACACGCTGGTCCTGTCATGCGCACAGTTCTGAGCCTGTCCGCCCTGATGGTTCTGGCGGCCGCTCTTTGGCTTTGGGCCTTTGGCGGTGCGGATGATCTGGCGCGCTGGGCCGCCGCCCGCCAGCGCGAGGTGCAAGAGGCGCTGGCCGGGGCGCTGCGCGCCTTGCGCGCGGGCGAGGCCGGGGCGCTGGCGGGCCTGCTGGGGCTGTGCTTTGCTTACGGGTTCTTTCACGCGGCGGGGCCGGGACATGGCAAGATCCTGATCGGCGGCTACGGGGTGGGCGCGCGGGTGCCGTTGCTGCGACTGGCCGGTTTGGCGCTTCTGTCCAGCCTTGCACAGGCGGCCACGGCCGTGGCGCTGGTCTATGGTGGGGTGTTTCTGTTCGAACTGAGCCGCGAGGCAATGACCGGGCTGGCCGAGGATTGGTTGGGGCCAGCCAGCTACGCCGCCATCGCCGCTGTCGGGATCTGGCTGATGCTGCGCGGCGTCCGGCGCTGGCGCAGGGTGCAGGCACCTTCGGATGTGTGTGCATCTTGCGGGCACCGGCACGGGCCGACGATGCAAGAGGCGGGCCGCGTGCGCAGCCTGCGCGATGCCGTGGCGCTGATCGCGGCGGTGGCCATACGGCCCTGTACGGGGGCGCTGTTCGTGCTGATCCTGACATGGCGGTTTGATCTGGTGGGCGCGGGCATCGCCGGGGCCTTTGCGATGGGTCTGGGCACCGCGACAGTGACCGTTACCGTGGCGCTGGCCGCCGTCACCCTGCGCGAAGGCGTCATGGCGCGGCTTGCGCAGGGCGCGGGCGCGCTGCGGGCGCTGACCCTGCTGGAGATCGGCGCGGGCGCTGTCGTGGCACTGGTGGCTGGTCAGCTTTTCTTGCGGGCGCTTTGATGCGGGCAAGGTCGGCCGGGCTGTGCCGGGCGGGGATCAAAACAGACCAAGCGTGTGAACCAGCATACCGCCACCGCAGACCAGGACCAGGCCAATCATATCCGGGTAGCGTGGCCAGTTTTCGAAATCCGAAACGCCGATACCATAAAGCACGACGGCCAACAGGGTCGTCACCGCCCCCAAAAGCAAAAACATCGTGCCCAGGAACAGTGTTTCATAACTGTTGTCGCCAAACAGATAATAAAGGCAGGCGGCAAGTCCCGGCAGGCTGAACACAAGGCTTGCCACAAGGGTCAAAGAGGCACCCGGTGCCTTGCTCAGAAGGTGCAGCATGTTGGCGGTGAACAAAAAAACCGGAACGCCAAGGACAAGCAGACCGATAACGTTAACAGACGACATATTGACCTCACGACTTTACCAAACACGCACCTGAACGACCTGTTTGCCGGACGGGGCTGAAACCATTCCACCTTTGACCCCGCACATTAGACCGTTTCGCGAAAAACCTGAATCACAAATTCCCCCACGGCGTTGGCCGTGCGGCTTGTGCCGCCGGGCGCGCGGGGCTAACGCTCGGCCCATGTCCGCGCTGTCACATACTCAACATGCCCGCCGTGTCTTGCGGCTTGGCCTGCCGCTGGTCGGCAGCCATGTGGCGCAGTTGGCGATCACGCTTTCCGATGCGGTGATGTTGGGCTGGTACGGGGTCGACGCGCTGGCCGCCGAGGTGCTGGGCGGCACGCTGTTTTTTGTGCTGTTCATTGTCGGGTCGGGCTTTGCCTGGGCGGTGATGCCGATGGTCGCGCGGGCCGTTGCGGCGGGCGAGGGCGCGCAGGTGCGGCGCGTGACGCGGATGGGGGCCTGGGCCTCTGTCGGGTTCGGACTTGCGGCGATGCCGCTGTTGATCTGGGCCGCGCCGGTCTTTCGGCTGTTGGGGCAGGATCCGGCGCTGTCCGATCTGGCGGGGCAATATGCCGCCATCGTGTCGGGCGCGCTGGTGCCTGCGCTTCTGGTGATGGTGCTGAAATCCTACCTTGCCGCGCTGGAGCGTACGGCGGTGGTGCTGTGGGTGACGGTCGGCGCGGTGGGGCTGAACATCGTGGTGAACTACGCGCTCATCTTCGGCAATTGGGGCATGCCGGAACTGGGCGTGCAGGGCGCGGCGCTGGCCTCTGTCACGGTTAATATCGCCTCGCTGGCGACTCTTGTGATCTACACCGCGCGCGCCACGCCGGAACATACGCTGTTTCAACGGGTCTGGCGCCCCGACTGGGAGGCGCTGCGCGACGTCGTGCGGCTTGGCTGGCCCATCGGTATCACCAATCTGGCCGAGGTCGGGCTGTTTGCCGCCTCCACCATCATGATGGGATGGATCGGCAAGCTGGAATTGGCCGCGCATGGCATCGCGATTCAGATCACTTCGGTCACTTTCATGGTCCATCTGGGCCTGTCGAACGCCGCCACCATCCGCGCGGGTCAGGCGCATGGGCGCGGCGATGCCACCGGGCTTTGGCGCGGGGCGGTTGTGGTGCTGTGGCTGTCGGGGATGTTCGCGCTGCTCACCGTTGCGATCTACCTTGGCCTGACAGAGCCGATGATCGGTCTTTTTCTTGACCCGGCAGAGCCGGACCGCGCGGCGGTTATTGCCATCGGCACCAGCCTTCTGGCGGCGGCGGCGCTGTTTCAGCTGGTGGATGCGGGGCAGGTCATGGCGCTTGGCCTGTTGCGCGGGGTGCAGGACACGCGGCGGCCCATGGTGATCGCCGCGCTCAGCTATTGGGCGGTAGGGGTGCCGGTGAGCTATGTTCTGGGCTTTACCTATGGTCTTGGGGGCGTGGGCATCTGGCTGGGTCTTGCCGTGGGTCTGGCGCTGGCGGCGGTGTTCCTTTTGGCGCGCTTCCATGCGCTGGCAACGCGCGCGCGGGACTTGCATTTGCAGGCATGACGGCATAGGTGCCGCCCTGCGGTCGCAGCCTACCCGCATAAAAAAACAAGGGACAAGATATGGATACGATAGTGATCTGCTCGGGCGGGCTAGATTCCGTGACGCTTGCGCATAAAGTTGCCGGAGAAGGCCGCCTGACGGGGCTTTTGTCCTTCGATTACGGCCAGAGGCACGTCAAGGAAGTGGAGTTCGCCGCGCGCTGTGCGGACCGCCTGGATGTGCCGCACAAGGTGGTGGATATTTCGGGCGTGGGCCGGGCGCTGTCGGGTTCTGCGCTGACCGATGCGGTGGATGTGCCGGATGGTCACTATGCCGAAGAGACGATGAAAGTGACCATCGTGCCCAACCGCAACGCCATCATGCTGACCATCGCCTTTGGCCTTGCCGCCGCCCAAGGCGCGCAGGCGGTCGGCGCGGCGGTACATGGCGGCGATCATTTCATCTATCCCGATTGCCGCCCCGGCTTTATCGACGCGTTCCAGACAATGCAGGATCACGCGCTTGAAGGTGTCTCAGCGATCCGGCTTTACACGCCCTTTGTCTCCGTGTCCAAGGCCGATATCGTGACCGAGGGCGCGCGCTGGCGCACGCCCTTCGCGGAAACATGGTCCTGCTACAAGGGTGGCGAGGTGCATTGCGGGCGCTGCGGCACCTGCGTGGAACGGCGCGAGGCGTTTCATCTGGCAGGCGTTGACGATCCGACGGTCTATGCCGACCCGGAGTATTGGAAACAGGCCGTGGAGGGCCGCTGATGTACACGATCACCAAGGAATTCCACTTCTCCGCCTCGCACCAGCTTTTCGGGCTGCCCGAGGATCATCAATGCGCACGGCTTCACGGGCATAACTACATCGTCGAGATCGAGATGCGCGCCGAGGATCTGAACCCGCACGGGTTCGTGCGCGATTACCTCGATCTGGCGGCGTTCAAGCGGTACGTGGACGACACGCTGGATCACCGGCACCTGAATGACGTTCTGGGCGACGATGGCGTCACTGCCGAGCGCATGGCGAAACATTTCTACGACTGGTGCCACGCCCGCTGGCCAGAGGTGAGCGCGGCCCGCGTGAGCGAGACGCCGAAAACATGGGCGGAATACCGGCCGTGACCGAGGCCGACACCATCCGCGTCTCGGAAATCTTCGGGCCGACCATTCAGGGCGAGGGCGCGCTGATCGGGGTGCCGACAGTGTTCGTGCGCACGGGCGGTTGCGATTTTCGCTGTAGCTGGTGTGACAGCTTGCACGCGGTTGATCAGGCGTATCGCCACGATTGGGCACCGATGAGCGCGCGGGCGGTAATGGCCGAGGTCGCGCAGCTTTCGGGCGATGCGCCGCTGATGGTCACGCTGTCGGGCGGCAATCCGGCGATCCAGCCGCTGGGGCCGCTGATCACGCTGGGGCGCGCGGCGGGTTATGGGTTTGCGATGGAAACCCAAGGCTCGGTCGCGCGCGACTGGTTCGCGGATCTCGACATGCTGGTGCTCAGCCCCAAACCGCCTTCCAGCGGGATGGAAACGGATTGGAACAAGCTGGCCGAGTGCGTCAAAGCGGCAGGAGACGCCGAGACGGTGCTCAAGATCGTGGTCTTCGACGAGACCGATTTCGCCTATGCGAGACATGCGGCGGCGCGCTTTCCCGCTCTGCCGGTCTATCTGCAACCCGGAAACCACACGCCGCCCCCGCCCGAAAACGACGCGGCGGTGGTGGATCATGCCGGGATCGAGGCGCGCATGTGTTGGCTAGTAGAGCGTGTGACGGCGGAAAAATGGTATGCGGCGCGGGTGCTGCCGCAGCTTCATGTCAGCCTTTGGGGCAACAAGAGGGGGGTCTGAAATGGCCGAGGAAACGATCTATTCAGGGCTGAAACAGCTGGGCGACACCACCGCGATGCCCGTCAGCCCCGAGACGGCAGAGCTTGAACGGGTGCGGAACCCGCAGGCCGACGTAGCCTATAACGTGCGCTTCACGGTACCGGAATTCACCTCGCTTTGCCCGATGACGGGGCAGCCCGATTTCGCGCATCTGGTGATTGATTACGTGCCGGGAGATTGGCTGGTCGAAAGCAAATCGCTGAAGCTTTATCTGGGCGCGTTCCGCAATCATGGCGCGTTTCACGAGGATTGCACCATTTCCATCGCACGGCGGCTGGTGGAATTCCTTGATCCGCAATGGCTTCGGATCGGGGGCTATTGGTACCCGCGCGGTGGCATTCCGATTGATGTCTTCTGGCAGACGGGGATCCAACCCGCGGCTGTCTGGATCCCTGATCAAGGCGTTCCGCCTTACCGTGGGCGCGGATAGGCGGAATTTGGAAAATTCCGCGCCGGAAAATTGCAATTTTCCGGGCCGTTTTCCTTGCAAGAAACGCCCTGCCTAAAGCGTTTCGCGAAAAACCTGAATCACAGATTTTCGCGAAACGCAGTACTCTGTCCAGTCGTTGCACGCGTTCCGCCTTTCGCTGATGTCTCAGGTTAAAGGCGGAACGCTTTAGCAGGGTGCGGTGTAATAGCCGCCTTGGCCGTCGGCATATGCGCACTGGCCGGTCTGCTGGTTGCGCGCGATCAGCGCCCCTGCGGCAGCGCCGGCCAACGCGCCGACAGCGGTCCAGCCGGAGTCGGCGCCAAGGATCTTGGCACCGATCACGCCTGCTGTTGCGCCGATGGCCCCGGCGGCGGCCTGATCTTGCTGCTGGCGGGTCATGTCGGCACAGCCGGAAATGGCCAGCGCGGCGGTTGTGGTCAGGGCGATTGGTTTGAATGTCATGTTGTCCTCCTGCTCGGGATAAGTCCCTTGGGGGCAACGCCTGTCACCGGGAAACGGTTTCATCCTCTGACAGGTGCGGAATCGGTGGGGCCGTGGGCGTGAAGGCGGTTTCGCCCACCAGCGCGGGCGCGTCGCTGGTCGCGCGCAGCTCTCGCAGGCCAAGATAGATCCCGGCTGCCGTGATCAGCGCCATACCGGCCCAGGTGCTTGTCTGTGGCACCTCCTGCCACAGCCACCACGCCAGCACGGTTGCGATGGGCAGGTAGGTGTAATCGAAGGGGGCCACAAGGCTGGCGGGGGCCACCTGATAGGCGCGCGACAGGAAGATATAGCCGCTCATCCCCACCAGCCCCAAAAGCGCCAGACGCGGCAGTTCTGTCAGGGCGAGATCGGGCACTGAGATCAACAAATGCGCGGCCTCCGGCCCCAGCGGAAACACGGCGTTCACCACCCAGCCCATCGGAAAGATCAACACGCCGGAAAATGCCAGTGTCCAAAGGCCCACGGTCAAAGAACTTTCCTGGTCGCCAATTCGCCGCGCAAGCACTTGGCCCGCCGCGTAGAACACCGCGCAGATCAGAGGCATCACGGCCACCGGGCTAAATCCGCTGGCGGTGGGGTTGACCGCGATCACCACGCCAGCGAACCCGACCGTCAGCGCCGCGATGCGGTGTTTTCCGATGGTCTCTCCAAGAAAAAGCGCCGCCAGAAGCGCTGTGAAAAGCGGCGCGGAAAAGAAGATCGTCGATACCTCGGCCAGCCCCATGAAGGGGAAAGCGGCATAGAACAGCGAGAAGCCGCAGGCGAAAAGCGCTCCGCGCAACAGGTGGATCGGCCAAAGCGCCGTGCGTAGCCGGTGGGGATAGCCAAGGACCACGATCAGAGGCACCAGAACCAGCACCGACACGACCGAGCGCGTGAAAATCAGAAGCCACACGCTATGGGTTTCCAGCATGGTCTTCATCATCACGTCCTGCACGACGAAAAAGAGCATACCTGCTTCGGCGCAGGCAATGCCTTGCAGCGCGCGTGTGCGCGGTTTCACAGGATCGGTGATGCAGGATGCCATACCCGAAGGCTAGGCAGGGCTGTCGTGACCTGTCTTGTCTGTTTTCGACATCGCGTCGCAAATGGACCGCCGCGCCCTTGCCGACGGGCGGATTGCACCTGCCTCGCCAGCAAAAAGACCGGTCATCCCCTTGGGGAAAACCGGTCTTTGAGGAGGTCGGGGGGCAAGGATACTTGCCCGCACGACAGGGAGGGATGTTTGTTCAGGTCAGGCGCGGTTCATCCGGTTTTCGACCAGATCGTCGACCACGCCGGGATCGGCCAGTGTCGAGGTGTCGCCAAGCGCGCCATAATCGTTTTCGGCGATCTTGCGCAAGATACGGCGCATGATCTTGCCCGAGCGCGTCTTGGGCAGGCCAGGCGCCCACTGGATCAGATCCGGAGAGGCGATGGGCCCGATTTCCTGCCGCACCCAGGCACGCAATTCCTTGCGTAGCTCTTCGGAGGGGTCTTCGCCCGTCATCAGCGTGACATAGCAATAGATGCCCTGTCCCTTGATGTCGTGCGGATAGCCCACGACGGCGGCCTCGGACACCTTTGGATGCGCGACAAGCGCCGATTCCACCTCGGCGGTGCCCATCCGGTGGCCCGAGACGTTGATCACGTCATCCACGCGGCCGGTGATCCAGTAATCGCCATCCTCGTCCCGGCGGCAGCCGTCGCCGGTAAAGTAGTAGCCCTTGTATTGCTGGAAATACGTGTTCATGAACCGCTCGTGATCGCCCCAGACGGTGCGCATCTGCCCCGGCCAGCTATCGGCGATGCAAAGCACGCCCTCGGCGGGGTTGCCTTCGACGGTCTTGCCTGATTCCGGGTCCAGCACCTCGAAATGCATCCCGAAGAATGGTTTCATCGCAGCACCGGGTTTCAGCGCATGGGCACCGGGCAGGGGGGTCATCAGGTGACCGCCGGTTTCCGTCTGCCACCAGGTGTCGACGATTGGGCAATTGCCCTTGCCGACCACGTTGTAATACCAGTTCCACGCCTCGGGGTTGATCGGCTCGCCCACGGTGCCGAGCAGCTTGAGGTCACTTAGATCGCATTTGTTCACGAATTCTTCGCCTTGACCCATCAGCGCGCGGATGGCGGTGGGGGCGGTGTAGAACTGGTTGACCTTGTGCTTTTCGCAGACCTGCCAGAAGCGGCTGGCATCCGGGTAGGTCGGCACGCCCTCGAACATCAGGGTGGTGGCGCCATTGGCCAGCGGACCGTAAACGATATAGCTGTGCCCGGTGACCCAGCCCACATCGGCGGTGCTCCAGTAGACATCACCCTCGTGGTAATCGAAGCTGATCTCGTGCGTCATGGCGGCATAGACAAGATACCCGCCCGACGTATGCACCACGCCCTTGGGCTGGCCGGTGGAACCGGACGTGTAAAGTACGAAAAGCGGATCTTCGGCGTTCATCTCTTCGGGCGGGCACTCGGCAGAAACCTTGGCGGCCTCTTCGTGCCACCAGAAATCCAGATCGCTGCGCCACGCGATCTGATCGCCGGTGCGCTTGACGACAAGGCATTTCACATCCGACGTGTCATGCAGCAGCGCCTGGTTGACGTTGTCTTTCAGCTTGGTCGCGCGCCCGCCGCGCGGGGCGGTGTCGGCGGTGATAACCAGCTTGGCGTCGCAGCCATTGACCCGAGCGCCAAGCGCATCGGGCGAAAAACCGGCAAAGACGATGGAATGAATGGCCCCGATCCGCGCACAGGCCAGCATGGCATAGGCGGCCTCGGGGATCATCGGCAGGTAGATCACAACCCGGTCGCCCTTGCCGATGCCAAGCTCCTTGAGGACGTTGGCCATCTTGCAGACGTCTTCGTGAAGCTGCCGGTAGGTGATGTGCTGTGCGGCGTCGTCGGGATCATCGGGTTCCCAGATGATCGCGGTCTGGTCGCCACGGGTTTCAAGATGGCGGTCGATGCAGTTGGCGGCGACGTTCAGGGTGCCGTCCTCGTACCATTTGATCGACACGTCGGGATACATGTAGTTGACATTCTTGACCTTGGAAAACGGCTTGATCCAGTCAAGGCGCTTGCCATGCTCCGCCCAGAAGCCTTCGGGATCGCGGATCGAGGCGGCGTACATGTCCTCGTACTTGGCCGCGTCCACATGGGCGTTGGCCGCGAAATCCGAACTTGGCGGGTAGGTTGTGTCAGACATGAAATCCCCCTTCTCGAGTAGTTTGTCCTGGTGCCCCTTGGGGGGCGGGTAGGGCGGGCAAACGCGGTGTTTGCCGGCCAATATGTCAAATCGCGAGATATTCCGCGCGCAGCTCCTCGTTTTCGAGCACTTCGGCGGCGGTGCCGTCAAAGACGATACCGCCTGTGTCAAGGATGATGGCCCGATCCGCAAGCTCCAGCGCGCGCACGGCGTTCTGTTCCACCAGGATGGTGGTGATGCCCTTTTCCTTGATCACCCGCAGCGTCTTTTCGATCTCGTCGACGATCACCGGGGCCAGCCCCTCGTAGGGTTCATCCAGAAGCAGCACCTTGATGTCGCGCGCCAGCGCCCGCGCCACGGCCAGCATCTGCTGTTCGCCGCCGGACAGGGTGGTGCCTTCCTGCTTGCGCCGCTCGCGCAGGCGCGGGAACAGATCGAACAGTCGGTCGATCGACCAGCCGATCGGCGGCGCGATCTGGGCCAGTTGCAGGTTTTCCTCGACTGTCAGACCGGAAATGATGCAGCGATCCTCGGGCACCAGCCCGATGCCCGCGGCAGAGGCTTCGTGGCTTTCCATCAAGTGCAGTGGCTTGTGATCCAGCCAGATCTCGCCATGCAGCACCTGTGGGTCGTCCATCCGCGCGATGGAGCGCAGCGTGGTTGTCTTGCCCGCGCCGTTGCGCCCCAGAAGCGCCAGGATCTCGCCCTCGTGGACATCGAAAGAGATGTCCTGCACGATGTAGCTTTCGCCGTAATAGGATTGCATCCCCCAGATCGACAGGAAGGCGGGCGCGGTTTCGGCGCGGTTCACACCTTTGGAAAAATCGGGTTTGACGTTCATGTTTCGTGTCCTCCCGTCCCGGACCTTATCCGGGACCTCATGGTTGGCGAAAGGCCCCGGATCAGGTCCGGGGCCCCGTCGGGATATCGCTCAGGCGCTTTCGCCCAGGTAGGCTTCGCGCACCTTGGGATGGCCCTTGATCTTGTCGGGCGTGTCCTCGACCAGCGGGGTGCCCTGCGCCAGCACGGTGATCCGTTCGGCAAGACTGAAGACCACATGCATGTCATGCTCGATGATCGCGATGGTGATGTTGCGCTCTTCCTTGATCTGCTTGAGCAGGTCGATGGTATTGTTGGTATCGGCCCGCGCCATGCCCGCGGTCGGTTCGTCCAGCAACAGCAAACGCGGCTCCTGCGCCAGGCACATGCCGATTTCCAGCCGCCGCTTGTCGCCGCGCGACATCGAGGCGGAATGGAAATCCCGCTTGTCGGCCATGTTGAGATCTTCCAACATGCCCATCGCCTGCTCCACGACGCCCTTTTCCGAGAACGTGTTTTGCAGCGCGTGCATACGGAAGGCCCCGTCGCGCCTGGCGAAAATCGGGATCATCATGTTTTCCAGCACCGTCAGGTCGCCAAAGATCTCGGGCGTCTGGAACACCCGCGAAATGCCCATCTGGTTGATCTGGTAGGATTTGCGCCCCAGCACCGATTGCCCGTCGAACATGACCGAGCCGGTATCGGGGATCAGCTTGCCGATCAACACGTTGAGAAGTGTCGACTTGCCTGCCCCGTTGGGGCCGATGATGGCGTGGACGCTGTTTTCCTCCACGCTGAGGTTGACATCCCCCAGGGCCTGAAGGCCGCCGAAGCGTTTGTTGACGTTCTTGACTTCAAGAATTGCCATATCTCATGCCTCCTTATTCGGCCGGGGTGGATTGGGTGGATTTGTCGGAATCGTTGTCCGACGCTTTCTTGCGGCGAAAGAGGCCACCGATCTTCTGGCCGCCTTGCACCAGCCCGCCGGGCAGGAAGATGACAACCCCCATGAAGATGAGCCCCAGCGTAAGGTGCCAGCCCTTGCCCACGAAGGGATAGACGATGGCGACGATGAAATCGTCCAGTCCCGCGGGCAGAAAGGCGAACCATTCATGCAGGATGTCCTTGTTGATCTTGCTGAGGATGTTTTCCATGTACTTGATCGCACCAGAGCCAAGCACCGGACCGATCAACGTGCCTGCGCCGCCCAGAATGGTCATCAGCACCACCTCGCCCGAGGCGGTCCAGAACATCCGTTCGGGGCCCACCTGCGTGTCCATCGCCACCAGCAGGCCACCGGCCAGACCGGCATACATGCCCGAGATCACAAAGGCTGCCAGCGTGTAGGGCCGCGCGTTCAGGCCGGTGTAATACATCCGCGTCTGGTTCGATTTCACCGCCCGCAACATGGTGCCGAAAGGCGACCGGAAGATCCGGATCGACAGGTAGAAGGCGATCAGCATGACGACACCGGCGATGTAATACCCGGCATTGAAGGTAAACAGCCAGTCGCCCATCGCCACCTCGTGGCTGGCGCGCATGTCCATACCAAAGAGGTTGGCGCGCCCGATATCGCCGTCGGCGACATTGGAAAACAGCGGAGTGTCCGAGGATTTGATCTGAAGCCCGGTTTCACCGCCTGTGAGCGGGGTCAGCACCGAATAGGCCAGCGCGTAGGACATCTGCGCGAAGGCCAGCGTCAGGATCGAAAAGTAGATCCCTGACCGCCGCAACGAGATATACCCGACCGCCAGCGAAAAGATGCCCGCGACGATGATCGCCATGATGATTGCCGGGATCACGTTGAGAGAGACCAGCTTCATCATCCACATCGCCCCGTAGGAACCGACGCCCAGAAACGCCGCGTGCCCAAAGGACAGGTAGCCGGTCAGGCCGAACAGGATGTTGAACCCGATGGCGAAGATGCCGAAGATCACGAACCGCTGCATCAGGTCGGGATAGCCCGCGTTGAACTGTGCCAGACCTGAACTTTCGGGAAACGGGTTCAGGAGAAGCGGCGCCAGAAGCGTCATGACCGCGACGATCAGCAACAGGGTGAAGTCTTTTTTTCCAAGACCGAGCATGGCTTAGTCCTCCATCACGCCCTTGCGACCCATAAGGCCGCGCGGACGTGTCAACAGAATGATAATGGCGACCAGATAGATGATGATCTGGTTCAGGCCGGGCAGGATCTCGAGGACAGCGCCCATCGACGCAAAGCTTTCAAGGATCCCCAGAAGGAAACCCGCCAGCACGGCCCCCGGAAGGCTGCCCATACCGCCGACGACGACCACGACGAAGCTCAGCACGAGGAAATCCATCCCCATGTGGTAGTTGGGCGAGTTGATCGGCGTGTACATCACGCCCGCAAGCCCGGCCACGGCGGCGGCCAGCCCGAACATGATGGTAAAGCGCCGGTCGATATTGATCCCCAGAAGCTTGACGGTGTCGCGGTCGGCCATGCCGGCGCGCACAACCATCCCGAAGGTGGTGAATTGCAGAAAGGCAAAGACCCCGCCGATGATGATCGCGGCAAAGACGAAATAGATGATCCGCCAATAGGGGTAGATGATCATGTTGGGATCAAAGCCCAGCATCGCCCCGAAATCGAACGAGCCGTCAAAGGCCTCGGGCGCGGGCGTCGGGATCGGGTTGGCCCCGTAGTAATACTTGATCACTTCCTGAAGCACGATCGCAAGACCAAAGGTCACCAGGATCTGGTCGGCGTGTGGCCGGTTGTAGAAATGCTTGATCAGGCCGCGTTCCATGATCACGCCGATCAGCATCATGACGGGAATTGCGAACAGGATCGACAGCGGCACCGCCCAGTCGATGATCGCATCGCCCGTGGCCTGTCCGAACCAGTCATGCACATAGGGCATGTCCACCTTGAGCGGGTTGCCCAGGAAATCGGTCTGGCTTTCGTCGATGACGGTGTAAGACGCCGTCAGGATGCGGCTGAGTGTAACAGCGCAGAATGCGCCGATCATGAAAAGCGCGCCATGCGCGAAATTCACAACGCCGAGCGTCCCGAAGATGAGCGTCAGGCCAAGCGCGATAAGCGCATAGGCCGAGCCCTTGTCCAGGCCGTTCAGAATTTGCAGGATGATGGCTTCCATCGGTCTGCCCCTATGTTTTTCGGAAAGGCGCCGGACCGGCGCAGGGGTAGGGTGGGCACTTGGTGCCCACCCGGAACGTCACGCGGCGATCAGGCGCCGTTATTGCACGACCCAAGGCTTGCGTCCGCACCACCCATCTGCGGGTGGTCGGGGGCGTACATGACCTGTTCCATCGGCGTGACTTCGACGATTTCCAGAAGGTCGAATTCGGATGTCGGGTTCTCTTTCCCCTTCACCACGAGCACGTCCTTGAAGCACTGGTGATCTTCGGCGCGATACAGCGTCGGGCCATTGCCCATGCCGTCGAACTCGAACCCTTCCAGCGCCTCGACAACGGCGCAGGGCGCGAAGGAGCCCGCGCGCTGGACCGCATCGGCGTAGAGAATCGCCTGCACGTAGCAGGTATGCGCCGCCTGGCTGGGCGGGAAGCCGTATTTGGTGCCGAAGGATTTCACAAACGCCTTGGAGGCATCATCCTGCAACGACCAGTGCCAGTTGGTGGAGCCGAAGATGCCCTTGACGTTGGCACCGGCACCCTTGGCCATCAGGCGGCTGTACAGCGGCACGACAATCTGGAAGTCCTTGCCGTTGACCTGCTTGTCGCGCAGACCGAACTGAACCGCGTTGGTCAGCGAGTTCACCATGTTCCCGCCGTAATGGTTCAGAACCAGCGTATCGGCACCCGATTGCAGAACCGGCGCGATGTAGGACGAGAAGTCGGTCTGCGTCAGCGGCGTTTTCACGGCGGCAACGGTTTCCCAGCCCATGGCCTCGGTCGAGGCGCGAACGGCTTCTTCTGTTGTGTAGCCCCAGTTGTAGTCGGCGGTCAGGTGATACGCCTTGCGGTCTGTGCCGTAATTTGCAGCCAGAACCGGCGCAAGCGCCGCACCCGACATGTAGGAGTTGAAGAAGTGGCGGAAACCGTTGGCCTTGCGGTCCTTGCCGGTGGTGTCATTGGAGTGGGTCAGGCCCGCCATGAAGATCACGCCAGCCTCCTGGCACAGCGCCTGAACGGCCACGGCCACGCCCGAGGAGGACCCGCCGGTGATCATGATGGCACCGTCTTTTTCGATCATCGATTTGGCAGAGGCGCGTGCGGCGTCCGACTTGGTCTGCGTGTCGCCGGTGACGTATTTGACTTCCTTGCCAAGGATACCATTGCCCTCAAGCGCCTTGGACGAGAAGGTTTCCAGCATACCGTTATCGGCACCGGTGCCGTTCAGATGCTCGACCGCCAGTTCATAGGCGCGCAGCTCGTCCGCGCCCTCGTCGGCATATGGACCAGATTGCGGAACGTTGAAGCCCAGTGTCACGGATGCGCCGGTGGGGGCGTTGAGGTAGCTTTCCTGCGCGGCCAGATATGTCGGCAGCGCAAGGCCGGCGCCGGTAACAGCGCCGGTCTTGAGCAGACCACGCCGTGTGAAGTTTGACTTGGACATGTAAATCCTCCCTGTGTGTCAAAAACGAAGACGGCCTCCTCATTGCCTCTTCGAATGGCACGTTTGTGCAGGGTTATTATCGCAGCAGGATAGAAAACTGCGCAACAAGCGCCTTTGGTGAAACAATTAATTGGTAAAAAAGTTGGACAGATTTGCCTGAAAAGCTGTAAATTACTTTTCATAACGTCGCGGAAAGCCCATCAGAGGAAGGACAAACGCCGATGTCGCAGCGCAGCATGATCGGCACCCGGATCCGACAAAAGCGGGTTTCCAGCGGCCTGCGGCAATCCGAATTGGCCAAACGGGCAGGTATTTCGCCTTCATACCTCAATCTTATCGAACATAACCGCCGTCGAATCGGCGGCAAGACGCTTTTGCAGATCGCACAGGTACTACAGGTCGAACCGGCAAGCCTGAGCGAGGGGGCCGAGGCGGCGCTTCTGTCGGCGCTTCAAGAGGCGGCGGGCGCGCATCTGACAGGTGCCGCAGGGTCCGCGCCGGAACGCGACCGGATCGAGGAATTCGTGGGCCGCTTTCCTGGCTGGGCCGGTCTCGTGGCCGATCTTGCACGGCGGGGGGGGCGGCTGGAACGGACGGTCGAGGTGCTGACAGAGCGGCTGGCCCATGATCCACAACTCGCCGAGGCACTGCACGAGGTGATTTCGACCGCCACGTCGATCCGCTCGACCGCCGCGATCCTGGCCGAGACGCAGGAACTGGAACCGGAATGGCAGATGCGGTTTCACCGCAATCTCAACGAGGACGGCCAACGCCTGTCCGAAGGGGCCGAGGCGCTGATGCGCTACCTGGAGGGCGCGCCCGAGACAGGCACGGACATCAAATCCCCGCAGGATGAACTGCACGCCTTTCTGGAGGATCACGGGTTTCACTTTCCGCAACTCGAAGGCTGGGGCGCGGCCACCAGGATCAATGCGATGGTGGCCGGTGCCCCCATGCTGGAAACGACGCCCGCGCGCGGTCTGGCGGCACAGGCGCTGACGCAATATGTCGAGGATGCGCGCGCCTTGCCGCTGGATCAGGTCCAAAAGCTGATCGCTCGTCACGGGCCCGGCCCCGATGCGCTGGCCGAGGCGACGGGACGCCCCCTGGCACAGGTGTTCCGGCGTCTGGCGATGCTGCCCGAAGAGGTGGCGGGCGGGCCTGTCGGTCTGATCGTGGCCGACGGCGCCGGTGCCATCCTGTTGCGCAAGCCGGTGCTGGGCTTTGCGGTGCCGCGCGGCGGGGCGGGCTGTACGCTTTGGCCCCTTTACGAGGTGCTGACGCAGCCCGCGCGCCCTTTGCGCGCCACTCTGCGCCAGGCCGATTTGCGGATCGAGGCGCTGGCCGTGGCCGAGGAAATCCGTCCCGCCGGCTTTGATCGCGCAGCACTGCTGCGCGGGCATATGTTGCTGCGCCCGCCCGTCGCCGGGGCCGCGCCGGAACGGCAGGTCGGCACAACCTGCCGCATCTGTGCCATGGGTGATTGTCCCGCGCGCCGGGAGCCGTCGATCCTGGCGACCGGGGTCTGATGTGGCTTGCCTTTTGACAGGGCCGCCCAGACCGGCAATAGTCGACCGGCGCTGGGTTTGACCGGAGGGGAGGCCGGTTGGATGGGGAAGACGGTGCTGCTGATCGAGGATGAGCAGAATATCATCGAGGCGGTAAGTTTTATCCTGTCTCGCGATGGCTGGGAGGTAAAGATCCACGCCAACGGGCATGACGCGATGGACGCGGTGCGCGCCCGCGCGCCCGACGTGGTGATCCTTGACGTGATGCTGCCGGGCAAAAGCGGTTTCGACATCCTGTCCGAGATCCGCGCCGATGCCAGGTTTGCGGATCTGCCGGTGCTGATGCTGTCGGCGCGGGGGCAGGCCAGGGATCTGGAAATGGCGCGGCGCGCCGGGGCGGATCGGTATATGACCAAGCCGTTCTCCAATGCCGAGGTTCTGGACGCCGTGCGGGCGCTGGTCCCGACATGAGCCTTGACATACGCCCCCTTTTCGTTGCGCGGCGCACCTATCGTCACCGCCGCATGGCAGATGCCGCGCGGCTGTTGCCGATCCTTGGGGCGGGGCTTTTCCTGTTGCCGCTGCTGTGGCGATCCGGCGAGACGCCGGATGCGCCGGGCCTGAGCACCGTGGCCGTGATGATCTATCTTTTCGCGGCCTGGATCTTTTTGGCCGGTGTGGCCGGAGTGATCTCTCGTCGTCTGCCCGAGACCGAGGACGAGTCGCCCCGCGACCCCGAAACGTAGGGCGGCGCGGTGCCCACGCTCAATATAATGATCCTTGTGGCGCTGCTTTACGTGGCGCTGTTGTTCGCGGTGGCTTTTGCCGCGGATCGCGCCGCCGCGATGGGGCGCGGGCGGTGGCTGCGGTCGCCTTGGGTCTACACGCTGT